>CAMDKS010000020.1 GCA_945900755.1 Bdellovibrio sp. ZAP7
CAACGCGAGGATCCTCAACGTTTTTAAAGCATTTGATGAGCGAAAGGCCAGTTCCATCCATGGAAACACATCCCCCAAATTAGATTTTGGAGAAATTTTACCAGAATTAACTATATGAAATCACTATGTTTTAGATGCGGTAGCCCTGACCTATAAGTCCTAGTTTTTGCAAATCAAAAAAAGACCTGCTAAAATTTAAGAGCATTATGATCCAGGTAATTTTCTGGTGCGGGAAAGTGCTACTCTCTATTTCTATTTCAGGGAATATTTTTAGATGGCGAATGTTTTAGTTTGTGATGATGAAATTGAGCTTTGTGAGATTCTGAGCGACTGGCTTGGAATGCAAGAGCACACCTGCACGGTTGTCACTGATCCATTGAAGGTCATCGCGGAACTTTCTAAAAAAATGTATTCCCTCGTCATTCTTGATTATCAAATGCCTGGGAAAAGTGGCAAAGAAGTTCTCGAAGAAATTCGCCAAGTTTTTACACCGACGGAGCTGCCGGTCGTTTTTTTGACGGGTCATGGTGCCAAAGAGATTGTGGTCGAGGTCGCAAAATCAGGAATATCAGGATTTTTTGTGAAGCCTCTTGATTTTGTAGCCATGGCAAAAAATCTGCCATTACTCCTCGCAAAAAAAATGCTCATGGACGACGTTCGTACCCTGATGTCTAAGTGCCTTATGTCAGATCCGAGTCTTTCAAAGGAGGCAGGCCTTGAGCAATACGTCTCTAGGCCTAACGCTTTATTCATCTCAAATTTTGCGGGTAAAAAGGTAGTTTTGTGCAGCTCTGATGCCACAAAAACCCTAAAAGATGGCAAAAAGTGGACTGACAAAGAAGTTCTAAAAACAACCGTCATTTATTCATTTCAGTTTGGTAAGTGGCATAGGCTTTGGCCCACATTCTGGGACAAGTAGCCCCAAAAAAGCTGAAGTGTTTTAGCGGTTTGCGCCTCGGTCGGCCATTTGCGACCGAATCCTAGTGTTGGCCAGAGGACTCATCCTCTTCTCCCTCTTCCCCTTCATCGCCGATAGAATCAATGTGATCCATGAGCACAGCCTCGTCGGCAATTCGTCCGATGCCGGAGTCTTCACAGAATGCAGAAATGGCGTCCATCTGCTTATTTAGTGTATCTTCGCTTAAGCCTAGACTTGTGTAAGCGATCGAGGATTCGCCGTCATCAGTCATATTTGCGCACGCCATTACTGTAATTCGAAATCTTGCACGAAGTTTTTCGACAAGAATCGCCATTTCCTTGCGATCGGCGGAATGGGCTCCGCCTTCATTTTCAAATACAACTTTTACAACAGAAAAATACATAGGCCTCCCTCAGAACGCTACATCTGTTAAAAAAAATACTGGAAATTTTTTTCAGCAGAATCTACTTGTTTAGTTTAGCGGTACACTAATTGGGGCGCTAAGGGCAAGGAAATATTTACCGTGTGATCCATTATCCGGCATTGACCTGAAATGCGAAACCAACGATGCATGGGTAAATTGGCGCCGCTAGGAGCTGCGGAATCATTACAAACGTCCCACAGCCCGTCGCGTCTTGCAGCAATTTTCACCTGACAAATGTCATCTTCAGGAATTTTGGGGCAACGGTCAGTGCTAGCCAAAACCAATTGTCGATACTTGTTCGATTGAAGGAGCATGGTTGACGTTTCAAATTGAACGGCTATAGACAACACGAGAAGGCTACCGGCCACAACGAGTGACGGTACGTTCATCGGTCGAGATCTAGGTCGAGGTCAAAATTAGTCGAGTCAACGCCCATTTTTGTGGCGATTTTTGAAACACGGTCTTTAATGATGCTTCCAAGCCACGTTACCGCTGAAATACTCACGAGGAGCGCAAAGCTGCTGACGATGATGTATTCCATGGTCACGCTGCCGCGGGATGAATTTTTAGGCGAGTGTTTTTTAAGCTTGAGGATAAGGGTTTGAATTTGAGCGGCGATAAATTTCATGTGGACTCCTTTGAAGCGTTGTTTTTGCTTACAAGGCTTTTGGCCTTGGGCGGTTGAATGAGAACTAAATATTAGAGTGTTTTTTGAGAGTTTTATCTCGATAAAACATGCGGACGCAGAGATGTCTTTAGCGGACATCCGAGGCTAGTATTTCCTTGCTTTGAATCACAACTTCGTATGGCAATTTTGTATTTTCAGGTTTATACTTAGCGTCAGCAACCCCAGACGCTCTAAAAAAGATTGTTCCAAATATTACCCGTACTTATTGATTAAAAGGAACTGACCTCATGACCGATTCATCAGCATCAAACAGGTCGTCAGCTGTGGACATTGAATCCTTATCCATTGAGGCGGCGGCCGACGCAGCGTCAAGACTTAGGCAAACGATTTCCGCTGTCATTTATGGACAAGACGAATTGATTAGCGAGACATTGGCGTGTTTTATTGCTGGAGGTCACTTGCTTTTGACGGGGGCTCCGGGGCTTGCAAAAACGACGCTCGTTCGAGTTTTCTCGAAAGCATTGGGTCTTGCGTTTGGCCGAATTCAATTTACGCCAGATTTGCTGCCGTCGGATATCGTGGGCAGTGAAATATTAAATATCGACCCGGAAACATCGCGGCGCAGCTTTGATTTTTTTCGCGGCCCAGTATTTACAAACATGTTGCTTGCCGATGAAATTAACCGAGCGTCACCACGCACCCAATCTGCGCTTTTGGAGGCGATGCAAGAGCGAACCGTGACCGTGGCTGGAAAGCGGCATGTATTGCCGCAGCCATTTTTAGTTTTTGCGACGCAAAATCCCTACGAGTCTGAAGGTACGTTTCCATTGCCTGAGGCTCAAATGGATCGGTTTCTTATGCATTCGTTGGTTGGCTATCCGTCAGCGGAGGCAGAGCAAAAAATGTTATCGACTCATGCCACAGGAAATTTAGTTGGCGAAAAACTTGATTGGACAAGTGATGAGCCTGCCATGGCTTCCGGAACTTTGTTGGGCGTGATGCAGCGGGCTCGGCAAGTTCGAGTTGAGGAGACGTTAATTTCCGCAGTTACAGATATTGTTCGTTCGTCACGGCCCGAGGATTCGATGTGTCCAAAGATGGTCAAAGAGGCCCTTTGGTATGGGGCGGGTCCTAGAGCAGGAATCAGTCTTATTTCAGCTAGCCGTGCTTATGCATTAATGACACAAAGCGAAGTTGTACGCTGGCATCACATTAAGCGAATGGCTCATCCCGTGCTTCGTCATCGCATTCGTTTGACGGCCCATGCGGTGCGTGATGGATTAACAGCCGATCAAGTGGTCGATCAATTGCTCGACCGTGTTCAGGCTGATCGCGGCAATCAGGCCTTGGGTATTGATTAATCAGATCGAGAATGCGGGCTAGCCATGGAAAGTCACCTCAGTAGTAATTATACACTCGCCGATCTTCAGCCAGGAATTCCGGAGGATATTGCGTCGTCGCGTTCGAAGTCCTCGCCGCGTATGCAGGGCTCCATGATTATGAATTTGCGCCGCATTTCGCGCAGTCCCGAGAACTCTAGAGTCTATGTGCACGGCGACCCGATTCGCCTTATTGACTGGAAAGCATATGCGCGTACGGATGAGCTAATTGTCAGGGAGCATCGCGACGAAGCTTCGGCGAATGTGGCGATCGTGCTTGATAGAGGCGATACGTTGAATTGGCCGCCGCAAGCGTCGCTGCGAGAGCATGGTGTGGCAGAGAAGTCCCTTCCAAAAATTGAAACAGCGATTCGTATCGCTTTGTATCTTGCGTATTCACATTTGACTATTGGCGATGCCGTGACCCTTGGTTTTTTAGATCATCGCGGAGATGTGAGTCGCGTGTGGATTCCTCGCAGCCCTACCGATGTATTGGATATGTACGCCCACTGTGTGCGATCTGGTTTTGCAGACGCCCTAGAGTCGTTTATGGTGGTAGCGAATTGGACGCCAACCAATTTTAACTGTACCTGGTGGTTGAGTGATTTTTTATCTAACACCGTATTTCCTGATGCGTGGACAGAAATCCGTGGGTTGTCCGTGATTCATGTTTTTAGTTGGTTAGAATCTAAATCAGCATGGATGGACGGGCCGACGACCTATCGTGACGAGTCGCGTGGGCGCAAAATATATTTGGGTGACCAGTTAAAGGCGGCAGATGCTTGGGCGACAGCCATGAAAGACTGGCGAAGCAAGGTGCATAAGACCGTAAAGAAGGCTGGTGGCGTTTACCTGGCTATTGATGACCACACGAAGGTGGGAGATTTTTTTCACTGGTTAACGACGGAGGCCATTCGCTAATGAATGTGATTCCTGTTGGATTGCAATCAATTTTTTCTTGGTCGGGCCTGTCATCGCTGGCGGTGGGATTAGCAGCCGTTTCAATCATATTGTGGCTGATTGTGCGCATTCGAACACGAGATTTTTGGATGCCGATCATTCGAATATTGGAAATGCCAGTAAGTCGATTGCCCAGAATTATAGTAAAAAAACCACCCTGGATTCCGTTTATCGCTTTTGTCGTTAGTGCGGCTGCCCTATCTCTTTGGAGCACAAGACCTAGTGTCAAGGTGTTCTCCGAATTTGAGCCGGGAATATCTCAAATTCATGTCTATGTAGATATGAGTCCATCGGTTTCAGCGCACATTACTCTGACCGAGCTTGGTCAGAAATTGGTTTCAGTTCTAGAGCAAATTGGACCGAAAGCGCGCGTTAGTTTTGGAACGAGTCATGGCGATGATGTTTATGAAATGACGACACCGTCTAGTGCGGCCGAATTGATAATGGGGTTGGGATTCCATCGCGGAGGCTCTAAAATTGGTCGTGGTATTCGTGCTCAAGTTGCACGCATTGGTGAAATTGACCAATTATTTATTATTTCAGATCGGGATCAACACAGTTGGGGTGGCTTCCAGTGGCAATATTTACTGGTGGATGCAGATGTCAGGCATGTGGATGTCGAGGCCACTTCAAACCGAGAGTTTTTATCTAACGTATTTATCCAAGATGCGCATTTTCTAAGTGCCGTGGGCGCGAGGACGATGGACTGGGAGATTGAAATTTCGGAAGGTGTGTTGGCCACGGCCGAGTCAGGCACTTTGACCGCCAGTTATGGCGGAGAGACGTTGGGTTCTGTAAACTGGGATATTCCAGCAGGGCGGCGTCACGCGACGATTAGTATGGCGTGGCCGTCCATGCAAATCCCACAAGACGGATCTAAGCAGGCCATTGAATGGACCCTGGAAGTGGTCGGAGGCGATTCTTTGATCTTAGATAATAAATTTCGAACGCCGGTTATTGGTCGCCGAGATCGTGTGCTTGTGATTGGAGAGCCGACTGGCGAATTAAGGTTGGAAGACCCGCTGTCGCCGTTGGAGACGGCTCTTGAAGTTTCGGGGTATGACGTTTTGCGCTTTGATCAGTGGCCATTGCTGGCGACTGGAAAAACTCCAGAGTTTATGACCGGAGCGCAATTTATGATTGTGCTCTCAGGCGAAGACTCAAGTCGAGATTCTTGGTGCCCAAAACTTGCAACTAGTGAGATGACACAAGTTAGTCGTGTGGGGCGGCGCGGAATTCCCATTTGGATCACGCCTCGTCTTGCGGGAGAGTCGTTTGCGGCTATCTGTCAATGTGTTGCGCAATATGGTCTTGGAATAACGAAAGACATGTGTGATGAGGGACTACCTCGCGAGAGGTGGATTGATATCTTGGTTGCCGTTGGCGCAAAACAAATTGGTGGAGAAGTCGGTGCAGCACACGAAGGGATCGCCATGTTGTTAATGGACCCGGTTAAGGGTTTAGATTTAACTTTGTTTACGGTGCCGTTGCGACCGAATCCAAAGTTTGGCATAACGTGGGGCAGTTTTCCAATTCTTATAAAACGCCTTGCTAGCCTTACCACCGTTCAAACATCGGGGAGCGAAGATTCCGGTGGAGGCGCTTGGTTTCGATTTTCTGATGTGTCGGAAGTCGCAGACAGAGACTTCGGGTCTGATGTCTCTAGGACGATGGTGCTTCGCGAGACAAATGTGCCGATGGGCGAGAGCATGCTTGCCTTTGTCGCGCCTGCGGAATTGCCCCCGTCTTGGTCGGCCTCGGGTGGGGTGGCGCGCAATCATGCTCCAAATAAAAGAGATAGTGAAGATCCTTGGCCATGGGTGCGAGTCTTGGTTGGGTCTATAATTATGGCGATGCTTGCGGAAATAGTTTGGCAATGGCGTCGTTTGAGAATGGCGCGAATGGAAAAACTTGCAGCCATTCTTTTGATAACAGTAGGTTCATTTGTTTGGGAGAACCAGTCACAGGCTCAAGTCCATATCGATTGGATGAATACTAAGGAATCCACCATTGTGACGTTTCAGACTCTTGCCCATGAAGTTTCTTCGCGAACTAGTTTTGAGATGTCCCCGAAGCCGGATTTTTTTAGCGTCTTTGACGAGGCGGCCTCCGAACGCCCGTGGGTATGGACGGCGTCTGTTTCAAAGCTCGCAGATTCCAATGGCCGAATGACGAAAGTAGGTCGCATGTGGCTAAAGCGTGGCGGGATATTGATTGTAGATGGACCTCAGCCGACCGGTGCTTTGGAAAAATTATTGGAGCCGTTGATGCGTGGCACTGTCAATCCGTCTGGGTGGATGGGGTTGCCCCCAGATCATGAGTTCATGCGGAGTTTTTATCTCCTGAATTCTCTTCCCAGCTGCAAAGGGCGCGGATGGCAAATTTTTTCCTTCGACGGGCGGGTGGCGGCAATTGCGGCTCCCTACTCCCTGCTTTCCTCGTTGCAAGATGTGCCGCAAAAGTGGTCGTGTGACACGGCCGTGGCAAATGAGCAACAGGTGCGAATTTTTGTGAATTTGATGATGATGGCCTTCACTACCGATTATAAACGAGACCAAATTCACTTGCCTGAAATCTTGAAACGATTGAGGGCTCCGCAATGAATGTGGTCGCAATAATTTGGTTGTGTTGCATCGTCGGGATTACATATTTTTGGATGCGAAATTTGGGAATTGTGCGGGGACTTGGCGCTGGATTGTGTCGGCTTGGTTGGACCATTCCTATTATTTTGAGTCTTTTCCCAGAGACGGTGACCAAGAGAATTCCTGGGACTGTAGCTTTGCAGCCGATCCATGTTTTGGTTGATGATTCCGATAGTATGTCTCAGTCAGAGACAAATCAGGGATCCCCCAAAGGTCAGGCCAAGGATTTACTCAAACGTATCGATGATGTTTGTTTGCAATTTGGATGTATGCCAAAGGTCACCCATTTGTCAGAGCTGGCGAAGGATACAAAAAAAGGATTCACACCCTTAAGTCGTGTGATCGAACCCTGGCTTTACAAAACAGGTGGAGAGCCCTGGATGATTTTGTCGGACGGAGGGGATTTTCGTCCCTCGATCAATTGGGATGATCGCCTCAAGGACCGGGGTCGTGAGGCCGGCAATCATCAACACAAAATAACTGCAAACGGAAAGCAATGGCATAAGACTCTTGGTTTAGTCGCGGCATTTGGCTCTCCTCGGGTTCCTGGCTTTACTGTTGAATCCGTTGCCATGGCGCCACTTGCGTTTGAGGGCAAAAATGTACAGGTCACAGCTCGAGTTGAACGAGTCCGAGAGGAGGGTTCAAAGGCGGCTCGAGTTCAAGTGCAAGTTTTATTAGACGGCAAAGTTACGACGTCTAGTGAAATTGAATTTGCAGCGGGCGCCTCCGAAGGAGCCGCTGACATGACGTTTGCTGCGCCAAAGCGTGGTCCCCATATTATTTCGGTCAAAGCCCTAGCCGTTGCCGGCGAGCTTGATACTTGGGACAATATACAAACTCGTGTCCTCGACGTCATGCCAAATACAGTTGGAGTGTTGCACCTATTGGGCTCCCCTGCTTGGGACGGTCGATTTATGAGGAGATTTCTTAAAGCCGAACCGAAATTTGATGTCATCAGCTTCTTTATTTTGCGAGATCCATGGGACAGTCAAAATGCAAGTGAGCGTGAACTAAGTCTCATACCATTTCCCGTTGAACGTTTGTTTACGGAGGAGCTCGTCAATTTTCGCGTCATCGTGATGCAGAACTTTACCTTGATGCGTTTTTTGCAACCTGAGTATCAAAAAAATCTTGCCAATTTTGTTAAAAATGGCGGGGGAATCTTATTTATTGGCGGTCCCCGTGCTCTGACAGATGCGGATGTTAGTAATTCTTCCTTTTTGACTGATCTATTGCCGTTTGAAATTAAACCGGGCTCTCAGCCTCGTAATGCTGCGACTGGGGAGGCCGGTGTGGTCGAGGACACAACAGCCGGTATGGGATCTTCCTTTGATCCAGAGGCTCAGTTTAAAATAGAGCTAGCATCTCCCGATGCGCCAAAGAGGGCCTTAGCCAGTATTTATGAATCTTGGCAAGTCTTAGGTCCTCGCTTGGCGTCCTTAAACAATTTAAAGGGTCTTCATCGCATGGAGGCCATAAATTTTCGCGATAAAGAAGTAACCCCATTATTAAATGCGAGACTGAAGGATGGTCGAACGGTGCCGCTGGCCGTCGCTTCGTATCCGGGGAAAGGGCGTGCCCTCTGGTTATTCAGCGATTCCATGTGGCGATCTGCGATGTCTTCAAATCCAGAAAATTCTCGTTCCGATTACCATTCGTTTATGGATAGTGCATTAGGTTGGCTGACCGGAGGTGATTTGCGTGGGACCATTTCGGTGCGAGATTTTAAAGTAGAAAAACAAGGAGAGCTCTCCGATAAGATTAAATGGCAGGCCGTGTTTAGCGGTTCGGCGGCTCGCTATATAAAATCGGCGACAGTCATGCGGATTTCTGTGTGTGGAGTCGGCATAGGGGCAGAAGGGATTACGTTCGGTGGAGCCTCAGGCGAGTCAGTGGCCGTTGACGGTGAGATTGCCTCGACCATCCGCGATGGCATGCTGTGCGGTTTGAAATTAGATGTGGAACATCCATCATTTGGCAGTTTGTCTGTTAGCAGCTGGGCGATGATTCCTGAAACACTAGATGATAACAGCATGGGGGCATCTCCGGCTAAAATGCGTCAATTGGCGTCGTTGACGGGGTCTACGTTTGTCGAAGCGAATGGGGACCGGTCCCGTGATGTCGAGCAGTGGCTGCAAATGTGGGGAGCTTCGGACGGAAAATCGTTGCCTGATAAAATGAAGTCGACGCGGGAGTTTTATTGGCCGATGGATTACTCCTGGCTTTGGGTGTTATTTCTACTGTTGCCGGCCGAGGTGTTGATTCGCAGGTGGCACCTGCTGGTGGGGCAAAAAAACAGGTTTTTTGCCTAAGACGCAAGGGCTTTAGCTGTTGCCCAGAGTCATGAAATTTGATAGCGTTTTTGAGAGACTAAATTTCGTTAAGGGTGTGACATGATTAGATTTTTAACAGCAGTAGCCTTTCAAATTTGGGATTCAAGGCCAGACCTGAGCAGGTCACATAGGCCCCTAAGAATTCTTTTGGTGATGGCTGTATTGACGGCCTGCGTTACCGCTCAAACCTCGGAATCAAAATTCGGAATTAATCCTACACGCACTGGATTTGTTCCGGCTCGAATTGCCTTAGCTCCGTGCATCGTGTGGCCAGATCGTGCCATGAAAATTAAGGGGCTGCCACTAATAAACCGTCCCGCTGCAGAGACAACGGCACTGTGCCAAGAACTTAGTAAATATATGGCCGATGGTTTTGACAACCAGCCCTTCATGAAAGGAATCTCTCAAAAACTCACGGAGAAACTTTTCGCTACAAAATCTCCAGTACTTTCACTATCAGATTCGATTGTGCAAGAGTGGAAATATATGCCATCGGATTGCCAAAACTGTGGCAGTCTACCGCTTCTCTACAATACCAGCATCAAAATGCGGCCGTCCTGGCAACTTTGGCTTAATGGATTTTCAGAGGCAACGAAGGGCGCAGATGCTTTGCTGATTCCTCTTTTACTATCCTTAAATACACGCAGTGACGACGATCGCGGCATGCTTCAGTCTATTCGCAGCGGTTTCGTTGCGATGATTCTAATCGATACCAACGACGGATCATTGATATGGAGTGGGGGGCGCGATGCAGAGGTGATAAATAAAGCCTTGGTCAACACAACGACCCCTGCACAGATGAAAATGCCACCTCCCGAGGACTTGCAACGCCGTCTTGTAACAGATGCCTTGTGGCTTGAGTTTCCTGGTCGGCAAGTTTATCGGTAGCGGAATGGGTCCGCGTCAATCCTGACGATGATTCTGACAAGAGTACATTTTTCATAACGAGGACTTTATTTAATGTTTGATAGAGAAACAGCCTTGAATCGCCTTCATGAATTGCGCCAAAAATCTCTCGACGGTGGTGGGCAAGAAAAAAATGCACAACAGCATAAACGCGGCAAACTGACGGCCCGTGAGCGAGTCAATTTATTAGTCGACAGTGGAAGTTTCATCGAACTTGATGCATTCGTGACTCATGAATGTATCGATTTTGGCATGTCGGATAAGAAGTTCACGGGAGACGGGGTTATCACCGGTTTCGGAAGAATCGATGGTCGACTCGTCTATATTTTTTCTCAAGACTTTACAGTATTTGGTGGTTCGTTATCGGCCACCATGGCCAAAAAAATCTGTAAAATTATGGATCTTGCTTTAAAGAACGGTGCCCCGGTCATCGGAATCAATGATTCGGGTGGGGCGCGAATTCAGGAGGGTGTCGCAAGCCTCGGCGGCTATGCGGATATATTTTTTCGCAATGTCAAAAGCTCTGGCGTCATACCGCAGATTTCGCTTATCTGCGGACCTTGTGCTGGCGGTGCGGTGTATTCTCCTGCGATCACGGATTTTACATTTATGGTCGATGACACCAGCCACATGTTTATCACTGGTCCTGATGTTATCAAAGCGGTCACCGGCGAAGTGGTTACGTTTGATGATCTTGGGGGGTCACAGACTCACACAGCCATTAGTGGTGTCGCCGATAATCGCTATGCCTCGGAACCAGAGATGTTTGCGGCGGTTAAGCAGCTTTTAACCTACTTGCCGTCAAATAATTTGGACGCGACGACGGACGCTG
Organism: Bdellovibrio sp. ZAP7; assembly: GCA_945900755.1. Classification (GTDB taxonomy): domain Bacteria; phylum Bdellovibrionota_B; class Oligoflexia; order Oligoflexales; family RGVZ01; genus CAMDKS01. The sequence continues at coordinate 11,027 of CAMDKS010000020.1, forward strand.
TGGACCCGAGCACTCAAGCTCAATATGCAGACGAGCTCGAAATAGCTCAGAATAAAATTGGTAAAATTGTGCCTGCTAATCCAAACTTGCCCTACGACATGGGCGAAGTCATTCGGTGCGTTGTTGATCCGGGAAGTTTTGTTGAGATGAAGCCTGAGTTTGCACCGCATATTATCACTGCGTTTGCGCGACTTGGGGGCATCGCCGTTGGGGTTGTCGGAAATAATCCCAATAGCTTAGCCGGGGTGCTCGATATAAATAGCAGTGTGAAGGCGGCCCGCTTTGTTCGATTCTGCGACGCCTTTAATATTCCTCTGGTAACATTTGTAGATGTCCCTGGATTTCTTCCAGGGGTAGCGCAAGAACGCGGGGGTATCATTCGGCACGGGGCAAAATTGCTGTACGCTTATTGCGAGGCTACGGTTCCAAAGCTAACGGTGATCACTCGCAAAGCGTACGGCGGGGCCTACGATGTGATGAGCAGTAAACACATCGGCGCTGACCTTAACCTGTCTTGGCCAAATGCAGAGATCGCAGTTATGGGTGCGGCGGGGGCTTGCAATATTATTTTTCGCAGTGAGATAATGGCCGCAAAAGATCCCGAGGCGAAGCGTAAGGAGGTCGTCGCTGATTACGCGGATAAGTTTGCGAACCCATATATTGCGGCTCAGAAGGGCTATATTGACGCTGTTATTTTACCTGAAGAAACCCGCAGCTATCTGTGCAGAGGCCTTCGTGCGTCCATAAACAAAGTAGAAACCATGCCGAAGCGTAAGCACGGTAATATTCCTCTGTAGCCATTCGTTAGATGACTCTGCTTAGGAATCCACGGAAACAATCAACTGTAGCAGTCAGCCGCAACAATCGACTGTAATAAGCTGGAAGGATGAACGCTCCCATGAGCTCACACAATAAAGATTCATCGGCAAATTCAAGCCCGCGTCGTATTAAAAGAATAATGATTGCCAACCGCGGTGAGATCGCCTTAAGAATTATTCGTGCCGCAAGGGACCTCGGAATTGAGACCGTCGCACTTTACAGTGATGCGGACCAATTTTCTCTTCACGTGAAATTAGCGGACTACTCAGTCAGGCTTGCGGGAAATACTCCGCTTGAGACCTACTTGAATGTTCCTGTATTGATTCAAGCACTCAAGGACTCTAAAGCCGACGCCGTGCATCCAGGCTATGGTTTCTTGTCAGAGAGTGCGGATTTTGCCGAGGCAGTCACGGCCGCAGGCGCCAAATTTATTGGGCCATCAGCCGCTTCCATGCGTAAGATGGGGGACAAAATTGAAGCTAAAAAACTGATGAAGTCCCATAAGGTCCAGTGTGTTCCTGGGTCTGAAAATCCTCTCAAGGACGTGGAAGACCTTCGAAGGCATGTCAAAGAGGTGGGCTTTCCGATGATTTTGAAGGCCTCTGCCGGCGGTGGTGGCCGAGGGATGCGTGTCGTCCGGACGGAGAATGATTTAGCCGAATCTTTTGCGGCCTGCACAAGAGAGGCGGCCAGTTATTTTGGAAATCCGGCCGTATTTTGTGAGCGCTATATCGAAAACCCACGTCACATCGAAGTTCAAGTACTTTTTGACGAGCACGGCAATGGTGTGCATTTGTTTGAACGTGATTGTTCCATTCAGCGTCGACATCAAAAATTGATTGAAGAAGCTCCAAGTATGTTTCTCAACGCAGAGCAGAGAGCTGAAATTGGTCGTAGGGCCGTGGTGGCTGCGAAAGCGGCGGGCTACTCCTCAGCTGGCACGATTGAATTTATTTGTGAATCGCCTGAAAAAATTTATTTCATGGAAATGAATACTCGCATTCAGGTGGAGCATACCGTGTCCGAGGAAATTTCTGATATCGATTTAGTGCGGTGGCAGATCCTCGTCGCTAGCGGTGAAACGTTAGCGTTTAAACAAGAGGATATTCACCTTCGTGGGTGGTCTTTTGAGGCTCGAATTAATGCGGAGGATCCTGCTAAGGGCTTCTTACCGGGGCCAGGCCGAGTGAATCAAGTTAGATTTCCTGCTGGTCCAGGGATTCGTGTCGATTCTCATTTATATGCCGGTTACGAAATCCCTCAATTTTATGACTCCATGGTAGCAAAACTTATTGTTTGGGGACCTACACGCGAAATTGCGATCGAGCGAATGCTTAGAGCTTTGTCAGAGTTTGAGATTGACGGTGTGCCGACGACTTCAAAATTTCACGAAGCCGTGTTGCGTCACCCGCTTTTCCGGGCGGGGACTTTTAATACAGGCTTTATTGAACAGCAAGCCGAGTATTTCAAGGGAGTGTTCGGGACTGTACCCGAGGGCTGTGAGGACCATGCTTCCCTCCTAGCAGCATTGCTTGCTGTGGAGGAAAACAGGCGCCCAGTTGATTCAGGAATCGGCGGTTCTGTCGCCGTAAAAAGCGAAAGAAGTCTATGGCGAGATCGTGCTCGCCTCGAAGCCACAAATCGTGGGGGTGCCTAAATGCAGTGGAAAGTTTCAATTAGTGGTAAAGATCGCCTCGTCACCATGCCAGATTTAATTCCAGACAACGTGCCGTTTCCTGCAAGTATTGAAGGTCGATCCGTGCAGTTGCGTTGGCAAAGGGCGACCCGAGCACTTTTTATTTTGAATCCTAAGGTTAGTGGTGTTTGGGCCTCGTTGAACCTGCGTACGAAGTCTGTCAATAAATTTGCAGGTGAAAGTGATTTGTTGGTCAGCTCAGAATATTTGCCAGCTGGTGCAAAAATCCCGGTTGTCCTTGACGCTACTGTGTCGTTGTACATCCCAGGTCAAGAAACTCGAGAAGGGGCCAAAGGAAAGAAACCAAAAGTTGTGCGTAGTCAGATCACAGGCAAGGTCTTAAAGGTCTTGGTCAAGCTGGGTGACTCCGTTGGTGCGGGGGATGCCCTTCTCATCATTGAGGCGATGAAAATGGAGAATCGTGTTTTAGCGACGAGCCCCGGAATTGTTGAAGCTGTGAAAGTTACCGAGGGAGAGATGGTGTCGACGGGTGCGGAGCTTGTTCGTTTTAAGCAAGTGATGACGTGAGCGCATGGTGAAGACAATCAATAAATGGTTAGATAATGTTGCCATCCTTATCGCCACCGGAGCAGGAAGTGGGTTTGCCCCAAAAGCCCCGGGAACCTTTGGATCGTTGGCTGCATTGCCATTGATTTGGTTTGCCCATGAGCGGCAGTGGAATAGCCTCGAAATGGTGTATGCCATAGTTGGGATTTCAGTGATCGGTTTGTGGTCAACTCATCGGGTTGAAAACCTGTGGCATACTCATGACGATCAGAGGATTGTGATCGACGAGGTGGCCGGCTTGTTTATCACACTCGCTTGGTTTCCGTTTAGCTGGTTTCATGTAGTGACAGGATTTATCTTATTTAGACTATTTGACATTTGGAAGCCTGGGCCTATCGGCTATATTGATCAAAAGGTCCCTGGGGCAGCGGGCACGTTTTTTGACGACGTTGTCGCTGGTTTTTTTGCGGTTGCGGTTCTTTGGGCGATACAAGCGGCTGCAAATTAGGCCAACCGGCCTAACGAACCTGAAAAATATTCTCTTTCTAAGGAATCAGAGCTGAATGACTCGCGACATCCCACCCGCAACACGCGCAAAAACAAACCTCATTACATCTGCGGGCTACGACCGAATGTATGCTGAGCTTAGGAAGCTTGCCGACGAGGATCGCCCTGTTCTGCTTGAGGAAATTGCGGCGGCCGCGGCGCAGGGAGATCGAAGTGAAAATGCAGAATACATTTATGGTCGGAAAAAACTGCGCGAAGTCGATAAGCGTATTAATTATTTGCGAAGCCGTCTTGAAATTGCAAAAATTATAGATCCAAAACAGCAGCCCGCAGGTGTCGTCGGATTTGGAGCGGTCGTCGTCATAATAGGCGAAGACGGAGTCGAAAAGACCTGGTGGATCATTGGTGAGGATGAAGCCGACCCATCGTCTGGGAAAATTAGTTGGCTTTCGCCTCTCGGGCGTGCCTTAATGAATAAAAAAGTGGGAGACCACGCTGAAGCAGAGACTCCCCGCGGACAAATTGAATATCAAATACTTAAAGTAGATTATTGAGAATTTTTTTCTGCCAATCGCAGATCTTTTTCTTGAAAGACATTGATGAGCCACGTATTTAAATCTCGTTCCCTTGTCGGAACATCCTTGATGTCAAAGCGACGGATATGAACATGGGACGTGAAGCCTCCGACCGTAAAATATTCGAGGGCCGTCGGAATTTTATCATCAAACGTAATGGTCAAATCATAGACCGCAGTCAAACGTCCCGATAAACCCTGAAGGCTAGAGTGGACCCCTTTGCTGCGCGGCATGAGCACATGTTTAAAATGTGGCAAGCCTTTGCTTGCCGCAAAAGCTTGGCTTGCAGCGAGCTTGGTGGGGGTGGCCCGAGTTCCCTCTGGAAATATCATCAACCACGTAGGCAATTTTCCTTCTCGCAACCTAGCAAATGTGGCCGCAATTGAGTTTGCATCTTTGGCCCAATTTCGCTTTAGAAATACCGTATTCGTAAACATGAGTCCCCAGCCAACGCCGGGGACGTATTTAAGGACGTCCTTGGCAAACCACCTGACCCACGAGGAGGTTTTAGCTTCGAGACTCATGGTCCAGATCAAAACAATATCAACCGCTGTCTGATGATTGGAAAAAAGCAGTGCGTTTTCTTGGCGAAACGTGTCACCCGTCACGATGTTCTTATTTCCACATATTCTCGTTGCGTGGATGGCCGTAGCACAGAAAAAATGCTGGCATCCCATATTATAGAGCGTGAACCACCGGCGATTGAGTGGTAGCAAAATTAAACTAACTAGCTGACCGATATTTATGACGATCAGCAGGCATGAAATAAAAATAATACAAGCGTAGCCGCGAAGGGACCTGAGCCAAATCATTTCTTCCCACTTCTTGTTAAATGATGATCGGTCGTCCCTTCAGCATGGAGTTTACGAAAATGATCAATGTGGGGCTCGAGGTAAGCTATGATCTCGTCGACCGTGTCGACCACTTTAATCATACGTAGGTCGTCGCGACTCATTAGATTTAGGGCAGCAGGCACCTCTTCGAGGTATTTGAGAAGAGGGTCAAACATGGCGTGGCCCATTAAGATAAAAGGTCGAGGTTTAATGTGATTCACTTGCATCAGCTGCCACGTGTAGAATAATTCTAAGAGGGTGCCAATGCCGCCGGGTGTAATAACGACGGCGTGACTGATTCGCATAAATTCATCCAATCGCGAAGAAAAGCGTTTGTGATGATGCTTTACATCAAGATGCGCGTTTGCATCCGTTTCAAAGGGCAGTTCAATAGGTAGGCCAATTGATCGACTAAGGTTACAACCCTCTTTGGCGCCCCGATTGGCGGCTTCCATTAGGCCAGGTCCTCCTCCGGTGACAATATCAACGCCGCGCCTTGCAAGCTCTTTGGCTAATGCAAAAGCTTGGGTGTAGTAGGGGCTGTCAGTGGCTATTCTGGCGGAACCAAAAATACACACGCGGTAAAAATCGGTCTCCATTTCTGTCAGAATGGAGTCAATATCAGCGATGACTTCGTTGAGCTGTTGGACTTTATTGCCTAATAGTTTTCTAATTTTTTTGCGTTCAAGCATAAAGTCACCTCAGATTCAGGGTTTGCACTTTTGATATTTTTGATGGTTTAGGTTATAAAGTCAATGTATTATCTCAATCTTGGGGTCGGTATTGCTTAATATTTCGTGAACTGTGACGATAGCAAGGTCAATGAAACTAGAATAGTACGTTTTAGAACGTTTTATAAGGACTTATGACAATACGTATTGATAAATTTGCCCTTTTGGTTTTTATGGTTCTTTTTGCAACCATTATGCAAGCGCAAGTTATTCTCGAAAAGGCAAAAGCAACCAGTGGCGCAAAACTTGGTTTTTTAATCATGGGAACAATCGCTCAGAAGACTCCCATAAATAATGTTGCGCTGGTAAAAGTTATTAGCACCGGTGCGGTTTTGGCCGTCAAAATTGGATTGGTGATTGACAATAAATACAAAGTGACCGATGTGTCGGAACGATACATTCGAGTCATTACTCGTAGTTCGGAAAAGTACCTTGTTTACCTTGACAAATTTTCGGCAGATTTTTCTGGCTCAAACGATCGTGTGGCTGGTCCTGCAGTTAATCCTGATGGCGCCTACCATGAGGAAGGTTTTGAAAGGAAAAATGGCGTTGTGGCCATGACCGGAGCCTATCGCGACAATATCGTAAAAAACGATCTCTCAAAAATTTTAATGCAGGCCACCGCTGAGCCGGTCATAAGCGCGGGAGTCATGGTCGGTTTCAGACTTTATCAAATTGAGACGGATAGTATATTTGCGAAAGCTGGGATTCGAGATGATGACATCATAACGTCTCTGAATGGTATTAAGCTGGCAAGTGTCGCCTCTGCAATCGGAACCCTGAAGGGTCTGAAAGAGAGCTCATCCATTGACATTGAATACATGCGTCAGGGTGTTGCAAAATCAATTGCCGTTGACGTCAAATAGTGCTTGGTCGGAGTTCCCTGACTCGGCGTTGCTTGTCGCCGGAAAATGCTCATTTACCTGAAGTAAACTCCGCCTTTCCGACTCCTCGCGCCTTGATTCAGAGAACTCCGACCAAGCACTAAGTAGTGCGAGTTCGGAGTTCCCTGACTCTAAATAAAATTTTCAGGAAAAATCAGACGACAAGCCCTCGTCGCGGCTGAACCAAAGACTAGTCGCGCAAAATAGAAGCAATAAATAGCGGACCTCGCTGTCCTGAACTGCATTTTGAGTCATTCCACCGGTAGCAAAAAGGACCGGTGTCAAAGCAAGCGCCAGCTGGTGCCACCTTTCGGTGTGAATCGATCTTCGAATTTTCAAAAACCACCACAATAGAAAACTTATGAAGGCGAGTGTAGGTACGAACCCGCCCTCAACGGCATATTGCAGGTACATATTGTGGGCTTCGTACATGCGTTTAATATGCCCGAGGCCAATTTTTTCATAAAATGGTTTGCGGTCGGCCGATTCTAATCCTGCACCATGTCCAAGAATGGGCGCATCCTTAAACATCTCAACGTGGGCATGCCAAAAAGCGATTCGGTCGTCAGGGTAGGTGGTTTCATGGTCACCGCGTTGACCAGACATGACGTTTTGAAAGTGGAAGGCGATGGGATTTGGGATGGTGATGGCTGCAAAGAAAATAATGACGCTGAGGGCGGCTGCGGCAATCATTTGTTTTCGCGGTAGGAGTTTAATTGCAAGAAAAATAAAGGTCAGGCCCGTCAGGGAGATAACGGAAATTGATTGGCTTGTGGCTACGATGATCATGGATGAGAGGGCGATCACCCAGCTTTGCCACTGCCGAGGCTTTCCCATAAGTCGTGCAAGGGACCATGGAACCAATACCAACATTGAATAGGCGAATGTTAGTGGGTGGCTATAGAAGCCTTGTGCCCGTTTAATTTGCGGCACAATATGGATGCCTTGAATTTTCCAACCGATTAAAAACTGGGACATGGCGACAACGGCCATCAACGTCAAAAGGCCGGTCACCAAATTCAACAACAGGTCTCGGCGAATGGGCTGGGGCCTTAGACTGACCGCAGCCACCACCATGAAGCAGGAATAGGTGTAACCCCAAAAAAAACGTCCAGCTTCCTTGCTGTCTCCCCGAGCATAGGTTGCGATGACAATAGGAATAATGATCATAGCCCAAAGAGTGGCGTATTGGCGGATCATTGGTGTGGCGAGGGTCAAGCGCAAAGACTTTCCTTTGTCCAAAACACTAAAGATAATGAACGCAAGCAAGGAGAGACCTAGTCCAATGTTCTGACCGGCGACTCCGAGGGGCGCAACGAGCATCGCAAAAAAAGGAATGCTGGTGGCTAGTTGTGAATTGCGATTGAGTATTTTGGTCAAAGGGGAATCTCCATCTTAGGTGACAAGAATCGGTGGCAAGGCTCGGCTAGCAGCAAGTTACCACCTTCGTCAGATCAAAGTCTGTAATTCAGCTAAAAAATTTGCTGCAACAACACGGTCACTAAATCTTGCGAGGGCCTGCTCGCTCATACGTTTTCGTTCTCTTGGGGAATCCGTCAGCACGCATTTGACGGCAGCCGCAAGAACGTCGAGAAAAGCCTGGGGGTTATTTTCCGGAAAAATTCGGCAAGAATCCGCAATCACATTTGGAATTTCACCAGAATCTGAACCGATAACCACACAACCACAGGCCATGGCTTCAATGATGACACGTCCAAATTGTTCTTTCCAGTGCGGAGCGGTAAGACTCGGGACGATAAGAACATCGACTGACTGATAGAATGCAGATATTTCTGCAGCGGCGATAGGCCCTCGGTAGATTGCGTTGACGCCCAGTTTTTTTAGAGCGTCGATTTTTGCAATGATCTGGAGTTTCAGAGGGCCGTCACCTGCGATGGCTATGGTCGAGTTGGTTAGGTGTAGGTCTTTAGCTTTCGCACTATCGCTATACGTCTCAATAAGGGTGTCGAGAATTTGGGAGATTCCTTTTTCAGGCAGCAAGCTTCCTGCATAGCCAATGGTGACAGTACGTTGACTGTGATTAGGATCGTCCGTTTTTTTTGGACAAAAAACAAGGGGATCAAACCACATGGGTAGTCTAATGCACCGTCCTTTGAATCCGTGAGAGCGCAAAACCTGCTCATGTTCAGCGCCTGCGACCGCGATAGCATCAGCGCATTTAAACAGTAGGTATTGGATCAAGATTAAGGGGAGCGGCAATTTTTTTTGAATATTTTGAAAGCCATAAAAAAGCAGACGCGGTCTGGGGCCTGCAAAGCAGGTGCGCCATCTGGTCTTCAGTAGCGTGAGGACTGTGAACAAGGCGGTTAGAGAGTAGGGTTCTGCAAAGCAAAGAAATATTTTAGGGCGTGGAGACCCCTTTAACCAATGGCGCATCGTGGTGCCGAGGCGTTTGAACCATACGGCTTGTGTGTGAAAGCGCCTTACTGGAAGTGTAATGAGCGGGGGATTTTGCGGATCATTGCCGTCGCAAACTAGGTCTTGCATGCCTCCCTCACGAAACTGGTGGGGTGCAATCATGGTTACAGACCAGCCAGACTGAAGGGCTAACTCCCTCCAAACGCTGCGGTAGCCTGCCACGACTAGGCTTTGCCATTGGACTAGAAAGTCGACAGGGTCGGCACTATTGCGTGTATGGCTAGGAGCATTGTTTTGGCGAGAATTGAGACCGTTCATTTTTGCTCGCGAAGGCGTGGCAGTTGGAGTGGCCACGAGGTAATTTGGCGACAAATCCATTTGTTCAGTAATTTATCACGTTCGGCGGTTGAAACATAGTATGTTTGCGCGCCGAGAGTTTTGCGTGCCCGCGAACTTAAGTCGTGTAGTGTAATGGCGGCGCAAACACTTATGTTCAAACTTTCGACGATTCCAAACATCGGAATCGTAAAGCAAATATCGGCCTTATCGCGCCAATCTGTGGTGAGTCCTCCGTGCTCGTTGCCAAAGGCGACGGCTATCGGGCGGTCAATCGGCAAATTTTCTAGGGATACGGCTTTGCCGTGAGGAAACGCGGCAGCGATCAGATAGCCTTGACGGCGAAGACTGTCAATGCACGCAGCCTCGCTTTCGTGTTTGCTGATATCAACCCACTCGTCAACGCCGCGTGCCACGGTTGAGGCACTAAATTTTGTAGTCAACGAGACGACATCAACGTCTTGGATTCCAAAAGCTTCGGCTGAGCGGATGCACGCACTCACGTTGTGTGGCTGGTGGACGTCTTGCACCACAAGGCGGACGCGGCGTGTTCGTTGCTCAGCGGTCTTTAGCATTCGCTCGCGGCGATGGTCAGTAAGCTGTGGCGATAGGAGGGCCCAGGCGTCATCGGGAATGATCGGCAGATTCACGTAGATTAGTGCTCCGAAGATCGCAAGGCTTGCTTCTCAGCAGCGAGTTCATCTTCGGCACTAAATTCAAGAAGTGAGCTGCCAATACGAGCAAGGGCTTCGCCTACGATAGGGCCAATGGACTGTGCCAAAATAGGATCGTTTGGTTGGGCCACCGAGCTTGATGTTAGAATCCAAGTGGCCATTTTTTTGAGTGCAATTTCCCAATTTTGGCTGCGCTCATCCGACATTTCGCGGAGCCCTCTCATGGAGGTGAAAAGGGTTTCGTTATGGGTGGAGCGACGACGAAGGGTGTCGACCGTGTGTAGATTGATGGTGGGTCGCGCCTTCAATTGCTTTAGTTCTTGGGTTTGTTCGCCGAGTTGTTTTAGAAGCTTTTGATTGTCAGTTTTAAGATTTGCGAGAGCATATTTGGCTTCGTCATCGTTTTGCTGGCGCAGGGAGTTTTGTTCCACAAGCCGCATCACGGCGAGACTTCGTTCATCCTCGATCGTTTCGAAGAGTTTCAAAATATGATCGCGCTGGGCCTCGATATCTGCAATTTTTTTATTAAAATAGGTTTGCTTTTCAAGCAAAGTGTTTTCAATGACGGAGGTCTGGTGGTTGGCTTCGGCAAGGACGGTGATGGCTTTTTGTTGCTCGTGCCGACGATTATGTTGAACTTGTTCGAGGGCGACGCAAGCGGTCTTGTATTGAGTTAGCTCTTTGGTTTGGGCTGCGAAGTTCTGCGCACTTTTAGCTATGTGCCGGTTTAATTTATTATTTTGAATAAAATAGTAGAATCCTACGAGTGCACTGGAAATAGCGAAGATCAAAGCAATAATTGCAAGCATAATAAGACTCCAGAAGTAATCTCTAAAAAATCGCGATGGCATGTCTGCCAAGGGAAAAAAGCATACAACATATTTCTAGCAAGTCCTAGAAAAAGGCGTGAACTCGGCAATTTCTACCTAGTCTTTAGCGCAGGCGTGATTCGCTAGGCATAAATGCGTCGTAGGCAAAGGGTTGTCTTAAGGGTTAAAATTATGTTTAGGAGGAGATTGTGTGGATCGCTTGTGGCAAACAAAAGGCCAAGGCGGTCAAAAACGGTCGAACGAAAACGTGCCATTGATCTAGACTGATAGATCATTTCTGTAATGGAGCGGGTGAAGAGATTCGAACTCTCGACCTTCGCGATGGCAACGCGACGCTCTAGCCAACTGAGCTACACCCGCATTCTCCGAAAACAGAATCCTGTGAAACAGGAGCCATGTATTTAGGTCAGACGGTGGGAATGGTCAAGAGGAGATTTTGAGAATTTAGGTTTCCAGAGTAATATCTTGAGCTAAGTGACTAATAAGTAGAGGCTGCAGCTTAAAATATAGGCGATACAAGCTGGTCGAAGAGGAGGGGATATGGACATATTTAAGACGGTGGGCGAGTGGCTAAGTGGTGTGTTGCCGGGGGACTCTTCAAGTGAGGCCGTAGGCCGATCAACTAAGCGCAGCTCTACGTCGGACGTGATGAAGTCTCGACAGCAAACGTTGGAAATGCGCTATAAAATATTAGAAGACCAGCTCCAAGTTGAAACGATATTTAAACGCTTAGCCGTGCCCTTACTTGAGCTATGTGACACCCTATCTTCGTCAGCGCGAGTGAACGGCGGCGGGAAGGTCATTCTCCGTGAGCTAGGAACCACTGACGACCGCAGGAGCTACGTGTACATGAAGCCGATGAGTGAGTATGGCTGGTTGATGGAGCGAAGTGGGGCGGGTTGGAGGACCAGTCGTGCTGAAAAAATCATTGGCGCTCGTGTGTTTATGCGAAGCCACCAAGATCCGTGGGACGTCGTGACGGTGTGGACGGATCCTCATGGCGAGGGTCTGATGCGGATTCGTAGTCAGCGATTTGGGGGCGAGCTTCTTAGCATGCCTGAGTACTGGCGCCGATTATCTGAGTCTTTTGTTGACATTTTTACTGGCGGCCAGGAGCACTGAAGTGAATGTCTTTGGTTTAAAAGTCAGAGTCCCCGATTCCATGGGGGCTTTATTTACTGGGAACATCGTGGTGTCGATGTTGGTGGTTGCGCCTGCGGCCATTTTTACGGCACTCTTATTTGTCGAATCCCCGTGTGAGGCAGGCGGTTTTCTCGCTGTTGGTCCGCAGTGGGTTAATTTCGTGTTTGAGCCAAAGGTTCAAGAGGAAACGCCTAACTACTATGGCTACGGTGCGAGAGCTAGTGCTGGATATTCAGTTGATCAGGTGGTCGATCTGGCTCTTTACGGGGAATATAGTCCCGGACGATTGAATTCAGCGTCGTCTTCGGGTTCCACGGCGGTTGTGTTAGACTATGGTGGTGAGATTGGGGTTCGAATTTTGCAGACAATGTATTTAGCCGCACGTGGTGGTCAATGGAAGTATCAACTCAGTAGAAGAACGGCTCCCGAGGAGGTCGGAGGTTCGTGGACTGGTGTTGGTGGAGCGGCCTCTTTTGGCTTGCTTCTTCCTGTCAACAAAGAGGTACAATGGCAAGCATCTCTTGATGTCGGGCAGGCCCTTGTCAAAAAGACCAATCTTGAGGTTGACGATGTAGAGACGAAGGCCAGAGTCATTTCTCGGGCAAGCGTCACAATTTCATTTGTGTATAATGCCCGAGACACAGTTTCGGCATGGGGCTCACTTTTTAATTGATATAGAACAATGAACTAAGGAGAAAAAACGAAATGGACGGACAAGCAAACGAAGGTTTCGATATCGTTCAAAATCTCATGGGCATCTCTGCCCTTGGCACCGAGTGGGTACTGTGGTTGCTAATCATACTGAGTATCTGTAGTTTTGCCGTCATTCTTGAGCGGGGAATATTTTTTTTCAAAATGAAAATGGACATGTTTGATTTTACCGAAAAATTGACAAAGCTCCTTGAAGCTAATGATTGGGATGCCGTCAAAAAACTATGTGAGACATCTCCTGCATTAGTCTGTCAAACAATTTTGCGTGGTGTTGCGGCGCGCGGCCGCGGGATGCATGCGATGGAGGAGAGTATGAATGGCTTTCTTATTGGCCACCGTCAGAAGATGGATCAGGGCTTAGTCATTCTTGGTACCCTTGGTAATAATGCGCCATTTATCGGTTTATTTGGCACCGTACTCGGGATCATCATTGCTTTTCGCGACCTTGCGATGAATCCTCAAGGCGGAGCCACTGTAGTGATGCGTGGCATTTCTGAGGCTTTAATTGCAACGGCCGTAGGTCTTATGGTCGCTATCCCAGCAGTCATTGCCTACAATTTCTTTCAGCGTCTTGTGAAACGTCACGTTAGCACGGCCGAGGCACTTAGCCGGCTTGTCTTGTCGCATAAAGCATAGGGAGAATCGATATGGCCGGTGGATCAATGAATCAAGACGACGACGAGATCACAGGCATCAACGTCACGCCTCTTGTCGATGTGATGCTCGTTCTTTTGATTGTTTTTATGGTGACGTCAACCTACATCGTACAGCAGTCAATACAGGTGCAGTTACCGAAGGCTGATACTGGAGAAAATACTCCGCACACTAAGAATTTAGCCTTTGTGATTGATAAATCGGGAGCTATTTTTCTTGATGGAAAACTAATTCAATTAGAAGAAATTGCCGTCAGAGTGAGAGCCGAGAAGGCCAGCGACGATAAGGTTCAACTTCAAGCTTTAGTGGCAGCTGACAAAAATACGCCGCATGGTTTCGTGGTTGGATTAATCGACGCAGTACGTCGCCAAGGTATTACTGATTTGGCCATTAACGTCGAAAAAACAAGTATGTGACAGGCCCTATTACTTAACGGCTTTAATTCTTATTTCCGTGAGCGTTTTTAATTCGCGTAGTGCGTCGCCGGCTGCGACCGAGGCGAGGTCTGCATTTACAAGGTGAGCAAATTGAGCGGATGCGTTCAATTGAGCCATTTTTAGGCGAATATCTGTGAAATCGACAATGAGCTGGCTTTGTTCTTCCGCCTTATTTCTGGATATTTGCCGATCTTTCCCGGTGATTTTTTGGAAGACAATTAGGGACGGCGCATGCTTAGGATCCATGCCAAATTGTCGGAGAAACAAACCAAGTTGTACTCGGTGCTCATCCGAAGAATGAGCAAAAGTTTTGACCAAAAATGCTTTGAAATCTTCAGTGGAACGAAGCCTAGCCCCCTTGAACAATTTTTCCATGTGGAACCGGCCAATCCAAAGCATGAGGATGCGAAATCTTTGCTCAGATGTCTCACGCAATGTCGCCTGAAGGTTGTCATTATTCATAATATCGCGCAGTTTTTTTGTTCGCCGATCCGAGCGTACATCGGCGTTGTGTGCCACAGCCTTTCCATAGGCATAACGCAGTAATTCCCAGTCAGAAAATGTGAGGTCAATCAAGTCTTTCTTTTGAGCGGCGATGGCTGCGTGCTCGTTGAGATTTTTTGGTTCAGTCGGCATGACTGATTTTGCGGAAAAGCGTTCATCGAACTTTACCACTAAAGATTCATTCTTTTGGCTATGTTCGTACTTTGCGCGAGCTGCGAATTCGTTGGCATCAATGGCTTTACCTAAATCGACGACGTCTAAAAGACTAGCTACTTTCATGACTCAGTCCTCCTTTATTGTGGCTGTAGCTGAGGCTGGAGTTTCTCCAGCAGCAATGGCGGCTTCATGAAACACGTTTTCGATATGTGCAATGCGAATGGGTTTGGTTAAAAATCCCTGCATGCCAGCGTCCATACACGCCTTTTTGTCCTCCTCGAAGGCGTTGGCCGTTAAGGCGACAATCCTGGCCGTTTGGGATGGGCCGTCCGTCGAGCGAATGAGGCGAGTGGCCTCTAGGCCTCCCATTTCTGGCATTTGCAAATCCATAAGGATTAGGTCCCACTTTTGAGTTTGGGCTAGGTCAAACGCTTCACGCCCATTTTTGGCAAGCGTAAATGAGACCTCGAATTTCTTGCACAGCATGCCCATAAGTTTTTGGTTGGTTGGGTTATCCTCAGCCAGTAGAAGTCGAATGTTTTTTAGAGTCGATGCGCGAACTAATTTTACAGTAGCCTCTGCGACAAAGCTCTCTGCTGACTGGGTGATTATTGAAACGGTGAAAGTCGATCCTTTACCCAATTCGCTAGCAACAGTAATGTCTCCGCCCATTAAATTGGCCAGGCGTTTTGCGATGGCGAGCCCTAGGCCTGTTCCGCCATATTTTCTAGTGATGCTTTCATCGGACTGTGAAAAGGCTTTGAAAAGTCGTCCTTGTTGTTCTGAAGTGAGTCCAATACCTGTGTCTTCTACGGCAAAGATGAGGGCGATCGCGCCTGGGACGTCACTGGCAGGACCGGTTTTTAAGTGCACATTCACGTTTCCGGAGGCCGTGAATTTTACGGCATTTGTCATGAGGTTTAAAATAATTTGTCGTATCCTCAGTTCGTCTCCAAGAATTTGTGTGGGGACGTCGGGCGCAATTTTAAGGCGTAGTTGGACACCTTTTTCCGTGGTCGTTTTTTTGAGGAGCGTGGCGAGGCTGCTTAATATATTTCGAGGCGAGACTGGGCGTTTTTCGATAGTCATCTGGGCGGCGTCTATTTTGCTGAAATCTAGAATGTCGTTAATGACCCCCATCAGCATTTCGCCTGCCACTAAAATATCTCCGACCACATCAGAGTAGGTTTTTTCAAGATTACCCGAGGCCAAAATCTGACTCATACCTAAAATGCCGTTGAGGGGCGTGCGAATTTCGTGACTCATGTTGGCCAAGAACGTGCTTTTGGATTTAACAGCTTTATCAAGCTCTACCGCTTGTAATTCAAGTGATCGAATCACCGAGGTGGTTTCCGCCTGCTTAATTTCAAGATTTCTTTTTGTATCGACTAAGGCTGAGATATCAACCGCTGTTCCCACATAACTGTCGACCAGGCCCGCATCGTTTAGCACAGCTGCGGCGGTTCCCTGAACCCAGCGAACGGTGCCGTCACTGCGACGCAGTCTCCACGTTAGGTTAAATGCCGATTGGCCTGTGATGAAATCTCCCCAAGCCGTGAAGGCCTTAAGGCGGTCTTCAGGGTGGAACGCCTTGATCCAGCCATCTCCGAGAGACTGCTCGCTAGGATTTCCGGTGATTTCAGCCCATGCTGTATTGCTATAGATGCAATTGCCCTCAGAGTCGGTCCTAAAAATTCCGACGGGAGCTGATTGCATGATGGCTGCTTGTAACCGCTCCTCGGAATGTAGTTTGTCTTGCAGTTTTTTTTCTTCGGTGACGTCACGGCGGATACCTAGGTAGCTTGAGATTTTTCCGGTGGAGTCCAAAATTGGCATGATCGTGCTATCGACCCAATAGAGCGCCCCGCTTTTGGAGCGGTTGCACACGAGGCTCTTCCACGGTTGGCCACTCGCGATTTGTTTCCACATGGCTTTCCAGAATTCCGCGGGATGATGTTTGGAATTTAGAAGGCTGTGTGGTTGGCCGAGCAGCTCAGAATTGGAGTAGCCAGATAATTTTTCGAAGTTGCCGTTGGCAAATATGATGATCCCGCGAAGATCCGTGACGGAAATAATATTAGAATCATTAATGGCCATACTCAGCTCTGGAAGCTGAAATAGGTCTTCCAGATTCAGGCCGGTGGCTGGGTTAACAATGATTCTGGCAGTGCTCACTTTTTGGCTCTTTCCCTAAGATCAATAAATAGGACAAGTCCCGACAATGGGTTGCTCTCTTGAGGGTCATCGTCAAGGCGGATTAAAACTTTAGGGGACTGGGTGTAATTAATTAGGAATACGGCAAAATTAAAAAATAAAATGTTTAATTTCGGGCGGTTATATACTTTGTCGAGGGCAAAAAAAAAACACTGGCTGGCCGTTTCGATCGGCACGAGGCGAGAGGCCTGCCAATTTTTATAACTTGCGCGCTCATTTCATCGGAAAAATGTTTTAACCTAATGGCGTAGAGCCCCGTTGGGGTATATAGTATTGGTCGCATCGTTGGCACTGGCTCATAACGAAAGTTTCGAGACGAAGCCGTTGCGCGAATGATAGGGTGCGAAAAAGGAACCGATGATGACAGTACCTGAATCTACAAGTCCACTCATGACTCCTGAAATCTGCCGAGACTGGATTGACACGAAAGTGTTTCCACTTCAGCCGGAAACATATCGTAATCAGTATCCTGGTTTTCCGGGGGCAGTGGGTCTTGAAATTGAAATGCTACCACTTTTTGATGATCATATCGGAGAAGCTCCACGGGGGGTTCCGCTTCAGGGACAAACGGATAGTTTGGCTGCGTGGCTTCGTAAGATTTGTATCGCACATGGTTGGGAGCGCATTGAGTCGGGCACAGGCCGTGATCAATGGCTGATGGGGGTCAAGCTGGACCAAGGCGACAACTTATCGTTTGAGCCTGGTGGGCAGCTTGAATTTTCGTCGCGTCCATACCATTGTTTGAGCGAGGCGATCAATCGTACAACCTACATACAGTCACTTCTTGACCGCGAGCTCAAGCAGCTAGGAAACGTCTCCTTGCTCCAAGTTGGAATCAATCCGTGGCACAGTGTTGATACTATTGGTTTACAAATGCAGAAACCTCGTTATTTGGCCATGAATGAATTTTTTTCTAGGATCAGCGAGTATGGCCCTCGGATGATGCGTCAGACGTGCACGGTTCAAGTAAACCTGGATTTCGGTCGCGACGAAGAGACGATGGCAAAGCGATTTTTGGCCAGCATGCTGATGGCTCCTATTAGCGGTGCCATCTTTAATTATAGTGCCTTTGAATCCGGAAAATATACGGGGGTGACAGGACTGCGGCAGCGGGTTTGGCGCCACCTAGATCCTTCGCGTACGGATATTCCAAAGTTAGATTATTTATTAAAGAGACTTGATAAAAAGGCGTGTGTCAACACGTGGTATGATTTTACGATGAATGCTCGCGTCGTTTTTTCAGCCCGTCAAGATTACCGCGTCATGCACCAACCGACGACTTGGGCTCAGTGGATGTCTAACGGCATCGACGGAGTGAAGCCTGAGGCCAGTGATTTTGAAACGCACCTTAGCCTGTTATTTCCTGAGGTCAGGGCACGGGGATTTTTGGAGATGCGAAGTGTTGACTGTCAGTCTCGTGTTTGGCAGTTTGTGCCAGCGGGCTGGTGGACGGGTTTGTTATACGACGATCGCGCTTTGGATGCCGTGATTGAGCTGATGGCCCCACACTCGTCCAATCTTTATTCATTGCTGCAAAAGGCTGAAACAGGTCTCAGTGATCCGACCGTGGCGGCCTTGGCAAAAAAGCTAATAGACATTGCCGATGCGGGCCTCAAACGCCTGCCAGCTTGTTATTTTGGTGGCGGAGCCCTGAAGGGGCTGGAAGTATTTGCTGAACATTTTGTTAACCGCGGGCGTGTGCCTGCAAATGATGTCATGGATGAGTATAAGGCTAGTGGGCGTTTGGACGTGGCTTGTTTTAGGAGAGTTGAGTCGCGCTGGAACGACCTAATGGTGCGGTCTTCGGATCCAGCACACTCGGTGTAGCCGGTGGGTAGGATTTTGAGACTTGAAGACATTCGATTCGAGAAATAAATAGCGGCATTCGGTAATAATTATTTAGGGTGGAACAAATGGCTATCGGTGATCATAACGAACGAAATCAACATTTTTTAGAAGACGACGGATCAGGCGGCAGTGCCTCTGGGATGTCTGGCGATGGTTTGACAGGCGAACAGCTTGCCACCTATATTGCTGACGTGGCTAGGACCGTGCGAGACAATATGAATCACGGGGTTGAGCAATTGACACCTTGGTTTTTCAACAATATGCCGTCCATTTATTATCAGACGACGCCAAGTGCCGAAAAAGTTTCGCACCTGCAGGCGTTGATTACGAGCGATCTTTTTGAGACGAAGCAAACACTAACACTTTGGGATAAAAGTCGAACTCGGGTGACTTACATCGGCCCTGGCGGCGACGACAGTATTTTAGGAGAAGTGGCCTCTCGGTTGACGACGTTTAAAATGAAAATGGGGAGTTTGTATGTTAGTCGGGACGATAAATTATTTATCGGCAATTTTAGCCGCTCCGAGTATGTCAGCCTAGATCATAGTAATACCCGCATCGTAGAGAAACTGCGCTTAGCTCAGGAGATGATGCTCAAGGAGCATCCGTCGGACAGTTTAGAGATTGATCATTACATCGAGAATTTAGACAATGATTTTGTCATGTATTCGACCCCTGCTCGCATCCAGCTGACGTACCGTATGGTGCGGTATATGAAATCCCACGAGGGTGCCCACACGTTCTTTGAACCCGTGGCCGACCGTTTGACGGCTCGTTTGACCTTGGGTTTGAAAAATGGCACGCCTGGCGAGGCGATGGAACAAATTTTCAACCTTTTAAATCGTTATGGTGTGAGTTTGAGCCGAGTGTTTGTGGTCTCTTTTCGCAAAGGATTTGAGGCTCCCATATCGGTCATTCACTTTCATATTGCGAGTAGTACGGGCACAAAAATTAATATTTCAGATGTGCCGATGATTAAACTAAACAAGGCGTTGCGGACGATGGGTTGGGTAGATACCGACGAGTACTCGGCGTTTATGGCCCCGCAGTATGGATTTTCTATCAATGCCGTCAATTTGGTGCGGTCCTGGGCGTCGTGGCTGCATGTGATGCTCGGCAAGGATAACGCCTACTATTATAGTCACTATAAAATTCGTGCGACGTTTTTCAAGTATCCTGAACTTGTTAAGGAATTGGTCAATTATTTTCGGACAAAATTTGATCCTAGCGAGGCCTCCGCTCGTCAAGGAGGCGAGTTAGCGCAAATGGCTCGAAATTTAAATCAAACGATTTCCGCAATGGACGACGAAGTAGAGCGTAATATCGCTGTTCGCACCATGAGCTTTATTGAAAGGACAGAAAAGACCAATTACTTTAGCCAAACTAAAACTGGTCTGGCCTTCCGTTTGAATCCTGATGTGCTAGACAAAAAACATTATCCTGAGCGCCCATTTTGCATTTTCTTCATCGTTGGGCGTGACTACCGGATGTTCCATACGCGGTGGAAAGACATTGCGCGGGGAGGACTCAGAGTCGTGATGCCTCGTAACTCCACGGATTACGAGGTGGCGTTAGCCGGGCACTACGATGAAGTGTATGGTCTGTCACATGCACAGCAGTTGAAAAATAAAGATATACCAGAGGGGGGAGCTAAAGGAGTTCTCGTTCTCAAGCCGGGTGGCGACCGAGTGACGGCGGTTCGTGGGGGAGTCAATGCCCTGTTGGACCTTTTGGTTCCAGACGACGAGTCGAGGGAAGTGGGTCAGGCCAATTTGGTGTCCTATTATGATAAAGATGACATTATTTATCTTGGCCCAGACGAGAATATCACCAACGATTTAATTGAGTGGATTCCTGCGCAAGCAGCTCGTCGAGGTTACCCATATGCGGCAGCATTCATGTCGTCAAAACCGGGCGCAGGCATCAATCACAAGGAGTATGGTGTCACAAGTGAGGGCATTAACGTCTTCGTTGAGAATATGCTTAAATTTCTGAAGATCGATCCTCGTCAACAGACTTTTACCGTGAAAATGACCGGTGGTCCTGACGGCGACGTTGCCGGCAACGAGCTGAAAATTCTTCACCGTGAGTACGGAGAAAACGCTCGGGTAGTAGCCATAGGCGACGGTACAGGCGCGGCTTACGATCCAGAAGGTTTGGATTGGAAAGAACTACTTCGCTTGTTTACGGCGAGCTGCGGAATATCTGATTTCAATCCAAAAAAGCTTCAGGGCAAAGGTGCCTTTGTTATTAAAGCAGAATCGCCCGAAACAATGAAGATACGCAATGAGATTCACGCAACGGTGGATGCGGATATTTTTATTCCTGGTGGTGGTAGACCCTATACGGTCAATGATCGGACGTGGGAACTTTTTATGAAAGACGATAAGCCATCGGTCAGAGCCGTTATCGAGGGGGCAAATATTTTCTTTACCGCTGGTGCGCGCAAGAAATTGCAAGAGCACGGTGTGTTGATGATTAAGGATAGTTCGGCAAATAAAACCGGTGTTATATGCTCCAGCTATGAAATCATAGCCTCGCTGACCATTTCTGAGCGTGAGTTTTTGGACATCAAGGCAACTTACGTCAGTCAGGTTATCGACATTCTGAGAATTAAGGCCGACAACGAAGCCAAGCTAATTTTCCGTGAATTCGTACGCTCAGGGCGCAAACGTTCGTTGGTCGAATTGTCCATGGATGCTAGTAGGGTCATCAATGAAGTCACCGATGTTCTACTTGAGGAGTTAACTCGCCGAGAGCACGATGTGGAAAAAGACGAATTCTTCACAGGCTTAGTTCTGGCGCATTGCCCGAAAATTTTGGTCGAAAAATATCGCTCACGGATCCTTGAAAAATTACCATTGGCCCATAAGATTGCTACCCTTGCCGCTTACATGGCGTCCAATATAGTTTACCGCGAGGGCCTTGGGTGGATAGACCGAATTCCTGTCAATCAGCGATATAGCGTGTGTTTGTCGTACATGAAAAATGACAAGCTCAGGGGCGAGTTGGTTTCATCGGTGGAAAATTCTTCGTTGCCAAATAAAGACAAGATCATGGCGATCCTTGAACGCAATGCCACCCGAGACTTGACCATTTTAGCGATAGAGCATGGTTGACTAGAATCTGGCGGAACGGGACCCAAGTGTGGAGTCGACGACAAGAAACGTTTTAATTTGAGACCATCGAGACGGAGCGCTCTGCGGGAGTATGGTCTTCAATTCTGCTTGGTTTTAAAATCACAATGAGCTTCATTCAAAAGCCATTTATCAAACTCGCCTGCCTCGGTCGCAGTCCCCATATACTCTAACTCAGTGCATTTGACTAAGGCCTCTCGTTCGGCATCAGTAAGGACTGCGCCGGGAGGCATCGTTTTATATTGCATAATGTTTCGCTTGATTAATGAGCCCGTATACTCCATTTCCAGAGTGATGGGAAAGTCTAATTGTCCACGACTCTTGCTGTCGTGACAACTATTGCAATTCATCGCTTCACTCACTTTTTTGGCTGAATCGTCAGTTGTGATGGTGCCACCGGAGCATGCTGCAATAAACTCCTTGGTTCGACCACCAATGTTCCCATGGCCAAGTGCTGGACCGAATGCACTGGTGTCAAGCAAGGCTATTTTTGCGTTGCTATAGGATGCCATCTTCTTATTTACTTCTAAAAGCGCACCACCGAAAATAGCGGGGTCAAATCTTTCTTTTTCGGGCACTATCGAGATCAATGCTGATTTGTGGCAAAGATAGCAGTTTTCAAGTTTTTTCGTCTGATCAAGGCGTGTTCCAATTTTAATTCCTGAGTCAGAGCGAATGCGCCAAAGGTCAGCGTAGTAAGCTTTGGGAGTCACTAATGTGGCGCCTGAAGATACGTCTTTCTTCTGGATCGCAACCAATGAAATAGAGTTCGACACAGGCGACACGGTTTGTTCGCGAAATCCAAATTGATAGAAGCGATCAAACACCTCCCCTGGGTAATAAACAAAAAATCTAGCAGCCGAGCGGCTATCATCGATGGTCGAAAGGTGATTAGAGAAAAATGTAAACGACACCATTTGCTGAGCAACAGGCCTACCTGCATTGAGAGCTTTTATTCGGTCGTGCGCGCCCTGACGGACGGAGTCATTGTCGTCATCCAATTTTGCCAAAAATTCTTTGTCTTTTAATTCATCGGGGAGATCCAGCAGGCTTTGATCCGGGAACGCAGCATAATAAGCTTTGTCTGAAACCGAAAATCCCATACTAAATCCCGGTCTTTTTTGTTGACGTTCAGAGAAAGTAAAGGCCTTCATATTGGCAAGACAGGTAGACGCTCGTTTACTTTTTTCTAATTGCGCGCCACACTCGTCAAGTTTAATGGCAACGACCACGGTGTTGGGTTCTTTGTATGAGGCTTGTTTGATATCTAAAAATGATTTTTGCCAATATGTTTTCCACTGACCGTCATTTTGTGGGCATCCGTTCCCGTTAAAAGGCAGGGCAGTCACTGGACCACCCTCTGCCCCTGCCTTCGTAGGTTCAGCGCTTTTGTACCAACTCGACATTTTGCACGATGCAACAAATAGCACTGTGCATGCTGACATCTGCATCAAACGAATGTGATTAATTTTCATTTCCAGGCGCCTCACCATCTAAAAGAATAGTATCCCAATTTATCCCCGGAATGTCCACTAATGGAGTTGCAAAATTATGCATATGATCTCGCAAATAGACCGCTGGGCAATCTGCGGGATGAAATCTTTGGGCGTTGCAATAGGCAGCCGCATGCTCTTCGCGCGTCATCATTCGGTGATTTAGTTTGTAAAAGTTACTGTCTTCAGACGTGAATTTTTCATTTAGTCCGGCTTTGTGAATAGCAAAGGGGCGTAGTGATTGTGCGTCTACCAATAGTCCAGCAGATGAGCCACCAAAACTATCGCAATCATGGTAAACAGTCGTGGGGCCGTCACCTCCGACGACACGGCAATCGGTACTTGAAAATTGAGGAAGCCCTCCAGGAAAGCTGATCAAAATCAGCTCGGAGGCTTCTCTTATTGGCTTTGCACTCAAGAACCCAGGAGTGGCTTTTTTTAGTGGAGCAACATAAACATCAAAGTTTCCGACTCCACTGATCAAATCCAATTTGGGGTGTGAAAAGTCGACTTCTATCATATCTTCTGGCACAATTGGCGCAGCCAGAGTCCCACTAAAGCTGGGCTCTAGTGCACCATTGCCACTAACTACAAAATTAATCTGTCCTGCATCTCTTTTCGACGCACGATAGTTCTTGTAAAAGAATAT
Source organism: Bdellovibrio sp. ZAP7 (assembly GCA_945900755.1). Lineage (GTDB taxonomy): Bacteria > Bdellovibrionota_B > Oligoflexia > Oligoflexales > RGVZ01 > CAMDKS01. Next base: position 34,744 of record CAMDKS010000020.1, read on the forward strand.
TTGCAGTCCTGGGTTATCAACTAGGATTTCAGAACAGTGATGATTGGTCATAATCGACTGGGGTGCGATGTGAATAGCAGAGCAAAAAAACTGGTACCGCCCATCAATTTCGGCGGCCAATGCCCCTACACTATTGGACACGGAAAGCCCTGCGGCCGCTGCTGGATCGACGAAATAGCCGTTGGTCTCGCCAAAAAAACTGGCGGTGCGAGACCGTGTGTCATGGCCGGAGCAAGCTCCGAGCAAGCTACCAGCCAGTCCTATTACTATGAGTGAGCTTATACTACCTGATGCCGTCATTTGAAATCCTTCCATCGTACTTTTAGAGCTCGCCACGCTTGGAGCTCTCTCACCTAAGGAAAGCAAAGACCATGCCAGCATAGAGTCCCGTCCGGCTCAAAGCACAACTCATGACCCTGCAAGGCGCAAACATCTAAATAGACAAAGAAAACAGAACTTTAAATCACGTCCTGAAATTTATATGTGGACGAAATGTGGAAGCATTTCCGTTAATGGTCGGCCAAAATCTGGTCGCTCTGGCCGATTACTGGCCGTTTTCGGCCCATATTGGGCCAATATTGCGTATTTAAATTTGAATAATTTCTTTGCGTATTTCGGCTGACTGCTAAAAATTGAATGCTATTTTTTATTTAAGAAGAGCATTTTAGATCTATATTTCTAGACTATATCCGAACAAGTGATCGCCTCACGAACAACCATAAATCTGAAAATAATTGAGCTAATTGTAATGTTGGCACGGCAATTGCTTAATGAAACTTGAGCCTCCTGTGAATGGTTCGCAGAAATGCTCAAAGGTAATGAGGCAGCAATTATTTTCATAAATGTTCAACCAATTTATCACGTGCTTTAACAAAGTTGCCGTAGGCAGCAAATATTTAGGGAGATTGTTTATGAAAAGTGTAGTGTATTTTGTGTTTTCAGCCGTAGCGGTGGTGGCGGTTAGCTGCTCAAAAGAGCCAGCAAAAACCACATCAAGTAGCAGAGTGCAACAGGCAGAAGTGAAGCCGGAGGCAACACCAAAGGCATCAGTCGAAGGACAAGGAGCCTCCAAGGAGCAGGTCATCGCGTTTGCGAAGTCCAAGAAACTTCTGAGTGATGGGATTGATGATTCGACTCTGACTATCAAGGGCTTGTCAGATTACACAGGCGATGAAAAGCAATGTGCCTACTTTGAGTTAGCAAAGTCCTATATCTGTGTGCAGGATACTACAATTTTCGCAGATGGCCAGATTGAGGGTTCGAGTGAAGGATGGCGCAACCCATTAAGCCATCTCCCCCCTGTCCGCATTCATCTCCCCACCGAAAGTGACCGTTGCTATGCTATTCATGGCGGCAATCCATACTGGCAGACCGCGAGAGTGGTTGTTATTGGGCTAAAAAATTCTGGAGCCCTAACCAGCAATGGTCAGTGTGAGGGTTCTGCTGAGCTTATCGCTTTCACTGCGGGAGCGTCCTACGGTGCGTTGATCGGAGCGCTTACGGGAGATTTTATTCACTGCGCCTGTGTTGTAAATTTTTGAGTAACAAATGTGTGAAATTTGCGATATTATGACGGTCAATTATCCACCCTCAATCTTAACTTATGGAGTATTTTTATGAAATTCATTGGAGCAGTATTTTTAATGATTATGGCGAGCAAATCATTAGGTGCAGAAAAACCGGATCGTACACCCTTTCTGACCGTTGGGTCTAGACAATGGAGTGGACACCTTGAAGGTAGGGCCTTGGATGTCGGTTTGATTACGTACGAGCATCGATCGGGTCTGCCAATGCTGCTAGACGAACGTGAATCAGGTTTTGGAGCTTTGATATCAAAAGGCGCTAAATCGACCAAAGGCTCTAGTCTGCCGTTAACAAAAGATGAAGAATTTACAAACTACGGGCTATTTGTTTCTGAAGGGGAATGTCTTAAAATTCAAACGTTGAATCGCTTATGCCTGGGCGGACAGTTGGAGGCTCTAGCGTTCAACCAGAAAAAATCCAGTCAACCCTATTTTGAGCTAGGGCTCTATGCAGCGGTTGAACGACCTTTGTTTGACCAATTTGTCACTCGTTTAGATGTGCGGCATAGCCTGTTTTCTCAAGAAGTGAACGGTGTAAAAGCTGGCGCATCAAATTGGGTCGTTGCTGCTGGTTTAGGCTGGAATGGGTTTTAAGTTTGCGTGGGGCGAGAAATGTTTTGCAATTTATGTGAACTGTAGACGGATCATACCTTTAGCGGCCTAAAAATCTTATCAGGACAATCAATTGATCCGTAAAAAAATAAATTGTCTATCCATCTCTTCAAATGAATCTAAGCTACTAAACAGCTTGCTGATCGCAGGGGCACTTACTATGTATGCCCCTGCGATTCGCATTTGGTATGTCTCAGTCACCTGGAAATGACTCCTGAGACGGAACTGCAAGGTCTGTCGCCCAATTGCCAATCAAGAAAGAGGATCCTTTAACGTCCAACACTCTTGAATTAGTTGCGGAGAATGGCCAGATTTTAAATATAGATGGTCGTACCGACCTTATAAAGCCAGTCCACCGTCCATCAAATATTTATAAAACTCCTCCATCAAAGGAAGTGCGGGACGTTGCTCGGTAGTGTCAATCAGCGGCACTACAGCTCAAAAAAGAGGCCAAAAAAATGTCCTGCCCGATACTTGCAAACAGGCGTTGAATGCCTTACGATCCCTTGACAATGCGCTCAAGGATTATCGGCACTCATTACAAAAAATTTAGATAGTCTGACTATTGTGGAACTAATTCAAGTAAAGGCCGGATTTTATGAAAACTTGTCCTTGCGGATCAAAGTCGTTCTTTGATGATTGCTGCGGTCCAATAATTTCTGGGACTCCAGCGTCCACCGCAGAGGCTCTTGTGAGGTCGCGTTACACTGCATTTGTTGTTGGTTCATTGGATCATGTGGAGCGAACTCATGCTCCAGAAATTCGCAGTGATTTCAATCGTGCTGAAGCAGAACGATTGGTCACCGATTGCGAATGGCACGGTCTGCGTATTCACAATGTTCACGAAACTGGTGATACAGCTGAGATTGCATTTGTCATACGATTTCGCCACAATCAAAAACTCATAACAAAGGGCTCTCTATCTAAATTTCGACGAGATGACGGCCATTGGTATTATCTCAGCAATTCGCCTGCACCGCATATCGCTGAGTTTCGAGGCGCTAAACTCGGACGAAATGAGCCCTGCCATTGTAACTCCGGTAAAAAATTTAAAAAATGCTGTGGCAGTGGCATCGAGCAGAGTGGAGCATGACAAAGCACTTTGCATGTACTGCGTGTGGAAAGTGCTGCTACGGTCTATTACCTCTTACGTTCAAAGATGCATTCGCTAATATTGGGCGATTTCCGCTGTGTCTTTCGTGGACGCCGGTTTTGAAGGGTAGCAAGGATTTTCCGATGGTTAAAACATTGGGGGTGACGATAACTGTGGCTAAGGGTCAAGAACTGGCGGTGTTAATTGTTCCAACGTCATTTATTCCCAGTTCATTGCCCTGTCCTGCGCTGCAAGCCGATAACCTGTGTGGGATTCATGAGAGTAAACCCTCTCGGTGTAAGACGATGCCTTTTTATCCCTATCGCGACGAACGTTTTCAAGCAGAACTAACGAACCCAAGGCCAGGATGGGAATGCGACACGTCAACCTCCGCACCGCTTGTTTACCAAGAGCAAAAAATTGTGGATCGTGAGGATTTTGATCGCGAACGGCAGGAGTTACTAGACGAAGTTCCGTTATTGAGGCGGTATGCTGATTATATGTTTAAATATTCACATTCCTTGCCAAATAATCTTATGTTCTCCGTCGGTAAGACAAAGGCCCACCAGGTCGTGACAAGTCTATCATCTTTTTTAACTGCAACTCAAAATACTGATGCTAGAAACATTGCCCAGCAGCAGCTGCCGATTCTCAAAACCTATGCAGAACAGACCGCAGGGGATCCTAAGCTTGCCTTTTTCCACAATAATTATGTGAACTGGTCTAAAGAAATGGCTTACCTAGCAAAATGATTCCCTGAGGCGTTCTGATCGCTGCTATTAACGATCGCTGCTACGCGAATTTCGCTAGAGTTTGGCTGCTCGCCACAGACAGCAAAACGAACGGTAGTCAATTGGCTCATTTCCAACACAATCCCGGGTAACGCTCTTTGGCAATCGTCCCTGGTTGCGAATGTCTCGACTGAGTATTTGGTTGCTGGCTTTTCTCCAAGTGTCACAACTGTAAGGTCAAAGTCGCGAGGATTAGTATATCCAGAAGCGCAATACGATGTCAGATACCCCCACTCTGAGGCTGCGTTTCCCAGTTGCCGCTCCATGTCCTGAACCACCCTGGTGCAAGCAGCCAGTCCTGCAATTTCAGCAAAATGCAATGAATCTAAATTGAACTCCACCCCTGCGTATCCAAGTACAGTCGCTTTACTGTGGCCGATGTTGGGACGCCAGGCTACAGAAGCCACATCGATACCGCCGCTAGAAAGTCCCCTAATTAGCATCTGATTCAAGTCGGAGGTGCTTGGATAATACGGTTTGCCGGTACGGAAAGAATCCTTATGCGGCATCTTTGTAGGCGTACCGATCGCATCCATATGCAGCCCCCATGGCATAGGACTCAGATGACGACTAAAAGTACAATAGGCCATAAACGGGGCTAGACTTGTACGGCTCTCAAACATCTGCGTCTGCCATTCACGGTCCAGTTCGCATTGGGTCTTATTGTCATAGAATCCATCTGGTTCGTAATAGAGTCTGAGCGAATGCAATGAGACGACGGGAAGGGCTTTATCGCTTTCGTAGCGAATAACTAAGTTGGTTCTTTTTGTACTCTCAGAATACTCACATCCTGCGCCCACTGTCTTTTTTTGAAATGCGACTTCAAATCTTTGGCGAGTTTGTTGTGCGAGGTCAAAACAATTTTCACCTTCGTCCCATATAAAATTATAGGCTGTGTACCGAAACTCTGCCGCCGTAGCAATAACCGCGGTAAACATTGAAATCAATGCTACTAATGAGTTTATGAATCCTGTTCTGGTAAAATGAACCACGAGACCTCCCTATTTTTACTATACGATAGTAGACCTATTGCATGCGGAAAACTCAAGGCATAATATTGGCAAAATCTAAAGCCCAAAGTCGTAGTATTCGGATATTTTTACAGATATAGATCCATAATTGCTTATGGTTATAGGATTTTCCTAAATTTTGACGTTGCGAATGCCGATAACGACACCGAAGCTCAAGGGATGGGTTTCAAGGGTACGCATGGATGCGTTGTCGTTTTTAACTTCATGCCAAGAACTTTTATCGGCGTGACACAGAATTGGGAGTCCATTATGAAACAGGTATCTTCAGTGATTTATGCGGTGGCATTAATTAGTGCGCTTGGAGGCTGTGGCACTAAAGACAGTAGCTCTACTACTACTCCTACAACTGCGACAGCATCAGCAGTAGTGGACGATCCGCAGTTACAGAGCAGTGTGGTCAATGCCACCCATGGCGACGCTATTTCAGCGTCAGCCGATCAGAGTGCATCTGGTGCGAGCTTGCGCGACGGTGGCTCCTCAGATGCTACGGGCTCCTCCGACGATGATACGAGCACCATTACTAAAACTTGCGCTGTGTCGGGCGCGACGGCGGTGGTGACGATATCTTCGACCATTAGCAGAACTAAGACCGATACTAAGAAATCGGGAAAGGTAACTTTGAAGCATGTGGCCACCGGAAGCGGTACGGCGACCCGTACGTGGTCTCGAACGGACGGTGCTGCCGTCGCCTGTAACACGGCAGCCTCTGGCGCCAACGTCGATTTTAAGAATCCTAGTGGGCTTAAGCTTGATTTAGCTTTCGAAAGAAGCCGTGAGGTAGTCAATACATTTACGAGCACTGCTTTGACGCGAACGTCTACCAAATCATTCAAGGCTTCTGGAAAGCGTGCCGTCACGTGGTCCTCAAATGATGTGGCGGCTGACAATGCGACGACCTACGTACGCAACAAGTCGATTGTTATTACTGATGTCACACATTCATTGGTTATGACGAATAAAGACGGCGTCACTGTTTCTTCTTCTATCGCTATCAACACAACAGTCGATAAGCCACTGGTCGTTAAAGTAGAGCGCAGCAAAACAGATAACACTGTTACGGGTAAAACAATTGTAAGCGGTCAAGTGGTTGCAAAAAAAGACTCAGATGCCACGATTACCACTACATATGCAGACTTTAAGTTGGGTACAGATGAGTGCAAGCCGGTGAGCGGAACGGCGACCATTGTGATTGCGGATTCTGCGGGTACTGTGCTTAAGACGTTGGTTCTCGAAGCTGGAACAACAAGTGACGGCGAACTGAAAGACAAGGATAGTGGAGTAGAAGTGGAAGGTTTTTCATTGGATAATTGTGACACGGAAGACAAAAAAATCTAAGCTAGGGATAGATTATGAAAATTGCCCTGATAGCGCATGATCAAAAGAAGGCTTTGATGCTGGATTTTTGTCAACGGCATCAGGGCATCTTACGTCTTCACGAACTAGTCGCCACAGGCACCACCGGAGAGCGGGTTGCTGCTGGAACGGGACTTAAAATACACAGGTACCTATCTGGACCTCAAGGGGGCGACCAGCAGATTGGCAGCGCCATTGCCACTCGCCAAATAGACATGGTCATTTTTTTTCGAGATCCATTGACGGCTCATCCTCATGAGCCTGACGTGGCGGCTCTGCTCAGGCTTTGTGACGTAGTGGGTATTCCTGTCGCGACCAATGTCGCCACTGCAGAGGCTCTCATATTGTCAATAACGAAGAGCTAGGGAAAAATATGGGTTATGCGGCTAAAACGGAATTTTATTGAAGAATTAGCGAACAATTTCCACTCGAAATTTCCGTCCTTTAATTTTCCCGTTATTCAGACGCTGTAGGGCCAACTTGGCGACCCCAGCAGAGACGGCTACGTAAGAAAAATTGTCATGGATTTCGATTTTTCCAATGTCGGAAGCCTTGAGCCCGCCGGCTTCCCCGGTAAGTGCCCCTAGGATATCACCAGGCCGCACTTTGTCTTTCCGGCCTCCAGCGATGAGGAGTGTCTCCATTTTAGCGTCTTGTGAAAAGACGGCTTTTGGCGATTGTTCTTTTTGCGAGGAAAATCGCGACAAGGATTTCTTTTCTAGGGGGCTACGCGTAACCGCCTCGATCCCTTGGATTTTAATGAGGTCTCGCTGAGTGGCCAGCGAGATGGCAAGCCCAGCTTTGCCGGCCCGTCCTGTGCGGCCAATGCGGTGCACGTACACGTCTGGTTTTGAGGGGAGGTCGAAATTGAAAACAATTTCTAAATTTTCGACGTCGATGCCACGGGCCGCAACGTCAGTGGCAATAAGCACACGTACGCTTTTATTTCTAAATCTAGCCATGACTCGGTCTCTCATATACTGCTCCAATTCACCATGGAGGCAGGCCGTGCTGACCTTTGCGTTGCTGAGAATTTCCACGAGTTCGTTGCAGGCAATTTTTGTGTTGCAAAAAACGATGGCGGATTCCGGTTGATATTCTTGAAGAAGCGCAACCAAGGTCGATGATTTTGTTTCGTTAGTCGTCGTGTACACAAGTTGACGAATAGCACCTGCGGCTTCGGTTTTTTCGGAAATTGTGATTCGTGCGGGATGACGTTGATAGGTACGGCTCATGGCCTCGATTTCCTCGGGAAAGGTAGCCGAGAAAAATACAGTTTGCCTAGATTTTGGAGTGGCTTTTAAGATAAGGGCCATATCCTCTTCAAATCCCATGTCAAGCATGCGGTCGGCTTCATCTAAAACAACCGTCACGAGTTTTGAAAGATCGAGGTGCTCTCGGTTGATGTGATCGAGAATTCTCCCTGGAGTTCCAACGGCGATGTGGATGCCATTTTCAAGGGAATCTCGCTGGGGCCTCACGGGAGTGCCGCCAGCGAGCGGTAATACTTTGAGGCCTGGGTGTTTGCGACCAAGTTTGCGTATGTCTCTGGTTACCTGTGCACACAGTTCTCTGGTCGGACACAAGATGAGGGCTTGAAGGTGTGGGCTCGCAAGGGCTAGTTTTTGGAGAATGGGCAGTGCAAAGGCCGCGGTTTTTCCGCTGCCAGTTTTGCTTTGTCCAATAAGGTCCTTGCCCTGAAGGAGCAGGGGAATACTTTGACGTTGAATGGGCGATAGCTTTTGAAATCCCATCTCCTGAACAACGGCCACTAGATCTGCTGAAAGGGGGAGAGTTGCAAACTCAGTCGGCGGCAGATCTACTCGTGACGCCTGCTTTGCACCCGTGGATTTCTTGGCAGAGGTCGCTTCGACCGCCTCTGCCGAGGGATTTTTAGGGCTCACCTTTTTTTGCGGAACGTTTCGCTTCGAATCGGTCATTTAACGTGCTTTCTAGACTTAACGGCTTCGTAGGCGTTGGCGAGGCCATAGCCGAACGTGTTGTTTGGAATGGCTGATCCTGCGACCCCACCACATGTTTGGGTACTAGTTTTGTGATCGGCAGTCGTCTTTATGATCTGTTTGGTTTCATCAATTTTGCCGATTAGAGTCGGATCTGCCGACCACAGCAGTGCAACGAGTCCGACAAGGTGTGGTCCTGCCATGGACGTTCCACTCCAGCCAGATTCATTGAAGGCACCGCTTTTAACGGCGGAACGAATGCTCACACCTGGGGCCGAAACATCAGGTCCGAGATTATTGTTAAAGGTGCTGGGCCCACGACTTGAAAAACTTGCGATCGCATCACTGCGGTGATCTGAGGCGCCAACACTGAGCACTAGGTCGGTGTGAAACGCAGGACCCGCATTAATGGTTGAGCAGGCAGGACCATCATTGCCTGCCGATGCCACGACGAAGATTCCTGCGGCTTGCATAGCATTGAGAGGGCGTTCAAATTCGTTGCCGTCGCAGCCCTCACTTTTTGGACAGCCCCAGCTATTATTAATGACGTGAGGTGCCATTTGCGGGCGCGCATCGGACACGGGGTTTCCATTTTGTGGCCACGGTGCTAGGAACCATTGAAAGCACTCGGTATACATTTCTGGATTACCCATTCCGGCGTCCATATTGCGACATCCGATCCACTTTGCTCCAGGCGCAACACCAATCTGATTTCCGGCATTATCATCGCCTACCACGGTGCCGAGGGTGTGTGTGCCATGGTCATGATCGTCACAGGGGACCGACACATTGTATCCGCATGCGGAAGAACCGCCTACGGTCTTGTGTACGGAATCATGCCAAGAATACGAATGATCAGCCGTCGTGCCGTCCCAGCCTCGGTAATGATTTTTTAGGGCCACGTGATCCCAGCGCACCCCAGTGTCTTGCCCCGCAACCACGATATTTTCACCACGAACATTAAATTCGTTCCACACCTTGGTGGCTCCAAGGTGGACGATATTTGGGCCTGGGCCGGCTAGCCCTGGTTCCTCTGCGGCTGCGGCTGCGGCTGATGGCATTTCATTTTTGATTTTAGGATTACCGATCACACGTAGCACGTCGGGACGTTTTAGAATTTCTTCCAGCTGAGAGCTGGAAACACTATCGGCGACGATCATATTGCTGATGTAGTAGGGGCGCCAGATGATTTGTTCGTTAGTGAGCCAATGGCGAATGGACGATTGAGACGTTTCAGAGGTTGCCACCAACGCGTTAAAAACGGCGGTGATCCGTGTAGAGCGAGGGGTTGAAGCATCGAATTTTGCTGCGAGTGCTTTTAGATCTGCGACGTCGGTCATATAAATCATGACGGTTGGATTCACCTGTGTGGGCGTAGAGCTAGAGGCAATATTAGAGATTTTATTTTGATATTGTTTTAGCAGCCAAGGGGAGGCCTTTGAGCTCCAGGAAGGCTCTGCGGCAAAGGCTGAAGTTGAAGTGGCCAGTAATACAATTTTGATTATAACATTCATTGGGAAACTCCATTGTTTGTGAGTAATGCGAACGTTGTTTTTGCGAGAAATATCTTGGCACATCTAACTTTGTACTACTTAAGCTTGGAATAATGGTTGCAACCCTGATCTATGTCGTCGATTTCATCGGTAATGGCGATCAACGTCAAAATATCCGCTGCGGGAAGAGGGCATAGCACTCGATACTTAGGGCACAGGCTTCGCCATTCAATCGTATTAAAAATTCGGCGAGGAGCTCCATCAGGGTCGTCGTTCATTGTTACTGTAAAAATTAAATCAACCTTTTTGCGAAGCTTTGCAAGTTGGTTATTGGCTGTGGATTGTTGTTTTTTGGCGAGCTCGAGTTGTTGGTCGCTTTCGAGCATTTGTGTGTGAAACAGCTTGATATTGGTGGAGATCTGGTTTTGTTGGGCCATAGTCTCGGGGGTGTAATCAGTGCCCTCCAATTTTTTGTTGACGGCTCTCATTTTCACTTCTTCCTCGGCCACTCGCTGGCGAGACTTCTTTTTGTAAGTCTCAGAAAGCTGCACGGCATCTTCAGCCCGCGCACTTTCAGCCACAAGACTGCCCAAGGTGCTGCTGATCGTTTTGCGACAAACTTCCCGAGAGTTTCCGCTTCGGATGGACTCTGATAGCCCTATAGCGGATGTCAAAAATGCGAAAACCGTGACCAGGAGTCCTGTGGGCGCACGTGCGAAGCCAAATATAGCTAAAATAATAGGCACAAATTTGAAAAAGCGGCTGTACACTTACAATTCTCCTTGGATGACTTCCAATACTCTACTAGATTGCCCCTTTCAGTTCGAGGAAAAAATTCGAGAAGCCCGCTTTCCCAGTGAATTAAATTCCTGGAGCGCTGGCGGCGATTGTGAGGAGTCTCAATGCAGAAAAAATCTAATTATTATACTGACAACAGTGATCTCGAATTTCATTTTGAGCAAAGCATCGATTGGAACACATTATTTTCTTTAGCCACTGATAAAGACAAAGAAACCCTGCATGTTTCGAACGCTAAAGAATACAAAAAACTATTCGTCGACTTGATAACTCAAGTCGGGGAAGTCGCAGGTTCAACAATCTCTGCCAACCAAATTAAGGTTTCTAAGCAAGATTTAGTTCTTAAAAATGGCGAGGTGGAATTTCCTCCTGCGATGTCTGAAAATGTTCAAGTTTTGATGGGTGTGGGCGTCTCTGCAATTGGTATTGCAGGCAGGTTTGACGGTCTACCGAGTCCGGTCGCTGCCGAGTTGCCACTCGTTGAGATGCTCTACCGTGCCTGCCCCTCTACTTATCTCAATGTGACCTGGTTTGCGCCGATTGCTCGGATCATAGATGCCTTTGGATCGGAGGAGCAAAAGCTTCGTGTGATTCCACGACTCGCTTCGGGAGAGTGGAGCGGTAACATGGCATTGACTGAGCCTGATACAGGTTCAGATTTAGGGGCGATTCAGACTTACGGTACCTTACAATCCGACGGCAGTTGGAAGTTATTTGGATCGAAACGATTTATTACCAATGGCTGCGGCCATGTCTCGTTAGTTTTAGGTAAAGGTAAAAAGGGGGCGGCAGGCCTTCAAAACTTGAACTTATATTTGTGCTTTAGAACAAACGATAATGGAACTCGTAACTATGAGGTCACAAAGCTTGAGGAAAAAACAGGTTTACATGGGTCAGCGACCTGTGAATTGAAATATGAAGGATCAGCTGCTGAGCTTATTGGCCAGGCGGGCCATGGTTTTCAGTACATGCTACATCTCATGAATGAAGCTCGAGTGGCGGTTTCTTTTCAGGGAATAGGCATTATGGAGGAGGTTTTTCGGCTTACGAAAGACTACACACAGCAACGGCAGACGTGGGGCCGTCCCATTGCACAGCATGAGATGGTCGCTGAAAAGCTACTGGATATGGAGGTGACTCTAAAAGCTGCTCGCTCCATTAGTTTTCAGGCTGGAAATGCAAATTCGATCTGTGAAATGGCGGCAAAGAAACTTCTCGAAAATAAGAGTATGACCGACCAGCAAAGACAAGAAGTTAAGGACATTCATACTAAAAATTTACGTCGAGTCCGCCGCTTGACGCCGCTCGTAAAATATTTCTCCGGCGAACAGGCGGTAAGCAACGCTCGTATGTGCCTTCAGCTCCATGGTGGCTATGGATTTACGACGGAGTATTTAGCGGAATGGTGGCTTCGAGAAAGTTTGATTATTCCGCTTTACGAAGGCACGACGCAGATTCAAGCGCTGATGTGTTTGAAGGATACGTTGAAAAATGTGGTTCGTCGTCCAACGAGTTTTATTGAAGTGGCCTTGGGCTTAAGTCTATCCAAAATTTCCGAACGTGATCACCTGCGACGAAAATTAGGTCGCTTGAAGCAAGAATTTAATGGAGCTCTTGTGAGCTTGATTGTTCAGCTGGTGAGAGTCAATGTACGTTCAAATATCTCAAACATTAGCCCACTTCGACTTCGTAAGATGATTCGTACGATTGCAAAAGATCTCGTTAAATTTGAAAACCTAAGGCCTGCACTCCTAAATGCAGAGCGGATTACAGAAATGAAAATAGCGGTCTGTGTGGCCGAAAGTTTGATAGCGGACGTTAAAGTAGATTCCACTCGTAATTGGATTGCCGAGCGATGGCTGAACAAGGCCCTACCCCGCGTGATCATGCTTAGGGCTGAAATTGAAATGCAGGAGCCTGTACTCGCTCATAGACTAGCTGAAATTCCCTTGGGTAAAATGTAGTAGACGTAAATCCCGCTCTAAACATACCTTTTCCTCTCCTGCAAAAGAGCTAGAGCGTTGTAATTATTGATTTTTTTAATGGAAGTTAAAAAGACCTAAGGAATTTACCCAAAGCCACCGATTATTCAATTGGGGAGGGGTCTTAGGAATGATTTGGGCTAAAAAATACATATTAATAACACTGATCTTTTTGATCTCTAGTTGCCAAAAATCCGGTAGCGGAAACGGTAGTGACGATAAATATATGCATCCGAGCGCAAAAGGTGGGGTTCCATCGGCGAAGACTTCGGAGCAACCATCCGTATCATCAGCGCTATCGCTAACAGAAGACACAGTTTTAAAGATTGGTACGACCACGGTCACCATACCTGTTGGCGCCATCTCGGTTTCGGCGACAGCAACACTGACGGCCGCTGGCGGTCTGTTTGCAAATACTAGCGCCATCACAGTCGTAAGTGAGGCGGCGCTATTAAAAATTGTTGACAGTGCGGGTGTTGATATCGCACGAACGGCTGTGCGTAAAGATATTGTGGTGACCATTGAGTCTGCGATTAAATTTACGTCCAAAAAAATAACGGCGCTCTTGACTGAGGACTATGGGCTGGCAGCAGATGTAAAGGCGGGTATCAAGCAATCGATCCTAGTCAAAGGAATTACAGCTCTTGACGGCAGTAAAATCAAATCTACCTTTAAAATCAGAAATACAAGAATGGCCATGGTTTTGGCTGATACCTCAGGCGGCCTTCCGTCGGAGTATTCAAATTTTATTCAAACTCCAACGGAGGTAACAAACGTCACTGCGGCGGCGGCATCTCCTGCCGACATCAAGTTAACGTGGAAAGCGGACGCATTGGTTGATGGTACGTTTGCAGTCGTCACGGCTGTGACCGGAGCCACCCTTGCAGATTGCTCGACCGCAACTGTGATCACTGCCGTTCTTGACGCGGCCACTGCGACATACTCATATACGTCTCCAAATCTAGCTGAGGCGACGAGTTACACTTTTAATATTTGCGGGGCCTCGCTTAGAACGCCTGTCGATTTTTCGCAAGTAGTAACAGCCACTGCGACGACCCCAGCACGTGCACTTGCGATTTTGACCAATGCGCCGACTACGGCCACAAGCAACGTGCAAAACTTGGATGTTACGGTTTCCGGCGCCAATCTTGCGACCTATCGATACGCATTAATACTAGGTGGCACGACTTGTTCAACGGCGACCTATTCCGCTGAGACGGCCGTGGCGAATCATATTACCGCATCCCTTCCAACTTCTGGCGCCGAACTCTTGTGCGTTCTTGGTACGATTGACTCGACCAACGTGCAATTGGTGGCAACTCAGAGTGCATGGACCATTGATATCACGCCGCCTGTCTTCACGTCACTAGCGTTGTTGAATGATGCTCTAGACCTCTACATCAACAACGCTGAAAAACTTAATGCCACGGTCATTGACGGAGCTTTGGTGGCTTCGGGGTACGATGGATTTTACTACGCAACGGCTCCTACTGCGACGGCTTGTAGCGGCTTGACCTACACTGAAACGTCGATTTTAAGTTCTTCCCTTGCAGGCTTAACGGACGGAGTCTACAAAATATGTGTAAAGCTTTATGATGTTGCAGGAAATGTAACTTATAACAACAGCCCCACCTTTACGATAGACTATACTGACCCCGTATTCACATCCGTTGCTCTAGCGAACGACGCGAGTGACGGTTACATCAATAATTTGGAAAAACTTAATACAAATGCGTTAACGGCGGCGACAGTGGGAACTGGCGTTGTTACACGAAACTATGTGGCCGTAAGTTCAGCTACTACTTGTGACGTAGCCTTAACCTACACTACGACAATTCCCGATAACACGTCCATAACACCAGACGGCGACTACAAAGTTTGTGCCCAAGTGCTCGACATCGCGGGGAATTTGGCTTACGGTTCGAGCAGCACGATCACTCGCAAGACCACCACTCCGACGATTGCTTTTTCATCGGTAAGTGTTGGAAATCCTGGATCAACATTGACCCCAACCATTCTTGGCGCGGCTTCTGAGGTGTCTACCGTAACACTTTATCTTGATGCTAGTTGTGTGACGGGATCATCTTCTGCGTCGTCGAATGTGATTTTTTCGGTCCCAGGAATCGCACTCACCAGCAATGTAAACAGCAATGCGACGACGATCATCTACGGCATTGGTGTGGACGTTGCAGGTAACCCATCGACCTGTACGAATTTGGTCACATACACGCACGATTCCATTCTTCCAACCGTCTCGTCTGTCACATCTTCGACCGCGGATGGATCCTACAATCTCGGGGCAGTGATTAATGTTACGGTGAATTTTTCGGAAAGTGTGACCGTCACCGGAACACCTCAACTCACGCTTGAAACTGGCGGTACTGATGCTGTCGGCAACTATGTGAGCGGTTCACCTGGTACAGCGTTGATATTTTCTTATACCGTTGCGGCCAGTGAAAATTCTGGAGACCTAGACTTCGCGGCCACGAATTCATTGGCCTTAAACTCTGGTACCATTCGCGACGTGGCGGCCAACAATGGCACGTTGACACTGGCAAGCCCTGGGGCTGCCAACAGTATTGGATTCGGTAAAGCGATAATTATTGATACAACGGTTCCAGTTATCACCTACACGTCAATTTCACCTGTTTCGCCGAGTACAAACCAGATTCCTGCTGTGACACTCTCGTTGTCAGAAGCTTCTGGCACGTCTGGCCTCGGCCTCTATAGTGAGTCTGGTTGTACGTCGTCCATTGCGACAGCCGTCACTGGTACTTCAGGCAGCAATGTAATCACTACAACGTCCGTTACAGCCAATGCGCTTACGACGATTTACGCAAAAGTAACTGATGTGGCAGGTAACGTCTCGACCTGTACCAGTATGACCTCTTACACTCATGACAACACACCGGCAACCGTTGCATCGGTCACCTCAACGAACGCTGACGGCTCTTATAAAGTGGGCGAAGTAATTCCAATTACGGTGACCTTTTCTGAAGCTGTGACGGTTACGGGAACGCCGCAAATCACGTTAGAAACAGGCGGCACTGATGCCGTGGTCGATTACGTGAGTGGCAGCACGACAACAGTCTTAACCTTTAACTACACGGTCGCTGCGAGTGAGACGTCTGCAGACCTTGATTATGCATCGACCACCGCTCTTGCCCTTAACTCTGGGACGATTCAAGATGCGTCTCTCAACAACGCCACTCTCACTCTGGTAGCTCCAAGTACAAGTGCCGGTGCCACGATTGCAAACGGCAAAGCCATCGTCATCGACACGACACCTCCGACCGTAGCCTTCTCTTCAGTCAGTGCTGGCAATCCTGGCTCTACACTAACGCCAACGATCCTTGGTACAGGCTCTGAGACGTCGACTGTGACTCTCTACTACGACGCAAGTTGCGTTACGGCGAAATCAGCAGGCACGGCCAATACGGTGTTTGCGAGCCCAGGAATTGCGGTCAACGCTAACGTCGGTTCCAACACCACAACCTCCATTTACGGAATTGCGGTAGACACGGCACTAAATGCCTCGGCGTGTACGAGTCTTGTGACCTACACTCATGATAACGTCGCTCCAACGGTTTCATCGGTCACCTCAACGAAGGCTAACGGCTCTTACAAAATGGGAGAAGTGATTGGAGTTACGGTTACGTTTACCGAGTCTGTCACCGTAACAGGTACTCCTCAGATCACGCTAGAAACCGGCGGCACTGATGCTGTGGTTGATTATACGAGTGGATCTCCAGGCACAGTTTTAACGTTTAACTATACCGTGGCAGCAAGCGAGACGTCCGCAGACCTTGATTATGCATCGACCACGGCTCTTGCCCTTAACTCTGGGACGATTAGGGATGCCTCTCTCAACAGCGCCACTCTCACTCTCGTGAGCCCAAGTACAAGTACCGGTGCCACGATTGCAAACGGCAAAGCCATCGTCATCGACACCACGGTGCCAGTCATCACCTACACGTCGATCAATCCTACGACTCCAGGCTCTAGTCAAACTCCTGCTGTGACTCTCTCGCTGTCACAAGCTTCTGGTACCTCTGGTTTAGGGCTTTATAGTGAGTCTGGTTGTACGATATCTATCGCTACGGCCGTCACAGGAACATCAGGCAGCAACACGGTGACGACAACGTCATTGACGTCAGACTCGACCACCACAATTTATGCGAAAGCCACTGACGTCGCAGGCAACGTTTCAACTTGTACTAGTATGGTTTCATACATTCACTCAGCAGGTGGCTCCTTGGGAACTTGGTCTGCAACTACGTCAACCAGTGCTCCTAGTGTAGCTTACTATCACTCAGGTGTGTGGACTGGATCCAAAATGATCGTATGGGGCGGAAGTACCGACGGCACCTCGGGCATCAGCACTGGCGGCCTCTATGATCCTGTCACCAATGCGTGGACGGCAACCACATCAACGAGCGTGCCGACGGCGCGAATGAATCATACCGCTGTCTGGACTGGAGCTCACATGGTTGTATGGGGCGGAACTACGGATGGAGCCTATGGTGGAGGCTTGAACACTGGCGCTAAATATGATCCTGTTTTGAACTCGTGGACTTCGACCACGTCAACAAGCGTGCCAGTGGCTCGATACCTTCATGTATCTGTTTGGACGGGATCTAAAATGGTCGTTTGGGGTGGCTACGAAACGTCGGTAGGCGCAAAACTAAGCACAGGCTCCCGCTATGATCCCTACACGAATGTTTGGACTGCAACGACAGATACCAGTACTAACATGAGCCCAGTCCATGACGGAGCGGCAGGCTCTGTGGCTGTTTGGACGGGCTCCAAAATGCTGTTCTATGGTGGGATCCTTCAAAGTAGCGGTGATCCTATTGGCGGCCTGTATGATCCTGTAGGCGATACCTGGACGGCGACGACTTCGACTAGTGCGCCATCTCGCTGCGCGGGAGTGGACTGTCTTGGTGAAGCGGGAGTTTGGACGGGGTCTAAGCTCATTGTTTGGGGAGGTTCTGATCCTCTCGACGTCTCAAGTGCATACGACACGGGTGCAGTCTATGATGTGGCCGATAATTCTTGGACTACGACCACAACCACAGGTGCCCCTAGTGCTCGCAGTTATCACTCAGCCGTTTGGACGGGGGCTAAAATGGTTATTTTGGGGGGCTGCACTGGGGCTAGTTGCGCGACCAAATTGAATGACGGCTTCGAATACAACCCTGTAACGAATGCGTGGGTGGCTACCACCACAACCAGTTTGCCAGTGGTAAGTTCTAGTCAGACAGCCGTTTGGACGGGATCTCAAATGCTTGTTTGGGGTGGAGCGACCACAAGTGCTGTCGCTGTAAACTCTGGCGGTGCCTATTCGCCACAGTTTCAGACTTACACCACGGGCTCTGGTAATTTTACGGTTCCTACGGGCGTCACCTCGGTCATTGTTGAAGTTTGGGGTGCGGGTGGTGGTGGCGGTGCAGCAGGCACAACTGGCAGCGACCAAGGTGCGGCTGGTGGTGGTGGTGGTGGGTACACTCGAAAAACACTCACTGTTAGTGCGGGACAAACCATTGCTTATGTGGTTGGAGCAGGGGGCGCAGGAAATTCCACAGCAGACGATGCCCTTGCAGGAACCACGGGTGGCCTATCATCTGCGACATACAGTGGAACGACTTATACAGCTAACGGTGGAGTTGGCGGAGTGGGGAATATGGGTAGTGGAGTTGTTGGGGTAGGGGGCACCGCTACAAATGGAGACGAGAACAGAACTGGCGGCAGCGGTTCTTTAAAAACTGGCAATATTGGGGGCGGAGGAGGATCCTCTGCTGGCTCCGGAAGTAACGGTGCAACCGCTCCAGCAGCCTCAGCAACCAGCCAGCCCGGAGGTACTTCACCGCAGGGCGGCGGCTTTGGCGGATATGGCGGAAACACGGCTGGTGGATCTGGCGTTTCACCTGGCGGAGGAGGTGGCGGCGGTGGAAAAAGCGCAGTAGGTGGCGGCGGCGCAGGAGCTTCTGGCGCAGTTAGCTTCCACTGGTAAAAACGTGTCCTCCGATATGATGGCCTCAACTAGGGAAATTCGCAGAGGTCATCCAAGCATTCCTCAGTCTTTATATGGATTCGGTCACCGCCAAAACCCGACTGCGTATCACCATACGTCGAAAAATATTTAACGACTTTATCTCCCGTAATTTTTTTTCGGTAGTCGGTGGAACCCTCAAATGTGCAGGTAGATTCTCCAACCAACATTACTGCTTCGCATGCACTATAACTATAGTAGACACTTTCCCCATTTCTCGTCTGAGGAATATCAATACGTTTTGTTTCATTACTCTTGCACAACGACTGATCGACCCCTGCATTGACGTAGGTCGTGCGCCCGATCATCATGCTGTCACGACGAAATTTTGTGTCCGCAAAAAAATTGTTTTGATAGAAATTCCTTTGGCAGTGACAGCAGTAACTGTATGGAACACCATCGACATATCCTGTTGGAATGATGGGCGCGTCGACAGATTCAGGAGTGATCCCACTCAACCAACTGGCAAACGAAGCTCCTGCGCAGGCCCCCGCCCGCGACGTGCCAACACAGTCCCCCCAAGAATTATTTCCCGTCCTCAGTGCTTCCGCAATTTCATTCGCCGCTTGGGAAATCATGCCACAGGCCGTGCCCGATGCGGTACCTCCCAAGGCGCATGTAATGCTTGCGGCCGCGCCAAGTGTGGTCAATGCCTGATTTGTAATGAAGGGGCGGCTGCCGCCAGGGTCGTAGGCCTCGTAAATAGTTCCAAAATCAACCACTTGATTCGCGGCTTCGCACAAGGACGCTGACGTCCGTAAGCAGGAAGCCAGGCGCGCCGACTGCTCCGCGCTCGTTCGCGGGCCACAGGCGTTATCGTAGGTGCTTGGGTGAGTTATGTCAATTTTATCGGCGATCACGCGTGCTGTCGCGGCACAGGCTGCAAACGCTAACTTCTTTGCCACCAACTGTTTAAAAGATGCCGACGACGTGCTTTTAAGCGAGGACCCGTAACCAGTTAAGAAGCGGGCGATGGTGGTTTTCCTTAATTCTGGAGCGGACTTCAAGGCAATAGCGCTCAGCTCTTTCGCGGCTAATGCCCCCAGGCAGCCTGCGGTCGCCCCTCTAAAGGCACCAATGAAAAAGGAAGCGGCCTCTTCTTCAACGTTCTTTTGGTTGGAATCTCCAACTGCGATACTAGCGTTTGAAATATTTTCGGGACTAAATAATTTTCCTAATATGTTCGACGATACTAATTCGGCAGCGTCGTAGTGGGAAACACAGACCGATTTCAATATGGCGACGTCGCACCTTGGCTCAACTGCGTGGCCCGTTAATGGAGTGATCACTAAGGCACAGCCTTGCTTGGCCAGTTCACGCAGAAAAGATTTTGAAGTTCGACCACTTGAGACACTGGCATCCAATTGCTGTTTTGCGACGCGGTCGTCCACCGTGCAATCGGCCTTAATCCAGTCAGGTCGCAATTTTTTGGTCGGCGCACCTGGGATGATAGATTCGGTAACCTTGACGTCTAGAGCGTTGCATTTGTTCTGTGCGCCTTCCTTTGTGCGGGAATCATCTCGCCGCATGCATGAAGACAGTGGAGAGAGACATACAAATGATAGTACCCAAAATTTATTGACTTTCATAAGCACCTTTTATAACGGTTGGCGCTGTTCAAAACATGAACGAAAATCTTTTTCAGATGTTTCTGCCCAAAATAAATTGTGTCAAGCCCTAGCTCCCATTCTACCACATATCCGATTTTCTATGTGAGTACAGGAGACTAGTGTAACCTGTTGATTTTTAATCAGTTATATAAGGATGAATTTTTTTACTAAAGTTCCGCCACCATAGAGCCGATATAGGGCTCAACTAAGTAGGTATTTTAACACAGTTCGCGGAAATCGATTGTTATGAGATAGAGGAGCCCTAACTATGAAAAATTTATTATTGTCGCTTTGTTGTTTGGCGATGCTTCATTCCTGCAAAACGGAAGTATTTAGAGGAACCTCACGAAAAGAACCTGCGCTTCCTCCGCTTCAAAGTCGATTATTCAAGCAAAAATCTTACGAGGCTGGTCAACAACAAGTTCAACAAGGAACGTCAGGAGCTAAAAGTAACGAAGCTTACGACGTCACGGCAAAGGGCGTGGTTGACATAGTTGTCGTGATTGACAACAGCGGATCAATGGCGGAAGAACAAACAAATTTATCTGCACGGATGGCACCCCTTCTATCTGCGATCAAGGACTCTGATTGGCAGATTGTGGTAACGACTACGGATCCTAGAGATGGTTGCGGCAATAGCGTGATTTCAAAAGGGGACTTTTTCGCAGAGAGTCGTTTTCAGCGTCAAGTAAATGCGGGCGTAAACGGAACTGGTGTAGAACGTCCGATACTTCAGGCTGTGGAGGCACTCAAGGGTGACTGTTTTTGGGGGCCAGGAAAATGGCTTCGCACAAATTCAACGGTCGCCGTAGTGATCGTTACAGACGAGGATAATTGCCATGTTGGTCCTAGCATTGGAGTCTATGGATGTCCAGGGGAAGCGGATTTTGCATCCTCTTATCTTACGAATTACTTAGCGTCTATTCGCAAAATAGGTACAGAGGCACGAGTCTACGGAATTTATTGGGAGCCGTCTCAGCCGTCGTGCTCTTCAGCTTTGCTAAAGGCGACGATCGTGGCTGAGTCTGTTAAAAATACAGGTGGAACGTCAGGTTCGATTTGTGACTCGGACTATACGGCAACACTAAATAAAATATCATCGGACGTGGCTAAAATTTTGAAGGCAGATTTTTCCTTGAAGTCAGTGCCCGATCCAGGAACATTTGTGATGACCGTCAACGGTCAAACTTGGACGCAAATGACGCAGATTGGCACGCTTGTCCACTTTACTGCCAGCCCACCTGTCGGAGCATCGATTAAGGTTTCCTATGTGAGTGGCGCTGCAGGAATAGTAACCAATTCTTTTCCAATGAATGACGTGCCAGCGGGCGGCGATATTACGGCGACGATCAACGGTCAGCCTGCCGGAGCGGTAACCTATGACGAGTCTTCGAAAAAAGCTGTATTTGCGCAAAATCCAGCCGATGGAAGTGTTGTTATTTTATCTTACAAAATCGGGGTGCAGTTAATGAAAGAGTTTTCAATTCCCACCAATGTAGATCCTAAGTACATCAAGGTCTATGTGAACGATAAGGCGGTGTCAGCGAGTGATTACTCATACAATGGTTCCACCGGCGCGGTCGCATTTAAAGAGGCCCCAGCGGAATCTTCAGTCATTAAAATAGACTGGCGCGGCAAAAGTACCACTTTAGAATAGTCGTCGATAATGCTCGCCGTCAAACGCTTGTCTTTTAATTTATTATGATCTAATTCGCTTATTTTCTGGGTCGTACATTGGTCGAAGGGATAATGTGGCTTCGTATATTTTTCCAGCGATTTCGACCTCCCAGGTTCCTGCGGCTAGGTAAGCTGCATCGACGGGTTCGCGAGGTTCGATCATCGCAAGACCAACGGCGCCGCCGAGCGTGTGTCCATAGGAACCGGCGCGCACGTACCCAACCGCAACTCCGTTACGTCTGACCACTTCAGCGTGGTAGAGCATGGGCTCTGGATCTTTAATCAGGACCTGGCACAGGCGCCTGGTGAGTGGGCCAGCAGCTTTTTTTGCAATGATGGCCTCTTTTCCGATAAACCCATTAGGTTTTTTTAGGTCGAGAGCAAAACCGAGTCCAGTTTCGTAGGGGTCATCGGTATTGTCGATGTCGTGGCCGTAGTCTCGGTAGCCTTTCTCCATGCGAAGGCTTGCCAGGGCTTTGAGGCCTGCGTGTTTAAGCCCAAAGGCATCTCCGGCTGCGACAATGCGGTCGTAGACGTGGGTGGCTTGTTCGGCGGGAATATAGAGCTCAAAACCGAGTTCACCGAGGTAGGTGATGCGGATACAAAGTGCTCGTGCAAACCCGATGTCAATTTCACGGGCGGTTCTAAACGGGAACGCTTCATTGGAGAGATCAGCTGTGGTCAGAGACTGCAATAGTTCACGAGATTTGGGGCCTTGCAGATTCAGTTGGCCATAACCGGATGTGACATCGGTAACGAAACAGTGAGCTGTATCGGGCGTGTTGCGTTTCATCCAGGTTTCTGCGTGGCGGTGCATTGTATCGGTGACAACGACTAAATATTTTTCGTCGTCCAGTTTTGTAACGGTGAGATCGGCTTCGAGTTTTCCTGTGGGGTTCATCCACTGCGTGTAGGTAATCATGCCTACTTGGCCGTCGACATTATTGCCCGAGATATTATTTAGGACCTTGCCTGCGTCACGGCCCTGAACCCAAAACTTGGACATAAAAGACATGTCCATAATGATCACGTCTTCGCGCGCAGCTTTGTGCTCTGCTTGCCAATAGGGGAACCAGTTCATGCGTGTCCACGATAATTTATCGACCTTTGGCTCGACGCCTGCGGGGGCGTACCAGTCGGCACCCTCCCAGCCACTAACATCTTTAAAATAGGCGCCAGCTTTTGCAAGGCGGTCGTGAAAAGGAGATTTTTTTGCGTCTCTACCAGTCTGAAGGGACAGGGTTGGGTAGTGGCATTTGTATACCATGCCGAGGGATTCAACGGTTCGCACTTTGCGGTACTCTGGATTTGATTGGTAGGCGTGGAGGCGATCGATATTAAATCCCGTGACATCTACATCGGGAGTGCCATTAATAATCCAGTGTGCCACGACCCGTCCTAGTCCTCCGCCGGTTAAAATTCCAACTGAGTTTAGGCCGGCGGCTACAAAGTAGTTCTTAATTTCGGGAGCTTCGCCAACGATGGGTCGAAGATCTGGAGTGAAACTTTCTGGTCCGCAGAAAAATTTCTTGATTCCTACATCCATTGAGATGGGGACACGTCTCATGGCTCGTTCCAAATAGGGCGTCATGCGGTCCCAGTCAGGGGGAATCTCACCGAACGAAAAGTCTTTTGGAATGCCTGCAATTTTCCACGGTGCACAAACGGGTTCAAAAAGTCCGATCATCAAACTACCGACCTCATTTCGGTAGTAGCCATGAGAGGAAGGATCTTCTAGCACAGGCATGTTGGCAGGTAGGCCTTTGATATCTTCTGTGATGAGGTAATAGTGTTCGGCCGCTTGATTTGGAATGTTAACGCCAGAGAGTGCTCCTAGTTGACGGGCCCACATGCCGGCACAATTGACGACATAGTCAGCATGGATGTCTCCAAACTCAGTTTTGACTCCGGTCGCTCGTCCATTTTTTTGCAATACACCGTCGACCGCTACGTTTTCGATAATTTTGACACCACGCTGGCGAGCTCCCTTTGCGAGGGCGACCGTTACGTCTACGGGATTAACCCTTCCATCTTCTTTGACATAAAATCCAGCGAGCACATCATCGACGTTGGCGATGGGAAATAGTTTTTTTACTTCAGCGGGTGAAATTTCATGAACATCGACGCCGCAATATCGATTGAACGTGGACACGCGACGATACTCCTCGAGTCGATCTTTGTCGGTAGCAACCTCTATAAAGCCGATGGGTGCAAAACCGGTGGCTTGACCGGTCTCGGCCTCAAGTCGGCTATAGAGGTCTCGGGTATATTTTCGCATCTCGGTTGAGGTTTCGGACGTGGAACCAAACGTCACCATGAGGCCAGCAGCGTGCCAGGTCGTGCCAGATGTGAGTTTATCTCGTTCTAGCAATACGACATCCGACCAGCCCATTTCGGCCAAATGGTAGGCAACGGAGCAACCAATGACCCCTCCACCAATGACAACAACGCTAGCATTATGAGGCAAAATAGGCTGAGACATCTGAACCCCTTCAGAAAAGGATAAACGTGCAAAAACTCACAGAACATTAGCGCCCCGTGGCCTACGGGGCAAGTCCAAAAATGACGAATAACGCGACAGCAACGTCTTCGCCAGGGCTAGACCTTGGTACCATCGAGAATAATCTTTCGAAATTGCTCCTCAACAGCAAGCCACGCATTGCATAGGTCGGGGGCAAGCTCAAGATCGACTAAGGTTTCGCGCATTAAGACCTGGCGTCGATTAAAGTGCACCGGGCGAATTAAAAATGGTTTGTGGGCGGCTTTAAGAGGGAGACCTTGGTAGGAGGTGGGCCCGCCAAACATGGCCGAGGCGAATAAGATTTGTTGTGTGGTGATGTGTTCAATATCGGACTTATAGAAAAAATGCCCGATCATCACATCTAAAAAAGCTCGACGATAGAATTCGGCCACGGCTTTCGTAATGAAAGCGTGGCCGATCTGATCGTATAAACTAGGAGTCTTTGTTTCCTCTAAAGTCGTCATGGTCCCTTTTGGGGTCAGCAGGTCTTAGTTGTAGTACGAGATTCCGAAAGAGAGTTCGCGTTTTTCTTGGCTGCCGATAATGCTACCGTAACTGCTTCGGGTGGTATCGTGCAACTGATAACTATGCATCATGAAAGACGTTGAAAAGTAAAATCCATTGTCGACAGGAATCTCGATGCCGCCGCCAGCGTGATAGCCGGGGCCGATGCCTGCCGTCTTATAGGTGCTGGTGCTGCCAGCAAACGACTCACCGATCGAACGAGTCTCAGATTCCACGGTTTTGGATTGGCTGTACATTCCAAGTCCTACTTCAAAGAACATAACTTTGCCGAAGTTAAAGCGTGAGAAGAGACTTCCTGATTTACCGATGGTCCTTGCATCGCGGCTGATGACTTCGTTTTTTGCGGTGTTGCTCTCAGTAAAGACTTCCGCTTTGTTCTCAATGTTCAGCATGAGTCCAAAGTTAAGGGCTCCAAAGCTGTATCCAAGGTATGGATTGAAGGCTTGGCCTGAGCTTGTGGTGCGAGTGTTCTTATCGCTTACAGCGCTCTGCTGGCCGCGGTCATCGCTGTCTAGGATGCGAAACGACGAACCGAAGTTCAGTCCTTCACGGTCACTTCGCCGAGCAAATGCTTGGCTTGGCCAGAGGGTTGCGATGGTGAGTCCAATAAGGACAAGGTTTGTTTGTTTGATGTTGTTCATGGTCAGATCTCCTAATTTGTGGTTAACCCTTATGAAGCAAGAGCCGTGCCAACCATTAGGAAATCTAATGAATAGTGAATTTACTTTATAAAATTAGAGTGTTATGAATGTTTCGGGGTGGTTGCCTGGTCGTCCCGTTGATCAAATGGTGGGCGGACTGTCGAATAATATGACATCGAAGCCTGTACGACCGCTTTATCAATCTGGCAAAACCTTATTCATCAGAATCTAGTGACAAAACGGCAAAAATCACCGCAGAATCAAATCGGCAGTGAATTCAGGAACATTGATTATTGCGGCACGACAGCATTTTGCCGCGACGAACAACGCAGAGTTCGGCCTTTTTCAGCAGAATATAAATAAATTATTTTGGAGCAGAAGCGACTGCAGGACAAGCTTTAATATCGAAATTATCAAATGCAAATCCAAAGTACCCGTGTTTTTTACTGCCTATGACTCTCAAACCGCCAATTTCAGCTTTATCCCGAGCAAATGCAATACGCATTGGCTTGCCGTTTCCAGTTTTTGATGCTCTGTAGCCTTTGAATGATTCTAGTTTCTTAGTCTCCAAAATTGCGCCTTTATCGTCGAACAGAACAACCGACCAAGATTCATTTCCGTCTTGATCAATCATGTCAAAAGAGCCACTGGCAATTGGCGACGTGAACGATATTTCTAATGTTTGAATATCTGCACCAGGCGACACGGAGGCTAAGACACGGCGGCCAACAATGGCTTCAGAGGCTGCATCTGCCAATCTATTGTGATTAGGGGAACCCGCACACACGGAATTTTTAGCACATTTCCAAACTTGATCACTCTTTGCTAATTCTTTCTCGTGCTGACGAGTCGTTAAAGCAACCCGCATTGGGCTTGTAAACTTGAGACCGTTACTGATCAAAAAAGCACTGCCATCAAATGCCCCAGGAGCGGTGGCTTCAAAGTCTATATTTGTTTTCGCTGCTTCAGTACATCCAGGAGGATTATCATCCTTTTTTAGAGGCTCCTGCCCGATAGCGGAAGTAGCCACCTCCAAATCTTGAGATTCCATATTTACTTCATTCGGAGACTGATTGATCGAGCCTTTTTTATCTCGTTGAACAGCAGTGCTCGCTTTAAAGCTGCTCTCAGCGCAATTTGTGAGAACCATAGTTAATGCAAATGTGAATACTATTTTAGACGTTGTGTTCATGAATGCCTCCTGTTAATTAACCTATCGGAAAAACTAGAAATTTCTTGAGGAAAACTTGTAAAGCTCTGTAATTAAAGAGTTAATAAACAAGCATTAGAAGCGTGTCCTGAGCCGAAGGCAAGGATCTCCACGAATATTGGCTGGGCAAATCATTGCAAGCAGGGGTAGAATACCTACAACTTTAATGATGTGAGTTGAGTGGTCAATATAATCGAATCAGCCAAGGAGATCGAAAATGAGTCGTAATTTTTTTATTGGATCGAGTGCGGTGATTGTAGGAGTGATCAGTATTGTAGGCGTTTTTAGTTCGCGAGTTTCCGCCATGGAATTCACTTCTAAAAAATTATATATTTGGAGACACGTCGAAACAATAGCCGGCGAAGAATTTACGGCAGCAAATGAAGCTGTGGTTGATTATATTGCCGGACTCCCAAGGCCGACGGAACCATTTCACGCGAACGTATTTCAATGCCAGATTAAGTTTAGAGAAACCGAGCCGTCGATCGTGATCAACAACAGTGGCGGCGCCAATCTTTCTGGTTACATCAAGATGAATGCGGTGTATGACATTCAAGATTGTGCCAAAATAGGTGATACTGTGCCAAAGAATTAAACTCTGGCACGGTTGGCGCACAAACTCGGCCATCAACTGGCCCAATTTTAATTGGTGCGTAACAACCATGTCGAACGAATCAAGGATTCAAATTTAGGGTTGAGGCTCGAGTGTAGACTTCAAAGCCAGTACCAAAATCAAGGGTCATTTTATTATTAGAGTACGCTGAAACGCGGGCCAGAGTTTTTTCTATGACCGAGGTCGACGTGATTTTGTGGACCAGATACAGCGAGCTATCACTCAATACCTGAATGGAGACGAGGGTAACGGCACTCGCGCCGGAGCGAGTTGATTGGCTTAAGCACGAGGCTCCCGTGTAACTGGTACTGGTTAGGCTGGTGATGGTTAAAACTCCGGTTGTGGCGGTACCCAAGTCGCTGTTTGCAGAGCTCCAGCAGCTAGAAGTCCATGTCCCAACTAACACATCAGCAAGTGGTAGAGGGTTACGATCGCTTAAGCCAACAGTGACAGCGCCGAGGATGGTTGTTTTGTTTGCGGCAACAGTCACGGAGACTGTTTTGGTGTAGACCCCATTTTCAATGCGAAGCGAATAAACTCCTGCAGGAACGAATAGTAAATGAAAGGCACCGTCGGAACCTGTTCGCACAAAGAAAGATTTTCCAGGAATGTAGACGTCCGTACCAGTTTTAGTGACGCTTGTGTCAGAAAACGAGACTGATCCTGTGATAGCCCCAATTTCTTGAAGGTTAGACGTCCCAAGGGAGATCACGCCAGTGCTTCCTGATGTGCTGGTAACGGCAGAGTTGGTGATATTGATGGTCTTGTTAATCCCAAGTGCTTTTCCTGCGCCGTCGTCCGACACAGCACTGACAAACGCATACTGAGTGGCTGCGATGGAGGGCGTAGTGTCTTCTGCCAATTGGAGAGCGGTTTGTCCTACGCTAAGTGCACCAGCAAGGATTGGGATTTCATAGGT
The DNA here is from genome assembly GCA_945900755.1 of Bdellovibrio sp. ZAP7. Lineage (GTDB taxonomy): Bacteria > Bdellovibrionota_B > Oligoflexia > Oligoflexales > RGVZ01 > CAMDKS01. The sequence continues at coordinate 63,209 of CAMDKS010000020.1, forward strand.
GCCGTTGGCGTCAGTTTTTGCTGTTCCCACCACTTCACCTGAAAGGCTCTTGATATAGACGTCTTGGCTCGCTGTGACAGTTGTATTTGT
>CAMDKS010000021.1 GCA_945900755.1 Bdellovibrio sp. ZAP7
GGGTGATCCGCAGCACCGAATTGAACGCGGAAGAACGGAAGAGCGGAAATTTGGAAAAGGAGTTCATAAACTAAAATAGACTGATGTACGATTAACAGGAAAATCATAACCTCTCAAAATCATGGCAATTTAGATGCGGTAGCCCTGGCCTATACTACCTGTAGTGCCGCAATAGTCACTGTTTGAATAATTACGAAAATCGTACAATGTGTGTTGCTACTACACGTTTATAGACCCCTGGCTAAAAAACGTTGCAGAAGAGGATCGTTGACCACATACCCTTCTTCAAGTCGGTAAATCATCGCCTCGTTTTCGAGGCGAGAGACCATCGACTGAAGGCCACCCACTGACAGACGAGTGGCCGATACAAAGATCTTCGCAAATGGCTTTGCTACGGGTTGGTCTAAAGCGATCTGCCGCAGAAATTGGATTTCTTTTTCTGTAAATCTATGTAGCCTCTCGCGAAATAGAGAGGATCGCTCCTCGACTGCAAGGTGAATCACTTGAACAATCAAATTTTTGTCAATCGGGCTTTTCGTCGTCTGCATCTTAGTCATTTTATCGCAAACGATATTAATCGCTTCCGGAATTTGTTGCATCTCGTTCAGCAAAAATTTTGTCAAGTCTAACGACATTGATAACCCAAAACTCTTAAACTTAGTGTGAATATATTCGTGGTAGTCCTCTGCAGAAATTGGAGGTAATTCTAAATGGCGCCCCCAAGATGCGAAAGGCGCTCGAGGATCTGCGAACATTTGAGAGAGCAATTGCTTTTTGGAGCCTAAAACAAGGACTGGAAGGTCGCCGGGAAGGAGTTGTAGGGCAGATCTAATTTTAGCAGGCAAGGATTTCACAAAGGAAATATCTTGAAACTCGTCGAAAATGAGAAGTGCCTGGTGATCTTGATGAATTTCGGCGATCAGTCCCAAAGTTCGCTCAAACGCAATGGGAGTTTGTTCGCTTCCGATTCCCAAGTCCACTGAGGGAAGCCCGGTCACCTGGTCAATATTTATGGAAAGCTTCAGCTGCTTCATGAACTGCGAAACTTTATTCACAATCGACCTACTTGAACTAGACTTGGAAATGGCCACCGCAAACGCTCTTTGGAGGCGCACACAAAAGTCGGCTTCACTTGCTGTATCCATAAGGTCAACAAATACAACCAGTCCCCGTTCATGCTTGGTAGCAAAGCGCTCCATGATGTCGCTTTTTACGATGGACGTTTTCCCCGTGTTGCGGCGACCGAACAAGACGAGGCGTTGACCCGCATCCACAATGGCCCAAATTTTGTCCCGTGCCTCATGCTGATTGCAGATTTCATCGCGGGGTAAAACGATGTCAAAACAAAATGAGTTGCTCATAAAGGCAATAATTCCTGAGGATTGAAGTATATTATAGCATCATTATGATGATATAATAATGATGTCAAAATAACAAGGACTTGGAAACTAAATTATTCCTGTAGTAGCAACACACATTATAAGCCTGTGCCTATTGCTCAGTTAACTTTTTAATTGGCTCTTGGAGAAAAAACAATCGTGGTCGAATTAATCTCTAAATTCTGTTTGTTGCCACTAAACGGTGCTTTTTTTCGTCATCATTTGGCCGTTCGCCTGCTGACAAAGTTGGCTCTGTCGTTGGGATTAAAACGTCTAGGTTTGCCAGTGCTTCACGTTCAATATCTTTAGCTATTTCAGCTTGGGATGTCGTGTCCGCACCAAACCTAGGGATCGTCAATTGGTTTTGAACTGAGCGAACTCCTAAAACATTGTCAGCAATTCGGCCCAAGAAATTTTTAACATCTTGATTGACCACCATGCCATTAAGTGTGAGCACTTGTTTTTGACAAGTAACGGTCACTTCTTTGCTGTCGATTGGGCCGAGCTGAGTCAGACGTTTTTTTAGATCTGAAATAATCTCCCCGTCAGGGCGATCGTAAGACTTTGCATTGACTGCAGCGGCATTGTACCAATAACGGCGCTCCATGAAAAAAGGAGGATTAAACGTTTCGTAATATTGGCCCATTTTAAAATCTCCCCAAGGATGACAGATAAATAAACCACCCCAGATAATGGTATAAAGCATTAAAATAAGTAAATCAATTTATAAAATTTCAAATTTTTATCAGAATCTTGATATTACTCTAAACTAATGAGATCATTAGCAAAGAGGGGGTAAAAAACGATGGCAAATTGGTTTATGAAGCACGGATCAAAGGAGGTTGGGCCTGGGACCGAAGATCAACTTCGCTCCGCGTTTGCAAAAGGCAAGGTGACTAATGACACGATGGTTCGGCAAGAAGACAGCACTGAATGGATGAAATTTGGAGTCACAGGACTTCGGGACCAAGGCGATCCAATCACAGAGACCAAGGAGAAATCGGTCCGGGAAAAACAAAGGGAATTCCAAAGTGAACCCGTGCAAACAGCCGGTCTTTCAAACTTTTCTATGTCGGGTATAAGGGCTGACATGTTTCGAAAAAAACCGACGTACAATAGTCCGAATCCCGTCGTATTCGCGTCGTTTGTGGAGCGATTTGTGGCCCTAGTTATCGATTTAATCATTCTTTCAATTTGTAATTTCATACTGACGTCCATAATTTTTGGAGGCTTCTTTGTCTCCTTGTTTACAGGAGTGGCTTATTTTGTTGTTCTTCAGCACCAATGGGGATACACGGTCGGTCGAAAAATTATGGGAATGCATGTCGAGATGGACAGCCGAGATCGTCCGAGCTTAGGGGTTTTTGGCACTAGATATTTGAGTCAGATTTTGTCGGCGCTAATTCTATTGGTTGGTTTTTTTATCGCATTCGGCGATTCGAAAGTTAGGACGCTGCACGACCGCCTGGTAGGAACGTTTGTTGTAAAGGAATAAGCAAAGGAAGGGCGCCTCATGGAATTTAGTTTGCCGCTCATTTTTGTTAGCCTGATTTTTTCTAGCATTGGTTTTTTGTATTTTAGGGCTGGGAAAAGCCAGATTAAGTACAACTTGCTCTTTTGTGGAATGGCCTTGATGGGCTACTCCTACTTTGTCTCTGATCTAATAATGTCGATTGCCATCGGAGTGGCTCTGACAGCATTGCCATTTTTATTGAAGTGGTGGTAACAAAAAAATCTGCAGCCGTGACGGGGTTGTTTAAAAATCGACCAAAATTTGACTCCGAGGCAGTGCTTAATTTGCGTGACAGTGACGCCTGTTGCCAATCGACGAGATCTTGACGACGATGTTTTAGCCGTGGACTCCGAACCCATTATTTATACTGTCGTCGACCACCGGGAAATTTTTGTATATCTTTATAATAAAAATCAATTGAATGTGGCTGTGGCGGTGTCGGTGGAACAGCCGGCCCCGAAAAAACTTCAGCAATTCTGAGTAGCGGATTTGATCGTCCATCTGCTTGTTTTTGAAGTTTTTGTTTATATACTAGGGCCTCGGCTTTTGCGACAGTAACAAATTCATTTTCAGTCAGTGGATCTTCGCCCATCTGTTTTCCTCGTGCTACTATGGCGTCCTTATTTTCTCTATAGGATTTTCTGGCAGCTTCTTCTGCGCGACGAACATACGCCTCCTGTTCCTTGACCGATGAAGCCACATTTATCAGCTCAGTTGGTCCTAAAACCACGATTGACGTCGGAACGGATGCAACTCCCATTGCCAATGTGGTACCCGCAGCTGCTACTGTTAGGGCCTTAGCCCCAATGCTGTTATTGCCATCCGTTGCGGCAAGTACAGCATCAAGAGCCACAGCTTTGACGGCATCTACAGTTGCGCCTTTTACTATATCTCTTGGTGAAATGCTTACCCCGCCTTCGATAACTTTTTCAGCTAATTTTTCTGGAATATTAAGACTAGTTTTTTGAGCTACTTCCACTGATTTTTCTATGACTATATCGCCGGGAATTTTTGCTTTTTCCTCAGGGGCGTTGGGAATGGTTTTATTGTCGGAGACTACTTCTGGCTCAGTCACTCCCGTTGTTGTAACCTCCGCAAATGTATCCTCCTGTTGGACTCTTTCTGGCGCTTCGATATTTTCTACAGAGTTCGGATTTGATTTTTTTGCGAAATCTTCTACAACCGCCACTTTTTCTTCTGTTTTTTGCTCTGTTTGTGGCTCTGTTTGTGGCTCTGTTTGTTGATCAGTGTTTACTTCTGCGTTCGCAGCTGATTGAGGATCAGCTGTTGGTTCAGATGTTTGTGAGTCTGTTGCACCATCTTCCGAAAGAGCAAGGCCTGAAGCACTTCCTTGAAGTTTGCGAAATTGGAAGGATTTACCAGATCTCTGTGCCAATCCAGTAGCGATACTGTCGGTCAAACTGTTATACACAGCGGGAAAAGACTTGAATGTGACTGAGAATTCTCTACTCATAATACTTCTAGTATTTTTGTTTGGATTCGGATCAGCCACATTACAAAAGTAGGAATCAAATGCTTCACCTGCGACAAGATCCAAAAATGAGTTTAATCGATACTCATGCTCTTCTTCGCGAACGGAGGATTCACCATCCATTTTAAAGCTTAAGCGTTCAAAGAACGAGTATTCACCCTTTGAAACAACTCCTGGATCATTAGAGGAGGGCTTCGCAATTTCCATTAGTAATAATTTTATTGATTCTGTGCCGAAATATCGCTCCATAGTTTTCAATGAATATAATTTTTTATTAACAACATCACTGAGAAATAGCCTTGCCAGTTTTGCTTTGGCATTTAGCATGACACTCCTGTTTTGTTCGTCAGTAATGTAAGATAGGTGTTGACTGAAGAAGAACCCGAATTGTCGAACTAAGTCAAAAGATACAACGCTATCGTCATTGCTGATGTATATTCCAAGCATTGCCTTGCTTGAATTTTTGAATTGGACGGTTTTTACACAAGCCTTCGCACCTATGCAATAATCTCCAATTCTTGAAGATAGAATAATTTTGCCATTTATTAGCGTGGGATCCGAAAACATTTTTAAAATATCGTTCGGTACCGCTTTGATCGCGTTGCTAAATGCAAGGGAGAATTTTTCCTTCGGTATGACTACGGCATCGTCATTTATTACAAAATTAAAGTTCAAATTGGAATGATCTTCATTACCGACACACTGGTTGTTGCGTACAGTTCGTCCAGCTGCAAAATTATCCAAACTTTTAATTTTAGACATTGAGCCAAACATTTTTTTGCAGTTACAAAAGGAAGTCAAAATCAATAATAAAATCAGAACGTGCTTCATATTGTTTTCTCCGAAGTTTGGACCGCATTATTTGAGCTGAAATCTACCGTGCACATATCAGGATTATCACATATCAGGATTGTGAAGTAAAGTTTCAGTGATTCAATTTTTGTCGTGCTGCCGTGTCGGTCTAAAACAGCCTAAATAATTCTAGAGCCCGACCCAAACAGCTTTTTGCTCTGTGTAGAGATCAAGGGCCGCTTTTCCGAGCTCTCGGCCAAATCCAGATTCTTTGTAGCCGCCAAATGGCACAGCCACATCAAACGCGTTGTAGCAGTTGATCCAAATGGTTCCTGCACGGAGCCTTCGTGCGGTCTCGTGGGCTAGGGTTACGTTCTTGGTCCAGAGTCCAGCTGAGAGGCCGTAGGCCGTATCGTGTGCTTGAGTGATGAGATCATCCACGTTGGAAAAACGCTTTGTGGCGACCACGGGTCCAAAAATCTCTTCTTTCACAATTTTCATGTCATTGGACGTGTCAGTGAAAATGGTGGGTTCCAAAAAGTAACCGCCGAGAGTTGGTCTAAGTGACTTTCCGCCGGCAGCAAGTTTCGCACCAGCGCTCACGCCGCTTGCGATATAGCCCATAACTTTTTCATGTTGCTCTAGGGATACCTGAGCTCCCATCTGCGTCGCAGAATCAAGAGGATTTCCTACCTTGATCGCCTTTGCCACTCGTGCAAACTTCTCTATAAATTCATCATGGATACGCTCGTCTAAGTAAAGTCGTGAACCCGCACAGCAGACCTCTCCTTGATTAAAGAAAATGGCCGTAACCGCGCCCTGAACAGCTAAATCAATGTCGGCATCTGCAAATATAATGTTTGGAGCCTTGCCGCCCAATTCCATAGAGACGCGTTTTAGATTTTGAGCCGCCGCCACCATGACCTTTTTACCGACTTCCGTTGAACCGGTAAACGCAACCTTGTCCACGTTTTTGTGATTGGCTAGGGCTGCACCAGCAACATGATCTCCCGTAACAATATTGACCACGCCCGGAGGGAAGCCAGCCTCAACGATCAATTCGCCAAGACGAAGTGCGGTGAGTGGTGTTTGCTCCGCAGGCTTTAAAATCGAAACGCAACCGCAGGCTAACGCAGGCCCCAGTTTCCACGCAGCCATGAGCAGTGGGAAATTCCAAGGAATAATCTGAGCCACAACTCCTACAGGTTCTTTAAGAGTATAAGAAAAAAAGTTGGGAGCCACCGGATTAATTTCACCATACATTTTATCAGCCCAGCCCGCATAGTAGCGAAACGTGTCGACAGCTTGCGGGATGTCAAAGCCCAAGCATTCGCTGATAGGCTTCCCGTTATCCATAGACTCTAGAGTGGCGAGTTCTTCTTTATTTTTTTCCACGAGATCCGCTAATTTATAAAGATACATACCGCGCTCACGTGCCGGCATTTTTCCCCAGGGACCTTGGTCAAAAGCACGTCGTGCAGCAGCAACGGCAGCATCCACATCAGGGGTGTCGCCGTAGGCTGCCGTCGTAATTTTTTGTTCAGTGGCAGGATTGAGTACGTCGAAGGTTTTTCCTGCGCGTGCCGCAGTCCATTCTCCGCCAATTAATAATCGGCCAGGTTTGACGGTAAGAGTTTTAAAAGTGGTCATTTTAGTCTCCAAAATCTTAGATGTGAAAGTCTATCATCACGACCTTCCTGTATTTTGAGCTTAAATACAACCAATGAATGACGGTATCTTTTCATGGATTTCTCATGGATTTCTCATGGATTTCTCATGGATTTCTCATTCAATCCTTATTTAATCGGAGTGTAATGCTTTGATATGGTTGTTGATTTGTCAAATAAAAAGTCTCACAAGTCTATCATGCACCAATGGCTAGTATCACTTTAGTAAACATATGAGTTTTAATTTTTAGAGGAGAGCAAACTATGCGAATCAGTAAGCGTGCCACTATTCATTGTATGAATCCATTCTCCCGTGTTGGAAAAACGGCTGCGGTCGTGCAGATCGCCACTATGGCCGCCATGCTCACGGCCTCCTGTGGCTCCGTTAATCCTGAACAAAAGAAGTCCGAGGTGAAGTGGGGGGTGCACTCTGGCGGCCTTCAAGCTAATCTCTTAAACTTGCTTCCCCGTCAAAGTGTCGAAGTGTGTGGACAATCTGCTGAACAAATGAACGCTGCTGTCGCAGGAATTCAAAAATGGTCTACTGTCATTAGTAGGTGGGGACAATTTAGTGTCAAACCTTGTGGCAGCCAGAGTAATCTTGTCATCAACATAGAAGGATCTTCTGTCGTTGGATTAAATTATTTCATGCAAAATCCAGGCCTGATATATGTGATGTCATCGGCCACGGGTCATTATCTAGAAGCCATTCTCCTTCACGAAATGGGACACAGCTGGGGTCTTTGTGATCAATACACAGACGCAGGTAGCGCATCATGTTCGGGGACCACAGGCCCCTTCCAAGATAATAATGAAGTCATGGGCACAACCATGCCCGAGAAGTTGACACTAACTGAGGGTGACAAAGTAGGAATTCGAACGGTTGTCAAAATGGACAGCCCCGCCAACAACGCCTGGCGAACTCATCTAAGAATGCTGCGCTAGGTCGGAGGTTTGGGAGGTCTAAGCCATTGTTGGTGAAATAGTCCACACTCAATCCGCGACTCGTCCTTTAATTGGTTTGCATATCCTCCTAAGATAGAGAATAGTTAGATTCTGCTTTAGAATCTAACTATTTTTTTGCCATATTCATTTGAGAAAATGAAACATGAGAAATGGATGCCGTGAATCCTAGCGATTTTTTTTCATCTTATGGTGGCATGGCTGCAAGTCTTGGTGCGGCGATGCTGTGGTCTTTTTCTGTTACTATTTATCGAATTTATGGCGTGGGACGTTCTGCTTCGTGGCTAAATTTATACAAAGGTTTAGTCGCCCTCATTTGTATTTGCGTCGTGTCCCTTGTCTCCGATATTAGAGGAAATGTTACAACACAAGTTTTTTGGACCCTGACCATGAGCGGTATTGTTGGAGGACTAGTTGGAGACACCGCATTTTTTGCGGCATTATTTAGAATTGGTGCCACACTAACGTCAACGATACAGTCACTGGTTCCGTCTATGACAGCAGTGCTCGCCTATATTTTTCTTGGCCAGTCCCTTAGAGATATGCAAATCGTTGGCCTTCTCATAACGTCTGGATGCCTAGGGGCACTCCTATTTTTTGAAGCTAAAACAGCCCGCAAAAAAGACAAAGACCCAAGGGAGCTCCTGATACCTGTAAGCATACCAAACGCTGAAACCCAGATTTCACCTCATGTCAGTATTACCGTAGAACGTCGACAGGCACACGGCCGTCTTTATATCGCAGGAGTGCTCTTTGCCGTCCTCGCAGCACTATCCCAAGCCATAGGAGCCGTCATCGCAAAGCCTGCACTCGGTTCATTGTCCCCGTTTCTTGTTTCAGCCATTCGATTGTGGTTGCCCGCAATTGTTTTAATCTTATGGCAGGCGCAAAAAGTCGGAAGCCTCACTGGTGCCCTCAAAGGAATGGTCCAAGGTCCAAGCCTGCTTGTGATCGCATGCGGCAGTTTTGCAGGGACGTTTTTAGGACTAACTCTGATGATGTACGGGATGGCCCATGCACCCCTTGGCGTAGCGTTTGCCCTAAATTCAACCTACCCAGTTTGGATCCTGGTTGGTGAGAGAATTTTTGGTGGCAAAGCCATGGGCCTGCGAGCCTCCCTCCTAGTCGTTGGCAGTGTCTCGGGCATATGGCTGATGATCTAAGGGGTTCGCAGGGCTAGTTTGATTCTTTGCTTGTCGTGGCTTCGGAATTCGAACATAATACTGGGCACGAATAAACACGCACAGAGGCAAACATGACTGACCTACTAGCTCCGGTTTCCGTCGGAGAATTGATTGATAAAATTACGATCTTGAAAATTAAACGTCGCATGATTAAAGACGCCGGAAAATTATTAAATATTGAGGCGGAAATGACCTCATTGCTGGATGTTTGTAAGAAGTCACATATTGATCCTGAGGCACCGTTAGCCCAGGAACTTGAAGCCATCAATGTTAAGCTATGGAAGATCGAAGATGATATTCGTGATCTCGAACGGGCTAAACAGTTTGACGCTCAATTTGTAGCGTTAGCCCGCGCCGTCTACGTCACTAATGATGAGCGGTTTGCCGTTAAATCTAAGATTAATCAATTTTTTGGATCGGCTCTTAAAGAAGAAAAGAGTTACCAAGCATACTAGAAAGATCCTGATTTTGCTGACCATTTGCTCGCAGGGTAAATAAAGAGGGTGCATAGAATAACCCATAGAGTTATGAATAGTATACAGCTATATTATAAAACCATTGATTTACATTGAAATTTTTGTTACAATGCGCGCGATCAGCCTGTTTTTAAAATAGGTAATAATTTTGCGGAGTTGTCTATGTTTGACGTAAATCCATTCATCAGTTGGAATTCAAAATTTAGACATTCGTTCATTTCAGATACGATTGTTGTATCTAGTCTTTCCCTAGCAATGGTCGTCAGCAGTTGTAATAAATTAAAGGTAGCTCAGACGCACGGTACCACGCCTCCAACGCAATCAGTGCCGGAAGGTCCCATTGTCGCCGAGACATCCATACCGAGTAACCGGTCTATCATTGAATCGAAACTTGATCTTCAGCTCCAACTCCTTAGTTCTACCGACGTTTCAGACTTAGCCATGCACGAGGCGTTAAAAGATAATTGTACTAGTTGCCATAGCGACAGCACTCCTTCTGCTAATTTGGATTTAACGATTCTTCCTCCTCATGAAAAATTTGAAGTAATCAAATCACGAATAGGCGCTACGTCCGCCAATCCGATGCCACCTGGATCGTCTCTCGTAACCGATGCAAAAACGTTAATGCTTACGTGGATTCAAAATCAAATAACTCCACTCACAAATGATTTTGACGGCTTCACCATTTCAGCGGTCAACTCCCTGACTTTAGAAAATCTTGTTGTCGAACAAGGATCAAACGGGCGATTTAAGGTGAAACTTGGGTCCATGCCTGCAAATTCACATTTGACCATTAATATTGTCGTCATCGGTCCAGACCATATTTCTCAATTGTTTCTTGGAATGGATGTCTCAGTAGACAATCTTGGTCGCAGCTACACGGTGCTTAAAATTAACGAACGAGATCGTACGCCTCCTGTTATCTCAAACATGTCAGTCAGCCCTAGCTCGGTGACTCACACCGACGTTACATTGACCTGGTCCCAAGCCGCTGATGGTGATCGTCCTGTGGATCATCTCACCTATAAGGTCTATCAATTACAAAATGAAACGAGTGAATCCGTGGTTTCAATTGAAGCCAATGGTGTTCGTATGGGTGAAGATATAGTTGGTACTAACCTTGCAACTTTGACAACCAAGGTGACTGGTTTGACAGCCGCGACAAAATATTATTTCGCCATCATTGTCCAAGATTTAGAAGGCAATAAAACAGCCTACAAAACCGTAGAGGTGCTTACAGCGCAGCCTGTCATCTGTGCTGCTATTATCGAGGCTGGCAGCATCACAAAATGGCGTGATGGCCTTGCTTCAACACTCATGGATAGCTCTAACGACAATGCCGTGACTGCCAACATTAAATCGTGTTACCCGGCCAATGTGCCGAAGTGTGTCGAGCGAATGAACGGCTACGCCCTAAAAGACGACTACGCAGATTCTAGTCTTGACGGAACGATCGCAACGCTAGCGCAAAAACAGCCTCCAGAAGAATTGCGCGACCCTCAAAACCCAAGTGGCTACTGGATTCCTGACAATATCGAGGACGTCGCAAAGCAAAAAGGTTGGACTACAGTTCGTTACAGAAGTCGCCATGCAGGAGGCTTTGACGGCGATACACCAAACCTGATGATGGTGTATGTACCCGGCGATAAAGTGACTCCTCCCGTAAAATTTGATCGATGGCTAAATTTTCCTTTGCCAAGGGATTATGCCGATTCTGCTCCTCTTGAATCTCTCGACCCAACCCCGACTTTGGGGCCGCCTAAACGTGAAGATTATGCACTTCCCCATAATTTTCCAGGCACGTTTACTATGGTAAGCCAAGACCTTTCTCCAAGCGACGTCCCTGAATCCACTCGAGTCTACTTTCAAATGTTTCGCAGAAAGGACCAATCACCTACGTTTCTGCAAGGCGGAGTCGTTGATGTCAGGGGAGGCTGTGTGTCCTGTCATCCAAATGGACTCCGAGCCATAAGTCCAATGGGTTATGACGTTCGTGCAGGAGAAAAAAGCCTGTCGAAAGACAATTGGGACGCGGTAGAACTTATTAATCGGAAGATGATCGAAGCCGCCAATAATTTGCCGCCGAAATGGGGCGATGGTGTCTCAGCTGAGGATGGGGTTTCAAGGCCTTTCTATCGTCCTGATTTTCTGGGGCCTATCGTTGGCTCAGCTAAACCTGTTAACGGACTAACACGAAAAAAAGAATTTATTATGGGTGGCGTGATTGAAGGTCAACAAATTTCTGGATGTTATAACTTGGCCACGTCAAGGGCGGTCACGGATATTTTTAGTCGTACACCTGGTATGGGCCCAAATAATCGTTTTGAACTTTCACCCCTCGCCGCTCAAAATATAGACCCAGACAAGGTGATACGAGCCATGAATTGTGAGGGCTGCCATGGGGGTACTGGAGGCGCAGAAAGAAAACGCTCGCCCATTTACGATGTTAGCTCTCAAGTCGCCTTCAAAATTCTTGTGGATCAGTCGATGCCGCAAGGTATTCATACCAATAGATTCAATCTAGATCATACCATCGGCGAAAGCGTCGATGGGCTCAATGCTGACGAGAGAATGGCCTTGCTTAATTGCCTAGAAGCAGAATTCAAACGGGAAAACACATCTGAGAATATTCTCAAATGGCTGAAGCAAGAATCTTGCCACGAGTAATGGATTCAATCGTATCGGTTTGAATCGATGGGACGTCTATTTTTTTGCGGTCAGCCCTCTGCGCAGCAGTAATGCGGTCACAGTCGGTGGCTCGCCGCGAAAGTCTTCGTACATCGGCATCGGATTGCGACTGCCTCCTTTGGCCAAGATGGTCTTGCGGAATAAGTCTCCGTTTTTGCGAGTCAACCCACCCTGTGCGATCATGTGCGCAAAAGCGTCGGCAGCGAGCACTTCACTCCACATGTAGGCATAGTAACTGGCCGAGTAACCGCCTGCCCACACGTGGGCAAAATAAGCCGATTTATAGCGAGGTGGTATTTGCGGGTTCTCAAGGTCGTGGCGAACCATGGACTCTGTTTCGAAAGCCTCAACATCAGTCGGAATTTCGGACGTTGTCAACGAGTGCCAATCGAGATCTAGGAGGGCGGCGGCCACATATTCTGTGGTTTCAAATCCCTGGTTAAATTTCCTAGCTGATAGCATCTTTTCCAGTAAAACGGCTGGAATGGATTCTCCAGTTTTGTGGTGGCGCGCATAGTTGGCTAAGACCTCAGGGTGCATCGCCCAGTCCTCTTCAAAAGTGGACGGGAACTCTACAAAATCCCTTGGCACTGAGGTTCCGGAAACTGAGGGATATGTCACATTAGAGAATAAACCATGGAGGCCGTGTCCCATCTCATGGAACATGGTCTTTACTTCGTCAAAACCAATGAGGGTCGGTTCACCTTCGGGAGGCCTAGGGATGTTCATGACGTTGACAATCACGGGGCGCTCATTCAACAGGCGAGATTGATTTACAAACGAGCTCATCCATGCCCCACCTCGCTTAGAATCTCTTTGCAGGTAGTCTGCGTAAAAAAGTCCAAGTTGGGTTCCGTCGTGATCCATCACGTCAAATACACGAACCTCAGGATGATACACCGGTAGGTCATGCCGTTCGTTAAAATCTACGCCGTAAAGGCGATTCATGGTAAAAAACACTCCGTTTTTTAGCACGTTTCCCATTTCAAAATAGGCATTAACCGACGATTCATCAAAATCGTATTTTGCACGTCGCACTTTTTCGGCGTAATATTCGGCATCCCAAGGCCTAGGCTCAAACGTACAGCCATCTTTGAGCATCGCTTCCTTAATTTCAAGGGCCTCAAGGTCAGTCTTGTGGCGAAGGGACGGGATGAGGTCGGTCAACATTTTTCGAGCGGCATTCGGTGTTTTTGCCATCTGGGGTTCGAGTTGAAAGGCGGCGTGGCTCGCAAAACCTAGAATACTTGCGCGTTCGGCACGAAGTTGAGCGATCTCTAACAGGATTGGGCGGTTATCAACGAAACACTCAAAACCGTTGTTTTTTCCTTGGGCGCGGTAGGCTGAGGCCTCCCATAGTTTTTTACGGAGATCGCGATTTTGAAGGCTTCGTAACTGTGGTTGGCGAGTCGTATTAGTGATGGTGAGAACATATTTTCCAGCATGCCCGCGCTTGGTGGCAGCCTCCGCGGCAGCGTTAATGTCTGCAGGGTCCATGCCGATCAAGTCCTGAACATCATCAACGACTAAATAGCGTTGCTTCGTAATCGTCATCAAATTATTTTGAAAGGCTGTCGTAAGTGTTGACTGTCGACCATTGATTTGCCGAATTCGATCCTGTTGCTGAGGAGTTAGCTCGGCTCCGGCGCGAACAAATCCATTGTACTGTTCCTCGAGGACACGCAGCTGTTCTTCGGTAAGGTCTGCGGCTTTCCGGCCAGTGTAGACCTTCTTGATACGAGCAAACAATTTTTGGTTCATGCGGATATCGTCAGAATGGGCCGCAAGTTTAGGTGCCATCTCAACTTGAATTTCTTGGATGGCCTCGTTCGTATGGGCACCACTCATATTGTAAAAAACTTGGGTGACGCGTTTTAAAAGGTCTCCCGATAGCTCTATAGCCTCTAACGTATTTTTAAATGTCGGGGGGTCCATCAGTGTCGCAATGATTTCAATTTCCGCCAGTTGCTGCTTAATTCCTTCGGCAAAGGCTGGCCGGTAATGTTCAATTTGAATTTTATCAAACTGAGGAGCCAGAAACGGCCATGTACTTGGTTTAAAAAACGGGTTCTGGGACATCATAGGCAACCTTCCATAGCGCCGATCCACTGGCGCATTAAGTTAACGCCGACTTTGTCAACTCGAGACCTGCCAAGTGGCGGCATACGAAAATTTTCATCGATGGAGGCGTGACGCAGGTAAAGAATGGACGTGTCTGGGTGCCCTGGAGAAAGTAGAAGGGGGTTTGCTTGCCCTAGGGTCTCGCCGTTTGGACGGGTGTTGCAGATTTTCATGTCGGCTAATGGTGTTGCATAATTCAAGTCCATTTGAGCACGGCCCGCTCCGTTTTCTGGGTTGTGACAAATGGAACACTGCACCTCGAGATAAGATCGCATGCGAGAGTTCACCGGCAAGGAGCTGTCGCGGTAGTCTGAGAACTTTTGCCATTTGGACGTATCTGTTGAAAGCTGTGTGCTGTCAAGCCATGCAGAATTAATAAAAGTGGATAACTGGTTTCGACCTTGAATCACCTTGTTTAGTTGCCCCGTGGAGAATCCTAAAACGTCGCCTTTTGAGGTCGTGTGGCATCGGCCACAGTCAGACGAGCTCGGGTAATAGTAGGGAAAAGTCTCGTCCTGGGTTCCTTCGTGAATCGTGATTTGTTGGTGACTGGACGCAGGTTGGAAGTAAGCCTCCGTTTGCTGCTCATTCCATTTATAGGAGTAGCCTCGGAGGCCAGATTCTTTGACGGCGAGAAACCGAGTTTCGATGATCCGATTTTTTACCGTATTATCGGCGGTCAATTGTGGAATGTAGAAGTTCTTGATGAAGACTGATCCGATGGGAAAACTCCAGGGACTACTATTTCGAGCCTGCACTTTGGTGCCCAAAGGAAAATGGGCGAATCTTGTTTTTTCTGCGCCGTCACTCCACAAAGGAGCATTGACTTCATAAGGGAGAAGGTCTGACTTCGGAGTTAACGGGCTGGTCGACGAAAAACAGTTGGTGTCAGAAAGTTTCAAAGGAAAGGCTGCAGATTCTGTGAGCTGGTAGAGTTTTAGTTGGAGAATTTTGCCGAGGTGATCAATCACGTAAATTTCACCATCAAGGTCTTGCCCAAACCCTGAAATGGAAGACGACGTGTCGAGCAATATTTTTTGTGATACCACTGCGGAATTCTCATATTTTAAGCCCCAGACGATGCCGGTTACATAGTCTCCGTAGACGTAGGTGCCGACTAAAGATGGGATGTCTCGTCCTCGGTACACGAATCCACCGGAAACCGATTGTCCTAGGTCTCGTGGGTATTCGGTGATGGGAGCCTCTAAGTTTTGAGCGGTACAGCGGCTATTATGGTTGTAACACGACGTCCCTTCCTTGATGTTCCAGCCGTAATTTTTGCCCTTTTTGACAATGTCGATTTCTTCAAGTGAATTTTGCCCGACATCCCCCACCCACAAAAAGCCTGTGACGTTGTCGAAAGAAAATCGCCATGGATTTCGCAATCCATAGGCGAAAATTTCAGGCCGTGCATTCGCTTGACCGACGAATGGATTGTCACGGGGAATTGAATAAGGAGTGGCGTGATCCACATCAATCCGTAGCATTTTCCCAAGGAGAACATTGAGATTTTGAGAGTAGTTTCGGGGGTCACCGCCGTAGCCGCCGTCACCCATGCCGATATAAAGAAAGCCGTCTGGACCGAAGGCTACTTCTCCACCATTGTGATTTTCAAACGGTTGGGGGACCTCCAGAATGATTTTTTGACTACTAATGTCGACGCTAAAGTCTTCATTCATTTTGAATTCACTTATTCGAGTTCTAAGCTCCGGCCCAGTTGTGAAATTAAGGAAAAAACGGTGGTTTTCAGCAAAATTAGGATGGAATGCCATGCCTAATAACCCCCCTTCATTGACGGTTGCGGGGTTGGAAACCAATGAGGTTAAGTCGAGTATTACTTTTCCTGTGGTTTGATCGTCCGTGAAGGCTTTTATGGTTCCAATTTGTTCCACAACAAAACGCGTTGGTGCCGCTGCAGGGTCCGAGCTTCGTAGAAACAAATATTTTACTGGTTTAGTAAGATCCGATAATTTTGTTTCAAGTCTAAATACATCAGTTCCGGTAGCAGGCTCTCCGTTGAGAGCACAGGTACTGAGGCCATTCAAATTGGATCGCTTTGCATCTGTGGTGTTACTGCTAAAACTGCAGCGGTTTAAAATGGGAATCGACATCAGAATGGTCATAAGACCACAAACGAGACGTGCGAGAGAGCTCGCAGAGTGTTTTTGTTTCATAAGAGACTTCCCGAAAGATTTGCGGAAAAGATGGAGGCGTGGATCGGATTCGAACCGATGAAAAACGCATTTGCAATGCGCCCCTTTAGACCACTCAGGCACCGCGCCATCTTGAGAAACAGAAAGTAACGAGGAAACTCGACGCTGTAAAGCGCTAATTTGGGAAAACCAATCGCAAGATCAAATTAGTGCTGCCCAACTTTGCAACCAGTTTCCACCGAGGCCATAATGTCGTCACGAGGAATCAACTCAGTCGGCAAATGGGCGCGGCGAAGATTAGCATTTAAAAGAATTGCACCGCGAAGTTTTGCGTAGTCAAGATCGGCATCCTCAAGGCTTGCATTCGTAAAATTGGCGCCTTCGAGGTTGGCGTTCCAAAGGGAAGCTCCGTTGAGGATGGCATCGGTGAAGTTGGCGTCTTTTAGATTACTGTAGCTGAAATTGCAGCCGCTCAGGTCGCAGGTCGAGAAATCTATTTTTATGAGGTTGGCTTTGCGAATGTCACATTCTTTGAAGTCTTTGCGGCCTTCGGCTAAACCCTCAAGAACTTCTTTGCGGGTCAACGTAAATGTTTTGTCTTTTGCCATGGTGCAATCTCCTCAATTAAAAACCAATTAAAAAACCAATTAAAAAACGAAACGCAAAAAATTATCTTGCCATTAATCGAGCAACATCTAGCATCCGCCAGCTGAAACCTGTTTCGTTGTCGTACCATGAAAGCACCTTTATCATGTTGCCGTCGAGGACCTTCGTCGAGTCTCCGTCAATGCAGCTAGACAGTGGGTTTCCATTATAGTCGATCGAAACGAGGGGTTCATCGGTGTAGCCCAAAATTCCTTTGAGTGGGCCGTTGGCTGCGTCTTTGAGGAGCTTGTTGACTTCATCACGGGTCGTGTTTTTGGAGACTTCAAAGGTGACGTCCACTAGGGAAACATTAGGTGTTGGCACTCGTACGGCTAGTCCGTCCAATTTACCTTTAAGCTCTGGAATGACTAGACCAATGGCTTTAGCGGCACCCGTTGAGGTAGGAATCATGGACACGGCCGCAGCTCGGGCGCGACGGAGGTCTTTGTGCGGAAGATCAAGGGTGCTTTGATCGTTTGTGTAGCTGTGGACGGTCGTCATGAGACCGCGTTTAATTCCGAGGGCGTCGTGAAGAACTTTTGTGAAAGGGGCAAGACAGTTTGTGGTGCAGCTGGCATTGGAGACAATTTTGTGGATTTTAGGATCAAGTTTTGTGTGATTTACACCATAGACTACAGTGATATCCTCGTCCGACGCAGGTGCAGAAATGAGAACTGAGCGTGCGCCTGCTTTAATGTGTCCTTCGGCGTCGGCTTTTTTTGTGAAAATGCCTGTGCATTCAAACACAATATCGACGTTTTTGTCTTTCCATGGAAGTTCTGGAACGATTTTGACTTTTGAGACGGTTATTTTTTTACCGTTGATCGAAAGGCTATTTTCATCGTGGGTCACTTCGGCATTGAGTACACCGTGCACGGAATCATATTTAAGTAAGTGCGCCAAAGTCTTTGTGTCAGTCAAGTCGTTGATGTGTACAACGTCAATGTCCTTATTTTTTTCGTCAAGTGTAGCCCGTAAAACGGAGCGACCAATTCGTCCGAAACCGTTGATGCCGATGCGTATCGCCATTTGAGAAAACTCCTTCATAAGCCGTTAACTTTTCGTTTACTCTGATCTGAAAATAGCAAAGTAGAGGGTTCTTGTATCACTTAATACAGGCGCATTAATAGGACAATTTCACGGAGCTCATGTCAAAGACTAGGTTTTTAGAATTTTGCAAAGGGCTAATAATGTAGCTTCTATCCCTTTATCGTCAACATGAAGGTTGGTTACAGCACGTAACCGACCGTGGCCAAGGTGGCTTGCAAGCACGCCCTGGCTTTTTAGTTTCGCAACGACATCATCTCCATTAGAAACATTAAAATAGAGAATATTTGTCCAAATATCAGGCAAAGACGTTGAAATAGGGTAGCCTGACCGCTCCAATTCCTTAATTCCATCGTGGAGAGTCTTTATTCGGCGGTGATCTTCGGTGAGCCGCTCGCGATTGTGTTCGAGCCCAAACAAGGCGCCCGCTGCCAAAAATCCTGCCTGGCGCATCCCCCCGCCAAGACGTTTACGGATTTTTCGAGCTCGAAGGATATTCTCGCGGCTTCCGACTAGAACACTCCCTACCGGAGCCCCGAGACCTTTACTAAAACAAACAGAGACCGTGTCAAAGCCGTGGGCTAAGTCTTCTTCTGAGCATTTTAACGCAGCTGCAGCATTCCAAAGTCGAGCCCCGTCACAGTGTAGGGCGAGACCATGGTGACGTGCCCGAGCCTGAATTCTAGCAAGCTCAACAGGATTAATCACCCGCCCAGAACCACGATTGTGGCTGTTTTCGACCACTAAAAGTTTTGTCGAGGCGTAGTGCATCCACTCTGGTTTTAAAAATAGATCAATGGCGGCATTAGAGAATTTTTCAGAGAACGGAATAAAATCAAATTGCACTCCGCTAATGGCTGCGGCCGCTCCCGCTTCGTAGAGAAAAATGTGACTTTCTTCTTCGGCGAGGATCGCGTCACCGTGGTGCGTGTGGATGTTGATGGCAATTTGATTGGCCATTGTGCCACTAGGTGTGAAGAGTCCAGCCTCTTTACCTAAATAGGACGCAACCTTTTCTTCTAGTAAATTGACCGTGGAATCTTCGCCGTAAACGTCATCTCCGACGTCAGCCTTCATCATGGATTGAAGCATGGCAGGACAAGGCTTGGTCACAGTGTCCGAACGCAAGTCGATAAACGTCATAGGCTAGGTCTCTGGTTCGTGGGTTGGCGAAGTCAAGGTGTCGGATGCTGGCGGAGGCTGACGAACGCTCAAGGGCTCTGGCCGCTTGTAGACGGGGAATGGAATCACCTTTGACGTATAGGGCATTTCGCCTTGGCGGGACACTGCTCCTTGACGTTGTGGGGGGAGAGGGCTATTTAGTGAATTTTTTCCTGCAGGTTGCTTTGGTGCAACGCCTGGTTTTTTACCGGTTGTGCTAGTCGGATTCGGTGATTCGTTAGCCCTGACATAAAGTGTGGCTAGGCCATTGCCGTCAAGAAGTCTTCCCGCCGCCAATCCAGCGCGCACGAGGTGCGCTGTTTTTGAATCAAGTCGAGCGAGGTCTGGGAGGCGATCGCAATCAAGAGATTTTTTTGCGCGAATAATCACAAGCATCGCGTCGTCAATGTGGCCACCGTGGAGGTAAGATCGTACGAGCAACGTATAGAAATCTTCAAGTACAATACGAATTTGTCTAGATTTTGGATGGCGCGTAAAGGCCACTTCCAAGCGCAAAACAAGAAATTCTAACTGAAATACCGCCGAATCAAAATTTCCAAGACGCCAATCGATAGCGGCGCGAACAAAGCGGCTCAGTAGTCCAAGGGGACTCAAGATCCAGACGTACCAAAATATATTTCCAAGGTATAGCGCGCCTCGCAACGTCCCGAGAGGACCTAATACTAAGCCAATTACAACCAACGCCGAAGCTCCGACGATGTCGCTAAATGCTGATAAAATTCCACGTCCAGTGACGCCACGTACGCTCATATTACTTTATGGTATACAGCACAACGTAGCGATCATGCAACATCGAGTGAGAATAAAATCAGCATCCGGTCTTACTTAGGTAATTTTTGAGCTGGGCATCCTGATCAGCTCCTGGGCAAGTGGCTATTTTTGTTTGAATGCTTGAAATTTGTGCGGCGGCGGCGACATCAGTCGTCGAGGTGGAGCTTCCGGAGGCAAAGGCAGCGGCTGCGGAAGCCAACTGGCTCAAGATGGCTGTGGCATCTGTTCCGGACATAGCGAGGGCCTCCTCTGCTGAAATAACACCGTCACCATTGAGGTCGTACTTTTTACTGCGAAGAGTTAGAGCCGAGGTTTGAAACATAGCAATTTTTAGCACATCTGCGCTGGTTCTTGAAGCGGCAGGAATACTAATCATGAGCTCTAGTGCTTTATCAACATCGGCTATGTGTTCGTCAGTCGCGGTTGGCATGATCGAGAAAAGCGAGGTAACGCCGTTGCCTGTGCTGCTTGAGCTTGAGCTTTTAGCCATACTTTGTGCAAGGGTCAAGGGGGCAATCCCTGCTCGTTCAGCGTAGGCTAGCGCGAGAATGGAAACATAAACCCAGTTTTCCGGCTCTTTTTCAATGGCTTTTGTCAGAATCGTGATCGCCTTTTGAGGATCCTTATTCTCAAGGGCGACGGTAGCGTCCTCTGCTGGCTCCGCTTTTTCGTAGGATTGATATGGATTTGCTCCGCAGCTGAGCAGAGCCGCAAGCAGCGTCCCAAAGGTAACGGTTAGGATTGCAACTCGGTTTCCACGTTTAGCACTCGTGACTGCGTGGCTTGAGGTGTTTGCAAGGTTGGTGCTCATTTGGTGCTCCTTCATCGTATTGAGGTTGTCGGTAAAAAGACTAATGAGTGCTTGTTGATTGGTGGCGTGTTTCATGGTTAAAACCCCGCTGTCAGTCGTAGGAAAATTCGTTTGTCGGGACGAATACCAACTCTATCTGACATTTCTTGAATATACATTCCTCCGTCTAAACGTAGGACATAGAGGTCTATATACATGCCTCCGCTAGTCCATCCTTGAGCCAACCCACCAGTAAATCCAACCATGTCACGCACGGAAATTTCCGCGCCGAAGTGGGTCTTTTTCAAAGGGTTTGCGTCGAGCGCATTGGTCGCATCCCAATACTCCGCTAGAATTCTGAAGCGGCTGGATTTGGTTCCTGGTTGAATCGCAAAGCCAACATTCACCACTTGTTTCAGTGGGTCTGGAGCCGCGGCGATTTCCGATGATGGTGAAAAGGTGGTGCCACCAACATTGTTGATCGTGGCTCCAAAGGATGTTTGCATGCGTCCAGGTAGTCTCCACATAATTCCAAGGTCTGTGCTGGCTCCAGTTCCTGTGCCAAGGAGTTCGTCGGATTTCATGTTTTTCAGAGCATCTGCATCCGTAATATTGACGTCAACCTTGGCTTCGCCGCGGTGCATATACTTGACGTTTCCGCCAATAAAAAGTTGCTGGCTGAAAAAATCTTGGGCCAGTGCAAATACAACGCCATTGCTGGTCACCGCATGGGCCTTGACACCCTCAAGTCCTCCTGCTGTTGGGGATTTGTGAACCAAAATATCAGTGGTTTCTCCGTTAAAAAATCCGAGTGATGCGCGGCGAAGAACGATGGCAGTTAGGTTGTAAGCCCCAATATGTTCGTTTTTTCCCACACGTTTAAGAAGGGTCCCTGCCACGTCTGAGTTATCAGCACTAAGCTCTTTTGCAAGAGCTCGGGCATCATCGCTAAACTCAACGGTCGGACTTGCGAGGATTATTCTTTTATAGACACCCTTGCCTTGAGCGATGCCGGCAGGATTGTACATGATGGCCTCGGCATCATCGGCAATAGCTAACCCAGTATCACCGCGACCAAGATAGTAGGCACTGCGATAGAGGCGTTGGCTGTCTTCGGCATGAGCAGGTTCGTTCGTAAGAAGTGAACCGCCAATGATGAAAAAAATCATCGAGGGCAACAAAGCTCGATATTTGGGTTTTTTAGCCTGATTGGACGAACTATGTATTTTCTCTTGTGACATCCCTGCACCTCCTAGAATAGGCTTCATGCCTATATAAAGCTATTCGGGTGTGCTGTAGAAAACTTAAGTAAAAAATGAAGGAAATTAAAAAATACAATTAATATAGGCACTTATGGCGCAGCCGGAAGCCTAGCTCGCGAAGTGCGCTCGCTAGTCCTTGCAATGCGATCTTCAGGTGGACAGCTGTATTTGCTCGCGAATATGTAAGATTTTATTTTTGCTTGAAAAGCCGAAGGGCCGGTGGTGCCGGCCCTTTGTGCTTTGTCGCCTAAGGTGAAAATGCGTGTTTTGGAGGATATTTATTGAATGGGACAGAACTTGAGGAAAAAACGGTTCCCAATTAAGGGGATAGGCTAGAAAGATGCAGCGACAAACCACTATTGAAACTGAGAACTATTTAATGAGTTGTTTCGTTCCGGTCAATGATTATTCGCAGGCCGGCTGGCCAGTTAATACTTTTTCTTTGTACGCCAGATTCTACGTCCATTATCCAATTGGCAAATAGCCTGATTGGACTGACGAAGGATGAATCTTGATATTCCGAATGGATTTAAGTTTTGTGACTAATCCCAATCTATTGAGCATTGAAATGATCATCATGGTTACGTCCAATTCCCACCATTTGTGGCCTGCTTCTGCCACTCCCTGATAGGCATGGTGATTGTTATGCCAGCCTTCGCCAAACGTAATAAGGGCTACCCACCAAGTGTTTCGAGACCTGTCGGCGGTCGGATAGTTTCTATAGCCAAAAAAATGAGTGGCACTATTCACGCACCAAGTCCCATGGTAGACCAAAACCATTCGGAGGCAAATGCCCCAAAGCACCATGTCAAATCCGCCTATCCAAGCCAGCACACAGGCCAAAATTATTTGAGGTAGAAACTGACCAAGCCCAGTGTCCAGCCAGCGGTAGTATCCATCACAATGAATATCTCGCGTAAACCGGAGAATTTTAGGCCGACTGTCAAATTGAGGACGATAGGTAAACATCCAAGTCAAATGGCTATGTAGAAAACCACGATGTGAATTGTGAGGATCTGCCTCCGTGTCAGGACTAGCGTGGTGCATCCTATGTTGGGCAGACCACTTAATGGGGCCTCCCTGCATCGCTAGGGCGCCACAGGTAACGAAAAAATGTTCCAGCGCCTTTGGTAAGGCAAACGTGCGGTGTGCTAGCAAGCGATGGTACGTCATCGTAATGCCAAGGCAGCCTGTCACAAAATAAAGGATGCAGGCCGAAATAATATTTGCCCGAGAGGTGTAAAATAAAGCTGAGGCAGCCCCAAGGTGCATGGCAGATAACCACAAAATGCTGGTCCAATTCCGGCCGCTAGCATTCGCTATAATCTTGGATTCAAACATATACACCCCCGAATCGAATGGAATATTTGGGTTTATTGGAATCAATTCTTGATTCGATCTAAACCTAAAGAACTCGTTTCTACTCAGATAATTTCTAATATTTGAAAGCAAAATTCCAGTAAAACAAATGTAACAACTAAATAGTGCTTGTTCGGAGTTCTCTGAATCAAGGCGCGAGGAGCCGGAAAGGCGGAGTTTACTTCCGGTAAATGAGCATTTTCCGGCGACAAGCAACGCCGAGTCAGGGAACTCCGAACAAGCGCTAAATAGATTCTGATGAAAGTGCGCCGCAGGCAGGTATAATGAGGATGATAAAGAAGGGGCATGCACCAGAGCCCAAAATAGTGTCTAAAATCTACAACCCCACGATGGATTAAGCTGCAATGTTGTCAGCATCCAACTGGATGGATTGTTTTCGTTCTGCCTTGCTATGTTCTAAGTTCTGATAAAGGCGTGCGAAGGCTTCTGCTTTGCTGTTTAGTTTAGACAAAACAAACAACCGCAAATCCTTTTCCGAAGCCCAATTCATACCTGTTGGGTCATCTTTGCTTTTTTCCCATTTAATTACAGCAGCGTGACTCACAGCAAACCGTTCTGCAAACTCTTGTAGAGTCATTTCAAAATGCAATCTAATAAAACGAATTTCATTTCCTGCCAGACGAACAGGCTTTTCGCTGAGAGCGTACAGCACGGCTTGGGTTAGTCGATTGTAGTTAATGTGCGGCGTCCATTTTCCGCGAACCTTAATCATTGGCACATTGTGCAAATGAACGGGAAAGCCAAATCCATTGTCGATAAATGATTTCTGAATTTTTTGATCGGTCATATTCACACTCACAAGTTTAAGTCTATTGCAGTAATAATCACCATGTTTGATTCGTCGAACGACACTATAATTCTTAAAACACGCTTATCCACAGTCTTTCCTCGAACAGCATAATTCCAACTTTGATAGCGGGCTTCGAACTTGTCTTTTTTCTTCTCATGGAATCCACGGCGCAAAATATAGAGGACCTCTGCTCTTGTAATCTCGCGCTGGTTCTGACGCTCAGTAGAATGCCTCGTATCCAAATACCGGCCGGCATCCAGGCAACTAGAAATCCTTTCCATGAGCCGTTCGACTTTATCCATTCTCGAAATGTAACTCAGTTACAAATTCTAGTCAACGTTGTTTTCTTCTCGGGCCTAAGATTCGGCTCAAAATGGTCGAAATCAAGGCGCGAGGAGCCGGAAAGGCGGAGTTTACTTCCGGTAAATGAGCATTTTGCCGCGACGAACAACGCAGAGTCCGGCTTTTTTCAGCAGAATCTATCTAAAAGGTCAAATCTAAGGGAGTTCGCATCAGCTCGCGACGGAGGGCGTAGGCGTTGTCCTTAAATCCAGGGACAGCCGCCAGGGACTGCAAATAAGTCGCAACTCGGTACATTAAGCCCATTAGGTCCCCAACTCCGAAGTACTCAGTGGTACCTTCTTTGACAAGGGTTTGCCAGTCCATCCCTGTAAGCCATTGGCGAACAATCCATCCCGCTCCAGGATTAAATTCTTTGATCTGATACCAGGTACGACGTCCAAACGGATTGTCATACACTTCTGGAAATAGAGTTTGGGGGTAAAAGGCCTGCAATTCTGTTTCTAATTTTGCGGTATCGAATGGAAATTTATAAGTGGCATTACCGCCCGGCTCCTTGAACCTCGGAAGGCAAAGTGCGGCCATTAATTCGGCTGCATTGACGAGTTTTTCAGGAACGATCATGCCTCGTACGAGCATACTCGAAATAAGAAGGCCGCCACTTTGAGGGAAGTATCTTCCTATGGATCCCATAGGGGTAAGTGTCTCATCTTTGCCAAGGCAGCCGAGCTGATGCATATGTAGATGCATGGCCGTTAATTTTGCTTGGCGTCGAATGTCTAAGTAGTTGTGACAAGGCTGAACCAAGGGGCATTTTCTACATTCGGAATCATTGGTTGGTTCGTCAAGTTTTTCATCAAATTTAAAACGTGCATACTCTGCGGCTGGACTAATGCAAGGCAGGATCGTTGACCCGAGTTTATTTTCGACATCAGGTTTTCTAATCAGCCTAAGATCTGTTTTCTTTTGTTGATATTTTAGAAAGCTCTTGCCGTAAATGCCCTCAACAGTTCCAAGGTTTAATCCGCGTCCGATCAAACCTAAAAGGGTAGTAGGGTCGGTTCTAAGTCGTGAGTTGCAAGGCTCACGTTTGGACCCACCTTGCCGCACAAAAGCTTCAATACTAGGCCAAATTGAAAACCCAATAACATCCTTGCCTCGGCGTCCGGCCCGTCCCAACATTTGAAGAATTTCTCCTTCAGCGTAAGGAGTCATCCCATTTTCTCCTGGACGTTGGTAGTCAGCAATGATGGAGCTACGAACGCTAAAATTGATTCCGAGCGATAGTCCCATAGTGGCCACGCAAAAGCGCAATAGACCATCTTTTACAAGGCGTTCAATCGCAATTCTCGCAGCCGGCGCAAGGCCTGAGTGGTGATAGCCAACCCCGTACGTTTGGATCATTCGCCGAAGCGAGGGTTTGATAAAGGTAAGGGAGCCAATGTCCTTGTGGGCTTGCATCAACACGGCCCCAATTTTTTCGGAGTGCTCTGCCGCTAACGGCTCTAGGGACCGTTCAAGAAGTACCGCTAAATTTTCACAGTCAAATCGTTTTCCGCAATAAATAATCGCAGGGACAAGGTCTAAATCAATGAGCGAAGGCAGCCTTGTCACGAGGTCTTCGTAGTGCAGTGGAAGATCTCGCCGTGTAGGATTTAGGGCGTTAAAGGCCTCTTTGGGAATGTTGGCTTCGGTCAGCCATTGCCCGCCGTAGTGAATGATGTTGGCGAGCGGCACGGGACGGATTTCCGTTCGCACCAGTGTACAGCGTTTTTTTCCTTGGGTTGAAATCCAATCAGCGAAATCGTCGGCGTTACCTACAGAGGCACTGAGCAAAAGGACTTGGCACGAAGGTGGAGTTAAAATAATCGCCTCTTCCCAAGCACTGCCACGGCCTTCGTCTTGAAGATAGTGATACTCGTCGAAGACCACCAATGTTCGTCCAAGATCTGGTTCGATTCCAAGCAGAGAATTACGATAGCTTTCAAGCGTAGCTACGACAATAGGGGCGTCCAAATTTTCTTTGATGTCGCCCGTCGCAATACCAATTTTATCGTCGCCAAACATGGCGCGAAGTTCTCGCACTTTATCGTTGGAAAGGGATTTTACAGGTGTTGTATACGCTGCACGAAAGGTAGGATCATCAATATTCATAGCAAAAAATACTTCAACCGCCCGTGTTTTACCAGCGGTCGTGGGCGCATCCACAATGACGCTCTCACCTGCTCGGAGTAGATCAAAGACTTGCTGCTGCCAAGGGTCTAGGGTTAGTGTTTTGGGATCGGTGGGGCCGGGAGGGCGACTAGCGTTTTGTGCGCGCAACTCAATACCAGCCTCGAGCCAAGTTTTAATTTCAAGGTGGCTTTTTTCAATATTGGCTTGGGGTAAATCACGTTTGCCTGCGTCGCCTTTGTCTATATTGAATTCTTTTGGAGGTGCCCCCCGAGTCGGTTTACCCTTAGGTCCGCCCTTGTTAAAAGTTCGGCCACCCTGAGAACCCCCTTTGGGGTCGCCTTGGGATGATTGGCCACCTTGTGATCCGCGGTCGTTTTTGAATCTTGAACCATCTTTAGAGTGAGAACCGCCTTTTTTTCCGGAATTATTAGAGGCTGGTGGAAGACCTTTGCGATGCCGACGCCGTCCTTCTCCTTGGCCTCCACTACTAGTAGATTTTTCAGAGGGCCCAGGTCGAGACGTATCATCAGATGATGTGCCGGTTGATGAGGATTGGCTTGAGGAGTCTGTTGGCGGTCTAGATTGATTATCTGACGGCCCATGGGGACGTTTTTTTACTCGATCGCCAGGACCCTTTTGCCCGTCTTTTCCTGGATCACGGGACTCTTTCCGGCGTTCTGGGAAGCGATCTTCATTATTGGAATTTCGTTTTGACTTCGATGGCTTATTGCCGAATCGGCTCATAGTGTATCTCTCTATTATGATTGACTCTCATAATAGTACATGGTGACGGAGATGTCTACATGACGTACAATATTTCTCGATACTTCGGAAGCGCCCAAAGCTGATCATCGACTAGGTTTTCAAGTTGATCGCTAACTTTTCGGACGTCTTCCATCAGGGGCATACCTTCAGCGGCGATCGTGGCCGCCAGTGCAGGCTCATTATGGATTGAGGAGCATTTTTCTAAGAACACCGTTAGTTTATCTTTTGCGGCAGCGAGGGCGGACGTTAAATCGATGGTCAAGCGAAGTTGTTTTTCGATTTCAACGGGAATATTTCCAATCGCTGCTTTTATGCTCGCAGCGGACTGTGCAAGGATGCGTGTGTGAGCAATCGCCGCAGGGAAAACCTCGTTAGATAACATTTCTTGAAGTGTTTCGAGTTCAATCATGCGGACTTTGATGTAGCGCTCGAGTTTTACGTTGTAGCGAGCGTCCACTTCGTCTCCTCGGTGGACACCGATGGCAGCGAGCATAGCCTTATTTTTAGGGTCTTTTATGGCTAGCAGAGCGTCTGGAGTCGTACGAATATTCGGTAGTCCACGGCGAGCAGCTTCTTTGTGCCATTCTTCACCGTAACCGTTGCCTTCAAAGCAAACGGCTTTGTTCTCTAGCAGAGTTTGGACAATTAATTTTAAAATGTCTTCTTGGGATGCCAGGGATCGACCTTGAGCAACACTCTTCTTTAAAGTTTCATTCATTTCCGAAAGCGTAGTGGAAACGGCTGAGTTTAAATAAGTTAACGACGGAGAAATCGAAGCTGATGAACCAACGGCACGAAACTCAAATTTATTGCCAGTAAAAGCAAAAGGTGACGTCCGGTTACGATCCGTGTTGTCTCGAGCAATGACAGGAACCCGCGCTAAATCAAGATTAATATTTTTTGCTCGATCTGTAAGGCTACCGCCGGTAGTGGTCAATTTTTCGACGACTTCTGTCAGCGTGTCGCCTAAAAAGCAGCTGATAATCGCTGGTGGGGCCTCATTGGCTCCAAGTCGGAAATCATTGCCGGCAGAGGCAATACTCATGCGAAGAAGGGTGGCGTACTGATTCACAGCTTTTACCGTGGCTGCTAAAAACCATAGGAAGCGAATATTATCCATTGGACTGTCGCCTGGCTCCAGCATGTTATGGCCAAGATTGTCAGACAGGGACCAGTTGACGTGTTTTCCGCTGCCGTTAATGCCCGCATAAGGTTTTTCATGAAATAATACTTGAAGCTGATGGCGTCGTGCCACTGTGCGAAGAACCTCCACCACTAATTGATTGTGGTCCGCCGCAATGTTTGCGTTCTCGAAAAT
This sequence comes from Bdellovibrio sp. ZAP7, assembly GCA_945900755.1. Lineage (GTDB taxonomy): Bacteria > Bdellovibrionota_B > Oligoflexia > Oligoflexales > RGVZ01 > CAMDKS01. The sequence continues at coordinate 28,854 of CAMDKS010000021.1, forward strand.
TGGGGCAAATTCGCACTGGCTAGGAGCCACCTCATTGTGGCGAGTTTTACAGGGGACACCCAGTTTATAGAGCTCATGCTCCGCTTCCATCATGAATGCCAAGATGCGCGGTTTGATTGAGCCAAAATAATGATCCTCAAGCTGCTGACCTCGTGGCGGTGGTCGGCCAATGAGCGTCCGACCAGCAAGGAGGAGGTCTGGACGAAGATTGAAAAGCGCTTCATCACACACAAAATATTCTTGCTCTGGTCCCGCCGAAGCAATCACATGTTTTACGTCGTGTCCCAATAATCTTAGGGATTCAGTCGCCGATTTATTAAGAGCGCAAAGTGAGCGAAGAAGAGGGGTTTTTTCGTCTAGAGCTTCACCAGTATAAGAGATAAACAAGCTCGGAATACATAGAGTCAAGCCATTTTCGCTTTCCATCAAAAACATCGGAGAGCTTGCATCCCAAGCCGTGTATCCGCGAGCTTCAAACGTCGCACGGACGCCTCCCGAAGGAAAACTGCTGGCGTCTGGTTCCGATTGAATCAGTTCTTTTCCAGTAAATCGCTCAAGGGCACGACCCTTTTTATCAAAACTAAAAAAGGCATCATGTTTTTCTGCCGTTGCACCAGTCTGCGGTTGAAACCAGTGGCAATAGTGAGTCGCTCCGCGGCTCAGGGCCCAGGCACTCACGGCATCGGCGACTTTGCATGCTAAATCAAGGGAGAGGGGAGTGTCGCGAGTTGCAAATTCTCTCAAGATTGCAATTTCTGCCGAAGGTATTTTTTTTTCCATCATTTCGAAACTAAAAGTATTACAGCCAAAATATTCGCTAGCCTTCAGGTTCACATCAATTGGTCGGGAAAATGTTTTTTTGAAAACTCGTGTGGTGCGTGATCCTGCAACTCGAAGTGCCTCAAACCGTGCTGATGCCCTGTTGGTGCTCATAGGTCTCTCCAATGATGTTAAAAAATGCGCAGAAGCCGAAGGTTGCTTTATAGGCGAGGACGGCACGGAGAAAAAAATCCCCCATGGACTATTTTTATAGAGGGTTCCTTAAATCAGAGCAAGAGAAATGTCGCGAGAGGGCGAAACTACGAGGCCCTATGAACTTGGTAAGAATAGTCTCTAGATATGAAAATAAGCAGAACGTTGTTACAAGGCCGAAAGGGCTGCCTCAATTTTTAGAAAAAGCTCTTCAAGGGAGACCTCAGTATCGATCCCTAAGGTCGCCAGGCCTGCCTTTTCGCAGGCTGGTATTTGGGTGTCCATAAGTCTTTGGGCCTCCAAAGCAGTCATTCCGGAGCGAGCGCAGAGGCGTTCTAATTGAGTCTTTGGAGAGCAAAATGTAGCCCAAGTTTTGTAAAATAAGGGGGCACGGCCGGTCTCAAAAATTAACGCAGCCTCATAGAAAAAGATTTGATTAAGATTTAAAATTCTAGATTTTTCGACGAGGTCTTTGAACTTTAAATGAATGGCTGGATGCATGATAGTTTCTAGAGACTTGCGCTCAGATTCGCTCGATAAAATTATTTTGCGCAATTTATCCCTATTTAGGGATTGTTTGGAGTTCTCTGAAGCAAGCAATACGCCCTCTCCAAAATGCTGAACAATCGCAGCTAGGGTGGGCTCACCCGGCTCCACGATTTGACGAGCCAATAGGTCGGCATCAACAACTAAAAATCCTTTTTTGCGAAGCATATCTGCGACGGTAGTTTTGCCCGTAGCAATGCTTCCAGTCAATCCAATACAACGAGACTTCATAAATGTTAAAAAATCTTGATGACTCAAGTGTCCTTCAGCGTATTGGTCAGATTGGCTCATGTATTACAGCTCCCAGTCAATACCGATGGTCATTGAGTGCCTTAAATTTTTGTGGTGGGCGCCTAGAGTCGGTGTATAGCCGACAAAGTACATTTGCCGATTAGGATTCTCAGAAAATTGATCGCCGCGGTTTGAGGCGTCATGCGGTAAGGCCATTGCAAATGTTCCCAAAGGAGCTTTTTCCAAATCTAGATTGTACGAATGAAGAATTTTAGCAGACTTCTTTCGTTTTCCCTTAGTTTTAGTCCCTGAAGAGTCGTTGACAAAGGCTTCGATAACGCCGCCTGCCCATAATCCTCCAAAGGCGATTAGGGACATTTGCGCCTGTTGATTGGCTTTCGCAACACTTGCCTTTGCTTCTGCATTTATTGCATCAGTCTCTGCATTCCACGCATCCTTGTCAGTAGCCTGGTCGGCTGCTGCTTCCCGTTCTGAATATACTTTCAATCTCTGGGCATTTATGGTTTTAGCTGCCTTTGTATTTACATTCCAAAAGTAGAGTGCCCCAATTTCGGACGAGGCGAAAAACAGTCCAGCGAGTGTGCTGCCTCGACAAAACTGACCCGCTCCTAAAGGCAAAATTTTAACGAAGGCACCACAGCTTGAGCTTTTTGATGCCGAACTCTTTTTTTTCTGAGAACTCGGCTGATCAAGGCGTGGCGGTGGTGGCATTCCTGACGATGACCCAGAGGAAATCCCTGGAGGAGGTGCAGCAGGGCTTTCAGCGGCCATTGCTGGCGCAACTTCCAATGGAGGTCCCAGGTACCCACCGTATGGATCCGAAACTGGGGGAGGCGGAGGGGCTTGATATTGAGGTGCCTGTCCATATTGCGGCTGCGGAGCATACATCGGCTGCGGAGCATACATCGGCTGCGGAGCATACATCGGCTGTGGAGCATACATCGGTTGTGGAGCATACATCGGCTGCGGAGCATACATCGGCTGCGGAGCATACATCGGCTGTTGCGGAGGATAATTTGGGTACGCAGGCTGCTGAGGAGCATACATCGGCTGTTGTGGCATTTGATTTCCTTGGAGTCCATATCCGGCCTGAGGAACGACTGGTTGGTAAGGTGCCGCTGGAGTGACCACTTGTTGGGGTGGTAAGGTGGGAGTCATTGGGGGGTAAATTGTCGTATCACTCCCGTCATCAAACATGTTCGAGCTACGGGACGACGAAGCGCCTCCTTTTGATTTAGCAAGACGAGCATTCTGTGAAGGCAATGGAATCTTGCTTTTCACAGGTAACGGTACTATTTTTGCCGGAATTTTTTCCAATATAACTTCAAGAGTGCTGCTTGTTAGAGGATCGAGAGATACCTTGATGCCTTTACTTATATAGCCACTAGCTGAGACGGTTAGTATGACGACACCAGGGACAACTTCAATTTCTTCGCCTGATGATCCATAAGCAATTCCATCTAATTCAATTTTCGCATTTGGCACGTTTGAGTTAACTCTCAAGACTGTTTTTTTAGATTTTACTTTTGATAAAGCTTGACCAGTTGGTGCCGTTCTTCCTGGTGCAAGCGTTTTCGCTGGAGCAGCGGTTCTCGCTGGAGCAGCGGTTCTCGCTGGTGCAGCCGTCGCCGCTTTGAAAATGGGTAAAACAGAATCATCAACCACTTCGCCGTCCGTCAATTGTATGGATGGATTCAAATTTTTGGCTGTTTGAAAGGAGCTGGTGGCAGCTGATTTTTGTCCTGCCATGTATTGAGCTACCCCGAGGAACTTATGTGTTTCGGCCAATTCTGTCTTGGATTTTGATGATTTTAGAGCCGCTTTAAGTTGCGTTAAAGCCGACTTGATGTCGTTTTTCATGATGGAAGTACGCCCATTTTTCCAAGCTTGTGCGTTGGCAGTCATGGGCAAATAAAGTAGTACGAGTATCAATATTCGAACGAATATGGTGAATCGCAGATCTCGACCAAAACATGATTTAGCCATCCGATCCAGTGGAGCAAGAGCCCCATTGGATCTGTCTAGACATTTTAATATGCCTCGACGAGCTAATTTTGTTTTGGTTACATTCACGTTTTCGCTTCCTCTTCATTCCACTTAGTTCGAAATGTCAGATCCAAAAATCTTTAAATCGCTTAATTAATCTCCTGAAATTCTAAATTCAACGCTGAAAGTTAACTGATGAGCAGCACCTTTAAAATCGATCCGCCTCTTGCGACTGTCTCCCTTGCGATCCATTGTCACTTCGTAAACTCCCGGTTCAAGGGTTAAAGTTTGAGATGGAGTCTTCATGGTAAACGACTGAATCTTGCGACTGTCGAGATTTACAATAGAGACGCTAACTGGGGGGGCATTGCAAGCAAGGGTTAGTCGATATGGCGCCTGAGAGACATCTGAAGTTTGTTCTCCACGAACGAGAATGTACGGGCCAAAGGTTTTTGGGCCTTTGGCGGATACAGAGATCTTCTCAGTTATTGTTATAAATCCAGAGCGTTTTAACTCTAATTTGTGTGGTCCTGTGGGCACATCAATCCAACCGGAACTCGAGCCTTGGGCGTTGGTTGTTCCAAAACGAGTATTGTCTATATATATCTCTGACGCAGGCGAGCTTGTAATGGAAATCGATGACTTAGTTGGGGCGGCAAGAGGGCGCTCTTTCGGTGGAGATTTAACCACTTTTGGGGTGATGACGGGAATCGACTCTTGGATCGTGGGTTCGACGTCCTCAGTTGGAGTGACGATCGGTTCAGATACGGGCAACGCAAATTTAACGTCATTCATTGGTGGCGGCGCAATTTTACTTGTGTTTTTCTGTGCAATGGCCACGGACTTAGATTTAGTCGAAGACACAGGCTCCTGCGCGGGAACTTTTTTAGGGATGGGCGCAATTGGGGGTTTTTTGGACGTTCTGCTAGTTGGAGTTTCACCGGTAGGTTGTGAGGAATCACTTGCTGTACTAACTAGAGGGGGCACGACCGTAGTGCTGATCGGCTCTTCGCGTTTAGGTTCAGATTTTTGACTGTTGGTTGCCGATTTTCCTGGGCCAGAATCGTGCGAGGCTACTGCGTTTTTGATTTTCGTGGGGAATGTTCCTAGCTTTGACTTGCCATTTTTGAGGGACGCCGGAAAAAATAGGCCAAAACAAATAAAGACGATGACTGCAGCGACCAGTTTGAGCAGAAAAGATGACTTTCTTGTGTGCTGATTATTGTTGAAGAAAATATATCTCATCTGGCGAACCACGCGTCTTGGAACGGCAGGTATGACTCTGGAACTAGGTTGCATCTGCCGATTTTCGAGATTGATATTGGGCGACTTTTTTTGATTCATTTTTGAGAAATGTTTCTGATGCCTGTTGGAACGATTTTTGGAGTCATCAGATTCATGAGAATTGTTCATGGATGGAGTGAGGAATTGGGTTTTTATATTGCGTTGTTGTTGACGACGATTGGGCAAATGGGCCTCAATCAATTCGACGGATGGCCCCTGTTTGCTCACATGAGGGCTATGTCGTGGAGCCAGCAAATGCTGCCTACGATGACTTCCTTGAGGGAGATCTCCACCACCAATATCAGGACGAGGAATAGGGGAAGTGAAGGAGGAACGAGTACTAATTGAAGTTGATTTTATAATGACTGTATCCGCGGGCTTGAAACTCGAGGTTTTAAATTGTGCCGACAAGCGTTCGCCGTAGGCCTTGGGATTCTTAAAACAGCGTTCAAGCTCGACATGACTTTGATCTAGATTAAGAGATGCCATAAACTCTTCGATTACAAGGCCGATGTCGGCTATTGTTTGAAATCGATTGTCGGGCAATAGTTCGAGACACTGAACAATACAGGATTCAATAACTGGAGGTATTCCCGCCATAATGAATTTTGGATGGACGTATTCGCCAGAAAGAATACGCATGGCAATGTCGGCTGTAGAGGCGCCGGTGAACGGAAGCTTTCCGGTTGCGAGCTCGTAAAAGAGAACGCCAAGACTGTAGATGTCACTTCTATGGTCTATGTCTCTACCACGTACCTGTTCCGGAGACATGTAACTTGGAGAACCCATGAAGATACCCGTTTGGGTCATACTCGAAAGTCTTTGTATTTTGGCGATGCCAAAATCCATGAGTTTCACAGTGCCTTGGTGGGTGATCATGATGTTTTCAGGTTTGACGTCGCGATGGACTATCCCATGATCGTGGGCAGTCGACAGAGCGCGGCAGATTTCTCGCACGATAGATGCAGCAATAATCGGGTGTAGCCACCCTCCCGCCGTTGTGGCCAATATTTCTGCTAGATTACGACCGTGAATAAGCTCGGTTATGATCCAAAGTTTTTGTGAATCTTCCCCAGAAAAGTCATAAATTTTCAAAATGTTAGGGTGGTCGAAGTTGGAAATGGCTTGAGCTTCGTGCTGAAAACGAAGGCGTATTTCACCGTTGTTTTCGTAGCGATCTTTGAGGATTTTAACGGCAATGTCACGTCCCAATTTTTCGTCAACCGCAATATAGATAATAGCCATTCCTCCCTCGCCAACTTTGCGTAGGATCCGATATCTATTGCCGAGGAGTTGAGCGATCACTTCAGTGAGCTCCAATCTTGGGTAGAATTGAAAAAATACAGTTTTCCATCCTTAGCCTATCGGACGAAAAGCAAAAAAAATGAGTTCTGGAAATTTTTTTTGGAACCAAAATGTCGAAAAATAGGAGATCTTCCAAATGTTGTGTCAACAACTGGCTGAAATCGAATTAGAATTTGGACTTTATTGCGTGTTACTCATGGATCATGTGGCAAAATATCATGAAAGCTAGAAAATACCTTTTGAGGACTATAGAAGCGCAGGTTGCTGACGCGGCTGGTATAGATACAGGCAAATCCCTCGACCTGATAGGCAAAGCGACTTCGCTCCAGCCCCACCTTCATAAGCTCGCCCCACATGGAGTGAATGGCCGATTCTTTTTGCTGGAGCAATTCATTTATCTTGATATCGAGTTCCTCCAAAATCGGCATTCTCTCAGATAATTTATCAACATATTTGTCGCGTTCCTTTTCAAGATGATGGACTTTTTTGGCATCATGGGCTCGGATCGAACTATGGAGATGTCTTTTTACAGCCATTAAATTTGAGCGAATAATTTGCATGTCTTCGTCTAGAGACTCGCGTGCGTTTATGTTTTTTTGGATGTCGTTGAATAGTGGTTTTAGTATTTCTAATTGCTCGAGTTCATGTTCAAGCTCTTCGACCACCAAGAGGGTGCGCCAATTTAGTTTTCCTTTTGAAATCATGATGTCACCAAATATATGGTCGCCAACATACAATATTTCATCACCACGGAAGCCCGTAAGTTTTTGAAATAAATTTGCACTGCCACTTTGATATATCCGATGTCGCACTAGGTTTCCAGAATGTGATTTTAAAAGACCGGAGTCCGTCATTACTTCTAAAAAAGGACTAGAACCAGTGAAAAAAGCTGGTTTGCCAGCAGCTACAATAGTATAGTCAAAATAGTCTCGCCAAGACGGAAAGTCTTCATTTTCTCCGTCTAGAATGTAACTCATCATGCAATTTGTGTAGTCCCAACCAGAGTTTGTCAGCAAAAACAGAGTTTTTCCGCCGTCTAGAAGGCGCATAATCGATGTGGCAAGGTGTTTGTCTTTGCAGATGTATTTAGATGGATCTGCCATGACGACATTTTTGATGCTGCCATCTGCGTGACTTAAGTCTATAAATTTTCGCAGATCATCGTAAACTTCGCGGTAATTTTTATCAATTTTTCCAGGATGAAGGTCCATGTAATCAACGATTTCGAGGAAAAGTTGAACTTCGCTTAAAGCGAAAAAAGTGTCGACACTTAAGAAGTCCTGTGCCTTAAAAGATTCACCGTTGTAGAGTTCATGTCGCGTGTCGCGATCAATTTTTTTACTGCCATGAAAGGCCGTTTTTACGTATTTGTGGCCATCCACTTTTAAAACATTACCGCGTTCCCGGTCGACTAAAAGCCCGCGGATCAAAAAATCTGGTTTGAAGGTGAGATCTGCAAGTTCACTGGGATATCCTGCGAGGATGAATTTTTTTAGCGTTTCTCTAAATGCTAGAGATTCAAAAGCCTCACGATTGTACATGAGTAACGTATGGTCCATGTCAAATCCAATAGATTTGATGCGATCCATATTGAGAGACCGATTAACGTATACTCTCTGCCATAGTTCGAGTTTGCTATAAGGATTTGCCAAAAGATAACCTTCTTCCCTATGATTTGTTGATGTATAAGCTCTAACCTTTACTTGGTTCATTAATAAATTTCAAACCAACTTGAACTCGTAAATGGCCCTGAAGATCGATAAATTTGCGGTTATACACAACTTCCGCTGGTGTGCTAGCCCAGTTTTTGCCAGCAATATTAACTTGGATTTGCGGCAAAATAACGCCCGCAGAAAAAGGCTTGGAGGGTGAGTTAATTCGAAGTGATAAACCAGTTGCTGACATGTCCATCACGTGGCGCCGAAGTGTTGTTTTGAGATCAAAGGGGTTTAGGATTTCCGCTAGAACTTTCTCATCTTTTGAGAAGTTTAAACGCTCTGATTGGCGAGTTTCCTCAAGCAAGGAATTTTGTTGAATTTCAAAAGCCATAAATGAACCTCGAGGACTAACCGAGGTTGATTGAAAACGTAGCATTTTACATTGGAGGTAATATTTATCGCAGTTAACAAAACGTGAGATGTACTCCGGTCGAACCATATTTTCGAGCACAACCATTGGTCCATCAATTTCCTTAATGACGGTCTGAAAGGCAATATCTAAACCTGCGCTGGAAATAAATACAGGAGTTCTTGATTTCAGGCAGTGTTCTAGTATCCCATTGACATCTAAGTTTTTATTCATTCTAGAGAATCCTTAGTGAAGGCTGCATCAGCAAATCGCCCAGTCATTTTTGAAACGCGTTTGGTGCCAGGGAATGCCCAGAGCACGCTACCTTGGTAAACTTTTTTACTGCTGGAAAATACTTTCATGTTGCTGCTGTTCTCGATGAAAAGTCCGCCCAGGCTAAATCTTAAAAATTGTGACTTTTGATAGTATAGACCAAGTTGAAACATGGATCCACTATCTGAGCGAGTACAGGCTACATGCGGAGGTGCGGCCTCAGATTCTTCTATAGAGCTAGATTTGCAACTACCTGTTTTTATATGTGGAACTTTGTAGTGGTCTTGATATCGCCCGACTAGGGCCTCACCACCAAATTTGTTGTAAATCGTTAAATCAGCTGCAGCCACGAAGCCTTGACGAGTATAGTCTAGCCAAAAATCATTATAAATAAACTCATATTGAAAAGCATCAAAGGTGGCCTCAATCTTTTTTGTTGGAAAATCTTGAGCATGTGACAAATTTAGACTGATCGCAGGTTGTCCCGAACTTCCTGTAAAATCGAAGGTCTTATTGCTATGTTCAAGGCTCTCGTTATGAATTTCTTTGCGCAAATATAGCGATAGCATCGACCTTGAGGTCGCTGACCACGCCCACCCAGCCCAAGGGATCAGGAGCTGGGTGTCTTTTTCAGAAGTGACCACTTTCAAGCTTGACGGGTCAGCGTTTGGAAAAAAAGTAGATCCCACGCGGGTAAACTCAAGTCGAGCATAGGATCCGAAAAAAAATTGACGACCAATAGAACGTCTAAAATCGCCGAAAAACTGATGGGATCGCTCCAAAAAATCACCATTCATGGGAAAGGATTCCAAGCTGAAACCATTTGTTACCCAATCAGGAAAAGCATTGGCTTCAGTGAGCCAATTTTGTTTGTAAGTGTATCCGGCGAAAGACGTGTAACTTTTGTTCCGGTTTGGTCCTAGCCCAATGGATGCAATGACTTGAATTGTTCCATCAGCGGTGGAGACTTTGTCTATTGTTTTATCTGATTTTGGCTCATAGCCAGAAGACTCGGAGTTTTGGGACCCAAGTTGTACCATCCAAAAATGCGGAATTTGAAATAGTGACCACCGATGGTATTTATAGATTTCAGCTTCGCGGTCGGGTCTTTCAAAGCCTTTGACGTCCTCTGTTTTAGTTCCCGCTGTGATTGACTTCAAAAGAGTTTTTGCGGACTCCGCATCAGAGCCTTTTGGGTATTTTTGCAAATATTGACTAAGCAGCTGCCAGGATCTTGTGTTGTCGGCAGAGTTGTAGGCTGATAAGCCCATTTCAAAGGTAGAACGGGCTCCAAATTCATCGGTCCAGTTGGAGGCATACTGCCAATATTTATTGGCCTCATTTTCCAATCCAAGTACAGCAAGGCACATGCCTTGATAGAAATAATTGAATGAACGATCTGGCGACGTGTTAGCCACTTTTCGGAGCGTGCGTAGCGCCAAGGTGATTTGTCCAGAATGATAATAGGATGCAGAAAGTTGATTCCAAGCGGTGTAGTCACTAGGCACCGACCGCAGGTGTTTTTTGTAAAGGGTAATGGCCGAATCCCAAGCGCCCTTTGCAAATTCAGACTGAGCTTTTGCGATTACAGAGGTGTTGTCGATGGCTTTACTAGAAGATGACGAAGAACCGCACAGGGCCGTATTTCCATTCGTCGCGATGACAAAAAGAAATGCAATACTAAGGAAATAATAAGGCAGCCGTAACACAGGATTTCCCAACCAAAAAGTTTTAATGATAACTTATGATCATTATAGGTGGAAAATGCTATTTTTGTCATTTTTTTATCTCACAAAGATACAGGTATATTTTGTGCAAAAAGTAAACAAATTAATTGGGAATGACTAAATCTGGCTTACGCTAGGTGGTCAAGACCAGCTTTGAGGGTTTCAATATCCTTACAAAAAGCAAAACGGACGTAATGCTGCCGCTGCGCTGTCGACGTTGGATCGGTATAAAAAACGCTGGTTGGGATAAGCGCGACTTTTTTAGTTTCTACGAGCTGTAGCGTAAATTCTGTGTCTGGACGTATTGAGATATGGCTATAGTCTGCCACGACAAAATAGGTTCCCTCTGGTTTGTGAAATTTGAATCCCAGTTTTTGAAGGCCCTCACATAAAAAATCTCGGCGAACTTGGTAGTCTTTGCGCAGTTTTTCGTAATACTCGTCACCTAGCTCTAGAGCGGCGCAAATTCCAGCTTGCAGAGGAGTTGCCGCACAAAATACTGTGAATTGATGGACGGCTCGAAGCTCTTTCGTCAATTCAGGCGGTGCAAAAATATAGCCTATTTTCCAGCCAGTGAGGCTAAACGTTTTGGCGGTACTGGATATGACTACTGTACGTTGACGCATTCCTGGAATGGTTGCCATTCGGGTGAATGGCTTATGGTCGTAAACAAGTTCCTCGTAGACTTCGTCGGTAATAACCAAAAGGTCGTGTTTTTTTGCAAAAGAGGCAATCATCTCCATTTCTAAGCGAGAAAATACTCGGCCTGTCGGGTTATGAGGCGTGTTGACTAAAATGGCTTTAGTGGACGTCGTCCAACGTGTTTCAAGATCCTCAGCAGTAAAGGTCCAGTCAGGTGAGCGAAGTGGGACTTCGACAAGTTTTGCGCCAACGGAAAATGCGCCTGCAGGGTAGCAATCAAAAAATGGGGCAAATGTGAGGACTTCATCCCCTTGATTCAAAAAGGCTTGGAAAACACAGAAAAGAGCTTCCGTGGCGCCTGAAAATACCGTCACTTCGTTCTCTGAATCATAAGAAAGGTTGGACACCTTTTTCATTCGGCTTGCAAGTAGCTCTCTCAGTTTTGGAATTCCATGGGAATGGGCATATTGATTGAAATCACCTCGGATGGCGGCGATAGCCGCTTCCTTGATTTCCTCAGGGCCATCAAAGTTAGGAAACCCTTGTGCAAGATTGATTGCGCCGTTACGCCTTGCAGCCATAGTCATTACCGAGAAAATGGATGTTCCGAAGTGGCTCCATTTAGCTGAGGGCATTGCCATTGTTGATCCTTTTTGTGTTTTTCCAGAAATTTGAAACCTAGTCCATGGCTATATCTTAAAAATGAAGTGTTGGCCATAAGTGAGCCAGATGACGCCCCATAAAAGAGGGTAATGTAAAGCTTTCCTTGAAATCTCCGATACATGGACAAGGTAGTGTGCAATTTTTAGAAGTATTTTTGAAGGGAGTCATCTATGCGAATTCGCATGGCCGGAGCTACGGATATAGGGCGACGGCGTAAAGGCAATCAAGACAGTATTTTCTACGACGAGAGTCGCGGTCTTGGCATCGTGGCCGACGGAATAGGTGGGCGTAAAGGTGGTGATATTGCATCATCATTAGCTGTAAATTCAATCAAGAAGTCTTTTTTTGCGGTTGAGTCGATTCGCTACGGCGAGATTAATAGCTTTTTGGTTGACGCCATTGATGCGGCTAATACATCTATTCTCGCACGAGGCGAATTAGAGCCAGAAATAGCAGGAATGGGAACGACTCTCAATTGCCTTGCGTTTGTCGGCAATCGCTTACATTTAGGTCACATTGGCGATAGTCGTTCGTACCTCTATCAAGATGGAAGCATTTATCAGTTGACGATTGACCATAACGTGGGGACCTTCGCCGCACGCGGCTGGCTTCGCCCTGGACAATTAGTTCCAGGTTCGAAAAATGAGGCACTTGTAAAGGCCCTAGGACTCGGGTCAACCTGCGAGGCAGATATTTACGAGCTGGAGCTTAAAGCGGGACAAGTCTTTATAAGCTGCTCGGATGGCTTGACCGGCATGGTTTCTGATGCCGACATTGCACGCATTATTCGCAAAAATATTTCCAACTTAGCATCCCTGCCAAGTTTGCTCATTGCGGCGGCCAATGCTGGCGGTGGAGTCGATAACATAACGGTTTTAGTAAGCGAAGTTAGGGGGCACTAATGGCGGCAAGTCAAGCCTATTTGATTCGTAGGGATTGTCGGCAATTTCTTGGGCCGATGAATAGTGAAGAGTTTAAAAAAGGCCTAAAAAGGCTAGACTTTGGACTTCAAGATGAGATTTCAGGTCACTGTGGACCGTGGGTGATCCTGGACAGCAAAGAAGAATTAAATGCCAAATATCCGGAAATTGCCTCGCTTCTTGGAGAAGCACTTCCACTTTCATGGCGTGAAACAACGAGTCATGCGCGCATTATATCTAGACACCGTACAAAGGGTGACAAGAACCATAAGTCGGCAGCTCACAAAGATGCGGGTGATGGTTTTCGTGAATATTTACAGAAGCAAAGAAATAAATCAAGGGCCATAACCATTTTCTTCGTGCTGCTCATCATTGCTGCTGGGGTCATTGCTGCCGGCATTGTTCTCCGGAAAAAAGATGATCTTCCGCCCATTGCGGAAGTTGTATCACTCTCTGAGAAAAGTGATCTGACTGAATTTTTCAATTTAATGGGAGTGAGAGTTATTCCCTTTGCCTCAAGAATCGTTAAGTCGCAAAAAAATCTAAATTCTTGGCTCCCGCTGTTTCGGATGTACGCCTATAATTCCACGGGAAACATAGACGGAATCTCGCAAAAACTACTAAGAGGGGATGCTCCCGCTGTTTTTAACCATGACTGCACAGTCGAGGGGTGGAAACGCAGGTGGAAGGAAAACACAATTCAAACGCAGCAGTTTTTGTCCGGAAAATCCCTTCAAAAAAATCCGTGGACTAAAATTCTTGCTTTGGACCCATATTGGGTAAAGCGTCGTCCGCAAAAAGGCTGGGTTAACCCTAACAGTATTTATGAGGGATGCCTGATGACTGCTAGCTTGGCTATTCAGTCTTTGGCCGCTGAAGCATCCTCGGGTGATTCGGGGCAAGGCACAGAGAATCAGGATAATTATCTAATTGTAAGTTCACGCCTACTGCATCAACTCAATATTATTCACGGTCTATCGTCGATTTCACCGTCTGAAGCAAGTGCTGGTGAAGTGGGTGCACTCGGAATGCTGACTTGTTTGGAGTCTCAAACTACGGCTTCGGCATTGGGTAATTGCAAGACAGTGATTCATCATGACTTGGACACTTTTATAGGCGAGCATTTCGTTTTAGCCATGACTCAGTTAGCTTTAACCCAAGGAAGAGGTCGTCCTGACGCACAGTGGCAGTCTTTGGTGAAGCAGGCGTCTACGACTATGTCGGCTGAAGAAATCATGAGTCGCTTGGATCTGAGCCCCGAATTGAAATTTGTCGGACTTGTGCAAGGAGGGCTCGACATAGAGCAGGCAAAGGGGAAAATCAAGATGGAGTTTCCTGAAGTGAAGTTTGAGTGATTAGGAGAGTCGCAGAAGGTGCCGTTTTTTTGTAGAAGTCAAGATGATTTCTAAGAATGGACTAGGATGGTTGGTGCCGGAAAACAATGGAATTTTACTATTGCGGGAAGCGTCGTTCGCATCGCCACGATTACTCTTGCAGTCACGGTATCAACCGGCGCTTTGGCACAGGCACCGCAAAGAGGGTCCGCAAAAACAAGTCACTCTAAAAAATCGGCTCAAAAAACAAAAAAGTCTCAATCCACAAAAAAAATCATGCCAAAGTCTGTAGACAAAAGCGGAGGCAGTGGTCGCTCAGTGGCACCGCAAAAAGCCACCGAACAAATGGTAGCAAAGCCCAATGTGAGCGCAAATTTGACTCCGATGGAATTGTTTTTGAAGGCGCGAAATTTTTTCGCGGTGGGAAAATATGAACAGGCGATTCAGTTTGCCTCAGCAGCCAGAGATAAAATACCAACTTCAAACTTTCCGGTAATACTGATGGCGCAGAGTTACTATCGCTTGGGGAATGTCTCCAAGGCAGTGGGCTTGTTTCGAAGTGTTGATATTAGCGAGATTTTGCCAGAAGCCTCCGTTGATTATGCGTTATCCATGTTTGCCGGCCGCCACTATTCTGCCGTTATAAAAATCTATCCGTTAGTTCCTGAGGGGCATCCGTATAGAGATATAGTGAAGTTTTATGTCGGAGTATCCTATATGAATTATGAGCAGTATGCCCAGGCTCAAAAATATCTTAGAAAAGCGGGCAACTTGCCGGCAAGTTTGAAGTCTCAGCGTAGACGACTCTTGTCCGAAATTGACGACCTCGGCGACCGCAACCAAAGTGCGGGGCGACCTTCGCAGGCTTTCTCTCAAAATCAATTCCAATATTATGCTCCTCCCGCTCCTCCCCCGGAGTTACTCCCAGGTGGAACTCCGGGCAATGCGTCTGCGGATAAACATTCCGCTGCGCAGCCCGCGGCGCAGGCGAAAAGTTCCATTTCGTATTCTGCAAAACCATCGGTTGGCTTTACCGTTAGTTCCACAAAAAAAGATTTCAGCGGGACCAACGAGTCACGATCGGAGTCGAAGACTCCCACTGCCGATCTCACACTCGGGGCGAAATTTTTAGGGAATGCGCGATCATTTGGAAGTCAGCCTAGTCTTGACTTAAACCTAACCCCGGCTTTCAGTCACACAGATTCGAAATCAACAGCGTCTAATCTGACGGCTTCGATTGATGATCCTAATAATATCCAGAACAATATCACAACCACGGAAAGCGCTTCGTTTTTTTTCCAAAAAACCTACAAGGTTTCGGCTTTGTACCCGATCAACGAACCGGTTGACGTCGGTGCTAGTTATACTGTCGTTGACCAGCATACAGACGCCAGAACTGATAGCAACACGACAACCCCGTCAGCGAATTTAGTCGCGGAGTTCGGAGATCTTAAGTTGGATACGAGTTGGACTCAGGTTCAGACGATTACAAAACCTCCCAACACAGAAAAAACAGATCAAACGTCGACAACATTGAAATTGGGCTTGCAACACAACGGAGACAATGCAACGACTTCTGGAACGATCTCGCAGCTTCAACATTCCAAGCCCGCGCTGGCTTCCGGGATCAAGTCGAGGCTAGATATGGGCGTATCATGGAGGACGACTTGGGACAGTTTTTCCCTGAATCTTGCAGGTTCGAAAAGTGATTCTACGCGCTTAACGCTAAGCGCAAGCGGAGCTGCACTTAGCAAATGGTCACTGAACGCTACAGGTTCTTATACCCTGCCGTTTGGCATGTCGTTAGATTTGCTGTGTGGCTACTCAAGCCTTTCAAATATTGTGACCCAAAATGCGGCCGTTGCCCCAGAGACCACCGCCACCGAAGCGATGGGGAGTGCCACAGCAAGTCAGTTGAGTTTGACTGTTAAAGGAACGATTGCGAGTTTTCTGACATTGTCAGGCAATTACGATTATACCTCTCGATCCCCATCAATCGGAGATCCTGCATTTCAAAAGAAGTTGTTATCCGAGCAATGGAGTCAACAGACCATTACTGTATTTTCCATATCCGCTAGCTACAGTTTTTAAGGCTGATTTTCTATGGAGTGTCAAACTTTCACTATCCCGCATCAGATCCTGGTGTGAAAACTAATAAATTGGCCAAAATCTTGAAGAGTAAAGCAATATAATCTATAATTATCAGGAGGATTGAGGTTTAAATATTGACCATCTAGTTTTTGCGATAATTTTAGGGAGTTTATAAAAGATGTTATACTGGTTAGGCACGATACTTGAGAGTCAGTGGGGGCCTTTTCGACTCCTAACCTCGCATTTTTTCTTGGGAGGTCTAGGTTTCATGGCCTGCGGCCTACTGACTTTGTTGCTGCTTCCTCGTCTAGCCATGAAGTATTGTCCACGCGATCGTGGTCGAGCTCATGCCGTTGAGTCTAACGTGGCGCAAGGAAAACCAACAGGAGCGGGAATTGTTTTTATACCAATATTTATTGCCATCCAATTTTTTGTGTTACCAATGAGTTTTGAAATCGCTGGAGTTTTGTTATTGACTCTCGTAGCCTGTGTTTTTGGCTTTCTTGACGACAAGGCAAACGATGCTTGGGGCGAGTATATCAAAGGGGCTATCGATCTCGTTATTGGAATATTTGCCGCTATTTTAGTGTCAAATTTGGATCCGGTTGAGATTTGGCTGCCGTTGACAAAACTCACTCTCACAATTAGTCCAATTTTTTACATCCCTCTTGCCGTTGTATGGATATGGACTTCGATCAATGCGACAAATTGTAGTGATGGCGTAGACGGACTTAGTGGAACGCTTAGCAGCATAGCTTTTCTGAGTCTGGGAGTCTTGTTATACTTTGTTGTCGGTAATGTGGAGATGGCTAAATACTTGTTGGTTCCTAACTATAGTGACGGTGCAGCTTACGGCATACTCGCCCTTTCCATGGTAGGAACCTTGGCGGGATACCTATGGCATAATGCTCACCCCAGTGCCTTGCTGATGGGGGATGCGGGCTCGCGGGCGATTGGCTTTCTATTGGGTGTTTTGGTTCTTAAGTGTGGAAACCCTTTTTTATCGATCATCGTCGCTGGCGTTTTGATGATTAATGGCGGTACAGGTTTGGTTAAGGTTGCATTGCTCCGGTTTTTTCGGATTTCCATTCTGAAAAGTATACGGTTTCCTCTCCATGACCATGTTCGCAAGAATATGAATTGGAGTACGCCTCAAGTCCTAGTGCGATTCAGTTTGGTACAAATGGCTTTGACGCTCATCTTTATGGTGCTCCTCCTGAAGCTTCGATAGGCTCCCTTTATTGTTTTTTTGTGATCGGTCTCTTGTTTTCAAAAGGCTTAAACCATGAAAATTGATCAAATTTTAGCAGCAGCCGTCCGAGGAAGTGCATCGGATGTCGTACTGAAAACGGGAATTGCCCCGAGGTTTAGATTTCAATCAAATTTGGTCACTTCTGATAACGGTGTGGTTATTACTCCAGAAAAAATGGGCGAGTGGCTTCAAAAAATTATGCCTGCTCATCTCCTTCAGTCAGCCCACGAATGCGATTTTGCTTATCAAACGGTGGACGGCTATCGATTCCGAATCAATGTTTTTAAGCAACGAGGCACCTTTACAATCGTTGCACGTGTTATTTTGAATCACGTCCGCAGCCTTGAAGAGCTTCACCTTCCCCCTGTTGTAAACTCGCTTGCAGATGAAACGAGAGGGATAATTTTGGTCACCGGGGTGACAGGATCGGGCAAGTCAACAACCTTAGCCGCAATCCTTAATCGGATTAATCGAGTCCGGGCGGCACATATTATTACGATCGAAGATCCCATTGAGTATTTGATTAGAGACGAAATGTCCGTTGTCGAACAGCGTGAAATTGGTATCGACACGAGCTCGTTTTCTTTGGCCTTGCGAGCAGCCATGCGCCAAAATCCAGATGTGATCATGGTCGGTGAAATGCGCGATCGAGAAACGGTGGAAACGGCTTTGCGCGCTGCGGAAACTGGTCACTTGGTTCTGTCTACCTTACATACATCCGATGCAATAGGTGCTGTGACTAGAATCGTCGGGCTATTCCCACCAGAAGAGAGAGTTGGAATTTGTGTCAGTTTAGCCCATTCTCTGAGGGGGATCATTAGCCAGAGATTGCTGCCGATGGCTGACGGCGTTGGTATGATCGCTGCTTTGGAAATTTTAATTGGTACCGCGGCAGTTAGGGATAGCATTGCAGAATGCGATGGATTTTCTGGCTTGCAAATGTTGATTCGCGACGGAGGGCAGGCCTATGGTATGCAAACATTTGATGATGCCCTGGCAACCCTTGTCACAAATGGGAGTGTTAGAAAAGTTGACGCAATGGCATTTGCAACGAGCAAATCAAATTTAGAATTAAAACTTTCAGGTGTCGGAAATTAATAGGGAGGTAGCGAGTGAATTTTTCAAAACGAGTTTTGGAATCCTTTGGCAACTTGACGACGTTTGCGCTGGTATTGTTGATAAATTTGTCAGCACCTGGCCACGCCGAGAGTTTTTCGGTTGATCAAATGCCAATTGGTGCCGAGGTGACGGTACCGCCGTCAGCGAAAACGACGGTACCAATGGGAACTCGCGTCAAAATTTCAAGCACAGATACTCCGCAAACCATTCAAATTGTACCGATTGGAAACGGTACGACGTTTGCAACAGCGATCCAATTGGCGATTTTTGATAGCAAATTAGATCGTGTGAAATACATTAGCGTGAGTCCAAATGCTCCGTTTTTGTATAGTTTTCAGGGCCTCGCCTCAATTTCGATTGTGCCCTCCATCCCCAAGGGGAATTCGATCGCCAAAAATATTCGTATTCAAATTGAAAGCGATAAGGCAGTGACGTTTGCGCGTTAGAACGTCAAAAATGATCCTCATTTGCGCAAGCCTTGCAGTGGCTGCTGCCGTGACGGCATGCAACTTAATCAACCACCACGAGCCTGATATCAATCCAAGTGCGCCTACGATCACGCTTCAGCCTGAAGATAAAGACGTGTCCAAGTACGCAGAGCTTTGTCGTCAGGAGCTTGGATTTGTAGGAGTAAACATACCTCCACTCAATTGTTTGGATGGAGGTGAGGTTCCATTGGAAATTGACGGTAAATCCCCATCGGAAGAGCAATATAAATTATTGTCTGAGGGCAAAATTGGCTGTGATAATCCATCTTGGCTCCATGAAGCCGGGTGCATCAACTATAATTTCGTTTTGCACCGCGCGGTGAACGACAGCGTCGACTTGGCTTTGGTGTGTCGTAGTCGGCATTATACGTCACTCAAAAATAAGCAATCCCGTTTAGCAGCCTATTCGGCTGATTCGTCAGTAGCCAATTTTAAAGCGCTCTTTTATTTTGATAGTCTTGGAATCATTGTCTCCAACAAAAAAACGGGTAAGACCTGTTTTTTTGATCAAGTTGACCCAGTGTATGGAGGTTTTATTCCTTTTCCAGATCGTCGAGAGGCTCCCTCTATTGAGGAACTTCCTCTACCACGCCCAAGTGGCGAGGCGGCTTTAGATGCCGCAATTAAATGGGAGGTGCTCGACGTTACACCTCAAAAAACGTGGAAAAAGCCCTACCAAATGGCCGTTGTAGATCGCTGTACGATTTGTCACGATAGTGGTCCATGGAAACATACGCCGTGGATACCGGACGGAGTCAAGATACCTCCAAATCCGACAGGTGTTCCTTTGATTGTGATTGGCCCCATTTTTGAGGAGTGGCGCGTGATGTTTGAGCCAACGGCGATCACGACTGATCCAGTCGTGATAAATGGTAGGAGCGAGTCGCAGCTTTGCACGGCCTGCCACCGTATCGGTCGGGAGTCGACGTGCAAGGTTTTTATGGACTATGCGGCGGGACTTAAGAATCCTAGCTTGATGTCAAAGCAAGGCTTGGAGCCGCATCGTAGGCGTACGATGCCGCCACAAACAAATGAAACGAAATCTATGAATGATGCTGATTTCATAAAAGACTGGGATACGAGGTTTAAACCTCACTTCGACGCACTCAAGCGGTGCTGTGACAATCCAAAATTGCCAGGATGCCGCACTGAGCCATTTGGCCGATAGAATTCATTCTTGTACTTTGATGCCGCATTTGGTACACGACACTCAACGTGAGGTCGGGGCTACGTGTACCTGCTGCCCGTAACCCAAAGATCGAGGATATTGATATGACAGAACAGCGCATGATCGATTTTGAAATTAAAATTTCTCATCAGGAGAATTCGATTGAGGCATTGCAACAAGTGGCTTATGAGCAACAAAAGGCTATCGAGAAAATGCAAGTCATGATCAATCATTTGGCCAAACGAATTGACGGTGACTCTGATGGTCGAATTGAGGTAGGTCCGGCAAATGAGAAGCCACCACACTATTAGCTAGTGTTCGAAATATTCTTGGGGCGTCATACCCGCTTGCAAATTAATTGACGAGCATCTCATCGCGCCCCGGTCCTGTGCCTACCCACATGACCTTGGTGCCGGTGTGACGTTCAATCGCAGAAATATAATTACGTGCATTTTCTGGCATATCAGAGGCTCGGCCAGATTTTGGGATCTCCTGCGTCCAGCCTGGAAATGATTCGTAAACGGGCTCGCATTTAGCGAGGACGTCAGCGTCCCAAGGGAAGTCTTCGAGCTCACCAAGGGTGGGGTGCTTATACTTAACGCAAATTTTTAGTTCAGGAAATCCAGTCAAAATATCCATTTTATTTATGATCACGCCGTCAAAACCATTGACTGATGCACTGTAGCGAAAGGCCACGGCATCAAACCAACCGCAGCGGCGGGGACGACCAGTTGTGGCTCCAAACTCGTGTCCTTTTTTGGCAATTTCCGCTCCGACAGAATCAAGAAGTTCAGTAGGAAAGGGGCCTGCGCCAACCCGTGTAACATAGGCTTTAGCAATTCCGAAAATGTTTGAGATAACCTTTGGAGGAAGGCCAATGCTGGTGCAAGCTCCCGATGCACAGGTGCTACTAGACGTAACGAACGGGTAGGTCCCGTGGTCAAGGTCAAGCAACGTGCCTTGTGCTCCTTCTAAAAGGACGCGTTTTCCTGTAGCAATGGCCTTGCGTAGCCTGGTTTCTACGTCGCACACAAAGCTAGAAATTTTTGAGGCAGCGCCATGAAACTCGTCCCACGACGCTTGATTTGAATTGTAGTGTTCCCTGAAATCATTGTCAGACTCCAGCATGGCTTTAACCCAGGTTCGCCTAGAATCATCTTTAGCATATTGACCCATTCTCAATCCTGTGCGGCTGGCTTTTTCAGAGTAGGTGGGGCCGATTCCTTTTTTCGTGGTTCCGATAGGTGTGGAGGCAGAGGATTCGCGGGCGCCGTCTAGGTGAATGTGCCACGGTGTGATCACGTGGGCTCTTGCTGAAATCCAAAGGCTTTCAGGGGAGATCGTCACGGTGGCTCTCATTTTTTCAATTTCATTGACAAGTCCAACAGGGTGAATAACGACGCCGGCCGCCATGGCGGAAATGAGTCCTTTTTGAAAAACTCCACTTGGTATCTGGTGCAAAACGTATTTTGTTCCAGAAATCCAGATCGTGTGGCCGGCGTTGTTGCCGCCTTGATAGCGGGCGACAATGTCAGATTTAGCGGCAAGGACGTCAACCCATTTGCCTTTTCCCTCATCGCCCCATTGGGCGCCAACAACAATCGTGACATGATTCATGGTAAGGGTCCTTTCCAAAGGATGAGAAAACCTGAACCCCATTCTTAAAGGGGTCCTGCGTTGAATTCAAGTCATTATCCAATAAAATAGAAAATAAATGCCGCCATGTCCCAAAATTATTTGAAAATTTACATCTCCTGCCAAACACCACCAAATCCCTCCATCCAGCAGATGCTCGGCAGTGAACCCTGCTCGTTTTGGTGGCAGGCTAATTTCTGACAAAAGATCTGTAAAGTGGTAATGTTATAGTTCAGAATTAGTGGAAATTGTGGTTATTTAGATTATGCTGCAAATCGGTAGTGCCCGAACGATTGGGAGTGAGCACAATGACAAATAATGGACTGTTTGCGGTATCCGCTTTGGATGGACGCTATAGTGATCAACTTGACGGCCTAGGATCAATCGTTGGCGAGGGAGCCCTTATTCGCTACCGAATCATCGTGGAGGCGGCTTGGTTGTTGCACCTTTCTTTGATAAAGCCTTCCATTCTAGAACTATCACACAATATTCTCTCTCATTTAGAGACTCTGTCTAAGGGCAACGTGCCCAAGGATGCTTCGGCTAAGGTGAAGGCAATCGAGCGCACAACCAATCACGATGTAAAGGCTGTGGAGTATTGGCTCCGTGATTCTTTGACTGAGCTTGGAGCCACGTCAGCCGTCTTGTCTCATATTCACTTTGCTTGCACGAGTGAGGATATCAACAATTTGGCTTATGGACTGATGATTAGAGACCTTCGTGACAAGGTCATTCTTCCCACTTTTGATGGCCTGATTGGTCAACTCTCGACGTTGGCTATGGGTCTTAAAAATACGGCTATGCTGTCAAGAACTCACGGTCAAACGGCCTCACCAACGACGATGGGCAAAGAGCTCGCGGTTTTCGCGTGGCGTTTGAACCGGCAACGAACGTCACTGGCTAGCCAAGAAATTCTTGGAAAATTTAATGGCGCAGTCGGTAATTTTAATGCGCATTCGGCTGCATGTCCCAACCTTAATTGGCCAGAGATTTCGCGAGAGTTCGTGGAGTCTCGTTTAGGATTGGCGTGGAATCCGTTGACCACGCAAATCGAAAGTCACGATGGGTTTGTTGAGTTTATGACGACCGTTCGATTATTTAATACGATTCTGATCGATTTTGTGCGAGATATGTGGGGCTACATCTCGTTAGGTTATTTTACCCAAAAAGTGGTTGCGGGGGAAGTCGGCTCGTCAACCATGCCGCACAAAATTAATCCAATATTTTTTGAGAATGCTGAGGGAAACCTTGGTGTGGCTTCAAGTTTAATGAGTCATTTTTCTGATAAACTTCCAATTAGTCGGTGGCAACGAGACCTTTCTGACTCCACTGTTCTGCGTGTGACGGGAACGGCTGTAGGGCATTCTTTGTTGGCTTGGAAAAGTGTTCTCCGCGGCCTAGATCGAATTCTTGCCAATCCATCTAAAATGCAAGAAGATCTCAATGGCGCATGGGAGGTGCTGGCGGAGCCTGTGCAAACGGTCATGCGGCGCTACGGTGTCGTGGACGCTTATGAGCGTCTTAAGGCTGCCACGCGAGGCGAGGCCGTGGTTACAAAAGAAATGATTCACAAGGCCATTAACGGCTGCCAAGAAATACCTGAGAGCGAAAGAACGCGAATGAAGGCTTGGACTCCTGCTAGCTATGTTGGGATCGCCGCCCGGCTGGTTGATGATTTCGTACCAAAGGTAAGGCTCTAGACTTGAGGCCGGAGGGTCATGGTCTAAGTTTTTTACTCGTTCCGTATTTGTAATTTGTGACCATAAAAACGAATTTGACGAACAGGACACATCGAAGCAGCATGAAAATTTCTATCCGTGAACTTGCCAATAAACTGAACGGTGTTTTGCATGCCACCACCACAGAGTCCGAAGGGGCTATGATTAGCGCTGTGGCTCCTATAGACAAGGCCACGAGCGGTGACCTGACATTTCTGATCAGTGGCGCCTATATGCAATTTGCCGAGACGACAAAGGCTGGTGTGGTCATTGTTGGTAAGCTCCTTGAAAATTGTCCGCGTCCTCAAATTGTACACGAAAATCCATACTGGGCGTTTGCCACGGCCTTTCAAATGTTTGTTGGAACCCGTGCTGAGACGGGCCGGATTGATCCTAGAGCCAATGTCAGCACAGAGGCCACAATTGGAGAAAATGTTACGATTTACCCTGGCGCTTTTATTTCGGAAGGGTGCGTCATCGGCAAAAATTCGGTGATTTTTCCAAACACATATCTGGGGCGCAATGTTAAAATCGGGGAATCGACGATCGTTCGTGCCAATGTGGTGATTGAGGATGGCTGTATACTTGGCAGTCGTGTTTTTATTCACGGCAATACAACCATAGGTGCTGATGGCTTTGGTTTCGCGCCGGGGACAGATGCAATTGCAAAAATTCCTCAGGTGGGAATTGTTAGGATTGAAGACGACGCAGAAATCGGAGCAGGCAGCACGGTGGATCGCGCCGCCATGGGTGAAACAGTGATTGGTCGAGGTGCAAAACTCGATAGCGGCGTTCATATTGCCCATAACGTACATATTGGCGAGCACACAATCGTGTGCGGTGGGGCCTGTGTGGCTGGGAGTGCTAAAGTCGGAAATTGGGTCATTCTAGCGGGTGGGACCAGTATTAGTAATCATGTTGAAATTGGCGACCGAGTGGTTATTGGAGCACTTGCTGGAGTCACTAAATCCATCAAAATACCAGGTGAATACATGGGGTTCCCTGCGGTGCCGGCCAATGAGTGGAGGCGCGAGATCGCCTCAATTCGTCGCATTGGGTCCATGAATGAGCGAATTGGTGCCCTTGAAGCGCATTTTGGCAAAATCCCCAAATAGTGCTATCATTATAAAATAGATCAAGTTTTGAGTGCTTTCTACCGATACCGCTCATGTGTGCGTCGTGTTGAATCTCGGTCGTAGTGTGTATGATTGTTGCGATAATTTGTCTGACTTAGTGATTACGCGAAGGGGTGCCCATGGGCTTCATCAATCGTAAATTTAATCTTGGTACCACAGGCCTGTTGCTAGCCGTTTCTTTTATGCCTGCCGCAATTGCAAAGCCTAATGTGGATAAACTTGAACGGATCTCGACTCCGAGTGTCATTGTCGTTTCAGTTCCTATGGGCCAAGTCTTATATGAAAAAGCCGCTGACGATGTTAGGCCCATCGCAAGTCTATCGAAGCTCATGAGCGCTATTGTGTTTAGGGAAAATTGTAAACACGTTGATCTTAAGAGTTTACACGTTATGACTCCTGAAAATCGACTGCTCGCCAAAGGTGGCGACAAAAGCCGACTTACCACGGGCTGGAGCTATTCTAATAATGATATTCTAAAAGCCGCATTGATGCGTAGTGACAATCGAGCGCTGCCTGCGTTGATGGAAAGTTGTGGGATGATACTGCAAGAGTTCGTCATGCACATGAATCTCAAGGCCGATGAGCTGGGTCTCAAGAGCACAAGCTTTACCGAGCCCAATGGTCTATCAAAATATAATGTTTCGACGGCTCGCGAGTACACAAAAATTATGTTGGAGGCGTCTCGTTTCCCCGAATTGACGGCCATTATGCAAACAAAAAAGGACCGTATCGTGGGCTACAGAAATGGACGAGCTCATAATATTGACATTGGAAGTACTGATCTGTTGCTCGGCCGTAAGGGGGTCGAGGTTATCGGTGGCAAGACTGGCTATACGGATATAGCTCGTTACTGTCTAACGGTGCTCAATCGATTGATTGACAATTCTGCAGTGGCTATGGTGTTTTTAGGGGCAGAGGGCAAGCATACTCGCTTTGGCGATTTTTCACGCATTAATAAGTGGTTAAACGATCGCGCGGCAAAATATATTGCAGAGCGGAAGTCTGAGGGTACAAATGAGGCAGACGGAGGATCTTAATTGAGCCGGTACCTTAAAATTCGTTTGTAGTCATGGTTCTTTTACGAGTATATTTCACCAGCATAAATTCAATGGCGAGTTGCTTTTCGAGCCGAATTCGAAACGTTACTCCTATTTTTGTTGGAGCAAAAACTCGAGTATGGGTCCTATTTCTAAATTTGTTGAGCATCATTATCGTCACTTCAATGCCGCGGCACTTAAAGATGCAGCCAAGGCTTATAAAACACATATATCGTCTGGTCAAAAAATGATGGTCACTATGGCTGGTGCTATGAGCACGGCAGAAATTGGACTGAGTTTGGCGGAGATGATTAGGCAGGGTAAAGTTCATGCCATTTCCTGTACTGGTGCCAATTTAGAAGAAGACCTTTATAATTTGATCGCCCATGATTTTTACGAGCGAATTCAAAACTACCGCAATTTGAGTGATGAAGCTGAGCAGGCATTGGCGGACAGACATTTGAATCGCGTGACTGATACCTGCATTCCAGAAGCCGAGGCGATACGTCGTCTTGAGGGTGCGATCATGACGGTGTGGCAGGAAGCCTCGGACAAGGGAGAAAGTTATTTTCCCCATGAATTTATGTACCAAATCATTCGTCGCGGTCTTCTCACAAAGTTCTATCAAATTGACCCTAAGGACTCGTGGCTCATCGCTGCGTGCGAAAAAAACCTCCCGATCATCGTCCCAGGTTGGGAAGATTCGACCACCGGCAATATTTTTGCAGGTCGGGTGATGGAAGGGAAAATCAAGCGATCCGCTCTAAAAAGTGGGATCGATTACATGAT
>CAMDKS010000022.1 GCA_945900755.1 Bdellovibrio sp. ZAP7
ATAGGTCTGATAAAAGTTGACTTAGAACGCGCATAGCGAATTTCAGCAACAAACGAATTTTTTTGACATGCTCATCCATAAAGCGACTCATACCAGAGCGGAATAAAATCGTCAATGAATTCATCAACATTGATTATTGCGGCACTACAAGTAGCAAGATGTCTGGCTGAAAGTGCTTCCATTTGAAATCCTTAAGCTTGTCCATCAAAGCCTCGGGAATGAAGATGAATTGTGGACTATACCTGAAGTTGAGAGTTTTTGCACCAGAGCCCAGAATCTTGCCTTATTTATCAGAATCTAAATAAGAGATGACAGACCTGTCATGATCCTTTAAAGTTTTAGATAGAGCCTTTTAAATTGTCTAAGAATGTAAGCTTTAAGCATTGTTCCACGAGCCGTGACGAATAGTCATCAGAATCACGCAAAAGTTACCATGCGGATACTGAGTTCGAGAATGATGAGGGGTGACCAGAATGCATGCCATCAGACTTTTACCAGTCGCATTTGTATTTGTAGGTGTGCTGACGTTTCTTGAGCGCAGCGTAAATGACGAAATCTCCAGACTGTCCATCATGCGCACAGCCTTCACCGCAGCGGTTGTAAATGCCAAGGGTCGATTGAGCGAAGTCGCCTGGACCGCAATTTCTGACGTGCAAATGCAGCAAAATTTTGAGCAAGGCAACATAAACACTGTGACGCAGTCGCTGCAAACTTACATTCGGCCAGGCGAAGTGACGCAGATAGATTTGTTGGACGCCAATTGTACGCTGATTGCTCGAGTCCCCCAAAACGGCAAGCCAAATCTAAATTTGTGCACTGCGGTCAAAGCGGGGAAGCCAGCATTGATTTGGCAGCAGAATGAGCAAAATGATGCCGTGTTGATTTCAATGACCGTGCGAGAAATAGCGGGGAAAACGGTTTTTCTCGCCTCGCAACTGGTTTATGATCAAGCTTGGGCCTCCTTGCATTCCGATATTGGCGCCCTACTTTCGCAACGAGATATTTCGATCAATGAAAATGGGTCCGGCGCAACGTTATGGCGTGAAGGCCGATTGGCTGACGGCCATTATGCGTTGCCACTCAAAGTGGACGGCTTGATTTATCGATTAATTCCAGAATTAACAGGCGTGGGCTTATCGTCGAGGCGTGAAAGTTTTTGGGTCATTTATTCCGCCTTAGGCTGTTTGATCCTTGCTGCCGTCTTTCAATCCACTCATAAAAAACGTGAAGATGAAAGCGAACGAAAAGTCCTAGAAACTTGGGTTCATGAAAATAATTTGACAAAATTACCAAGCGTCAATGGTGAAAAATCTTTACCGGCAACCTGGACGGAAATCGTTAGGACAGCAAAACAAATGATTGCTGCCAAAGACGAACAGCGTGGTCAGCAACTGCGACTACTTCGCGAACGATTGGAAAATTTAACCCTCCGCCTAAGAGAGCGAGAGACTGTGACGGCGGAACTAGAAGACCGTCTTGCAGGGATGAGTGATCTTGCGAGTCTTCAAGAGCAGCTACAGCACACGACGGCTTCATTTTTGCGGCAGATGGCACAACTGCGCGAACTCTGCGAGAGTGTAAACGAGGTCTCCACAAGCGGACTCTCGCAACAAGCCAAAGAGCTTCAAATGTTTTGTGCGAAATGGAAGGCCGGCCTCAGTCAAGGTGTCAATCGAGAAATGGCCGCGCGGAAATTTTTCCGCTCACTAGTAGAGACTCCCGGCAGCATGCCTGGCTGGTCAAAGCTGGACGACGATATGCGTGAGCTTGGGCAATTGACGTCAAGTATTCTCGATCAATCCTTGCACGTGGCAAGCCTCTCAAATCAAGCCATCAACAACTGCCAGGGGGCGTCGAAACTGGCAGAACTTTGGCGCGGAATTGCCATGCGAGATCGGAATGAAAAAACATCCGAATGGATTCAGTGTTTATCGTCCGCTCAAAAACTTGTTTGTGCCGATGACCGCTTTGTCAGTTTAAATTTCGAGACTCTGCCTCAGATTATTAATCCTGAACAAATGTATCCTGCTGCATCTGGTGCGGCACTAGTAAGTGGTTTTTTTCACCTGTATTTGTCGCTGCTACAGGACGCGGACCTCGCCAATGTAACGTTGCCACTAGTTATCCGCCAAAAACGCTTTAAAGATCAAGCGTCGATCATCTTATCTTTGCCCGCTAAATTGGCTGGGCGAGTTCCCGAGTCCCCCTGTGAGAAGATGTTTCATCACGTGGATCTTGCTACGCAGATCTTGGCAGGGTGTGGCATTAAAGTTTCAATTTTACCGCCCACTGTCGCAGGCTATCCCGTTGGTTTGACTTGGGCTCTCCCTCAAAATCAAACGGTTATTATTG
This sequence comes from Bdellovibrio sp. ZAP7, assembly GCA_945900755.1. Taxonomy (GTDB): domain Bacteria; phylum Bdellovibrionota_B; class Oligoflexia; order Oligoflexales; family RGVZ01; genus CAMDKS01. The sequence continues at coordinate 2,353 of CAMDKS010000022.1, forward strand.
TCGACAAGTCGCCCAAAGTGGCGGAGTCCTCATCAGGCACGCTAGTGGGCCACAGCATTTAATTGTTGTTGTTGGGTGGCAGGCGCAACCTGCTGAATCACAGACTTAGATTTTTGGGACGATGCTGCAGCTTGTTGGGTCGCTGGTTTGCCCTGCTGAGTCAACGCTGCGGCTTGTTGGGTCACAGGGATGGTTGCTGGTTGGGCTGCTACTGCTGCTGGCGCAAGTGGCGTATTCTGTATGCCTGGCGCTATTGGTTTGAAGGTGGAATCTATGGCCGCAGCCGATGCTGCTTGTTTGACACGGCCAGTTTGCGCGACTTGTTCCATGACAATCCGATCATTTAGATGTGCAATGGATCGCTGAAGTGAGGAGTCTTGCGGAGCAAGGTCTGCGGCCCTCTGCCACGCCTTCATGGCAAGATCTCTATTTCCTGTTTTGACTAGGAGTGTGCCCTTCATTTTGAGGAGTTTGGGGCTATTGGGATAAAAAGCGATCAAGTTATTTAGTTCTACAAGTGCGAGTTCATAATTCTTATCTCGAAAATTGTCATTCACCCGCGCCATGCCCAAGGTGTAGCTAGGCGACTGCACAGGACCTTCGGGAGACCCCAAACCTAACGCAGCATCCATCATGGCTATTTCATTTGGTTTACTTTTTGAGATAGACGGCAAAGCCCCGACCAATTCCTTGTCCGTTGTCCCCGCATTGAGAGGCTTGCCGTCGCGACGTGCGCCGGTGGTACTATCAGGAGATCCTGCAGGACGTAATTCAGCCAGAGGAATCTGAATGTCATAGCGACTAGCATTATCCGGTATCTCTACGGAATACTCGCTGGCACCCACTGCTGAACGAATGATAAACGGTGCTTTTCGTTGAGCGCGACCAACAGGCTTTGTATCAGCAATAAAGGGATACGAAATAGTTCCTTCAATCATCAGCGGTTTGTGCCCTCCACCCGACGCGCAAGCCGTTAGCAACAATAAGAATGCCGCTACATATTGAGTTGGCAGCAGGAGGCAACGAAGCATGCGCTTAAAAATTGTATGATAAAATGAAATCACCGCCACCCCCTCCTCTTACTTTAGTGTACGTACTCTTTACCAGGACGACACTCGACATGATATAGTGTCCACTAACTGTAACCACGAAACGTCGCCCAAAATACATATCCCAACCAGCCCGAACTGACGGCGCCATGTACCCAGAACTAATGACCGTTCCCAGTCCTAAATGAACGCCATGGCGAATCCGATCATACATTTCAAGGTCACCAATGAAGTTTCGTGCGACGGTTGCATGTAGTCCTAGCACGTACTTATAGGGCAGGGCTCTTGCTGTGCCCGTATACGCCGTATCGTCCACGGACGACGCCTCGCCTTCACTTGGATAGGCCTTCAGAAACTTTGCTGTATTGGCAAAGATTGATGTGTAGAGTCCGAAATCTGTTCGCCGATTATCAAATTTTTCGACTGCGCGAATATGAAAGGCAAGGAAAGATTTGTCTCTCGCTGTGCCGGCAACGTTTGGTAGCTGGCTAACACCGAGGCCGATTAGAAATTTGTAGTCAGGCACATACACATCACTTGTCCTCGATTTTTCGATTTGGTTTCTGTCTACTGCCATTCGCTGATAGCGACTGCGCAACGTCTCACTATTGTAAGTTCTAGCCCAGGTCATTTCTTTGGTTTGAGTATTGAACACATTAAATGCCAAGACCATGTGCGTTGTGTGGTAGACCAGCACAACGTCCATAAAGTTCTCGATTCCAAGCTGATTGGCCGCCTCGTCCATTTTTTGAATGTTTGTCAGTGGAGATGAGATCATAAGTTTTCCGTCAATCATGGTGGACGACTTGCTTTTGCAAGAAACGCAATTGATGATTTTGATTTTGCTATTCTCGCGAACACGTTCGGTGACAAGCAATTCAACATAGGGCTCGTAGGTTCGAGGTAACGTGTCAGAAATGTCTACTCGTCGGATGGCGATATTTTTCAGACCCTCGATCTGCCCTTCTTTGACGTCGTAGGCAAACTCTGATAGCAGGTCGTTTAGGACCTCATGAAATTGACGTACGTCCTTATTTGAAGCGGTGTCATCGCCCTGGTCACTCTGCGCGCTATAAGACTGTGCGCGTTGATTTAGCTTAGGAGGAGCCTTTAGTTTGACGCGTTGCTGTGTGTCGCTCTGTTTTTTCTGTTGCTGCTTAGGAGCTGGTTGATTTTTTGCGACCTGAGTGCCTTTTTGAGACTGAGAACGAGGCGATTGCGTTTTTTGGGGTTGTTGCTGTTGTTGTTGTTGTTGTTGTTGAGCATTCGCTACAAAAGAAAAGGCCCAGGACAAGATTATGCCTGACGAGAGAAATATAGTTATTTTCTGTCTAACGTTCACGTGAACATCTCCAAAATGCTGGCGTTTCCTTTTAATTCATGTGTCCTATCGGCAATACTCACTTGAACTTTAATGGAGTGATTTGGACGTTCGTCAATTTTAAAGGGGAATGCACCATCCTAGAGACGCCGCCATAATAGGGACGAGGTGGTGTTGATAAATTGGCAAGAAAGGACATTTCTTCAAATATCTATTTAAGCTTAAAACAGTTCAATAGAGCGGGATTTTGTCGCAAAAAATGGGTCATTCCGAAAATTCTGAGGCGGGCTTACCTGCGCCGACCGTAGGCATGCTAAACGAGTCTAGATCGACCGTTTCGAGGTTTCGTCCAAACAATGTTTGACTGATTTCGGTGTACCTGGTCCGAAGATACTTTATATATATTTTTCGATTCGAGATACTATCCAAGGAACGACCAAGTACCCAGAGGGCTCGCATACGTGCTAGAAAAATCTCCGCTTTGTCTTGCATTAGTGGTGCGTCGTTCTCGAGACGAATATCCAAATCAGCCATGATCTGATAGAAACACCAGTGGTAAACGAGCTCTTGTTTTTGCACTTCAGACTGAATGGCTAGTGCAACGGCGTCCAGGGCGGATAGGTTGGGTGCGTCAGATACAGCACCCTCAATGCGCTCACGGCAGGCGACGATGTCAGATGCTGGGGGCTGGGAGGCCGTCATTAACAAGCGACGAGTGAACCACGCCGTTGGTCGTTTTGGATGCAAAATAGCTAAGCCAGCAGGGGACCAAACTACACGGCTTGTTTTTTCAGAATCTGCGTCTTTATTGTCTTCGTACTGCTGTTGGCCCTGCTGGCTTTGTTGGCCTTGCTGATCGTCTGAACCATGCTGGCCAGTTAATTTACCCTCCTCCTGTTGGGAAATTTCGAAGGTCGTATTTTGCTCTGCAGGCTTGCTGGAACGGCAGCTGGCAAAATTGAGGCCGAGCAGTCCAAGCAGCAGTAGAATTTTCGCAATCATAAAACGCATCGCAATCTCCAAGATGGGCAGAAGTTGCCGATCTCGTCGGAAAGAGTGACTAAATCTTAAGGAAAATTTTTGACAGGACGTGCAAAAAATTTGTTGAAAGGATCAAATTGGCAATTGATTACTTTGAAAAATCACTCGGATCCCTCGGAGGGATCAACGGCTTGAGACTTAGTAGAAGCCCGACCCGAGAATGCCCGCATAATAGAAAATTTTTCCTTGCCCAGTCTGAACTCCGGCCATCATCCCGAACCCTAGGGCTCCACGACTAATTCGCAGCCATCTGATTTCAGACCACACACCTGGACTGTCAAAGATCCAAGAGATGGGAGAAAAGTCTGATGGAAGGGGGGGCGCCGACTCATCTGTAGCCACAAGGCGCGACAGCCCTGAGATTCCGGCAGATAGGAGATACCCATAACGCACAGGGAAATCGACAGATGTATCTTGAGGCTTCGCAATGCTACCTAAGCCAATGGCCGGACCCATATAGGTAAAGGCAAACCTTGAGGTGCGCCGACCCTGAGTTCCTACGCCTCCGAAGGGGGCAATACGAACGCCGATCCAAGGCTGCGCAACCTCAGGACCCTCATTCCAAAACGCTCTGACGTAGGTACTGACATGCACCGTAACGTCACTCATGTAGTCTTTACGGCCAGAATTCACAACAGCCTTAGGCTGCAACAAATTGAACTCTGTGAAGCCGTACAGGGGCCGTGGTTTTTGAGCTTCTGCTTTTGCCACTTCTTTTTGTTTCACTTCTTTTTCGACTTCAACGATGGCGGCATCCGATAACACCTCTGCCGGCTTATTTTGTTCGCGAAGACGTTTTCGATTCAAGGCCCCATCATTTTCTGGGGCTATCAGTGGCGGTGGAGACACCGCTGGAGGCGGAGGCAGAAGGCCGCCTTGGGCCAAGCCTTGATGGGATCCGAAGAGACACAAAATGGTGCAAACAGTCCGGGTCAAGGAGGCAAATTTTGCTCGGCAAAAATTCCGGCCAGATAGGTAAATAGTGCTTATTTTATGCATCCAAATGCTCCAGTACTATATCTATACGGGGACAATTTATTTCGGCAATTTGCACAGAAATCGATAATTCATAGATTTTATATCTCTATTGTAGTCTTTGAAAGGGGAGTCGTTCTATGGGAATCTTTAAGGGCAGTCAAAAAAAGAGAGATGATCTTCAAACTTTTGATCCATTTGTTGGGCTTGAGGACTCTTTTATCGAAAGAAACCTATTCGGCGACATTCACGCCGTGAGCCTTGACTCTGCATCAACATCTCAGCAGCAAGAATTAATGGCTGCGAAGGCTGCTGCCAAGACGTCGCGAACGATAAAGCTGTTGGCCCTCCTAGCCGGCCCCCTTTGTGTGCTGGGCTTCTTCGCGGGGCAATTGAAACCATGGGAGGCTTTTCTAGGCCACCAATCGGAATTCGCCTATTTCGAAGTACGGGCGCTCGATGTCACAGGACATCCCATTGCTGGAGCCGTGGTTAAAAATGAGGGAAAATTAATTGGAACTACCGACAGCTTCGGCGAGTGGAGGCAGTATATGCCTGTAACTCTGGGGCGAACGGTATCGCTAACCATGGCGAAAAAAACAGAAAACGAATTATTATACTCAACCAAAAACTTCGCAATTCCGCCGGTAAAAGGCGAAAAAATTGAGATTCGCGGGACCACGCAATTAGTCCGCGTAGAGTTGAACAATACCATTGCTAGGAAGGCTTTGTATGATCCCAGCCACAATCTAGTGGGTCGTGCAAAAACAGCGCCAACAGCGAAGATGATGCCTAGCATTGCACCCGCCAAAACAATGCTCGACGCAAAGGTGAAAACCGACGCTGACCCCAAGGCAGCCAGCTCGGCTCCCCAGCCCGAAAAATCCGCCGCGACTCCCAACGCCTTGGCGCTCATTCCATTTGTCGCAAATCATACTAGCGTCTGGTTTGAGGGAAAAGGTGCCAACACGAGTCATTTGAATCGGAGCGTTTTGCCAGAGCTAATTAAGCGAGCGAAGGAAATGGGCCTTACGGTCGACCCCTCCTCAACCTGGCGAGTTCAGGTGGTTAGTTTGATGGAAAAGCCGGAGAAAATGACCAAAGACGGAGGAGGCGTGATTTTAGTTTCTAGCCACGACCAAGGCAAGGAGACTGGCGGCAACACCACCACCCGCGAGTTCCTTCGCAACTATTTAGTGGACCCGAAATCCACTGCTCGCGGCATTCTGTATGGTCTAAGTCATCAAGTGAACAACAATGTCACGGTCAGCAAACAGGGAGATCGTTGGGTGGCTACCCTTCCAAAAAACAGTGCAAAAGTGTGGAGTCTTACCGCAGATCAAGCCCTTCGAGGAAATGGCATCTTGCACAATTTAAGTACCGAAAAATTTACAAATGATTCGGTCGAAGGCCTATACCTTCAACCCTCGCCAAACGGTCCTTGCACACTTAATGCCATGTCCTGTGAACTTACAACCGCAAGCTATGATCAGGTGGCGCCAATTCCAGGATGGGCTCGCTTACGACTGGCGATTCCGAGCTCATTTAAAGCACAGGGAAAAATATTTGTATCTGGCTATGAGGCAAACCTGGTTGGTGATAAGCTATTTGAATATTGGGGTCAAAATCTTGCCAAGGTAAATGTTACTGTTGTTGGCACTGGTGCTGGTGGGCATGCTAAAATCTTGTCCAGAACACAAGTCGTTTCAAATGCCAAAACACCACCAAGTCTCGGAAGTATTTCCTTATCTCGGAAGTGATTTGGAAAAGATCTTAAAGCTCTGATGTTCGATCACCTATATTAATTTGAAATGGGAGTAGTCGCCAGTGTCAGACCGAATTAAGATCCTCATAACAGGCGCCCTACACGAGTCGGCCATTGCGCTTTTTAATCAAAATAAAAAATTGGACGTCGCCTACCACCCTGATTGTGATCGTAAAAAACTGCTTACTCTTGTAGCCGACTCTCAGGTGTTAATCACTCGCAGTGAAACTGATGTTGACAAAGCGGTCATTGATGCCTGTTCGAATCTAAAAGTGATTGCGAGGGCTGCGGTTGGCGTTGGAAATATTGACATCGACTACGCTACGGAAAAGGGCATTTTAGTCATTAATTGCCCTGGAAAAAATACGAATAGTGCCGCTGAATTGACGTTGGGACTTCTACTTGGAATGTTTAGAAATATTCCTCAAGCCCACGCTACCGTTAAGGCCGGAGGATGGGATCGCCACCGATTTACTGGGAGAGAGCTCCGTGGAAAGCGCCTTGGCATTGTCGGCCTTGGCAATGTGGGGCACCGAGTCGCAAAATTTGCACGTGGCTTTGACATGATCGTCTCTGCGTATGACCCCTATGTGGCTCCAAATATTTTTGAAACTCATGGGGTGCGTCGAGTAAACTCTCTGAAAGAGCTCGCCTCTCAAGTCGATATTCTCACATTCCACGTTCCGATTAATAAAGAGACTAAGGGAATGGCGACAAAAGATATTTTTCTATCTATGCCGAAAGGCAGCTGGGTCATCAATGCAGCGCGTGGTGGCATTTTTAAAGAGGACGACATCATCGAAGTTCTCAAGTCCGGGCATATCGCAGGATTGGGCGTTGATACCTTTGAAGTTGAGCCAAAACTAAATCCCGAGTTATTAGCGTTAACAAATATTTGGTGCACGCCCCACATCGGAGCCTCAACTGAGGAGGCGCAGATCGCCATTGGCGAGACTGTATACGACCAAGTAGTGAAAGCACTGGACGGGGGGGTCGTGGATTATCCCGTGAATCTTCCACAAGTCGGTGTGCTTCATGACCAGCGGGTGAAAAGTTATGCGGTCTTGGCTGAAAAACTAGGGAGTTTGGCTGGGCAAATAGCCGGCTTCAACCCAAGTCACATTGAAATGTCGTATCGTGGCGACATCGCGGATTCCGATCACTCACTCATTCGGCTTAGCTTTTTGAAGGGTTATGTTTCAAGGGTCGTCAACGGCTATGTCTCATTTGTCAACGCAGAGACGCACGCCAAAAAACTTGGCCTTAAAGTGTCGGACAACTCCGATCCGCAGTTTGACAGCTATCGTTCAGCTCTAAAAATTAGTTTAACCGGCCCAGAAGCGCAAACTCTTAAAGTTGGCGGGCTTGTGTTCGACGATCAGATTATTCGCCTATCCTTAATCAACGACTATCATTTCGAGGCCGAGCCATCAGGTCATATGCTTTTGGTTGAAAACAACGACAAGCCTGGCGTCATTGGAGATTTAGGCCACTTTCTCGGCATCAAAGGTGTCAACATCGGTACCTTTGAGTTAAGTAGAAATCGCCGTGGTGGCAAAGCCATGGCGGTTATTAGGACGGACCAAGAGATTTCCACCGGCGATCAACAGGAGTTGACCCACATTAAAAATATATTGAAGGTGCACCGTGTGTTCCTGTAATTTTTTAGGACTGGTGAATCTTTAGATGATCATATGGATTGATAATGATGGTTGCCCCCGTATCGTACGAGAATTGGTTTTTAAGGCGGCCATTCGAATTCAGTGTCGACTACTGGTTGTGGGCAATAGTTGGATGCAAATTCCAAAATCACCACTTTTTGAAATGATCGTTGTGCCTGGAGGCTTTGATGCTGCGGATGATTATATCGCCACTCATGTGGAGCCTATGAATTTGGTTATCACCGCAGATGTCCCCTTGGCGGCGCGAATTGTTGAGAAAAAGTCCTTGGCACTCAGTCCCCATGGCGAAATTTTTGATGCAAACAATATTGCCGACAAGCTCTCTATGCGAAATCTGATGCAAGAAATGAGAAGTGCTGGCGAAGTAAGGGGCGGCCATGGTATATTTGATGCAAATAATAAGCAGAAATTTGCAAATGCCTTTGATCGCTTGGTGAGTCAGCTAGTAATAAGTGCCGCCAGAGGCGATAGGATTATTCGTTGAGATCAATTTTTTTCCTGAACGCCTTAGGAGTATAGTATGTCCCACATTTGGTATAAAAATTACGAGCCATCCATTGCGAAAACCATTGACTCCAGTCGTTATTCGTCCATAAATCAAATATTTGACGAAGCCTTCGCCACCCATGCCTCGGCCCCTGCATTTCACTGCATGGGGACGACGATTTCTTATAGTGAACTGAATACGCAGGCTCTAAAGTTTTGCGATTTCCTCCAAAATGACTTGAAGCTGGTTAAAGGCGACCGGATTGCAATTATGATGCCCAACATTCTGCAGTATCCGGTAGCGATGGTCGCCGCTTTGAAGGCTGGCTTGGTTATTGTGAGCTGTAATCCGCTCTACACGGCTAGAGAGCTAGAGCATCAGCTTAAGGACTCTGGAGCGAAGGCGATCGTACTCTTTGAGAACTCGGCTGCTGTTTTAGAAAAGGTATTGGCGCAGACGCAAATCAAACATGTGATCACGACACAGATCGGGGACATGCTCAATTTTCCCAAAAATCACATCGTGAATTTTGTGATCAAAAAAGTCAAAAAAATGGTACCCGATTGGAACATCCCGAAATCAATACCCATGATGGAGGCGATTGGTGGCGGAGATGCTACGCAGATTTTGGCTGCCGAGCTTGGTCACGAGGACCTCGCCTTTTTGCAGTATACGGGCGGGACAACAGGAGTCTCGAAGGGGGCGATGCTGACTCACGGAAACATTGTCTCAAATATGATGCAGGCTCGTGAGTGGATTAAAAATTTGGTGCGTCCGTCTGGTGACATCATTATCACGCCGCTGCCTCTGTATCATATTTTTTCGTTGACCGCGAATTTTCTAACCTTCACTTCGTTAGGAGCCCTTAATGTGTTGATCACGAATCCTCGTGACATTAAAGGATTCGTCAAAGAACTCAAAAAATGGAAATTCTCCGCGATCACGGGTGTCAACAGTCTCTTTAATATGTTGCTCAATGATCCAGAATTTAAGAACGTCAATTTTAGTTCGATGCGACTGTCCCTCGGGGGCGGTATGGCCGTGCAGAAGGCTGTCGCGGAGCGCTGGCAGGAGACTACAAAGGTGGCGCTGATTGAGGCCTACGGATTGACTGAGACCTCACCTGCGGCGTGTTTAAATCCCATGACCAACAAGGTTTATTCTGGTTTCATCGGCCTTCCGATCTCGTCCACAGAGGTATCCATTAGGACTGACAACAACGACCAATGCAAGATTGGAGACATCGGAGAGATATGTATTCGTGGACCCCAGGTGATGCGCGGCTATTGGAACCAGCCCCAAGAAACGGCCAACGTCACGACCGCCGATGGTTTCTTTAAGACCGGTGACCTCGGATTCATGAACGACGAAGGCTACATCAAAATAGTCGACCGAAAAAAGGACATGATTTTGGTTTCTGGATTCAACGTCTATCCGAATGAAGTCGAAGACGTCATGATGGGTTGTCCAAAAATTTTGGAATGCGCCGCAATTGGCGTTCCTGACCCACACTCCGGAGAGCTCGTGAAGCTGTTTGTGGTTAAAAAAGACAAGAGCTTAACCGAAGCAGAGCTCCGAGAGTTTGCTAAAGCCAATATGACTGGGTACAAAGCGCCAAAATTCTATGAATTTAGGGATGAATTGCCAAAGTCAAATGTAGGAAAAATTCTACGCAAAGAACTTCGTGGCAAGTAGCTGCGCACACGAATTTTCGTTCGTGCGGGTAGTGGTCCGTCAATAGTTCCAGTATCATTCTATATTATTAGCAAGTTAAGATATGAGCGCAGTTAACGTTCATCTATAACTGGTAAATAAGTTAATATTTACCAGTTATAGATGTATTCTTAATCGATGCACTACTCTGACCTTGAAAATATTGTGGAAAATCAAAGGCTTGACTTTGCCTCGAAATCAGCTGGTTTCGAGGCAAGTTTTTCTGGCGGGACACCTCACCTCGCCTTGTCAGTTTTAAGGCGACTGATTTTGAAACCGTCTATGCAATATGGCTTAAAAATCAGGGCCCCTCTAAGGCGACAGCAGTCCTATTTTTGGACGAAGTTCAAGAAGTGGAGGGCTGGGAAAAGTGGGTCAACTTTTTTGCGGAGGCAAAAGGACATAAAGTTTTCATAACCGGATCCAACTCAAAACTTTTGAGTAGCGAACTAGCGACCTATTTGACTGGCCGTCACCTGGATGTCTATCTCACGCCTCTTTCATTTAGTGAAATTGTGAGTGGTACCACCGATCTAAATCCTCATTCACATGGAGTCGAGAATAGGTCAAGACTAGAACAGCTTTTTGAAAAATACTGCCAATACGGAGGTTTTCCTCGTTGCGTTCTTGATGAAAGTCTAAGCTATTTACCTATATATTATTCGGATATTGTCCAAAGGGACATTATTGTTAGAGGAAAAATCCGAAACAAGGCGGCAATGGTAGACTTTGCTAGAATCGTGGCTAGCGAAACAAGTCGTTTAGTGAATCATTCAAAAATTGCTCGGCTGCTAAAGCCTGTTGGTTTCAGTCGGCTGTTAACACGGCAAAACAGGTTACCGGCTGGGAGCGAAATACGCAGTATTGTACGTTTTTTATAACATTATCCATTAAAAATGTGCTATAGTTGTATTTATGAGTATAATTAATAGGTTAAACAAAAATGAATTTTTGAATTTATTGGACGATGAGAGCCAAGACGTAATTCTTGTCCAAGGGGCTAGGCAGGTCGGAAAGACTACTTTTATCCAGCAAGCCCTACGCGACAGATCTTCCGTGACAACCGTCAATCTCGAAAAAGATCTCGAATTTCTCAGGGATCTAGACAGGACACTAAGTTTTGAAGAATTTACCCGTCTCGTTCAATTGAAAGTAGGAACTTCTGCTTTTGATATCAAAGGCTCGGTTCTGTTTATTGACGAGGCCCAAGAATCAGAAAAAATTGGATCGTATATAAGATTTATGAAAGAGGACTGGAAGAATATTCGGGTTATCCTCTCAGGCTCAAGTATGAGTCGTATCTTCAGAAACACGCAAAGAGTACCAGTTGGGAGGTTTAGACCTTGGTTGATCACACCTCTCACGTATGGCGAGTTCCTATCAGCCTCTCCTCATTTCTTGCTAAAGGAAGTCTACGCAGGTTTTTGCGCATCCCCACAGAAAAGGGTGGCTGATAATCCAATACATAGTGCGTTTTTAAAAAGTATGGACGAGTATTTAACTGTGGGCGGCCTGCCAGCAGTAGTAACGACTTATTTTAGTGGTGCAGACTATGTAGCAAAGCGCCGGTTTATCTTGGACTCCCAAGAAGATGATTTTGTTCGAAAGAGCTCTCTTGCCGATCGTTCCCTTTTTAACAGGGGAATGAAAGGTGTGGCCAATTTTATCGGAATGCCCTCAAAAAAATCTCATGTCCATGAGATGAATTCCATCAGCGAAAAAATTTTGTCAGAACTCGCTGCCTGGAATCTAATACTTGAAGTCGAGCAGAAGGGCACAAACTCGACCACACAGCATCTTTCAAAACGATATGTCTACGACTGCGGAATTGCGCAAGATTTGAGAGAAATGCCATTTCCTAGACTTTCATTGGTGTCAACGCAAAGCCCTGTTTTGCGTACGCAACTTGGGGGTCTTTTTGAAAATGCGCTATTGCTGCAGATCATTGGAGAGAGAACTTTTTTTGATTCAATCTCTGGCTGGAAAAAAGGTAGTTCAGACTCCCCAGAGGTAGATTTTATTTTGCGTCATGAAACGGGTACACTTCCTATCGAATGCAAGGCGACTCAAAAAATATCGTCAAAAAACTGGAGTGCTTTGCAAACCTACCTTGAGATAACCGAGCAAAAAATTGGATTTATTGTTTCAGCAGCTCCGTTTGAAGTCACAAGAAGAGGAAAGAATATTCTTATAAACTTACCGATTTATTTTGCGACCAGGAGTAATATTTTTAAGTGTGCCGAAATCTATTCAGCCTAAATTTTTGAACTGTCTGTACGTTTAGAATTCTTATCCCAAATAATGCATTGGATTTTTTACCAAAACCCGTAAGCCATTTGAGATGAAACGAAATGGCAGATCTTATGTCATTAGGATTTAACCGTAACAGGGATCGTACAATATGTGTTGCTATTACACAAAAATGATTCGCGTCCGAAAACTGGCCATTTGCGACTAATACCTGGTCAAAATCGACCGGATTCTGGACAGAGACTGCTCTTTAAAAGAGAGTCTGGAGTTTAGATCTCAGAATGGGTGTGCGGCCACCAAGACTAACGGACCGCAAATACAGAGAAAAACAGCAGCGATGCATGCCGGTCAAGGCCTGTCGCCCACCAACCCGCAGAGCCTCCGAGGAGTTGGCACGACAAATGCATCAAGTATAATATCGCAATTACGCGATGTGTTTTACAAACCTTAAAGGAGATTATCGTGTTAGAAGTAAGCGTCAAGAGAGCAAAAACAGAGTCGTCAAATGGTCCAGTTTCGTTACCGCAACGAAGAGTTCAAGATGAACTTCAAAAAAGAATATTTTTCAGAATGCGAATGATGCGTCGTCGTCGTGGCTAGACAAGGGATTAAAAACTTATGTTTCAAACAGCCGCTGGCGCTTTCGCGCCAGCGACTGACTACTTCAACAATCTAAAGTGAATTCTGTACGCGTAATGAGACCACGTGGTGCTTTGCTCATAGAAGCGACTAAACTCATTGACCGTGTCTCCTGCCATTTGTGAAGCCATTGAGTCGGGCGTCATACGCAAAGTGTCTGCGACCAATCGATCATCACTATCCATTTCAACAATTAAACGCATTAAATTTTGAGTCTCCGCACGGACTTTTGCCGCGCCTGCTCCAACCGATGGATCGTAGACTGCAAGAGCGACTACGGCTAAATCAATAATGGCGTCTGACAATTTTTTTAGCTGGGTTATATCCCCACTATCAGATTCAACAATTCCGAAGTCCACAAGCGTGTGATTGACGGGAATCATTTTATCACCTTTGGGATCGAAGAGACCGCGATCTTCCGGATTGAAGAAAAAGGATTGACCCTCATCGAGTCCGCTATAGATTGATGTCACCTTTCCCCAAACAAAATCATCGTGCGTTGTTATAAAATAACAATAAATACTATCATTTAAAACATCGTCAGAATCTTCCACGACATCGAAGCGAAACGCATGCAACGCCATGGGCGGTGCTGCTGCCTTTAAATCGTAACTTGGAAGGTCTTCAATAGTAATCTTGCGGTACTTGGCAAACGAATCCACAGCTGCTTTCGATAGACTTTTCATTTGATGACGAGAAAATCTTGCCTTTAGGGCCTCAGGACTAATATTTTGCTTCAACATGCCATCGATCCAAAGACTGACTGCAGGTGATGCGGGGGTTCGGCCGGCACCGTCCCCATACATTTTCATGGCCGTCAAAAAATCATCCACAAGCTGAGCTTTCACCACTCGGTTTGCAGAGTGACCTATTTGGGGACACGAAAAAAATACTGCAAGACACAAAATTATTCTTCGAGCCATCTCAGAATCTCCTCATCAAAGTGTTGTTAAACATGAACTGATTATTTATTGTTCATTCACTCGTATCGAATTGAAACATAGATGTAAAGCTAAAGTTCTAAAAGAGACGCAAAATGAAACACTCGAGTAGGTATAAATGGCTGATCGAATTGATTTAAACCTGCAATTTAAAATTTCAGCAGTGGCTTCCAGGCCAAAAGGAAACGTCGTGGGGGATAGACCCCCCACGACGTTTCCAAAAATATGGAAGAGCAAATTAGCCGTCATTAACGACGGGCGAAAAATGGTTTCTGGACCTAAGCGGAACAAACGCATGGTCGCAATTGGTTGAGTCACTCCACCTTAGTATTGCAGCAATTGAAACTCCATTTGGCATTTGAGCACTCGGCAGAACTGTTACACCGCCCCCCTTTTGAAGGGTTAGCTCGGCTAGATCATCAAGCAAGTCGTCAGAGGTCGCATCATCCTTCTCACTCAGTATCTCAATGGCCCCATTGGTTCGGTCCAGGAGCCCCCAAACATGTGTGTCCTCTGCAATTAAAAGAGATTTTATCTGGCCTCTTGCAGCGGCCACTGCGATTTCTGCAATATTGGTACTTGCATTTCCAAAATGGCTTGCTTCGAGAAAGTTTGCGGCTGCGTGCCTATCATTTTCGAGCAGAAATTGCTCAAAAACTTGGCCTGAAAGTCCCAGCAACGCCTTTTCATCGAGATACTCAATATCTCCCTCTAAACCTTGCTGCATTATGTAGCTATATCCGGAACTACTTCTAAACGCTTCATGAAGATCACTTGGCCCGCTAATCATCAGGGGAAATTGCTTTTGCTCAAGATGCCCCTTCAACGCTTGATTCAGCGGCGCGAAATTTTTGCCTGTAGACTTAAGTAAATTCTTTCCACGACGATTTTTAAACAATTTCCCCTGTGCACCTTTTGCAGCTTCTGAAAGTTGACTGCCTACTGAGCTATCCCATTCGACGCGATCCAGTTTTGTGTAACCGTCCGGCGTAACAAGAAACAAATCAGCGCAGCGGCTTCTAAGTGCCAACAAATAGTAGTTTCGATGATATTGCAAGGATCTCAGAATCGGTTTTAGGTGGAAACTCTGTGCAGCGACCACGAGATCCGATACTTTGGTTGTAATTCTCACAATGCCAGTGAAATCTTCATTATGGTATATAGCGATCCCTCCCTTGGATTGTGTGATCCGAAGATTATCGAGAGTCCTTTTGAGCGGTGCTAATAGACGATTTTTGGAGGCCACGTCAAAGGACCTCCCAATGATGTCCTCCACCGTCTTGTATAGACGCATCATGTTCCCTTTCGCCTTTGTTGCAGCATCTCGTCCAGCATAATCTGTTTTCAGATATAGGGAGATTGAGGTCGCCTCTTTTGTATTCACTAGTTTCACTGCTTCATTGATTGTCATCTCTTTCATTTAAGTAACTCCTTTTGAAAAAATTATTGATCACTGCACCCACTAACAATCATTATATCGGAAGATCAGTAAATAGCTTTAATAGATAATAAGAATTCGAAACATTGCTTTAAGCGAATGTTTGTCGAGATGGTCTTTTCCGATAAAAACGAAGATCTCATAATGGAAATCACGGATTACATTGTGAAAAACAATGTTTAAAAATTTTATTATCTGTTTCGAATATGTAGCTTGTCATGCTATATTAGTCATTGTCTTGGGCAGTGATTATTTTTTTTAGGGGGTTACAGTGACAAATATGCTTTTATTTCCATTTGCTGATTACTGGTGGCTGTACGGAGCTTTTATTGGTTTCGTTATATCGATGTTGCTGCTTGATCTAGGCGTGTTTCACAAGAGCGCGCACATAGTGTCAGTTAAGGAGTCTGCAATATGGAGCTCGATTTGGTTTTGTTTGGCGTTAGTTTTTAATTTTGGTTTCTATCACTATGCTTTGGCCACTTTCCCTGATCGCACAATGTTGAATGCAATACCTGGGTTCGACGCAGTACTCGCGGCTAAGCAGGTCGGCCTAGAATTCTTGACGGGATATATCATCGAAAAGTCACTGGCTATTGACAACATCTTTGTGTTCGTGGTCGTGTTTAGATACTTTGCGATTCCAGATAAATACCAGCACCGCGTTCTGTTTTTCGGAATTATAGGTGCATTAATATTCAGGGCTATTTTTATTGCTCTCGGCGCAACCCTGCTTCAATATGAATGGGTCGTACTTGTAGCGGGTGCATTTTTGGTTCTTACTGGTCTCAAAATTCTTTTTGCGCCGAACAAAGTTCCTGATCCCGGTGCAAATCCTCTGGTAAAGTTAGTAAAGAAAATTTTCCCTGTAACGACTGAATTAGATGGTCAGAACTTTTTTGTGCGCAAGAACGGCGTCCTCTATGCCACGCCGATTTTCCTTGCACTGGTTTTTATTGAGTTTTCAGATATTATATTCGCCATTGACTCAGTACCCGCCATTTTTGCGATTACTAAGGAGCCCCTAATTGTTTTCACATCAAATATTTTTGCCATTCTGGGTTTGCGTTCCCTATATTTCCTATTGGCAGGAGTTGTCGATAAGTTCCGCTTTCTCAATTACGGCTTGGGGCTCATACTGGTTTTTGTTGGACTAAAGATGGTCTGGTTGAACGAAGCATTTGGCGGAAAATTTCCGGTGCTCTGGTCTCTAGGAATTATTGGAGGCATTTTGCTTGGGTCTATTCTCGCGTCGCTCTTGATTAAATCAAAATCCAAGCCTGAAGTGCCGCATTAATTCGGGTTTTTTCGCAAAAAGTAGTAAGCCCCGGTCAATCCGGGGCTTTCTTCATTGTAGGTCAAATGCTGTAGTTTTCGGGCGGTTGCTAACATAAAAAATTGTCTGACGGGACTTTGTCGGGCTGGTTGCCAAATGGAACGAGTGATGGTAAAACGTTGCTTAAATGAATCCTATGGTCAATTGAATTCAACAAATTATTAACATTGCGTTAAAATATATTGGTTTAGTTGTCAGCGATTGAACCAACAATAGACATCCCCCCCTTGCAATATACCTGAGGATACAGGATTGCTGCCACCTGACTCGAAATAGGTCAGCAATTCGTATTAGATTGCGACAAGGATACAAAGCGATTATGCTAAAAGAAGAATCCAACATAGAACGCAAGGGCTCAGAACTACGCCGTTAACCGCTCCTTTATTACACCGGAGACCACTAGGAATATGACTACAGACACCTCAAAATTTAATGATCAGAATGTACGTTCACAGACGCCCCACAAAAATATGTGGCTTACGGCCTTTTTAACCTCCATCGCGGGAATTATTACCTCCGTCTATTCAACGCTGCACCACCTAGAACTTAGGCAAAACGGTCATACGATGGCGGCATGTAATATAAATAGCGTCGTTAATTGTGATGCCGTAGCAGCCAGCAAGTATAGTGAAATTTTCCAAATCCCTTTAGGTGTGTGGGGCCTTGGATACTTTCTCGCCATGGCTCTTCTTTCAGGAACGATCTTTTTTAACCATAAATCATCAAAAGATCACGAGCCCACCTGGTTTCTACTGGCCGCAAGCGGACTGGTGATGTCGCTAGTCCTTGGAGGAATTAGCCTTGGGGTGCTAGGTACCGTTTGCATCGTTTGTATTATCGTTTATGCACTAACATTCGTTCAGGCCGGTATCGCTTGGAAACTATGGGCCGCTCGCCGTTCCTCTCTCGATTTTTCACCAAAAACCACCTATGCCGGCTTCACAACGGCAGGCATTGCCCTTATCGCCTGCGTTCTAGGATTTAATTTTCTAAAACCGACGGGAGTGCTCCCCACAGAATTTCAAGATACTCCTGGGAAACATGACGGAGTCGGGGCTCCCCCATTGCAAGCTATCACTCCAAAGGACATCCCGATCAATAAGAATGTCTATAGTGGTCTCGGCGAAGATTTCCGCCAAGGCCCTGACGACGCGAAAATTGTGATCGTCGAATTTGCAGATTACATGTGTCCCGCCTGTGGTGGTACCGCTCCCATCCTTGAGGACCTCCGTAGACAATTAGGCAACCGTGCGTTATTTGTTTTCAAAAACTTTCAATTATCAAGTCAATGCAACGCAAGCATGCAAAATGACATGCATCCCCTTTCCTGCGATATTGCAAAAATTGCGCGCTGTGCAGGATCCATTGGAAGGTTTTGGGATTTTCACTTAAAGGCCTATCAAGAACAATCTAAAGCCTCCAAGGAAACGGTTCGAGAATGGGGCAAGTATGTAGGACTAACCCCTAAGCAGATGGACGAATGCCTAGCCAGCAAAGATATCCAAGCAAAACTTCTAGACGACGCCGCACTCGGCAATAAAATTGGCGTCAACTCAACTCCATCCATTTACATCAATGGCTTCCAATATCAGGGCGAACGAACTGCAGTGGCCATGCGTGCTGCGGTTGAATCACTTTAATTTAACTCTGGCGCGAAAGTGCCGGCAAATAAACTAGATTGACACTAACTATGCATTTGAAATTTGAACACGACTATCAGCAAAAAATCATGGTTCAAACCTTTGAGCAGCCATATACGATTGATACGCCTAAAGCTGTACAAGCCTGGCGGTCTGCTTGGATGCAAGAACTAAAATCGTGGCACTCCCCCTATAAGCTGATTATCGACTGCTCGAAGGTGTCGTTCGTCTCCTCCCCTGAGGTAGACGCCGCCATGGCCACCATGTTTAAATTTTTTGACGGATTATTTCTTCGCTCTTGTACTGGTTACGGTCTTGATCCAGCAAAAGGTCACGAAAAACTTCCGTTCCCAATGGTGTCCACGTTTGAAGAGGCTCAGCGCGCAGCCGGAGCCAGAGGCATGCGTGACCCAACAGCTCCAGCCGATTTTCGAGCCACCGTCCAATTTCAAAATCACTTCGCTCAACACGTCGTCGAAATGAGTTTTTCAGAACCAGTCGTGATCGATTCGAAGGACAAAATAATTGCCATCAAAAGCAAACTAACCAATAATTTGATGCAGTGGCACAGCAAATGGAGTCTTCTCATCGATTGTTCCAACGTGCAGTTTGATCCTGCGTTCAAGGAGCCATGGGCTGGAGTCGATACATTTCTCCGTGGATTTTTTATGAAAACGGCCATTGGTTACTCTCCAAGCGACCCTGTTCGCACGAACTACCCCTACGAGACTTTTCGTGCGCGGCACGCGGCCGTTGCCAGACTTGAAGACGAGGGTCTCTTTATGGGCAACGACGCCCACTGCCGGTCGAAAAAAAGTAAAAGCTAATGCTATTGGTAGGGCCTTCCCATGACGACAAATAGAAACTTCACGGAACCTTTTTTCGACATCCCCTACTATCACGATTACGTCTCGCCCGAACTGGCGCGACATCTCCTGAAAGCGGCAACGCCGGTCAAGGGAGTGCCTGAACTTTTGGAAGTCGGAGTTGGCGGAGGCTTAGAAACCACTTCGGCGTTAAATTTTCTGGTCGAGCTCTACGATACCCTAAAGCCTGCTCTTGCCGAGGTCCTTGGTCGTCGCATCAATGATCGAAAATTTATGGATGAGCGAGTCAAAGCTTGTTACGAATACAATCAACGCATCGAACGCGATTTTAGTGATCCGGCCTACAAAACAATTATTGGCCTAGAAGATGCGACTGGTCGTATTGTCATGGGCCCAAAAAATGAGAACTACTGCGCCAAGGGCGGCCAGCTGGTGGCACCCATTCCTAAATTTCTTCAGGGGCCCCATGTCACGTTATTTGGCCCACCTGATTCCATAAAATTGTCGATCAACGCGATGAACGCCTATCACCGCAAACTAAAGGGCGAGCCAAAAATAGTCGAAGAGCTACTGGCCACACAAAAATTTTCCGCCAAATGGGGAGCCGACGACGAGGATTCTAAAACCCCTCTTCGCCAAGATCTCATCGAATCTGCGGTGAATTTGACCGCCTGCTTCGACGGCACTCTATCCTTGCAGGAGGGAGATAAATCTTACGCCCTAGAAAAATCAAACCTTTCTGCACCAATGAAACGATTTCCGGGGTTAGCTCTACCATCGACCTTTTTGTTTTATAAGAAAAACCCCCTACCCCTCCACCTTTATGATTTCGCACTGCACCTATTTAAAAATTGGCATAATGCAGAGTCCCTCGCTTTCTACGTTCCAAAGCTTGAGAACGAAGAGGAGGCTCGTTACATACACAAAATGATTGCCACCGCTGAACAACGAATTAAGATTCAACATCCCGCCTACGTGCTCGGCACCGTGCGGATAATGGTGGTCCTTGAAAATCCTAGAGCTATTTTGCGTACGCACGAAATTATGGACGAGCTTCATCCTTATTTTGTCGGGGCGTCCCTCGGGTGGCACGACTATCTTGCCTCTACCGCACGCCTCTTAAAAGAGGATGCCAATTACAGAATCCCCGTCAAAGTCGATCCGAACATCGTCATAAAATACATCAAGGCCTCTCACTCCATGTTGGCTGATGTGGTGGGCTCTCGTGGCGGCATCAAAGTGGGCGGCATGTATGGGATTTTGCCTCAGCAAGGAGACCTTACGAGCCCGTCCTTCCAGGTGACGCTTAAGGGCTATTTTAAAGACGTGATCACACAGCTAAAGCGTGATCTTACCGGTTTTTGGGTGGCTCACCCTGATTTCGTTCGTCTTGGACTCGCCATAGTTGAGGCGTGGAACCAGTATAAAAATGGACAGCCCGAGGCTTTATTTTCTCTGACCAAAAATATTTTTAATGACGCCTACCGCATGGAAGTTGATGCGTTCATTCGCGGAGACGACATCAAAGGTCTGGACCCAAAAGATCCTAGTTACGTGCGAGCTCTTCTAGTCGCCGATATAAAAATTTCCGACACGATTGCAAATAACCATCCCGACGAAATTCGCTACAATGTCTTTCAATCGCTGCAGTATATAACCGACTGGCTATGCGGTAATGGCTGTGTTGCCTTACCAACCATCATCGACGGCATTCCCGTACGCGTCATGGATGATCTGGCCACCGCAGAGCGATCGCGCTGGGAGGTTTGGCATGAAATCTATCACGGCCGGTTTGCGATCGAAGATTTTTTGAAAATCGCTCACGAAGAGCTGCGCTTTATTCGCAAAGACCTCTCCGACTCCCAAAAAATAGTCCAGGTCAAATGGAGTGAACGCACGGCTTCGTGGTATCCGGTCGCCTTTAAAATTATGATCCAACTCATGACCTCCAAGAAACCTGTGGAGTTTGCCACCGAGCTACTCATGCCGTTTACCGTTGAAGAGATTCGAAAGTCATCAGATCCTTGGCTCACCGCCACTAAAATCGACCCCAATAAATTTCACACGGAAGCCTACGTCGACCGCTGGAATTTTTATTTCGAGCGGTGTGGCTGTGCCCGTTTTGCGACGGAAATGTCCAAACGACAAGTGTTGGATTTAGGCGCAGGTGAAAAATCTGTCCTAAGTTTTTCAAAAAATGAAATGATCGAGGCCGCCAGTTTTCACGGAGATATCGGTGAGTCGTCCAAAACACTTGATCACCACGCCAAATCTGAGCAGCAACTCGTCACCAGCGAGGAGTCGTCGGTAAAGACAGAGCTAAAAAGTGCTGCGGCATCGTACCTCGAAAAATTTGGCTTCAAATTTTTGGTATCTGCCAGCGGTAGGTCGGCCAAAGATCTACTTGGGATGCTTCAGGTCCGTGCGCAAAATACGCCTGACCAAGAAACTCTCAACGCAAAGACCGCCTTATGGCAGATTGCTTGCAAGCGCATTAAGGAAGCTCCTCTCGACACTGTTCTGGATAACCTGACAGGCCTCACAAAGAAATATCGGGTTACGGGAACACAGATCGCCGTCCGAAATAGACATGGGCAGCAGGCCATTAATATTGGCGAGAGCGTGAAGGGTAAAGGGCTGGTTGCGACCGAAACCTTATTTGAATTAGCGTCTCTCAGCAAAACACTCGCCACTGCTTTTGCGTCTGAGTATTTTGCGTCAAAAAATATTTTGTTGTCCGAATCCGTGAACGATCTTTTTGCGAAAACCAAGTCTAAGTTTCGGATCACGTCAAAGGTCAATCCCGCTTGGGGAAATTCCGTCACAGTCGCCCAGCTAATGAGCCACAACGCCCTCAACATGCATTACGTCAAGGGTTTTTCTGCCAAGGTTGGACTTGCGAAGGTCGAAGATATTCTTTTTCGTGGGGAGTCCTACGGCTACGACTCTATCGATGTCACGGCTGAGCCGGGGACAAAATTTCAATACTCTGGCGGTGGCTTAATCGTCCTTGAGTATTTGCTCGAGTGTCTTGAGGGCAAGCCGATTCAAGAACTAACCGCACCGTTTCTTAAGGGACTTGGACTTGAGCACCTTACGTTTCAACAAAAAGATTTGCCAGCCTTCACCTACGCGGAAGGTTATTTTGATGACGACCGCGCAGTGACGGGGGGCCGCCTATTGTTTCCAGCATTCGCAGCCGGAGCCATGGGCACGGCCACGGATATGCTTTCTTTTCTTGGTCACTTAGGCCGCGCGTTTACTGACCTAAGGGGCTCAGGCGGCATTAGTCACGACACAGCCGTGACTATGCTCCACGGCCGAGACCTCGGATGCCGTGCATTTATGGGCTGTGATATGGGCCTTGGCGTATTTGTGGCGGAGATGGGCGACAACCGAGTGGCGATCCATCAAGGGGCCAACGAAGGATTTCGTGCGCTCTATCTCCATGTGTTTTCTGGACCCGATTCGGAAAAGGGTTTTGTCGTGCTGTGCAATGCCGACAATCGCGGCGTGCTGTTTATTGCTGAAGTCGCTCAACTCCTTTTGAAAAATCTCAGGGTGAGTGGCGTCGATTTTGACCGCTTTCAAGCCGCCTTTGACTACACAAATCTCAGCCAAGAACAGATCGTTAATCTCGGTTACAAAAATTTGGTTTTTAGCGCATTCTTGGCCACACTGCCTGAAAAAATAGTGGTGCGTGGCGAAAAAAATCTATTGGCCGACTATAATTTATTGACCAACGCCCAGATGATTTCCGTCACCAATCAAAAATTTGCCCGAGCCGAAAATCTTTTTTCCGTGTACGAGCCCGTTTTTGATCCCGAGCTATTCGGCTCCCAAGGTAAAATTATGGATAGCTGGGAATCGGTTAGGCACAACCCCCTTCCTTGCGACACCCTAGACCTCAAACTACAAAAAGCTGGGCGAATTCAGTTTGTCGACATTTCAACAAAATTTCATGACGGCAATCAGGCGCAATTTGTTAGGATACTCGGACGAGCAAGCTCTGACGTCGATTGGACAGAGATTCTCCCAAAAATTGGGATGGAAGGTCATGCCTCAAGACACCTTCGTTTGGCAGAGCCAACAACATCATGTACAGAAATTCGCATCGAGATGTATCCCGACGGAGGTCTAACGCGAGTAGGCTTGTATACCGCATTGCCCGCGTCAACCCCCGAATTACTGCGCTCTAAATTTGTTCCCGTGGCCGCGTCCAATTGTGTTAGATTTGCCGCCGAAATTCCAAAGACTTCAAAGCCACTAGTCATTTCCTATGCGCCAACAGCGACTGACGTGATCGGAAACCTAAGACATGTGAAGAACATTGATTATGCGTGTGCCGCCTTCGGCGGTGAGCTGGTGCGAGCCACGAATGAGCACTACGGGCCGGCCGTGCAGTGCATTTCACCGTATCCTCCCATTCACATGTTTGACGGCCTTGAATCGGCTAGAAGCCGCAAGGATGGACACTTCGAAGAAGTGGTGCTGAAGCTTGGACGAAAAATACGAATCACTCGCGTCGTTGTCGACTTCAAATTTTTCACCAACAATAATCCGCGATCCATAAATTTATTTGCACAAGTGGACGGTGCCTGGGTGGATATTTCTGGCCCAGTACCGGTCAAGGCCTTTGCCGCAAATCAAAAAGAGATTATCATTCGACAAAAGATTGAATCCGATCAAATCCTAGTCCGAACGTTGCCCGACGGCGGCATCAATCGCATTCACGTCTATGATATTGCCTGACTTTCTCGGTCGTCCCTTGTACTCCCAATAATCTGTGGCCTTTGCGGCTCAAACCTGATAATTTTGCCGCAATGAGCACCACGAAAGGTCCGTAGCATGCACATCACATTAAAAATTCTTACCTCCTTCGCCCTTACATCCATGGTCACCTACAGCTCGGCAGCCACTGCCAGTGATCCTGTGGCCGATGCCACCACGGCCTTGAACAACGAAATTATGGCATCAAGCACCGCCTATGAAAATCTTAGAGAGTTAACGTCGATGGGGCACCGCTTGAGTGGAACCGCCAATGCAGAACGTGCCGTGCAGTGGGCAAAGACCAAGCTTGAGGCCTACGGCTTTGACAACGTCACCTTGCAGCCCGTGGAAGTGCCACACTGGGAGCGTGGCCATCACGAGAGTGGGTATGTCGTTTCAAATAATCAAACAACCAACTTAAAGCTGGCTGCCTTGGGCAACAGCTCAGGAACGTCTGGAATTACCGCCGGCGTTATTGAGGTTAAAAGTCTTAGTGAGGTCACACGCTTGGGGGAAGCCGTTCGCGGTAAAATAATTTTTTATAATCGGCCCATGGATCCGACCCTCGCCAGCACGTTTGAAGCCTACGGTAGGGCTGTGGATCAACGATCTTCAGGCCCTAGGGTTGCGTCAGGTTTAGGGGCCGTAGCCGTACTAGTGCGTTCGATGACGACACTCGATAACAATGACGAGCCACATACTGGCATGACTAATTTTGGCAGTTCACCGAGAATCCCCTCTGCAGCCCTCAGCACAAGAAGTGCTAATGACCTTTCTGCGATTCTTCGCGATGATCCCACCGCTCAATTGCATTTGGAATTGAGTGCTAACGTCTTAGCTCCGGTTATTTCCTACAACGTCTACGCAGAGTATCTCGGGGCCTCCCTACCGCACGACTACGTCGTAGTCGGTGGCCACTTGGATAGTTGGGACCTCGGCCAAGGGGCCCACGACGACGGTGCTGGCGTGGTACAGGCGATCGAAGTTGTTAGAGCGTTAAAAGCATTAAACTTGCGACCAAAAAGAACCGTTCGCGTGGTCTTGTTTATGTCCGAGGAAAACGGAGCCGCTGGTGCTCGTGAATACGCAAAACAAGCAGGCCTTAAAAATGAAAAACACGTCGCCGCCCTAGAATCTGACGAAGGTGGATTTGCTCCCATTGGTTTTTCCGGAATGTTCGGCGGCATGCGAAGTCGTTTAGACTTGTGGAAAACGTACCTTGAACCTGTTGGCCCGATGACGTTACGAGACGGCGAAGGCGGCACTGATGTAGACCCGCTCGCGAGCCTAGGGGCCATTTGTTACGGACTAAATCCAGATTCAACCCATTATTTTGATTATCATCACGCTGCTAATGACCGCTTTGAGGCCGTCAATAAAACCGACTTGCACCGTGGTGCCGCAGCTATGGCCATCATGACCTATTTGTTCGCCAACGAGTATTGAACCAGAGATGCCCACTGTATCGTGAGCACTAAAAAAAGCCTCCCCCAACATTCTCTTGTTGGGGGAGGCTTTTTGGTTCTACTAGAAATGAAACCTTAGACTCTGTCTGCTTTACGAACGCTACGCATATTTCCTGCTAGAATCTTCTTACGAAGACGAACAGACTTTGGAGTCACTTCGATCCACTCGTCATCGTCGATCCACTCGATGCATTTTTCGAGGCTCATACGCTTGATTCCGTAAAGGGTCGTGATACCATCGGAGCCCGTGGTACGCATATTGGTCAATTTTTTCGGGAGGATCGCATTGACGTTTAGGTCATTGTCTTTAGCGCACTCGCCGATAATCATTCCTTCGTAAACTTCCACAGCTTCACCAATAAATAAAATGCCACGCTCTTGAACTTTAGCAAGTGCATATTCTGTGGTCTTGCCCACACGGTCAGAGATCAAGCAGCCAGTAAATCGGTGAAAGATCACGCCAGAGTGTGGTTTATAACCAATGGATTCCGAGCTGATTAGTCCAGAACCACGAGTTGCGGTTTTGTACATTGAGTTTGTGCCGAGCATTCCACGAGTCGGGATTTCAAAAATGAGGCGAACACGAGCTTCGCCAGAACCCATCGAGGCCGCTGTTTCGTAAGACAGCAATTCGCCTTTGCGCTGCTGATACATCTTCGTAACTTCGCCCGAGCAAACTTCAGGAAGATCTAGAACCATTTTCTCGACTGGCTCCATTTTGTTGCCATGTTCATCAGTACGCATCAAAACGTTTGGACGACCGACCATGAACTCGTAGCCTTCGCGACGAAGTTTTTCGATCAAAATTCCGAACTGCAATTCTCCGCGACCCAACACGTAAAACTGATCGGCCACTTCTGTATCTTCAAAACGAAGGGATACGTTACTTCGGATTTCGTTTAGAAGACGCTGACGGAGTTCGCGAGACTGAATGGTCTTGCCTTCGCGTCCAGAGTTCGGTGTCGTGTTGATGGAGAAAATCATACGCATCGTTGGTTCTTCAACCTTAATTCGCGGTAGGGCTTTTCCGGTTAGACCGCTCAACGTATCGCCAATTTCCAATATTTCACTACCAGCAATCAAACCGATGTCACCAGCCGAAAGCTCGTCGACTTCAACTTGCTTCATTCCCTCGTAAGAAAGAAGACGGAAGATTGGGAATTTTTGAGTTACAGCTTTACCATTTGCATCGACACCGTGGCGAACAATCTCTTGGCCCTTGCGCACGGTACCCGTAGTGATACGGCCCAAAGCTAGGTTGCCTAGGTATTCAGAATACGCGATGTTGGAAACAAGCATCTGGAGCTCAGCCGATTCATCGCCAGTTGGCGGTGGAAGTGCCAAAATAGTGTCGAAAAGTGGCTTGAGGGTACGATCTCCGCCGCCAGACAAAAAGGTTGGAATCGCATCATGGTCAAGCGTACACCAGCCTTGGCGGGCACAAGCATAAATGATCGGGAAGTCTAATTGTTTTTCTGAGGCGCCAAGCTCGACGAAAAGATCGAATGCGTTATTTACACAATCACTAACCATCGAACTGTCGACGGCTTCTGGACGGTCTACTTTGTTGATACAAAGAACGATCGTAAGGTTCTTCTCAATCGCTTTTTGTAGTACGAAACGGGTTTGTGGTAGTGGACCCTCTACGGCATCAACCAATAGAACGGCACCATCAACCATATCCATAATACGTTCAACTTCACCACCAAAATCGGCGTGACCTGGGGTATCCACAACATTGACTTTCACGTCACCAAGTAAAAAAGACGCATTCTTTGCAGAGATTGTAATGCCTCGTTCGCGTTCTTGAGAATCCGAGTCCATCATTCGCTCAGACGTCACTTCGTGGGACTTGAACGTGCCAGCTTGCTTTAACAAAAAGTCCACGAGGGTCGTTTTACCGTGGTCGACGTGTGCGATGATACATATGTTACGGATATTTCTAGACATAGTTTTCCTTGGCCCTAAAAGGGTAGTTATTTAGAAGGCGGAGGGTACCATAGAATCTATAGAATCGTCACCCTTTTATTATCAAAATAATTTCTTTGAGTGCCCAATGTCATTGCAGGGGCGGGCAGCCATTTTGAGTTTTCATTTGTTGAGATATAAGGTCCTGAATTATAAGATATTTATATGAACTCTCAGTGTTCAAGGTTTCGCCCAACTCTTAACCGAATGCCATTGCCCCCCCCCGATGGGCTGCTCGATCGGCAGGGTGTACGACCGCTCTATTATGCTGCCAGATTAATAAAGCGGTAGTACAGACTAGGCAACGTCTTGCGAAAATCTATGCCCATATTTGGCCATGAATTGTTGATACCTGCGCTCAACTCGTTCCCTCTCAAATTTCCTAAAAGGCCTAAACAGTGGTTTTCGGCAACTTAATTTTAATTGTTGTTGTTTAAGGCTATATGGAAACTGTCCGTCCAATTGTTCAAGAAAATTAAGAGTGCTTACGGTCATTTGTGATGGCAAAATGTAAGACGAGGTCACAGGCCCCGGATTCAACGGCATATTTATTCGAAGCAGCCAGCCTGTGTGGAACCAAAAATCGAGCCAAGATATTTCGCCCCATTCAAAGGCTCGGCGCATAGAGCAATTCCTTGGAGCTTCAATGGCATACAAAATGAGGCTTGTATTCTCAGGACAGAGTTCAACCGTTTGCATTAATAGCACCGTGGACGAATCAGGCGTGTCCACTTCTAGCAATCTAGCCCCTGTCGGAACGTCATATGGCTCTGGTGTCCGCCGCGAGGCGAATTCATCATTCGACCAAGTTGGCGCTATTGGATTTCTTGATTTGTAATCCATCAATTATATAGGCTCCATTTAATCGCACTGGCTAGATCCCAGCTGAATACACCATCATCAAGCAGCTGATCGGAGTTTTGGGAATAGTTCTGAATTAGATAGTAAGGGAAGTACTTGGTGTTACTGCTAATTTTTTTTCGAAAACCCTTTCAAACAGCATGTTTAGAGTGGCTAGATTTTCTTGCGATAGGCGATCTGAACACGTGTAAATGAAGCTGGCCGTCCCCGCATTAGTCGCGACCTCACATATTTGGCTGCCATCATCTCTCCAAAAAACTTTATCGCCCTCTCTAAATTTTATGGCCGTGAGAATTTGTTTCAATTCACAAACAAGCCGCAGCATGCTTTTTTGCGATAGGGTTAGTCTGTATGGTTGACTGCAAAATATTGATACGTGTATAGCAACTGAGTGGTGACAACATTCTTTGCCAATATAAACCACAAAGTCTGGAGCAACGCCGATTCTAACTTTTGGATTCTTCATGTCGGGCACCTCAAATATTTGTGACGCAGGTGTTAACACGAGCACCTGTCAAGCTCACTAAAAAATTCAAGCATCGTTGAGATATCTGGCTACGACAAGACGGTGTGTCCATGCCAAGTTTCGGAGGGCAACTTTATCGGTAGGAGAAGGCTCTGGTGCAAAAACTCTCAACTTCAGGTATAGTCCACAATTCATCTTCATTCCCGAGGTGTTGATGGACAAGCTTAAGGATTTCAAATGGAAGCACTTTCAGCCAGACATCGGGCAATCGGGACGAGATTTCATAGAACATAAGGTAGCAGCTCCAGCTGGTCGACCGGCAACGACATTTCAAAGGTGCAAGATCCTGAAATTTATGTAAAAAATTCCACCTATCCAAACATTTTCCGCCACGGAAAGCACAATTCTCGGGGGCCGTTTCTAGCCTTTAAAAAAAGAGAGCTAATACGACCAAAGCCTATGGCCACAAGGCTAATAATAAATGGCCCCAAAATGGAATAACGGACGATTTTAGTTCATACTATTTATTAGTAATGAAATCTATGCGTGCGTTTTTATATTTAAAAACGTCACATCAACGGGGACTCTAATTGACATAGGGGTAAAGTATGACGTTATTTTTTAAATATTTCTGCATCGCGATGGTCCTTTCAATTAGCCTGAGCAGCCCCCTTGCACTCGCACAGTCTGATGACGAAGCTGCGTCTAGCGATGATGATTTATCGACGTTTCTGGGCGGCCGTGCAATCATTGGAGCCAAGATTGTTTGCCCTTGCTATGCCACTAAAGCAGGTGAGAAGTGCCCATACGATGACACTGTCTATCTTTCCATTATTCGACGCGACACCGGCGCAAAAGTTTGGGGGCCAGAATTAGCGTCAGCTCCATCAGATAACCGCTGCCAGTTGGTGCGACTGATTGGCGCTTCAGTTCCTGTAGATGAAGCTGTCCTAACGGCTCCATCAGAAGACTATTGGCTTCATGTAGAATGCACTGCGGGATGCCCGATCAAAATTCAAAATGTCCCATATATTATTTCGCAAAAGGGACCCAAGGGAGATACGGGAAGTCGAGGTCCCGCTGGTGCAGGAGGAGAAAAAGGGGACAAGGGAGACAGGGGAGCTGCGGGAGCCGCTGGACCAACAGGATTACCCGGAATGATTGGACCTGCTGGGGCGATCGGGCCAACAGGAATGCCTGGAGCCGCTGGAGCTGCGGGAGCAAAAGGTGATGCCGGTGCTGCGGGCGTCGCAGGTGCAAAAGGTGATGCGGGTCCTTCGGGTGCCGTTGGCCCGACTGGATTACCAGGAATAGCTGGTGCCGCCGGAGCTGCGGGAGCAAAAGGTGATACGGGTGCTGCGGGTGCCGTTGGCCCGACTGGATTACCAGGAATAGCTGGTGCCGCTGGTACTGCAGGCGTCGCTGGTGCAAAAGGTGATACGGGTGCTGCGGGCGTCGCTGGAGCAAAAGGTGATACGGGTGCTGCGGGCGTCGCTGGTGCAACTGGATTACCGGGAATGGCTGGTGCCGCTGGAGCTGCGGGAGCAAAAGGTGATGCGGGCGCTGCGGGCGTCGCTGGTGCAAAAGGTGATGCGGGTCCTGCGGGTGCCGTTGGCCCGACTGGATTACCAGGAATAGCTGGTGCCGCTGGTGCTGCGGGCGTCGCAGGTGCAAAAGGTGATGCGGGCGCTGCGGGCGTCGCAGGTGCAAAAGGTGATACGGGTCCTGCGGGCGTCGCAGGTGCAAAAGGTGATGCGGGTCCTGCGGGCGTCGCAGGTGCAAAAGGTGATGCGGGTCCTGCGGGTGCCGTTGGTGCAAAAGGTGATGCGGGTGCCGTTGGCCCGACTGGATTACCGGGAATGGCTGGTGCCGCCGGAGCTAACGGAGCAAAAGGCGACGCCGGTGCTGCGGGTGCTGCGGGGCCAACAGGATTACCCGGAAAAAATGGCTCTGACGATGTTATTTTTACTGGTGGTGAGGGAGGGCTCATCTCAGTGGTAACGCCACAGTTCTCAGGTCAGTGGCTAGACGATCAAAGTGTCTATAGTCTTCTTGACGACAAAGCCTCAAAGTTTCATTCCCATTCAACGAGTGACATCAGTGATATTGCTCGCTGCGTTGGTCCAGTCATGGCAAAAATTTGTATGAATGATGACTCGTCACTCCAAGTACAAGGAGTAAAATTTGTACCTGCTCCGTTGATTGGTGGACTGCCCATTCGCTTAGAATACGTTTCTGGAATTAAAACTGGTGCTTCGAATTTGTGGAATACGATTGGTACTATTAGTGCGGGAAACAAAGTTATTCGCCATGTCGAGGGCAGTGTGAAGTCGATCCAAGGCACAGACCAACAGATTAACTCCTCTGATCGCGTGCGACTTCGTATCGTTGATCAACGCATCGAAGAATTTCACACCGAATTTGCATTAAACAATCAAGACGTACTTTTAATTGTTCACTACACTAATTTATAATCATTTTTTAGCAAAACACAGGAGGATTTATCATGAAAAAGATCTCAACGAGCATGGCCGGCATCGCGTTAGCAACTGTCACCACAATTTTTTCGGGATGTGGGAGCAGCGGCAAAGGAAAAGAAACTCCTGCCCCATCACAAAGTGATGATGCGAATGTTGGATCGCGTGGGGCTGCGGGTGCCCCTGGTGCTGCTGGCCAAAAGGGGGACAAGGGTGATCGTGGGTCGATCGGCCCAGGAAGTGAGTTTCCATATATCCTTGCGGATGCAAATGGCTCGTCCATTGGCGACACAACATGGGATGGATTTGCGAAATTTAGTCAAGGCGCACTCTTTTCATTTCAAACACTTGACGGCGCCATTTTTACGGTGAATCCAATGACCGGACTATATGCGGGAGGAGCTTACTGTTTGTACGCTGCCAATGATTGTTCTGGAAGCTGTTTGTTTCCAGCCTCACCTGGGTCAAGTAATCAGCTGGTGCAGGGAACTTCGTCCTTCTTTTGGCTCAAAAATCCAACCGCACGAACCCAGCAATCCTACTCGTCTTATTCTGTCGATAACGATGCTGGAGGCACGACTTGCGTCGTCGCTGGAGGCCCTGCACAGGAATGGTTAGTGGAAGTGCCTACGGCATGGACGCAGCCCCAAGGATTTTCATATCCGATACCTGTACCCTTGGCCTTAACCAAAACTCTCGCCAAGTAGAAGCAAGTCTAATACTTCGGTCGTAATTTTAAAAAAAAAGTGGGATCTTGTGATAACATACACCTAATCCACAAATGTTTATGGATTCAACTTAATCACATCATGGAAAACAAAATGCCACTCGTACAATTGATCTATTATAGATCTACAACATCGACACACTCGTCTCAAAATAATGATCTGAAGACGATTCATCAGGTTGCAAACACTTCAAATAAAAAATTAGGCGTTTCTGGAATTTTGTTATTTAACACTTCATACTACCTTCAAGCGCTCGAAGGACCGCGTGAGAAAGTGAATGACCTTTATTTCAAAATTCTCAAAGATCCGCGGCATAAAGATTGTCGGCTAATGAGCTTTACCGATATTTCGACTCGGGATTTTGGCGATTGGGGGATGGCTTGGGCAAATGAAGCTTTGATTAAAACCGAGTTATACACCACTTACTGCGGCAGTTCACAACTAATTCCCGAAAAATTAAACGCCTCCAATGCCCGAAATTTGCTGTGTGAATTTGCCGAACTCGCTAGGGCACAAAAAAATAAAATTTAGCAATAAAAATAAGGATGAAAACAATTAAAATAACAGCCGTTAAAATAAAATCCATGCTGCGAGTTTTTACCAAGACACTTGCCATTTTTATTGCCTTTGACTTTGTCTGGCTTACAAAAATCTCTCCTGAATTCTACAAAACGCACATTGGCCACCTCCTTGCTGACACACCGAACCTAGGTGCGGCACTAGCGTTTTATGTGATTTTCATTGCGGGTGTCACCTGGTTTGCAGTCCTGCCTTCGTCCGTGAATTACCGATTTCGCGATGCCTTTGGACGCGGTGCTTTTTTTGGCCTCGTCACCTATGCTACGTTTGATTTGACGTGCCAAGCGGTCTTCAAGGACTGGCCTGTCATTGTGACCATCATTGATCTAATTTGGGGATCCGTCCTGACGGGGATGACCACAGCGGTAGCGGCACGTAATGTGGATAAAATATTCCAAAAGTATCCATAACGACAGATTGATCCTAAACTATTTTAGATATGACCTTTTTGCGATACGAAAAAATCGAAGTAATGTCGCCTTGAACAAACGGCAACGCAACATCTCCAAATGGCCAAGCGTGCATTTTATATTGCACGACATCACTCATGAGGGTTCCGTCGCCGAGCGCCTCGAAATGATGTGTATGGTGCCAAATACGGTATGGCCCACGAAGTTGGGTGTCGACAAAGCTGTGAGGTGGATTCCAAGATTCAATCCTCGTGCGCCAGTGAATTGGGACTTTTTTAATCCTAAGAGTGTAATCGATTAATAACCCTCGGCCCATTTCCGATGAAGATTTAGCGATAATTTTGAAGGCCAGCTCAGGCGGTGTAATTTTTTCTAAATTCTCCGCCCTAGAGAAAAAATCGAATGTCTCGTCCACAGGTTTTTTGATCCACTGGGACGCATAGAAATAATGGGCACCCCTAATGGGGCTTGGCCCAAATAAATTATCAAATGCAGACTGAAGGCTCGGAAAAGAAAACACGAACCCAGACGCCAACAATTTATTAGGAAAAACATTGGCACCATCCACCAGTATTGTGCTCATTTCGCCTAGTATAGCTTTCAAAACAATTTTAGGAACAGAAATAAATCCAGGCATTTTCAGGGTGGCCGTTAATTTTTCAGTAAACTCGCCGTTGGTTAAGGCCTCTGGTGCCACGACATTGATCGGCCCAGTTATGGAATCCTGGCTCAAAACATGTAAGATCGCTCGCACGGCGTCGTCGACGTGAATCCAGCTAATCCACTGCTTACCCGATGCAATATTTCCGCCTAAGCCGTATTGGATAGGCCCAAGCATTTTAGGTAACGCGCCACCGGCCAGAGACAGAACGACTCCAAAGCGCACCGCCACAGCTCTAGTACTAGGACTAAGGGCCTTAAGTTCCGCCTCCCAGTCAAAGCAAACATCACTGAGGAAGCCTGCGCCGCGATCAGATTTCTCAGTTAGCTGCACCGATCCGGCATTGCCGTAAATGCCGACGGCTGAGGCATTAATCCATATTGGAGGCGGTGTTCGTCCTCGCTTTAGAGATTCTATCAAGGCACGCGATGACTGAACTCTAGACGAGTGAATTCTTTCACGAGCTCGCCTTGTCCACCTTTGAGCAACAGGCTCGCCAGCTAAATGAATGACGGCATCATAGGATTCACTGTTGCCAAATAATACGTCTGCCGCCATGACATCTTGATGATTCCACTGGATGCAGTTGTTCGGAAAAGGCAGCTCAGCGGCCTTCCCGCTACGAGTCATAGATGTTACGGTGTGGCCGGCCCTGACCAAACTTATTCCTAGCCGTGAGCCGATCAGACCTGTTCCACCTGTTAACAAAACGTGCATGGATCATCCTCGTTTGTGTGACTATAGCCTCAGGAAGTCTACGAACGGAACCGTCGTCACGTCACCTGGAACGACTGGCGTGGTAAGATCCGGGGAAGAATTCTCCGTTGCCGTTCCGATAGACTTCGAAAACATGAAGCCACCAGCATATTGAAAGTTCTCGTTCGTCTCTAATGAGGCACTGGCAGACGAACTAGAGAACACGTCGCCGTAGTAAATGGCTCGATTGCTTCCTCTCAGATAGGATCCTTTAAACTTAGCAATAGATCCTGCGGGTGCGCCTGCAGGGTTTCGGAACAGCACTGTAAAAATAGTCTGGCCGTTTTCTTTTTCAGTTTTGAATTCACTGGTTGGTGTCGAATACTGACCGCACTTCAGCACCACCTCACCTTGGCCACGCGCAGGCACAAACATCTGACAGTCGCGATTTACGAGACTTCCATTCGGGTGCTTGTAGGTCACGACTCCATCAGCCCAAATGCCGACACCTTCGGCATAACAAAGCGAGGAAAGGGACATTATCGCAGCCGCTGCAAACAGTAATA
Source organism: Bdellovibrio sp. ZAP7 (assembly GCA_945900755.1). Classification (GTDB taxonomy): domain Bacteria; phylum Bdellovibrionota_B; class Oligoflexia; order Oligoflexales; family RGVZ01; genus CAMDKS01. The sequence goes on from CAMDKS010000022.1 coordinate 37,105, forward strand.
AAGTTTTCATTGAGTTTCTCCTGGTCATTTGGTTCCGTTAGCAATGATAAAATCATCCAATACTAAATTCGATAACATTAAATTTGAGAGTTCCTAAAATAAATTTAGCGCCCTACACGCTAATTTTTCAAACTGTGTCATGGATGCAATTGGAAGTAAAGGCTATTTCTTTAACAGTCCCATGACGTTTCCGGATATCGTTCTGCAAATCCCATCTAAAGGTAGATGACTTAAATTGCGTGACGAAAATGGGTTTTGCAGCTCTGCGCCAATTTCATCCAGTGAAAAGAGCGGATACGCCGCAAGCGCCACGATCAAAGGCGTCAGCAATCCCGCGCGATCAACTAAGGATAGCGGCAAAAGCAACAAAAAGAGTAAAATGAATCTACGAGTCTTGATCGCAAGAACTAGCGGCATTCTGGTGTTTCGAATTCGCTCACAGGCTCCAATGGCATCGATCAGCTGCGATCGCTCCGTCTCGGCTCTCAGAAATGCAAACGAATCAAGCCCCTGCTGACGTAATTTTGAAAGTGTTTCTGTGATTTTAACGCTCACGTACATGGACATGTTTTCAGCATTTCTAAGGCGTTCTACTTCCTGTTCGCCAACCAACTCAGAAACTTCTACCAGGGATTTTTGATTCCGGAGGGACTCCCGCATGACGTGAGGCCAAGCGGCGACCCATTTGAGACCTGAAACTACATTTTCGTCCTTACTCTCACTGTACCCATAAATCACCAAAGAAAGGTTCCTGCTTTGGTTAACGATGGCTCCCCAGATCTTTCGCGCTTCCCACCAGCGGTCATGCCCTGCATTGACGCGCATCACTAGAATCAAGGCCAAGACTGCCCCCGAGTATTCAAAAGGGGTGACTGGCACGGAAAAGCTTGGTAAAAACAAGGAACCAGCATAAACAAGACCTGCATAAGCTGATGCGACGGCAACCCTAGGCAATACCCGAGGCGTAACTGAACCATGCCAAGCAAATGCCGTAGCAATGAATGACTTCGACTCTGGATGGTTCTCCAATTGATTTGCGGACAAAGGGAGGACGACCCGCCGTTCTTCCAATTTGGTAACAGCGTCATCCTTACGCAGCACTGGGACGTCTATTGGCCTAATGTAGAAGCGCTTGGCCAAATATTTTTCGGAAGGGTGCCCATCGATACCAATGTGGTCTTGATAAGGTATCGAAATATCCTTGCCCTTAACGACTGAGCCTTGCGATCGACTAAAGCGCGAATCTTGATGTGCCATTGCCATGCTCCTCTTTCATGTCCATGGACGGCACATAAGCTTTTTCGCGCGGATCATATACAGCAATGGAGCCAGTTTCAAAGCTATAGACCCAACCAAATAACTGGACTTTACCTGAACGCAACGCACTTGACACCGAGGGGTGTGTCCGCAAGTTATCGGCCTGAACCAGCACATTTTCCTCAACAACCCGACTTAAGTCGAAGTCCCCGCCCCTTGTGTCGATTCTCTTTTTAGTAGCCTGCGCATGACCAAGCCATGATTTCACGCAAGGAAGCCCGTCAAGATTGACCTTTCCCGCAAGGGCGGCCATGGCACCGCATTGGGAGTGCCCACAGATGACTATATTCGTTACCCCCAATCCTTCGATAGCGAACTCAATGGCTGCTTCTTCTCCGCCCCTAGAGGCGCCAAATGGTGGGACAATATTTCCAGCGTTTCTTACGACAAAAAGCTCGCCAGGTTGCGTCTGAGTCACCAAGTTAGGGTCGATCCTAGAGTCTGAGCAGGTAATCATTAGCGTATGAGGTTTTTGGCCTTGCGCAAGGGATTCAAAATGATCTCGATGCCCCGGAAAAACCTTTTCGCTAAATTTTCTTAAACCTGGTAGTAGATTCTTCATGTGTATGTTCTCCTCTTGAAAAATATTAAGATACTTGGCCCCATTCATTTTCTGATGGCTTTTAGTATCGTACGGTTTAATAATTTGGTAAAATGGATAACAATGATGTTTAACTTCGTTTTTAGCAAAGTGAGGTCACTATGAAGCAGCGGGCATGGGTCAACTACCACCACCTCCTTTACTTCAAAACCATTGCTATTGAAGGCGGGATCGCCAAGGCAGCAAAAAAGCTCCGACTGGGCCAACCAACACTTTCAACGCAATTGAAACAGTTTGAGGAGACGATTGGTCATGAATTGTTTGACCGCTCCAAACGGAGTCTTCAACTCACAGAAGCCGGTCGCATGGTTTTGGGTTATGCCTCAGAAATATTTAAATTGGGCGATGAAATGCTCGACTCTCTGAACGATCAACATTTTACCGCCGCCATTCAAGTACAAATTGGCGCAATGGATGCGGTTCCAAAGCATCTTACACTTAAAGTTTTGCATAAAGCTCAAGCTTCGTTCGATTGCGTCGTATCCGTTTCCGAGGGCCATGGGGATGAGTTGCTGCGCGAATTGCGAGCGCACCGCCTTGACCTCGTCCTCTCGAACTATCAGCCACCCGTGGGAGAATCTGCAGGCTTTTATGCGAGATGTATACAAAGAATGCCTGTTGTTGTTTGCGGGTCAGCCAAGTTTTCCAATCTCAAGAGAGGATTTCCTGAGAGTCTGAAAGGCCAACCCTTTGTGATGCCGTCGATTCAAAGCAAACTTCGTCACGACGTCGAGCACTTTTTGACGCTGCGCGAAATTAAGGTGAATACGATTGCCGAAATCCAAGACACGAGTCTGCAAAAGTTACTCGGAACTCATGGCGATGGACTAATTCCCATTGCACTGCCTGCAGCTGAGGAGCTACTTGCAAGTAAAGAACTCATCAACATCGGTACCCTTCAAGATGTTCACGAGGACCTGTGGTTGATTGCCGCGCAAAGGCGGATTCAAAACCCGGTGGCGGCAGCCATCATGAAGGACTTCAAAATTTAATGGGCCTTATTAAGGCTTAGATTCAAACCAAGATTGAATCACCAAGCGCTCGGCGTCTGTCATTTGAGTGACGTTGCCAAGGGGCATGGTTTTTTGTTTGACGACTAGCGTATAGATAATCGCAGCATTTTGTTCGATCAAAACTCGTGTATCAAATTTCAAATTTTTGGGTGCCATAGGCATCATGACTGGCTTTTCTGAGTGACAGGTAAGGCAGCGAGCTGCGACGATACCTTCCACGTCCTCAATCGTCGCATTTTTTGTGCCCGACTGAGGGTCGGCGAATGGACTGGCTGGAGGAGCCACAAAAACAGCAACGCCAACTATGAGGCATCCGGCCGCGGCAAGAAACCCCCAGTGACTTTGGCCTTTATGTCGCAACACAAAATAGTGTCGCACCAGCACACCAGCTGCCATCATCAACACAAGTAAGATCCACTCGCTTGAGTGGCTATAGATCATGTGGAAGTGGTTTGACATCATGGCAAATAAAACGGGAAGCGTAAAATAGGTATTATGAACACTTCGCTGTTTGGCCCGTTGGCCGTGACTTGGATCGACGGCCTCTCCGGCTCGCATGGATTTAATGACTTTACGTTGTCCGGGAATGATCCAAATAAACACGTTGGCGGTCATGACTGTGGCCATCATGGCACCGGTCACAATAAACGCAGCTCGGGGTGCAAACAAATGACAAGTCACGTAAGAACTACATATCACAAGCCCTGCGACGATGAGGCCTACCACGCGGTCGCGGGTTTGAAAAAAACGGCAAACTGAGTCGTAAACGAACCACCCCACGACCAAGATTCCTAGTGCGATGGCCACGGCTTGACTCGCGGAAATTCCAGAAACCCTAGAGTCGAGCATCATTGTTTTTGCATTCATCAGATAGATAACAACAAACAAAGCAAAGCCCGACATCCACGTGGAGTATGACTCCCAGTAAAACCAATGAAGCTCTTGTGGGAGTTCTTTGGGTGCGACCATGTATTTTTGGGGATTATAGAATCCGCCGCCGTGGACGGCCCAGAGTTCGCCGTCGACTCCTTTGTCTTGAAGGTCTTTCGTTTTTGGTTTTTGCAAATGATTGTCCAGCCACACGAAATAGAAGGATGCTCCAATCCAGGCAATACCGGTGATGATGTGTAGCGAGCGAAGAAGTAATTCAATCCAACTAAAGATGTAGGTTTCCATTTTAAATCAGCTTCCACGGTATGTGGAATAAGCCCACGGCGAAACTAGTAACGGGACATGGTAATGAGCCGCGGCATCGGTGACAGAAAAGCGCACAGGAATTTCGTCAAGGAACACTGGATTTGCATTCGTTGATTTTTTTGAAAAATAATCTCCCACATAAAAAACAAGCTCATAGGTGCCCGCTTTGAACAGTGCACCCTCGAGAAGGGGTGCGTCACAGCGCCCGTCGGCGTTGGTGGTGACGTCTTTGATGAGAGATCTTTGATTTTTTGAAAGCGAGTAGAGGCTAACCCGAATACCGCAAGCAGGTATTCCAGACGCCGTATCGAGGACGTGGGTCGTTAATCGCGACATGACTATGTCCTACAACATTTTTTATATTTCTTACCGCTTCCGCACGGACACACATCGTTTGAACCAATTTTGGGGCTCGTGCGTACAAATGGCGTTTGCTCTTCGTTGTGACTGTGCGAGTGAGAATGGCCGCCGTGGCTACAGTTGGGACCGTGCACGTGCCCGCCTGTTTCTGCGGGAGCATTTTTTTGGGAGGTGTTTTCTTGGCCAGTTTGGGTGGAGGTCTGGGTTGAATCGGTCACGGCGCAGTTCCTTCATTCATAACGTATAACATGGATAGGCTGTCATTTTAATTCATTCAAAGATCGACAAGTATATTTCAATGATCGCAGAGAATATACGATTAATTTACGCCCTTCTGTGGAAGAAACTCAGAATAGGCGCTGACGTCGGTATACACAGTCTTTCCTTCCGTACACTGGCTGTCCCCGCGAGACACGATTCCGACCAATAAATTCTTGTGATTCGTATCGAAGGCTGCCCCGCCGGAGTCCCCTCGGCACCCCATGACACCGTCTGATTGTTCTGAAATGAACTCATAACGTCCTGCGCCCGAGCTTGTGACGGACACTTGGCCCGAGGTAAGGGTTCCTGTCGAGGCTGAATTATTCCCCACAGTTCGTCCGTAGCCTACAATGGTGACGCTACGTGGCAGGACGAGGTCTTGGCGAGCTTCGGGACTCAGCAGAGAAACATAAGCGGCTGAGGTCCAAGGCTCGGTTGTCCGGATGATGGCTAGGTCGTTTGCAGGCCGATCTGGGGTCAATGAATACATGCTGGCGGGCGAATACTCCTCATGTATCGTCGCTGATTCAACGGCAAGTGAGTCCCCCACTCCTAGTTTGAGGCCCGTTTGCACGTGCCAGCCTGCGAGAGATAGGTTGAATAAGCAATGGGCCGCAGTCAGGAACACACCAGGAGAAATGGCCACGACCGAGCAGCTTAGCTTGCCATTTTGATCGACAAGTAGGCCCATAGATTTCGACAGGGGGTCTTGCTCAGTGACGGCCGTGCCGCCAATAATTTTTAGACGTAAGGGCCCTTGATTGCTACAGGATCCAAGGACCACAGATAGCATCACCAAAGTAGCCAATCTTTTTAGAACGATTCGTTTCATAAAAATCCTAGTGGTATTAGTCGACATACATTATCACCATTATAATAAACAGTCAATTATAATATAAATGTTATATAATCAGCGTCTTAACACTCTGTAATGCCGATTTATTAATATAATCTATGGAAACCTATGCAAATGTATTGTTTTGCCTAGGCCTTTTACCTCCACCCCCAAGCACTTTCCGCTTAGTACTTTTCAATCAGTACTTTCCATGCTGGAAAGTTCGTGGTAGGCTCAAACATACTATGGAAAATAATTTTTATACCGACACAATTTTAGAAAAAGATGACGTCTGCAATCTTTTTAAGGAACGAGCGCGCCTGGATCAAGGATTAAAAAAAGGGCAAAAAATGCTAGTATTTGGCAGACGTAACTCAGGAAAAACTTCGGTAGTTAAAAATATCGTTGGTAAAGACTGGGTTGCGAGCCAAAGAAACAGTGTTTTCGTTTATATTGATTTTTTTGGCGTTGAGACTGTAGACCAAATGCTATCTCGCATGTATTCGGGCTTAGCGGGATCTCTTAAACGCTCTTTTCCAATTCAGCAAACATTGCTTACAGCGTTAGATATTATCAAAAGATTAAGACCGTCCTTAAAGGTGGATGATTCAGGCTCACCCTCGATCTCGCTGGAAATTTCATCCGAAGGTAAAGGGGGGCTTGAAAGCTTTTTTGCCGCATTAACTGAGTTGCATTTAAAAAAACACCATGTTTGCCTTGTATTTGATGAGTTTCAAGACATTCACAAAATTCCAGAGGTGGAGGGTCTTCTTAGGGATCACCTTCAAAACTTACCGGCAAAACTTCCTGTAGTTCTTATGGGGTCAAAAAAACATATACTTGCGCAAATGTTTTCCTCGCCTAAACGTGCTTTTTTTAACTGGGGAGATCACATCGAATTTGGTCACATTCCTTACGAGGAATATACAGCCTATATTAACGCTCGGCTTCGAAAGTATAAATTAGAAATGTCTCACCAAGTATCTGAGCATCTTCAAAACGCCGTTAATAGGGATCCTGAAGCAGTCAACCGGATCTGTCAGGAATTGCTTTCTACTTTCGGAGAGGCAGGATCAAAAGTAAGGTCAATTACTAATCTTGATGTGGAAGAAGCCTTGGCTGTACTTTTGGAAAAGCGGCAAAGTTCCATGGAGGAGTATTTAAGACATTTTACCCCAGCCGAGGAGCGAGTGCTTGTCGCATTTGCAAAACAAAATGGCAAGGTATCACTTCCTACTGGTAAGGAGTTTTTAGCAAAAAGTCGATTGACTAGCGGCGGTATGAAAAAGATCTTAGATAGGTTTGTAGATGATGCTGTTTTGTATCACGAGGGACAGGAGTTTATCGTCTCAGACGTTTTCGTTTGGAGGCATCTAAAAGTTTTTAGGGCTTAAGTTCGCCTTCGGCTCAGGACACGTCGTCGGCGCGAGAGCGCCAACGACGATTTATGATGTTGATTCTAGTAAACTCTGTTTTTTAAAAATAAGGACAATACCGGATTTGAAAGCCTGAACCCTCTTGACTCCTCTTCGACCACTCCAGCGTGGTAGAGCTTTTTCGCAATTCTGCTCGAGCTTGAAGGCCCAAGTTTAGATAGCTGAGAGAAAGCCCTCCCATTCAATTCTTTCGTAAATCCATTGTGAGCCAGTGCCTTGCAGAACAGGGTTTCGCTAGCTGAAAGAAGTGATAACTGGTAGCGGTACGATTCTGATTTTCGATCAATTAAATCGCTTAATATTAGCTTTATTTTGGAGGTGTCGACTATTGCTTCTCGGTAGTAATCCTGAATGAAGGCTCCAAATTCACAAATAGTATTTGGCACGTCGAGAGCTTCTTCGCACAATAGCATCAATGCTTCATCTGTAATTTTTGTTTTGACGGGGGAGAGGCGTTCATAAAAAAATGTTTTCCAGTCTTTGTGAGGAATGGCATGGAGAGCATGCTCGTCTGCAAAACTGAAAAACGGAGATTTCTGTGACGAAAAAATTGAAGTCAGCAGTTTTCTCTTACTCCCTAAAAACAACATAGGAGTATTTTTAAGGGCCTGCAAATGGCTTCTGAACACAGAAAGAGCCTCCGGAATTGTATAAATGTCCTGAAATTCATCGAATACCAAAAGCGACGACTTTTCCAAACACAGACTGCAGATTGAACTTAAAATTTCTGACAGCTTTGGCAATTCTCCTCTTCTTGTAACGATCTCGAACGAAATTTCTCCAGTCATGGGATCCGGTGTTGTCGCTACGCTTAAGCCTTTCAAAAAACTTTTCGCAATACTAAGAATACTAGCCGCTTTAAAGTGATTTCGCAAAGTGATCGCATATGCTTCAACAAGCCTCTGACAAACAGACTCTAGATTCGAGCAGTCCATAAAATCGACATAAAAACAGGCCGTTTTTTTTGATTTAAAGCCACTTGGCAAGATGTTTTGAGCTAAAGAAGTCTTGCCATAACGTCTTGGTGCATACAGTACCACTTTTCGACCTTTTTTAATTTTCTGCGAGAGAAACTGAATATCTGATTCTCGATCCGCGAAGTCCTCTCGCCCGACCACCGTATTGTAGTGAAATAGTTTCATAACTCTCCTGTAATGACACTTTTTGTGTCACATAAAAAGTGTAACACATAAAATGAAGTGAGACTAGCCGAATGCAAATACAGGGCCGTTTGCCGCGGCGAGGAGCGGGAACTCTGGTTCTGGTGCAAAAACTCTCGACTTCAGGTATAGTCCGCAATTCATCTTCATTCCCGAGGTCTTGATGGACAAGCTTAAGGATTTCAAATGGAAGCACTTTCAGCCAAGGGCAACTGGAGCCTCACTCATGAACCTGACAAAGTCTTTTTCATGATGTAGTGAGCTCCAATATCGGCCAAATTAAAAGGTTCGCCGTGGGTTGCGAAACCTTGTTGCTTGTAAAAATCAACCGCCGTGACTCGGGCATTGCACCAAATGCGTGATCCTCCTTGTTCTACCGTCTTTTTTGAAATTTCAACCAGTAGCCGGCGGCCATATCCTTGACCGCGAACTTCAGGGGCTATGGCCATTCCGCGCAGACGCCAAACATTATTATCGGTCATTCCTGTTTCATCTTCTTGATAGACTGATGCAATCCCGACAATGAGACCACCAACCAAAACGCCCATATGGATGGCTTTCCGGGTCAAATCCTCCGGATATCGCGACTCTTCCAATGGCAAATGCGGCCTCAGAACTAACCTTCGGAGAAACCATGTATCTGCGGCTACAATCGCTTTAATTTCAAAGGGTAGCATTTTTGAATCCTTGTTTTAGATGTTTATGAGTACAATTTAACATGTTATCGGTAGAAAATAATTTTTTTCGAATTTGAAATTAATTGAGACGGTTTTTGGTCAACAGCTAATGCCCCAAACTATCGCTCTACCTTAAACGGCGTGGCATCTGGCAAAATAACCTCATCAAATTCACGGGCAGCGCAGTGCCCCGCATAGACGGCTTGCGCGATGATATTGGGTGCGTCGGCATCACCAATCACCTTGAGGCTACTCAGGCGACCATCTTCCAAGGCTGG
>CAMDKS010000023.1 GCA_945900755.1 Bdellovibrio sp. ZAP7
TCACTTGCGTTACGGCCTGCATTCTCCCTGTTTACGCTTCACGGTTTTCGTTACCTAGACCGTGCAAAACTCGGTACAAGGCTCCGTTTGAAGGATTACCTTGGCCGGACTTTCACCGGCTGGTTTGCTGGAGCTTCCCAGCGCACATACTAGATTTTGTCCCAATAAATCTGACAAAGTCTAGTCTTTTCATCGCTTTATATAGCGATGCGAAAATAGGATTCAACTCAACCCTAGGCCAAAAGCGGCGTATAGCCCAAATTCAGCAGCGGCTGGGCTACAAGGCCACAAAAACATCATCCCTCGGGATGCTGTGGTAGAATAAAAGGAGGCAATAACAGCTACTTTTACAGGAAATATTAAATTGCGACACGGAAAAAAAAAGCGGCCATCGTCTGCGGAGAATCCCATACCCAGCGCTCCAATCGAAGCTGACGGGCCTACAGGGCCCAAGCAAATTTCTGAGCCTATCCATATTGAGCCTAATCTTTGCGCGACCATACCCGGCAAGAGAATCTGGGTTTCATTTCTTGCTGGCATCGTCCTTACCGCCCTCATGCTTTCGTACAAAAACATCATTGACCTTGATATTTGGTGGCATCTCGCAGCAGGCCGTTGGATGTGGGAACATGGGCAGGTGGTGTCAGTTGACCCATTTTCCTACACGTTTGTCGGACAGAAATGGGTCAGTATTACTTGGGGCTATGAGGTTTTAAACTATGTCCTCTATTTGATCGGGGGAAAAGGCTACCAGCTTATCAACCTGTATCACGTACTGATGGCTATTGGAGCCTCGGCCTGCGCATGGCTTTCCTACTGCGCTTTGGAGCATAATCGTTCGCGCCTGCAATGGATTGTCGGATTTCTAGTGTTTTTCGCTGGGCTATTCATCGTAGACAGCCGCTGGATTCATCGTCCGGAAATGGCGACGCATTTTTTTGGTGCGGCTATGATTGCCATCCTTTTGTGGGACCGCAGGAGCACTCTAAATGAAGAGACTCCAAAAAATTGGATTTGGACTATCCCAATACTTCAAATCCTGTGGGCGAATAGCCACGGCATTTTTATTGCCGGCCCTGGCATTGTCGGAGCCTTTTGGATTTCTAAGCTGTTTGATCAAAGGGGTGATTGCGAAACCATAGACGATGCTGTACGGATCGTTAGGCATATGCTCAGAGATCGATTAGTCCTATTATTGGGCGTCACTTTGCTTGCCTGTGCAATTAATCCCCTCGGGTTTGCCATCTATTCGTGGCCCATTCATCTACTAGACGTGCTCAATAGTCACCTCTATCAATCGTCCATTCCTGAGGCCACCAATCCACTTTTGGATGGTGTATGGGGACGAGATTCCTGGAGCCTAATAGGTTGGGGCGCCCTGCTGGTTGGCGTGGCTGTAGCGTCAATTTCTGACAAGGGTGGAAACAAATTTTTGGCCCGTTATGGCGCAGGCCATATTTTATTGCTCCTGCTTATGGTCAAAATGTCGATCGCCGCGCGCCGCAATATCGCATGGATGGTTATATGGTCATTGCCAGTGGTGGCCGATTTTATTTCGTCGTTTCGAGTAAAAATCACACTTCCAAATTGGCTTCCAAGATTAGCCCTTGTGGCGCCAGTGGCAATGGTTTTGACTCTAGCCTATAGCCGAATTCCTTCCAGCCCATCAGATTCACATTTGGCGACCGGTGTTGAATGGTCAAAATATCCTGAAGGGGCACTGAAATTCTTTCGGGAACGAAACCTTCAGGGCAGAGTTTTTGCAAATGTAGAAATGTCTGACTTTTTGCTGTTTAACTTGCCTGGCTTTGAGCCATATATTGACGGACGTTTTGCGGAATTGTATACGGCAGAGCATTTTCGACGATATATGGAAATTCTCGCACATCCTAATTTAATTGAGGGAGAGGTTGAGAAATGGAAAATTCAGTATGTCGCACTGATCTCTGACACACCCTTGGCTAAAGGTATGATTGGTGAACTCTCTAGAGACCCAAAGTGGAAGATCATCTACTTTAATAAAAACAGTGTCATATTTACGCGTGTCGCAACCGCAACGCCAACTGAGCTCGCACAGGCCTCTATCCCCACGCTAAGTCTCGAAGCCTTTGCGGAGGTCGAAGCCAGCACGCCGATTGCTAGCATTGGAGCCTTTACAAATGGCGGGCAAGCTGCAATTGGACATCTACAGCTAACGGAAATGTCGTTACTGCTCGGACTAGATAGTCTTTCAAAAAAAGCGTTGGACCGTGCCTTTATTATCGCCCCCTTTAGCGAGCGGGTCTGGAGTCTTAGTTGTATGCAAAAATTTTTAGGATTGGGCGATGGACCTGGGGAAGGGCTCACAGCCGAATCGCCTGAGATGAAAGAATTCCAAACAAATGTCGCAGCGACGGAGTCTGCCTGCATGAGGGCGTTATCCCTTGGATATGACACTTCAACCGTTCAAACCATGGGAGTTATCTACTTCAACACTGGTAGGCTAAATGAGGCCATCACCTCATTTACAAAAGTTGTGCATGATATTCCCGCTTCTTATGAAGGCTATTTTATGCTTGGTCAAGCTTATGCCAAGCAGGGGAACGCGGCTAACTTTGGCAAGATGCGCGATGCATTGGAATCGGCGGCACGCCTCAGACCATATAATAATTCCGCTTTATTAGTGCTTGCAAGCATTTGCGAGCAGGTGGGCGACAAAAAATCTGCGATTCAGTACTACTCAAGGGCGCAAAAAGTTGCACCTGCATCTGAGATTGAAGCTAAAATTAAGCAATTGGAGCAAGGACTTTGAATTTTCTATTGCTGAAAAGAATCGATAGGTTTGTGGGAACGTCCCTAGTTGGCGCGTTGGCTTGTTGGCAGAAAATAAAAATATCGACTCGGCGAAAAAAACAAATCAATGGCCATCCAAAAAGTATTGTCGTCACAAAATACCTCGGCTTGGGAAGCATTGTTCATTTGACCCACACGCTGCATCGTCTCAAAGAAAAATATCCAGCGGCAAAACTTACAGTCGTGACCTCAAAGGCAAACATAGATTTTTTGAGGCAAGTGACTTTCGTGGATGACATTGTGGCGGTTGATTTGAAATCAATGGTCTCGCTTGTGCGGTCTCTCTTTATGATTTTTCTACATTTTAGGCGTGCGCCCGCGGATCATCTTTACGATGCAGAATTTCTCACCAATTTTTCGGCCATTGTGGCCCATGTTATCAAAGTGCGGCACCGTGTGGGTTTTCGAACGGCGCTTGCCGGAAGCTGGCGAGCAGCTGTTTTTGATGAGGCCATAGTGATTGATCACTCGCTTCACATTACGAAACAATTTAAGCAACTGCTGGGCGAGGATGCTCCAAAAGTATCGAAGAAAAATGGAGCTAGTGTAGGTGCATTTAACCGAACGCCTCCCTTCGGCGATCGGAACATCGTCGGAGTCAATCTCAATGCCAGTGGTATGGCGTCGGAACGTCGGTGGCCAATGGGCCATTTTGCAGACTATTTAACGCAATTTCTCACAGCTTATCCAGACTCTCAATTAGTGTTGACTGGTTTGCCGAGTGAAAAAATTTATGGAGAAGAGTTATTGTCTCTGATTTCTCCAGACGTGGCCCGCAGTTTCGTTGACGCCACAGGCCGAACATCGCTTCCCGAGCTAATGGAGCTGATTTCAAACATGGACTTGATGATTTCTGTGGACAGCGGCCCACTGGCACTAGCGGCCTACTTCGGAGTGCCGACCATTTCTTTTTGGGGTCCTGAAAGTCCGGACCGTTACGGGCCACAAAGCGGCGAGAATGCGCACCACCTAACGCTCTCAGTGAATGTAAAATGTAGCCCCTGTTTGACTGAGGCAAACTACAAAACGGCACCTTGCCTAGGAAACAATATTTGTATGAAGCAAATGTCTCCGGAGTGGGCTTGGAGTCAATCTAAGTCTTTTTTAGAAGAGTTAGGCCAAAGCAAAAAGGCTCAGAAGCAACTTTTTGCCAGCTAGCGTAGCGTGGATTTTGTACGATTAATATGGCAGCGACTAGAAACGACGAAAAGTAAGTAAAAGCTCACTCATGATTTCCTACATTTATGTTCCAGAGGCCTATCTAGTCCTACCGCCAGCCATAATTTGCGAAAAATGCGGTGCCGAGGTTTGGCCTAAATCTCGTTTAGTAGAATAAGCGGCTCGTCGCCGCGGAATTTTTGATACCTATTTAGCGACGCACAATACGGCTAAGAAATCGCGCTTCCAAATATTGCGGCTAAAGCCGTCGAAGACGTGGACTGCCATGGAGCTATTCCAGTCAAATTCTTCGCTGGTCCAAGCAAAGTGGATCTCCTTTTCGTGGAAGTATGCGCCTAATACTCCTTTTTGCATTCGTTTTACCGAATATCTCATGGTCGCTTGATCGGGTAGTTCGGATCCGGCCGGGCAAGCGGTGAGTGCGTGTGTCCAATCGGTAGCAATCGCTGCGACGTGCCAAGTCCAGCCGACTACGGGATCAGTCCACGTATCAGTCCAAGTATTAGCGAGTTCGTTGTCACGATCGGTTACTGCAAAAGATGCCGATGGGATTAATAGAGCTGCAATCAAGATTATTTTAATGCTGAAATTAAGAGATTTAAACACAGTATTCCCCTTTCGAGAGAAAATTTTTTTATCGGTCGTCGGACAATAGTTAAGTCTATGGTTCAGGCGGAAAATTCAAGAAAATTTTCGCATGGGGTTCATATGAAGTCAAGGTTTAGCATTTTCTCGGTTTTGGGGCGGCTGTGTTCGTCGCAGACAGGCTGATTTTACTGCGGTGGAGCTGGTTAAAGAAAAAAAATTGATCAAATTGGGAACGCTTCAAGGTGTGTATGAAGAACTTTGGATCGTTTCGGCAAAGAAAACGATTGATAATCCCATCGTCTCCCATTTGGCTAAGCACTTCTCGGTGCGGGACAACTAGCATCATTGAATACATAATGGCCTCCTTAGGCAAATTAGGAGTGCTAAGTGTTAGCGGCAAATTCTCCATAATCTTTATTTCGCCTGCAAAAATCGGTTTGACTCGTAAATAAAACACATGGAAATCGACAGGGATATTGGGTGGGCCCCCAGAGGTCGATTTTATGTGTTTGTGTTTAACATTCAGCAAGTTAAGGCGTGGGGAGAGTGACAAAATTTGAAACAATACTTTGCGACTGCGCGGGCTTCTAGCGAAACGCACAATTGATGTCGGCAGCTAAGGTAGCGGTAATCGCACTATCCACAGGATTTCGAACGGCACTCTCCAGCAGGGTTTGAACCATTCCAGTACATGCCACCGTGGCCACAATGGATGGAGTTGCTGCCGTCACGTTTATGGTACAAGTTCCTGCATACGTGAATTTTTTTGTGGCTGTGGTCTCACGGTACATGCTGTAAGCATTTAAAGTTTTGGCTGTCGACGTGGTTAAGGCCGAAATACTGGTCATGCACGAATCAAATTTACCACCAATATCGGTTTCACTTGTCGAATTGTCGGACGCTTGTTTGCAGGTATAAGTCTTGGCCGTCGAGCTGTAGTCTTTGATCGCAATTGATAAACTTGGTAAGCCTGTGCCATTCGTTAGGGTCACATCAACACGCCCAGTGTCGGCATTGCGGCTGCATGCAGTTAGGCCCGTGTATTGAACGGTGGCATTATCAGTGCCGCCTTTGGATTCTGATAGTGTGGAATTGCCGTAAATCGTAGTAGAGGCAGCAGGGCTGTCATTTTTACTTCCACAAGATGCAATCCCTAGGACTAGTGCAAGAAATGAGATTTTTCGCGAAACGTGGAACTTAGGATTAGTCATAAAAACTCCAATGGCCAACTTATGAAATATTAGTCCGTTAAGCACGTTAAGAGTAGCATCTACGCGCAATTTACTCAACCTAGTTGGCAGACGTTGTAATTAGCGATGCAAGCGCGGCTGGAAAGATCCAGTAGTGCCGCAATCATCAATAGGAATGGATTCATGGACGATTTTAGTCCTGAACTACCGTCTTATCAAGCAATCAGCTTAATTTTGGCGGTATGACCGTTCATTTCTGGTATCTAGGCCTATCGAATTGCGGTACTACAGGCTTTTGACCAATAGCGACACAGTCTGTTATTGAGTTTTTCGACGGAGAACCCCTCAATGCTCGGACATCTTTTGACTTTGATTTTTGCTACGTTAGCAACCAACTCTGGCTTCGCCGAGGATTGTCGAGAAAGCTGCTCGCGATCCGGACACCCGGGGATGCGGCCTCGGTGATGTTAAAACGACACTGACGTCGGGAAATCTTCGCGGCAAATGCGCCGATCTAAATTCTGTTTTCGTAGGTTTAGCCCGAGCTGCGGGCATTCCTGCCCGGGAAGTTTTCGGTCAGCGGGTTGCAACCTCGATTTTTTCAAAGTCCCTTGGCAAAGAGGGAGATAATTCCAAGTCGCAACACTGCCGGGCAGAGTACTATTCAGCGACAAAAAAAGCCTGGGTTCCGGTAGACCCGGCAGATGTCCGCAAGTTCATATTGGAAGAAAACCTGCAGTATAAAGATCCTAAAGTTGCAGCGCTACGCGAGCGATTTTTTGGATTCTGGGAGGGTACCTGGCTTGCCTTCAACAACGCCCGCGATTTTAAACTCGCTGGCTATGACGACAAGCCGCTCAACTATTTTATGTATCCCCTACTCGCCACCGCTAAAATCCGACCGGATGGAGTCGATCCGCTGGAAGCGGGATATAGCTATCAGACGACGGTGTTGAGATAGACGCATGAAGCGACTCATACCAGAGAGAAATAAAATCGGCAATGAAATCATAAACATTGATTATTGCGGCACTACAGTAGGCACGGCCCGTCGCGAACTCTTTGATCGTGTCGTCGTGTTCGGCCGAGAGCATGCCCTTGCATTACCGTTACGAATGGCGCCGCGCACCGGATAAAGAAGCATTAGCGAATCGAGAAAGGAAAGAAGAAAACGCCCGTGGTGATTCGCCGAGATCCTTCGCCTGCGGCTCAGGACACGTATCTGGCGCTTTCGCGCCAGCGACTAATTAGCACCACGTTATCGTGACGAACAGATCCCAAAATGTGCGGTGTCTGGATCATCAATGGCCTGGTCGCCCTGTTTTGAAACCATCTCGGAGTGCGCGCCGTTTGTCCACATCCAATCGAATCTTGCAATACTAGCACCAAACTCAGTATTGATGGTTTCATCGAAGATTCCATATTCTATGGCATCAAGTAAATCCCAAGTGAGCGGTAAATTCATTCCTATCTTCCTGCATGCTGCCTCTGTTCGGTAAAACGAGCTAGGGATTGGAAGAGCGCTCCAGGTGATTCCGGCTGGATCTGTCCAACTTGAGGCGCTGACAGTGGCTGCTGAAACAAAAAACGACATTGCGCTAAATGCAAAAACTAGAAAATTTTTCATGCCTATTCCCCCTGGAAGAAATTAAAATAGTGGCTTTGTTTGCTTGGTCCATAATAGAGCATAGCACTACGATCACCAATTATCCTTTCTTATGGATTGTCTTTGAATTTTAAATCGAAGCAAGTGTGTAAGCATTAAGTGAAGGGGCAGCTCGCTAATTTGTCACTGGAAAGCTTTTATCGTTGGATTGACTATCGTTAATTAGGACTGCATTTGGATTTTGGCGCACGTTATCCTTAGGAATGGCGGTCGATTTACCTCTCAGGCCATGGCTCGCCGTGGGCGGGTGGCTGGAGGCAGGGGTGTTTGCCACGAGGCTAGGCAGGCTGAGATCAAGGCCGAGTCCTGGTGCGGGCAGAGCAATCGTTTTGAGGGTAAATGGCACTCGAGACAAATCCCTTCTCAGTTTATTGGCAACAATGGCTGCGGTGCTGTCCGCTAGAATTTTGGTGGCAACCTTAAGATGACTCATTTTAATTGGACCCGGCGTGTAGCTGGAGAATTGTAGTGGAAATAATTGTACGGAATCTGTGACTAAACCCTGACGATCTACTTGCACACGAGCCATCATGCCGTCTTGACCGCGAGAAAGGCCGTCATGCAAGAAATTTCCCAAGGAGTGGAAAATCACAGCATTCTTACCATCCTGTTTTTTAAGGATTTCGATGCCTTGCATGACGTGCGGATGATGCGCAAAAACTATGTCACCGTCATACTTAGCAATGAATTCGTGTTCTACAAGAATATTGGACGGCGTCGGCTCGCGGCTTAGTTCTTCTCCGCCGTGATACATGAGGATGCGAATATCGACATCAGTGTTTTTAAGTGCTGTGAATATTTTTTTACGATTGGCAAGATTGGCTATGTTTGCGCGACTTCCGTTGGCCCAGCCCTTGACCGAAACCATCCCGATTTTGATGCCTCGAATGGTCTGAATGGCAACAGTCAGTAGCTCGCGTTCATTTTTTGCGACACCATGAAATACCGTATTCGGAGCTTGACGCAACACCTCACCCACAGCGGCCGAAATTTCATTACGTGATCTCGGACTCACGCAATCGAGGGAGTGATTGTTCGCTATTCCAATCATGTTAAATCCCCATTTCGCAAATTCAATGACGCTTGCCGGGGATGTGGCAAAGGCAAATTCCTTGCTAGAAAATTTAGTGCAGGTGCGAGTAAGCGAGGCCTCTAAGTTTAAAAGATTGAGGTCGGGAGAGCGCAGTATCTCCATGTCTTTTAGTCGTCTATTTATGTAGCCCTTAGGCGGCAAGCCTTGCGGCGTAAGTTTTTTTGGGGCTTTTCTGTCAGAGTCCACATCTTCTTCAACGATCCAATCACTTCCTATGTAGGCACTATCACCGACAGCGCGAATGTCGACTCTTGCCTCATCAGGTTCCGGGCTGCCCTGGGCAAAAAGCAGGTCTGAGCTGCCCCACAAGGAGCATGCTACGAGCATTAAGATTTGATATCGATGCCTCATGCGAGACCTTTCTTTGGCTGCATAGGGTGATTGGCGGAGTAAAAATGGAAGGCTCCTTTTTCACAGCACCATCAGCCCTGCACCTAGAGGTCATCGGCCTCAGGCACAAAAGCATTAGGAGAAAGCGCAATAAAATGGACTTGCTGCATTAATATCATGGGGTTGAATTTTTAAATTTTGGGTGCCAAACAAAGCATGCGGCTCCGCAATAGGAGCAATTCCATTGGCCGCAAAATGATTAGATATGATTTAGGGAGAGTGTGGCAAGGTACTATGAATTTCGAGGCAGAAATCTACGGAGTCGGCACGTCTGGCATCGCAGGCATATCAGGAGTTGCTGGCATGTCGGTTCCTTGTCCCTGAGGTGTTGCGGGAGCTGGGCTAATTCCAGCAAGAACAATCTTTTTTGCTTTGAATACTTGAGTTTGTCCACTGGTTCGTAAATACAGCATGTCAGGATTTTCCTTGGTTAGCCAAGCGTCGATGCTTATCGTTGGAACCGCAGCCTTCAGCATTAGATTAATTCGGTGGAGTGGCGCCATAGGTAATTTTTTCACTTCGGGGCTGGTGGAGCCAAAAACATCCTCTGCTTTTGCGTACTCAAGATCGACGACAAGATTTCGAATGTGATTTGTGGGCTTAGGTTGGTCCTCTGGCTTTCCTGTGAATTTGCCGTCGGCTCCAAATTTAGCCGAGTCGGCAGCGGTGTACCAGTCATTTGCAATTTTATGAAAAAAGTCTCCATCGATTGATACTTTCTCGACTTCGGCGGATTGAAACGAGAATATTTTTTTGTCGCGAAGATCCCTAGCGGTCTTGTTGAGCTTGCTCATGTTGTCGCCGGGGAGTTCGTAGACGGTCGCCGCTCCTGACAAGGCCGCATAGAGTTTGCCTTTGAGAGTTTCTATTCTGAGAGTGCTGGTCGATTTATCCGTTACCAATTCAATTTCCGCAAAAATCTTTTTGCCAGCAAGTGCAGTTGTAATGGCCTTATCAGGGCTATCAAGAAACTCAGTCGCTTTGAGGCCTGTGATATCGTCAATTAAATTGTTCATCGTGGCAGTGTCCGCCGCTGTTGCAATAGGACTTGTAATGGTCCAGAGTCCGTCTTTTTTCGAAGCCGAGACTTTTTCATTGGCAAGGCTAAGCGTCATCCTCGTCACGTCAGCGGATTTGAGATTGAGTAGGCGTTTTTGCCGAAGGTCAAACATGGATTTGCCGGTTGAGGTTGCGATGTACTGGCTGCCGGAAAAAACAACATCGCTAGCACTCGTCGCAGTATAGGCACTAAAGCCAACAGGTGCATTGATGCCGACGTATAGAGTGGTTTTTTTACCGTCTTTTGTTTCGAGCTCAATCATTCGTCGGGGATTCGCTAATCCAAAGGCAGGCCACTTATCTTTACCAGTTGCAACGTCCGTTTCGGTTTTATATTCGGAGACACTCTTTAGAAGGTCGACAATGGCTTGCTGATCGGCCAAGGTTTGAATGGGTGTCAACATGTTCCAAAATCCGTCGACGAGCTTAAACGTCGCATCTACAGATTTGGACGGCGTACCCGCAGGTGCTGCCGTTTTATCGCCATTTTCTGAATCAGCGGCCGAGTGAAACACAATCCCAGTAACATCGGCAGGCTTGATTGACATAAGCAAACCTTTAGCGTCCTTTTCAGCAACGTCTTTTTTTGTTTGCCATTCATCCCAAGTTGCCAACCCGCCAAGTGCTAAAAACATTAGCCCAAGGCCGGTCATTTTTTGCCAGTTGCGAATCATGCCTGTTTCCTCCGAAGCCAGTAGAATCCTCCAAAGGCTAAAAATCCGAACGGATAAATGTAACTAATGAATAATAACCCTAACATGCTTGCCCCCGACGTTAGTGCGAGTGTGCTCTTGGTTGTGTCCTTCGGGCGGATGGCAATGAAGTCGTCGTCTTGGGTTAACCAGCTCAACGTGTTGACCATGAGGTCACGGTTTTCTGCGGTTTGGGCCCCTTGATTGGACGCAAACTGGCTGGAACCATAGACTGCGACGCGGACTTCCTTATCGCCCACTTTACCCGTAGCACTACCCATGACCGCAAACGAACCCTGCTCGATTCGGCCGGCCGTAATATTTTTTAGATCCTCGGCGGAGGAAACATTTTTCACTTTTACGGTCGTTGCACCAGTCGTCTTACCGATGAGGCTGACTTTAAATTTTGAGATGTTATCTGTCACTTCTGAAATGGACCTCGTGTTTTGAAATAAGACGACGACATTTGTTTTGCGAGCGAAGTCTTTCGTTACAGGGCTCAACTCATCAAATTCGCCAATAATCGCGTTGTTTTGACCCAGTAATTCCGCACGAGGATCGTCAGGACGCAGAACCATAAAGTCTCGATTATAGGAAAGTCCGTATTTCGATAAAGTAGTATTTAGATTTTCAGTCGGGACTAACGCATCGACAAGGCTAAGAAGGCTACCGCCTTTGCCGACAAAGTCCTCGATGGCTTTACTTTCAGTTGTCTTTAGATCGTATTTCGGGCCGGCTACGACGAGCGCGGTCGCATCTGCAGGGACTGCGCCTGTGTCTAGTAAATTAACGGTAGCCACTTCATAGCGATTGTTTTTTAGTTCCTGGACGATAACTTCAAAGCCGGACGCATCTTGTCCCGTGAGCGCACCTTCACCATGGCCTGTCGTGAAATAGATTTTTTTTGCGCCGGTTTTTAGAACCGCAATGAGAGCATTTGTGATTTTTTCCTCAGTAAACGTCGTGACCCTGTTTTCTTGGGCTCCTAGTATGAAAATAGCGGTATTGGCGGCCGTCAATTTATCAGCCATCGCCTGAGTGGGATCTTTTTGTGGGTTGATATAGGAGATATTAAACTTAGCGCCTTTAGCTAGGTACAGTCCAATGAGCTCGCGAAACGCACTCTCTTGTCCCTGATCAAGAAAATAGGCTTTGACCGTCAGCTCAGTATTTTTTTGGGTTAGAGTTTCAATCGCTTTGAGTGATTGATCGGAGAGGGTGTTGGCTTTGTCTCGACTCAAATCAAACGTCTTATCAAATCGTGGTCGACTTGTGATCACAGAGATGCCAATGAAAACCATAACGGTTAGCACTAGTACAGCTCCTGACGAGGCTCCATACTTGGCGCCCTTTCTTGCGAAAATCTTTTTGAAGCCGCTGCGGTCAAGCCAGCCCCATAGGAGAAGAAGTCCAATGGCTAGTCCACCGCCAATGGAATTAAAAATAAAAGCGAGGTCTTTAAAGCTTGACGCTATGGACGCAAATATTGCGGCAACGAAAATTGAAATGAACGGAAGAATAAATAATCCACTTTTCATAATTGAGATTACCTCCAGCGCTGACTGTCAAGAGTGACATTTGTGAAAAAGAGAAACATGCCTGTAAAAACTATAAAATAGGTTGCGTGACCGACTGATATCGTGCCCTTGAAAAACGAATCAAGGTGATCAGAGCTCGCCATATATTTTAAGATGGTTTCGGTAATTCCGCCTCCGCCAAGATTGGGCGCCATCCAATTCAAAATCAAAAGTAGGAACAATCCGAACATAGTGAACAAAAAAGCCAAAAATTGATTGCTAGTCATCGAGCTTACCCAAAGGCCAAACGCGAGCTGTGACGACATTAACAAAAATAGACCGATGTAGCTTGATAAGATCATTACTTTGTCAGGATTACCGTTCAAGATCGTAAAAAGTGGATAAACGAATGATGCTGCAAGCACTAACGCCATGACTCCCACGGAAGCGATAAATTTTCCGAGTACAATTTCTAGTGCCGTACATGGAGCTGTTTGCAGGAGGCGAAAAGACTTACTGTGCTTCTCTTCGCTGAAACTTGTCATGGTGACGGCAGGAACAATTAACAGAAAGATGAAATGGACGTTGTTAAATAGCGCTTTTAGCAGCTGCTCAAGAGTTGGCGCCTGTCCGCCCATCATCGGTGCCTGGGTCGTCATTTGCATGAACATATGCACAAAATTATTAAAGAAAAAACCCATGAATAACAGAAAAAACCAGAAAATCGCAGGTGCCCGCGGAGACGAAAAGTAAGCTTTGAAGTCTCGGCGCCCGATAGCAAAAATACCGCCCATAAATACCTCCCATTTCAATTTCACTAATGATTATTTGGTTAGCTGCAGGAATACGTCTTCCAAAGATTTAGTTTTGAGTGTTAAGCCCCTCAAACCAAAACCGCCGTCGATCACGGCCTTTGCAACGTCGTCGAGAATCTGGTCGCCTGTTGCGGTGTTGACCTCAAACTCAATGTCTTCAGAAGATCCTAAAATAGCATTTTCGGCGGCTTTAATGTTCTGTAGGCCGAGGCGGCCAAGGGTCGTCAATGCACTTAAACCGTTGCGAGCCACTTTGAGCCTGTAAATATGACCGCTCTCCATGGACGACGCGAGTTCTGCGTAGGTGCCTTGAGTGACTATTTTGCCTTTGTTGATAATAATAATTTTATCGCAGGTGTTTTGTACTTCACTTAATATATGGGACGACAATAAAATTGTATGTTGGCCAGCAAGAGACCGAATCAGTTTTCTGATTTCAGAAATTTGAGTCGGGTCAAGGCCTTCGGTCGGTTCGTCGAGAATCAAAACTTCTGGATCATGGACCAGTGCTTGTGCCAGCCCTACTCGCTGCCGAAAACCCTTTGATAGGTTCCCAATGACGCGATTTCTAACATCACCGAGAGTTAGCTTCTCAATCGTGGCATCGACACGTGCTTTGATGGTTGAGCGTTCAATTTTTCGGAGCTCTGCGGCATACGCAATATAGTCTCCAACCAACATATCAAGATGAAGCGGTGCAACATCGGGTAAATATCCGAGCCGCTTTTTTGCTTCAAGTGGTGAATCAGTAATATCAAATCCAGCGATATTGGCAGTGCCACTGTCAGCGCCAATGCACCCACACAAAATATCCATCGTGGTGGATTTCCCGGCGCCATTGGCCCCCAAAAAGCCTACGATCTGACCCTTTTGAACCGTAAAAGTTACGTTGGAAAGAGCGTTAAGCTCTCCGTAGCTTTTCGAAAGTCCTGAGACCTCAATCATTAATAAATCCTCCAAAATTTACAGTTTATGCCGAGCGAGTCTACATTCGGTACGCTGAGAACGAAACAAAATAATTAGTTGGCAATTGGCACAATGGACATGGCGCCAGATTGCCAATATTTTGACCAATTATTAAAAAAAGGTGAAAGCACATGGCCGCTGGTGCCAGTTGGAAAGGCCCAAAGGCTAGAGTCCGGATTCGAGGGCTGCCACAGTAATCGAGTGCTAGGGCCGTGATTGGGTCTTTCGGATCGCACTGTGGCCGAGGATCCGAATTGCGCTGGTTCACCAATTTTGAAGAGATTCCCTAGCAAGGGAACTCGGTTGACGAACGGATGCTGTGCAACGGAGTGATTTCTTTCATGCCAAGGCTTTGTTTGTCTTGCGTCTAGACGTGCCAAACTTTGAAGTATACCGGTGGCGAGTTCCTTGCTGTCGAGTCCTAATGCGGCAATCGCAGCAGGTGATTCAAGGGCCTTAAGCACGCGAGCTCGACTCATTTCACGGCGTACGCTTGGCAGGGCATCTCCCGATTTATTGAATGCTTGAGCAACGGTGTGAAGGATTATTTGGTCAAAAATAAGGAAGCCATCATCGGCCTCACTCATGCACAAGGAACAAGTTTTGGAATCCCCATCCCAAGTCGCCCACTGCTCTTTTTGGACGCTCGGCAAATAGGACGTGCGCCCATTTTTCAAAAGCCAATCCAGTAGCATTTTGTGAAACCGTGATTTGGTGTCAAGCTGGAGGAGCCGCATGTCCTCCTGTTTCAACTCATTTGACTGGCTCAATACGGTTCTAATGCGCATGGCGCGATCGTCATCAGACCAATTATTAAGATGATCATCTCTCCATAGTTGCTGGTTGGCGGTAGAGATGAACGCAGATTCAGCGCCATTATCAAAAGCATAGAAAAGTCGGCGGCGGTTCGCGTAGCCACACACAGGGTCCCAATTTGACGAGGTTGCTTCTTCTGCAAACGCTCCATCATTTTGTCGTTTGATATCACAACCGCTGATGCGAAGACCCATATTCCCGACCTGGTCGAGCATCGTGAAATTTAGGGGGACAAATTTGAACTCGTCAAGTGCTGCGTTAAATGATTCCCACTGCGTCGCGTGAGCCAAAGCCTCTAAGGGGAGCGATAAGAGTCCAGGCTTTAGAGCGAGCCACTGCCTGGCGACGAATCGTCCCTGGCCTAGGTCTTTTACGATTGGACCGCGTGGAGATTTCTGTACGGTCAAGAGCTCTGATGCTTGCCCTTTAACCTTTATTTCTTGTTGAGAAGAGGTCAGTGTGGATTCCGATTTTTCTGGGGCCGTAGAATTATAGATTGGATCCAATTCTATGACCGCATCATCAACATCCTCTGCTGTATTGGTAATGGACCACGCTAAATGTTGATTCATTCCAAGGAGCACTCCTGGAATGCCCGGAAGTGCTGTGCCTGTAACCCACCAACCGTCAATCGTGGAGAGCCGCATGGGAATCCAAAGTTGGGGTACCTGATATCCAAGGTGCGGATCGTTGGCTAACCAAGCGCCATTTTTTCCACGATAGGCCCAAGAATTGCTGCCATCGAGGTTGCGCAGATCCGTACTTGCCCCAATTTTAAAATCGTTTGGCGTAAGCTGCGTTTTTGGGAGTGGAGCCACGGCAGCAAGCTCTTTAATTTGTGCAGGAATTGGGTCTTCAAATAGAGGCTGACTCCACGGGTGCTGTAACGGAAAAATATAGCTCCACCATTCTGCGGGTAACGTGTCGTGCCAAGCTTTCATTTTTAGGTCTCGCTCCCATGAGTGGCTCATCATATCAGCCATCAATAAAGCAATGAGCTGTGAGTCGACACAAGTCCACGGTGCCGGGGTTGTGCGGAGAATGGCGTATTCTATCCCTACTTGATTGGGGTATCCAGTTAGAAAACTATTCACTCCTCGTACATAAGCGTCGCATGTTTTGCGTTGTGCTTCGGGTAATGATTGGTAGGATAATTCAGCGTAGTAGCGCCAGTCTTCTCGCCGTTGTTGTCGGTCATATTCGAGTGCAGTGGGTCCAAATAATTCAGCCAGTGCACCGTCGGCTTTTCGGCGCATAAGATCCATTTGAAAAAAACGTTCACCGGCAACGGAAAATCCTTGAGCCTCAACCGCGGCGAGCCAGTTGCTTGCGTCAATTTGAAACACGCCGCGAGGATCACGGTGAATTTTAGCCTTCGAATAGGATGAAAGATCTAAATCTGTAAGGCCTTGCTGCTTTGTGTATGTCCATCCATACGCACACAGTAGGAGGCTAGAAACGATCAAAATAAGGCCAAAGATCCACAAAGTTTTCTTCACAAAACTCCCCCTCTATAGTTCGTCCATGACGACCGTGGGGGTGAAGCATGGTTGTTTCTACTCTAGTTTACAAGCGCGAAGCCTTAGGGAGACCAGGACACTTCGCGTAACATAATGATAATATTGGCATATTAAAATACATAAAAAAACTATACTCAGGGACTTGCAAACCTAGGCAAGGAAGTAGCATAATATCTACAGCACGTTACGACAAATAATTCAATTTAGATTACGGCCGATGGACCAGAGGAGATACCCAACATGTCGACACTAACCAAGGATGCTCTCATTGAACTGATTCGTGACAAAGTGGGATACCCAGTCAAAGAAGCCAAAGAAATTCTTGAAATGATTTTGGAAGAAGTCAAAGCGAAGCTTGAAAAAGGCAATGAAGTCAAGATTAGTGGCTTTGGTAAATGGATCGTTAAAGAAAAAAGAAGCCGTCCAGGCCGAAATCCACATACTGGTCAAAAAATTGAGATCACTGCGCGTCGCGTTGTAACCTTTCATCCATCAGATAGGCTTCGTGACTGCGTTAATCGTCAGGTTCCGCCAACGGATCTATTGAAAGGCTCCAGCTCAAGCGACGATTAGAGCTCTGTCGTAGATTGGTTTGTGACTAGAGGCCGTGACTATTAGATTATCAAAAATTTATACAAAAATTGGCGACAAAGGCTCGACACAGCTTGCTACGGGTGAGCGTGTTTCAAAAAGTAATATTCGCATAGAAGCCTATGGCACTGTTGACGAGTTAAATTCAGTGGTTGGTATCCTGCGCGATATCATCGAGAAGACGGCTGTTCCAAGCATCGACTGTAATGATATTATTCAAATGATTGCAAAAATTCAAAATGAACTTTTTGACGTTGGTGGCGAACTGTCTGTCCCGTCAGAGGTTCTGAATACAAAGCTTCAGCAGGTGGTTCAAAAGGCTGATATTGAACGCCTAGAGCGCGAGATTGATGCCTTTAATGAGAAGCTGCCGCCGCTCAATAATTTTGTTCTGCCTGGCGGCCACCTTGCAAATTCTACGGCACACCTTGCTCGAACGGTCTGCCGTAGAGCGGAGCGAGCTGTGGTCAAAATGTCGGAAGAGATTGACGTTCGAGATCAAGCAAAAATATACCTAAATCGGCTGAGCGACTGGTTTTTTGTGCTTAGCCGAGAGTTGTCGCGTCGTCATGGAGTGGAAGAGGTCATATGGGCTCAAAACAAAAAACTATAATTAGAGCCTCTTGGTTGATAGCCTTGGTGATTTTACTGTGTTGGTCTACGTCCCAAAGTATGGCGGTGTTTTGGGCGACGACTCGCCATCCAAAAATTGCAAAAAGTACTATGCATTCGGAAGAAGCGGATTGGATCGAATATAAGCGCTCGGAGCAGAAATTTTTTCAGGGCTATGGCCTTTACCTACCATTAGAAGATATCATGTTGGTAGCACAACTTCCTTCGGGAGGAACTCGTTACGCAGATGCATTGAGGCGGACTTGTTCTGGAGTCTTAGCGGGCTCCGGTATTGCGATTTGGTTGCCGCTAAAAATTAAACTGCCGCTAGTTGGCGAAAGGGTCTTCGAATGGTGTTGGAAGCCTCCATTGCGTCGCCTGAAATGATTCAAGGAATACAAATGAATTTAGGTTCAGAGACTCCATTGACTCGTCAAAAAATCGAGGCATCCATTTCCGTGGAAGAGTGCCTTGAGTCTGTCGTTGCTTGGGTTGAGCAAAATGCAGGAAAAAATTATTTTCTTAAGCCACTCGAAGAATTTCACGCGCGATATGGAAAAGTTAATTCCGAAGATGATTTTTACCAAGCCAGAATGAATTATTTTTTGGAGAACTGCATTCTTGAGAGGCCGATGACTACAGTGTCTGGCGGGCGCACGCCCTTATCGTTCTTTATCGAAAAAAATGCTCAGTATACTGCAGGTGAAGATGAAAATTCGGCTGTTTGGCGAGCCTTTTGCGGGTTTAGGCACTCTGTGTTTCAAGTCACCAAATCAGGGGCCAATGCCATTGTTGTCAAGGATCTCGTCGCAGACAAAGTGATAAAAATTCAGTCTAAAGCCGGTGAGACACTGCAATATCTTGGCGCCAGATCTATTTTTCAAGGCTATATCTTTGGCCATCACAATCAGTATGTCTTAAGTCAGGGACTAATATTGCATCCAGAGCTGGCTAATAAAGAGATTTTGATGTTTATCAAACAGCACCGCGGCATTCCAAAAATCCAGCCGTCAGAAATTATGAGAATTTTGGCCCAAATAAACATTAAATTTATGCGAATGCAACACGTGAATCCTAAAGTGATTTATCAAGCGATTTTTATATAGTACCAAATCACATTCGCGGTAAGTCCTAAGTAAACTGTGGGAACTTGCCGATACCTAGGCGTTAGTTATTAAACCGTCTAGGAGCGACAACCGTATGGCTGCCCCCTCTCGAAATGTATTGCAAGATGAACTTATGGCTTTAGGCTTTTCGCCTGAGGATTTGCAGTCTGTTCAGTCCGCAATGGAGGTGCAAAAAATCAGCATGCTCACCGCATTAGAAGCGCTTCGCAAAGTTGATCCCAGGCAGCTTGTTGATGTTTTAGGGCCCATTTTTGGTTGCCCGGTCGTGCATCTTGAGGATCGCGATGTACAGCAAAATATAATTGATTTGGTTCCGAAGGAATTAGCACAGAACTTTCGGTTTATACCGATTGATCGAAGCGCTAATAATCTGATTGTTGCCACCGGAACCCCTCAGAACTCGGACATGATAAAGGCGATTCAATTACGCACCAATTTCTTTGTACGAACTGTCCTTGCGAGTGAATCCCGAGTAACCGAAGCATTAGCAAAATACTATGCAACAACCATGAATATGGCCGATCTGAAAGTCGATGAGTCCGGATTTGACGGTGGGGATGCGCAAAAAAGAAAGGAAATTGGAGGCGATTCCTCTGATGATGCTGGGATTACCAGGCTAGCCCACTATATTTTGCAACAGTGTCTATCAACAGGGGCGTCCGATATTCACGTCGAGCCTTACGAAACCGAAATGCGAATTCGGCTACGAATAGACGGCTCGTTAGTCGAAATTCAAAAAGTCAAATTGGCCTGGAAAGAATCCCTCTTAACCAAATTCAAAATTATGGCCAATATGAATATTTCAGAGAAACGATTGCCACAGGACAACAACATGAGTATCTCGATTGGCGGCAAGCCTGTCGATTTTCGAGTGAATGCTTGTCCGACCGCCTATGGCGAGAAAATAGTTATGCGGATTTTGGACAAATCAAGCTTGCAAACGGACATGACTAAACTTGGATTTGACCCGTCAGATCTCAAAAAATTTCAAGAGAGCATTCACTTATCCAACGGCATGGTTCTGGTTACGGGGCCTACTGGTTCTGGTAAAACCGTGACCTTGTATTCTGCTATGGCAGAGCTCAATAAGGTTGCCGACAACATTACAACCGCCGAAGACCCAGTTGAATTTACTCTGCCAGGCATTAATCAAGTGCCAATTAGAAACGACATCGGCCTGAATTTTGCCACGGCGCTGCGAGCCTTTTTGCGGCAGGATCCTGACATAATCATGGTTGGAGAGATAAGGGACTTGGAAACGGCGGAGATTGCGATTAAAGCCGCATTGACTGGTCACATGGTGCTGTCGACTCTCCACACAAATAGTGCGCCAGAAACGGTTACTCGCTTGCTCAATATGGGTGTGGAACCCTTTAACCTTGTTTCGGCGTTGACCTGTGTCGTAGCCCAGCGATTGTTGCGAAAAAATTGTGTCCGCTGCGTGGCTCCAGATCCCTCGGTTTCGGTTAAAAACTTAATTGAGTTGGGTTTTACCCCAGGATTCGCAGCAAAAGCCAGACCGATGAAGGGCACAGGCTGTGCGACGTGCAATAATTCCGGAGAAAAGGGCCGAATTGCCATTCACGAAGTATTGGTCATGGGTCCAGAAGTTCGGCAGGCCGTAGCCGACAAAGTTCCGCCGATGGAGCTTAAACTAATTTGCATGAGGGCAGGGATGAGGACTCTTCGGCAGGCTGCACTTTATAAAATGTCCCAAGGTATCGTTTCGTTGCAGGAGGCGGTAGGTGCTACGTTAGCAGATAACAATGTTGAGAGATCGGATCAAGACCCGGTATAAGGTGGCGTATGAATTTTAATTTGCCGCAATTGCTGAAAGCACTCATCGACCAAAAGGGAAGTGATTGCCACATTAGTGCCGGTGCGCCTCCACGTTTTCGAATCGACGGAGCATTGTTGCCGATAGATGTTCCTGTTCTAACAGCTCAAGAATGCATGACGCTTTGCTACAGCATCATGACTGACGACCAGGCTAAGGATTTGGAAGAGAACTACGAAATTGACTTGGCATTCAATGTCAAAAATTTGGCTCGTTTTCGAGCTAATATTTTTATGCAACGCGGAACCGTGTCTGGCTGTTTTAGGGCTATTCCACTGGAAATACCTTCGTTGAAAGATTTAAATATGCCACCCCTGTTGGAAAAAATATGCAATCTACCGCGGGGTCTCGTTTTGGTGACCGGTCCAACTGGGTCAGGAAAGTCGACGACGATTGCCGCCATGATAGACTTTATAAATACAACCTTGCCGAAGCATATTGTGACCATTGAAGATCCGGTTGAGATTGTTCACCAAGATAAAAAAAGTCTAATCAGGCAACGCGAGCTTGGGCAAGACACCAAGTCCTTCGGCCGAGCCTTAAAAAGTGCGCTTAGGCAAGATCCCGACGTCATTCTCATTGGAGAGTTACGAGACTTGGATACCATTAGCCTTGCCTTAACGGCAGCAGAAACGGGGCATTTGGTTTTTGCGTCACTGCATACCAACTCTTGCGTATCATCTTTAAACCGGATCATTGACGTTTTTCCAGGAAATCAACAAAGTCAGATTCGAACTCAATTAGCGGCGACAATTCAGGTGATTTTATCGCAACAACTTTTACCAGGCATCGGCGGCGGCAGAGCGCTGGCCATGGAAATATTGATTCCAACACCCGGAATTAGAAATTTAATTCGAGAAGACAAATTCAATCAAATATATGCAGCCATGCAGGCGGGGCAGGACGATTCAGGGATGCAGACCCTTAATCAGGCCCTAGTGCAATTGATTGCAGCGGGTAAGATTACCTCATTTTTGGCGTATGAAATCTCCTCGGATGCCAAAGAGTTGGACATGTTACTTTCAACGAGGGATAAAAACAAGCAGTCAGCAAAAATGAAGAGGTAAGGTAACGTTATGGCTAGCTATACATACAAAGCAAAAAACGGTGCTGGCAAATCGGTAACGGGTACAATTACGGCTCCATCAGTAGGTGTCGCAACGAGTACGCTGCAACGTCAGAGAATGCGTATTATCAGCATAAAAGAAGTACAGCTAGGTGAAGACGGCAAATCTGCTGGGGGGACATCTCTTTTTGGGGGCCGTCTTAAAATCGACGCAAGTGGAAATATAAGTTTTGGCGGTTCGGATAGCTATAAGGCTACGGATAAAGATTTAATTGTTATGACAAAACAGCTTTCTGTCATGCTAATGAGCGGTTTGCCGGTGAATCAATCCTTAAATATTTTGTCCACTCAGCAGGCCAATCCCCAGTTTGGAAAAGTATTGGACGGTGTGCGCAAAGCTATCGAGGATGGAAATGGACTGGGTGCGGCGATGGGGCGATATCCTAAGAGTTTTGATTCACTTTATTTGTCCATGATAAAAGCTGGAGAGGAAAGTGGGCGCCTTCCAGATATTATGGGTAAGCTTTTAACCTATATTGAGAAGTCCGCGAAAATTAAGTCACAGGTTAAGTCAGCCATGATGTACCCGACCGTTGTCATTGTCGTCGCGATTGCCGTTATGCTTCTTTTGCTTGGGTTTGTTGTTCCCGTTTTTGCTAGCCAGTTTAAGGGTGCAGGTAAGCAATTGCCTGCGATCACTCAATTTGTGGTGTCGCTATCGGATTTTGTAAAGGCTTCATGGTGGAAAATGGGTTTGGGTGGAGCAGCCGTGATTTTCAGCTTGAGCAAATTTCAAGAGACGGAAAAAGGTCGATATTTTTTTGATGCGCTGAGCCTGAAAGCTCCTGTTTTGGGAGACGTCATGCGAAAAATAGCGGTGGGCCGATTTTGTTCAACCATGGGGTCGATGCTAACCTCCGGAGTCAATTTACTTCAAGCACTGACAATATGTGCAACGTCAGCGGGGAACGTTGTTATAGAAAAATTTGTACTGTACTGCAAAAGTGAGATTGAAACAGGTAAGCAGTTGAGCCAGCCACTATCGTCGACCACACTATTTCCAAAAATGGTTATTTCCATGATACAAGTGGGTGAACAGTCCGGTAAGATGGATACAATGCTGGAAAAAGTTGCCGTTTTTTATGAAGAAGAAGTCGATGAGGCGCTCAAAACCATGCTTAGTTTGATAGAGCCTATGATGATTGTTGGCATAGGGATCATGGTCGGATTTTTGGTCATTGCAATGTATCTACCTATGATGGATCTCGGCAGCACCGTAGGCGAATAGGAATATCAAACTGTCCACGTATTTTGGCAATCTGAACATGTGTACTTCCATCTCTGCTCTTGCCAAACGGCTTGAGCGAGATCTTTGTTTTTGCAGCGTGGGCACACCACATTTTTGTGATTATGCTTGCATGAGCTGTTTCGACACCGAGTCCCATCTGGGTAATTCTCGTCTGCGATTGCGGGGCCACTGCACGTAGGGCATCTAGAAGCGGATCTTCTCTGTTGATTCATTTTATTTTTTCTCCGAAACTATGGATTGGATTCTTGAGAGGAGAACCAGAATAGCGCAACTAAGGACGACTAAAATTCGATACGGCTCTATTGAAAAACCGAGTGACTGATTAACGACGGCGCATCCGATGCTCGCCCCTGCGAGGCTATAGCCTGCCGAATGAAGAAGCGAACTAGAAAAAATGCCAGCAAGAAATGACTGTAGACTTAGGTGGGGGACCTTTGCGGCGACTATAAAGCCAAAGAACGGATACGGAAGTGGTGCTACTAGTCCCTGAATGGCAGTCCAAGCATACCCCGTCCCAGGGCGCTGATTCATCATGTGCTGAAACCAAGGTTTATTTTCTAAATAATCGTCTAGCACTTTAGGCAGTTTCTGGTTGCTAATATAAAGTCGACCAATTCCCCATAAAATTAAAGAGCCTAAAGCTATGGAAATAGACGTGAGAGGTACGGCGATAAAGGGGCCGGTCAACACACCGGCCGCAACCGCAATCAACGACGAGGGAATCCCGATAAGGGCGCCTATCGTGCCGACAAGCACTAAGCGGCCAAGCATTCTTGGCCCGCCTTGGCGCAGTTGGGATTGAATAGAGTCGCAGTCGGTAGTGGCAAAATTAATAGCCAAATGATAAAGCACAAAGGCTAAGGCCACACCTGTGCCGATGCGTAGTAGGCTTTGGTAGTTTGGTCGACTCATTAGTGAAAGTTGGGGCACGCAACACCTTCTTTTATCTCGCACAGGAAATTATTGTTTGGATAAGCATAGCCGTTACAACAACTACACTCAACTACTGTCTAAAGTAGACGCTATGTTCGCTCAGGTAAAAGGGCGGCATGAAGGTCAATTTCAGTGCATTGCTGGTTGTTTTGGCTGCTGTCAAGCAGGGCTGACGGTTTCCAATGTGGAGGCTACTCGAATTTCGGGCTGGTTGAGTGAGCGTGCGTCCGTCTCAGCCAAAATCCGCGATCGCTCGCAGATGCTAAATGATCCAGAACTCTGCAGCTTGCTAGATCGTGAAGGGCGATGCTCAATCTACGAAGTGCGACCGGTCATTTGTCGAAGTCACGGAATGCCTGTTTCGTTCGAGGAAATGCCCGAGGAGATCGGAGGGGACGTGAATGATCATTCGTCCTATGTCTTGACTAACAGCGTGGCCTCAACGAACTCCGAAGGCTTGGAGCCTGCGTCCGAAAATTCTGTTAATACGAAGATCGACGAACAGCGAGATGTGTGCCCCCTAAATTTTGAGGGTGAAGATCTGGGCGCCTTAGCTGAGGCGGATGTGCTGTCATTGGAAAAACTTAATGTACTACTTAGTTTAATAAATATTCAGTTTGATAAACAGCATGCGGGCGAGCGTGTGCCTTTAATGGACCTTTTAACAAACGCGCAAATTATAAAGTAGTGTTACACATATATGTATTTTATGACAATATAGACGCGGGTCGCATGAAAATGCTGACTAGTATTCAACTATTTAAGCCTAATAGTATCTAGTGCTTGTTCGGAGTTCTCTGAATCAAGGCGCGAGGAGTCGGAAAGGCGGAGTTTACTTCCGGTAAATGAGCATTTGCTGGCGACAAGCAACGCCGAGTCAGGGAACTCCGAACAAGCACTAATTATTGTATGCTTTAGGACGCCACATTATTCTTCTCTCCTTAGCGCATATTATTGCGTCTTGTTGAGTTTATTTAATACCAAGTTCTCTGATAATTGAACTGTAATTCTTGCAATGGTCGCGTAGGTGGCTTATTCATCAAGCTTAGAATTTCATACTTTCATGATCGGCTATTGCCTGTCCACTATGATCACCAAGGTATGGATCTGAAAACCATCGAAGACACTTGGGGCGACTGCAAAAGCAGATTTAGTTCGAGAAATTTCCGAAACGAATCAGTCGAAACTGCTTCAGGATTTGTAAGGTCGCGACATTATTTGGTTCAAAAATGTCAAGAAAGGTGCGGGACTTTTGTCTATAAATTCATGAAGATTTATGGTGCTCAGACCGGGACTTGAACCCGGACACCTTACGGCATACGCCCCTCAAACGTACGTGTCTACCAATTCCACCACCTGAGCAAATGCGAACCTTTATCATTAAACCTTAAAACGTTCTTGAAAGACGAGGAATTCTATCAAAAAACGGATCTTCTTTAGCTAGGGAAGATCTTTGAACTTCCCAATTCTTAAACTTTTCGTCAGTTTGTTGTTCTGTTTTTACGCGTTCCGCGGTTAAACGCCGAATCTCTGTAATTAAATATGATTTATTAACAGAAAAATTTGGATATTGTCCAACGATCAATTTATCCGAAATGGATGAAGAAGCATTTATAATAACTTCACCGCGAACTTGTTTGAACGCGCATAAGCCAGAAGAGTTCGGTTCCCAAAAATTAAGATATAAGGCCACTCCATGAATTGAAGGTTGGGTCAGAGACTCCTTAAACGCATTTATAACTTCTGGACTTTCAAAAGCATCTAACGTGGCATCAATTATATCTTTTACACAGGCATCATTTTTTCTAATTTCATAAATTTTGGATAGGGCATCTGCTTTCCAAATAGAGCCGCTATCCCAGGACTCATTATTTTGTGGAAAATTCGAAAGCTTCACGCCAAAAAAAACGCCCTTTGTTGATTGATCATCTGCATACGCGCTTTGGTTAAACAAAGAACCCGATGCAATGAATAGAGAAATTAAAATTTTAAATTTGTACATTTACCACCTCAAATAAATTCGCGCAATTCCTCAGCCGTCATTTCAACATCTCGCAAAATCTTCGCTAGCAACCCAACCCCAATATCTTCTCCGCTATGTACAGGCACGACCGTCCGTCTTCCATCTTGTGATATCAAAAAATGATGACTACCTTTCACGCGAATCACTTCAAATCCGGCTCTTTTCAAAGCCGATATTAATTCTTTACCTTTAAGCCGCGGCAGCTTTGCCACATCAATGCCCTACCGCAATTTTTTGAACACCCACAAACTCAGGAATCTCGCCTAAGGTTTTTCCCTCAACTTCAAGACAAAGTTCAATGGCTTCTTTGATGCGTTTCATAAGCGCATCTTGAGTTTTAGCCTGCGTATGACAACCTGGAAGTTGCGGAACAGATGCGATTAGGTACCCATCGCTATCTTTTTCGATGATGACGTTAAATTCTCTTGTTTTCATCTTCTTTGTCATTTTTTTCCTAACACAATCAACTGGTAGATGCGTCTACCAATTCCACCACCTGAGCATAAAACATCGAACAAACCTTAGAAGAAGGGCCTAAAGAATTACTTTGCAGGCACAGCTTCAGCAGCCGGAGCAGCCGGAGCAGCCGGAGCAGCAGCAGCGGGCACAGCTTCAGCAGCAGCCGGTGCTGCAGCTTTGGACGCCGCTTCGAGTTTTTCTTGGAGGCCCGTTTTTCCAGTTTTTCCTTGCATGACTGTCAAGACTAGGGACGTCGTCATAAAAAGCGCCGCAGCTGCATAGGTCATGTTACTTAGGAATTTATTTGCACCCGTTGCACCAAAGACGCCCGAGGAGTTGCCACTTCCAAACGCTGCACCAACGCCGCCCGCATTACCCGCTTGAACCAAGACCACGAGGATCAAAAACGCAGCAACAACGATGTGAATGACAGTGACTAGAGTTTCCATTTTGCGCCTTTTCAAGGAGTAGTTTCAGTTATTTACAAGATATGTATATAACACGATCAGACAAGGAGATATGCTTTTCTGCCAGCTTTTCAACATCTCTTCATCCAAGGTCGCTCGTCTTGAAGATGATGGTGGCGCCTCCCAGAATCGAACTGGGGACACATGGATTTTCAATCCATTGCTCTACCGACTGAGCTAAGGCGCCGTCTGGCAAAAGTGAACCGTTTTTCTATATGTGAGAATGCATTTAGTCAAGGAGGTTTAATGAGTTTTCTGGTATAGATTTTAGAGGAGGATGGAAATATTATGCAAGTACCAGAAATTACAAGGCCAATCGTCTATGCAGGTCCCTGCGTCGCAGAGTCACTGGATCTTTTAGAGGCAGTTGTGGCGCCACTATTGAAATTGTCTCACGAACTGAAGTTTGATTTCACGTTCAAGGCCAGTTTTGACAAAGCTAATCGGACGTCGATAGATTCATATCGCGGGCCAGGGCTTGAGACTTGTATGAGTTGGTTTGAAATCATCAAAAAAAAATATGGGGTAAAAGTTCTAACCGATATTCACGAAGCTCATCACGCTGTGGCGTGTGCGGAGGTTGTTGATGTATTGCAAATACCTGCGTTCCTTTGTCGGCAAACTGATTTGCTTATTGCGGCCTGCGAAACAGGCCGCATGGTGAATGTTAAAAAGGGGCAAATGGTTGCTCCTTCTGCCATGCTCAATGCAGTCGATAAAGCTAAAGCGGCTTGTGCAAATAAAAATTTGCCGCTTCGCATGGCGTTGACTGAGCGCGGTTCAAGTTTTGGCTATGGCAACCTTGTCGTGGATACGCGTTCCTTTCCAATCATGGCTGAGGCAGGAGTGCCTGTCATTTTCGACATTACGCACTCGACGCAATTACCTGCAGGGGGTGAGGGTGGAAAAATTTCTGGCGGTGAGCGTCGATTTGCTCCTGTACTTGCAAGGGCGGCAACGGCGACTGGGTATCTGGGCGGCTATTTCCTAGAGGCGCACCCCAACCCCTCGAAGGCGAAGAGTGATAGTGCGGTGCAACTCTCATTGCCGCAAGCGGAAGCTCTGTTGCGGCAGATTATTCCGCTGTGGTACGAGTCCAAAAAATTTAGTGATCGAGATAAGTTGTTTCTCGATTAGGTTTACAATTCTCAGAGAGGAATAATTCAGGCTTGGTATGTTCGAAAACATACCAGCCTTCTTTTTTTGTAGTTTGTTTCCCGCATTCAATGTGTTTATAGGAGCAGTCGTCGTCACGTGAGATGAGGCGATCTCCAATGTGCCAGCCGGTCGCAAGCGATCCTGAACGGCAAGTTGGGAGTTCTTGCGTCCATCCACATTTTTCGAGTTTTGCGAGAACCACCTGTTTCTTTTTTTGAAGAAACCAGCCTGAATTTTTCCCTTCGCTACAGCTTAACATTTCCTTATTGCAGGTGGCAGAGAGTTTG
The DNA here is from genome assembly GCA_945900755.1 of Bdellovibrio sp. ZAP7. Taxonomy (GTDB): domain Bacteria; phylum Bdellovibrionota_B; class Oligoflexia; order Oligoflexales; family RGVZ01; genus CAMDKS01. Next base: position 28,193 of record CAMDKS010000023.1, read on the forward strand.
ATGATTCGTCCGTCATAATACCAGCCCTCGGCAGGCGTTCCTTGGGCATTACAGGCGGCGGTGTCTGCTTTCTCTGTATCAGAGCTAACAAAAAATACGCACGGCACAGTTTTCTGTTTGGCCTGGTCTGAGTTCATTGGACTAATGCTAACAATCTCGTCGCGCTCAGCGCCCATTTTGGTTGGGGACATGCGTTGAATTTCATGGACATCAATTCCAAAGTCTTGAGTGGCGTTTGCCTTGAAGACGATGATTCCATCCGAGGAAATTCGGCTTGAAAGTACTTCGGGAAAGGTCTGATTTTTCCGACTCAAGACCAGCATTACTTTGCTTTGGGGTTCGCTCGAAAATCTTGCCTCGATCTCAAGGTCCGACAATGCGGCATTGTTTTTTTTCGGCAAACGAACGGTGCAATGAACGGTCGTCTTAGTAATGGGTGCCGGGATTGACGGCGCAGTTTGGCAGCCAGAAAGTGCGTGGATCAAGAGTATTTTTGGTAGCATTGATTTCATTGATGTCATGGAACTCCACTCAAAAATTAGTGCGACCAATGGTGCTGCATGGCCAGCGAAAAAATCTGTGGAATAATCGTCAGTATAGGTCAAGGCTTTAATTTTTTGGTTTTGGTATGAATTGAATCGGCAGGACACGCACGACATTTACGGCAAATTTTCTATTTTTCAAAATACGATTTTGAGGCCACAAGGGTGCCGCAAATAACTGGATCGTCGTCCAGTGCTAGTGTTTTAAGGTGCGAATCAAGTCTGGGATCTTTGGTGACAATCGCAGCTATCAAGGCGTTGCGGCGAAGGCCGGAGCGTTTTGCCCGAGTCATGGGGGTTCCCCCGAACAGGGCCTCATAGCGGCCTTGATCCATCAAGATCATTTCCATCAAATCTGGTGTACCCTTAATTCTCTCAAGGCTTTGCGCCTCTGTGGACGCTTCAACGGGACGATTGTATGGGCATACGAGCTGACAGATGTCGCAACCAAAGATGTAGCGGCCAATCCAAGGCCAGTATTCCAAAGGAATTTCCCCTCTGTGCTCAATCGTCCAGTAGGATAAGCACTTTCTCGCATCGATGCGGTAGTCCTCATCCAAGGCGCCCGTTGGACAATGCACTTGGCAACGCTTACAGGTGCCACAACCTCCAGCCTCTGTGCGAGGTTTGTGCCGAGTTTCTGATTGCGGCTTTGCCGGGGTTTGAAAATCTCCAGAGGTCAAAATCTCGCCCAACAGAAAAAAACTGCCTTTTTGTGGGTGAATGACACAGGTGTTCTTACCGACAAACGCCCCTCCTGAATTGGCGACTAAAGCACGCTCTAGAAGTGGTGCAGAATCAACGGTAATGCGCCAATCCAGTGTCGAGGGACTTAGGTGTCTTTCTAGTGCCTGCTTAACACGTTCGAGTTTAGAGCGAAGAAACTTATGGTAATCTTTGAGTCGAGCATATTGTGCAATTCTTGGGCCTTCGTCGCCGCCCCTCGACCACGAATCTCCAAGGGAGTAGGGAAATCCAAAGGAAAGGACGGCTGCAGCGTTGGGCAGTAGGAGTTCTGGGTTTTCGCGAATGTTGAGATGGTTTTTCATCCAGTCCATGGAGCCGTGACGGGACGCGTCGATCCACTCTTGGAACCACTGGAAGTCGCGACTTACGTCCAAATCTGAGATCCCAAAAAAATGGAGTCCTTCGTTCTCGGCAAATTTTTTGCAAGCGTCAAGAATGGAATCACCGGGCGTCCCTTGGGCGTTCGATTCATAATTAAAAGTCATAATATTCCCAACGGCCAGATGTTGACTGACTGGCCAATTTCCTTGTACTATTGTTTGTAAGACTTTTCACTAGTGATAATAATAATAAGAGTAAAAATCATTTTTTCGCAAGGAGTGCAGGATGAAAATTCAGGCAGCTGTTGTTTTTAGTCGATTAGCCACTTTGACACTCGTGGCCGCTTTCTCGACGGCCTCCTTGGCGGATGTGGGAACCCACCTTGAAGGTGGTTCAGCAAAAATAATTACATTGAAATTAACGGACTATCAAAGTGCCCTTAGGAAACTAATTAGTGATGGCTACGATATTGCCGGTGTGGACGTCACAAACGGCACGGCCGATGTGATCGTAGCCCCAGATACTGTGATTCAATTAACGTCGCTAAACCTCGGGAATGTAGTGAACACAAAAACGATAGACCCAGCCGTTGCTCCTGATGTGGGCTATACGACTTATGAGGAGCTATCGGCCCTTCTAAGCGATTACCACAGGAGATTTCCAGGAATCCTTTCAGTGGAGTCAGTGGGTAAGAGTGTGGAAGGTCGAGATATTTGGGCGGTTAAAATTAGTGACAATGTTGCTAATCACGAGAACGAACCCGCGATTTTTTTCAACGCAATGCATCATGCCCGCGAGGTCATGACGACAGAAGTTGCGATCGATTTGATTGACCAGCTGACGTCAGGTTATGCGGCAAATCCACGAACAAAAAATTGGGTGGATGGCAATGAAATTTGGGTTGTGCCGATGGTGAATCCAGACGGTAACAATAAAGTGTGGACGTCCAACAACATGTGGCGAAAAAACACTCGCGAAGGCTACGGAGTTGACATCAATCGTAACTATCCTTACGCATGGGCATCTTGTAATGGAAGCAGCGCAAGTACTAGCAGTGACGCGTATCATGGCCCAAGCGCTGCTAGCGAGCCTGAAACACTGGCGATGATGGGAATTGTCGGACGAATTCAGCCATCACTTTCGATCAGCTATCATTCCTATAGTGAGCTGGTTATTTATCCCTTTGGCTGTGATCAACAGCATGCTCCAGATCGCGTGACCGTAGAAAATTTAGGAAAAGCATTGGCAAGTCGCCTCCCAAAAGATGGTTCTCCCGGTACCTACGCAGTCGGTACTGCTTGGGAACTTCTCTATGCGGTTGATGGCGGCGATATTGATTGGTATTACGACGAGCATGACGTTCTTCCTTACGTCATTGAAGTTAATGCTTCCGCTGAGGGATTCCAGCCAGCGTTTACTTGGCGTCAACGTACAGTTGAAAAAATGCGTGCAGGATGGGGTTTCATGCTTGATCGCATGCAGCAAAGTGGAGTGCGCGCGAACGTCACAGTGGCAGGTCAAAGGGCGACTTCAGGTGTTGTGACCATTACGCCGATTGCCGGAGACCAACAAATGGGTGATCCTATTCGCACCTACAAAATTAAAAACGACGGTTCATTTCACATCGTGATTGACCCGGGCATGTATACCGTTTCTGTTAATGTGGGTGATCGCTCGATCCAACAAGACGTGACAATTGGTGCAACACGTTTGGATCTTGCCGTCGCTTTGTAGGGTGTCAATTATATTTCTCAGAGACTGAGAGCGTTGAATCACAAGTGTGTTTCAACGCTTTTTTGCCGCCAGTAAAAGCTCATCATAGCTCGCAGACTGACCCCACCAAAGCAACTGGCTAAGTCGAGCCTGTTCGATGAGCATTGGTAAGCCATCCAAACACCGTAGGCCTCGCTCTAGTGCGCCAAGGTACAAAGCACTTGGCTTGTCATAAATCATATCCACAAGCAGATCGTCTTTCGACAAATATTGCAGGGCAGGCACATAGGATAAAAGTGTGTCCCCATGTTTTGGCGCACTCGTAGCCTGAATCACTAGGCGCCTGAGACCTTGTGTTTCTTTCAGCGTATCAGCAAAGGATGCGGCGTCCATTGAGCGTAGTGTCAGCATGAGGACTGGATCATTGGAGGCGGCGGCTAGAATTTTTTGATCGTTATTTTTGGACCTACGGTGAATCACAGCGATGATCGGGCGATCTTTGGTTGCGCTGGCAATGGCAGAGAGCACAGCCTGTGCCGCCCCTCCTGATCCCAAAATAATAACGGCGTCGAACTCGTCAACGTGGGCTGGAGCTTGCGCTAACCCGTTTAAAAAACCCTCGCCATCCGTAGAAAAACCCTTCCATCCCGATTCACTGCGTACCAAAGTATTAATGGAAGCCAAGCCATTACTTTCAACTAAAGAGGCCACGAGATTTTTATGAGGCATGGTTACGTTGAGGCCTCGTCCCCCAAGGTGCCAAAAAATATCGAGAAATGTTTTGACGTGCATGGAGGCGAGATCAAAGTGAACATAAATTTCATTTTTATTAAGTATTTTTGCAGCACAATTATGCAACGCTGGCGAAAGAGTAAAAGAGGCACCTTCGCTCAGAATTCCAAGGAGCTTTGTATCACCTGAAACGGGCAGCTCAGCACTGGGCATTAAGCAAGATTCTGAAGGAAGTTAGCCATTTTGGCCGTCACGTCAATGGGGGTAGCTGGAAGCTTAAGTGTGGCGGTGACCAAAAAATTATCGGGATTGCCAGCAATGGCTTTAACTTTGGTGACGATGCCTATGGCAGAGGTTTGTGGAGAAGGAAATCCAGAAAGTGAGGATAAATCAAATTCAATCTCCTCGCCCTTTGCAGGAGCAGCAGTCATCACGAGTTGCATTTTTTTGAGATCGAGCGAGCGCACGAATCCTGAACTGACATTATTTTTATATTTTAATGCGATTTTTAGAAAAAGATTATGCACGGCAAGACCATGTTTTAGAAGGCCGCGGGAAGAGATTGCTGCCAAAATTAAAACTAATAAAAGAACGCCGGCTACTGCGGGAATGCTAAGGCCATGAATGTCACCAGATGAGGCCGAATTTGTTTCAATTCCAATATTTTCCATTTTTTCCCCTCGACAAATTCTAAGCAAGAGTCTAGATCATTCATCTTACGCGCTGTTTACTACGTTACCTATCCATCATGCATGACATATTCAGGTATCATTTCTCATAATTCATCATACAATTCAATAGAATTATACTAATTAGCTTGACACGACTCTATGAAAACATCTAACCAGCCAAAATCACTGTTAAAACTTATTGGCCAAAGCCCTATAAGGCTTGCTATTGGTAACTTTGACGGAGTCCATATCGGCCATCGACGTCTCATATCGACGATGGTTTCTGAGGCCCAAGCTGCAGGCCAATCAAGTGTTATTATGACCTTTAGCCCCCATCCTTCTCAGTATTTTGGCAGGATTGAAGGCTTTAAGAAAATTGATACGCCGATGATCCAGCGTCGAATCTTGGCAGAGCTCGGTGTGACCGGACTGCTGGAGGTGAGGTTTGATGCAGCCGTTGCAGGAATGACGGCACAGCAATTTCTGCGCGAATTGGTCGAAAGTCTACCTCTTAAAGAGGTAACGGTCGGCAGTGATTTTAGGTTTGGACAGAATCGTGTAGGCAATGTGGAGTTGTTAGCCTTGCACGGCAAAAATCATGGGTACACCGTGTCGATCATGGAGAAAATGTCGATTAACGGTGAGGTGGCAAGTAGCTCTTCCGTGCGCTTGCGTCTCATTCAAGAGGGAGACGTGGAGGGTGCGGCAAGAATTCTTGGCCGAGCTTATTGCCTGCAAGGAACCGTGAGCAAAGGTGATCAAGTTGGTCGCACAATTGGTTTTCCAACGGCAAATATTGGTGACATTCAGCAGCTCATTCCGATGAATGGCGTCTACGCTGGTCGGATGAAATTACTGCCTGAGACCTCTACTGGGGACGAAGGGGGAGCCAGGCTTCCATGCGTCATTAGTATTGGTGTGCGCCCCACAATCAGCCAGTCTGGTGTTGGTGAGCGGCGCATTGAGGCACATATTTATGAGGCGAGCGGCGCAAATTTAGATATTTATGGCCGAGCGGTTGAAATAGAATTTACGAAGCATTTGCGAGCAGAAAAGCGCTTTGATGGACTTGAATCCCTTAAAGCCCAAATTGCAAAAGATATCGCACAAGCACGTGCCTAGAGCTTGCATCAAAACAACTTTATGGTTTGCGATTTTTTGAAACATTATAGACAGTCGTTCCCGAGGATGTCGTCACCGACGCAAACACTTCGGGGTCTCCGGTCATGTCACTGGTCCATGCGACCGTGTGAGCGGTGGCGGTGGCCGATGCATTGACCTGCAGCTCACTTGGTCCGAAGTCTAAGGTTGTAGCCACTGCGTCGACCAATCGATCACAAGAATCGGTGGTGATGGTCGGTGGTTGGTCAAGATTAATCGGTTTTTTAAGGTGGCGCCAAACCACCGCATTGCTGGCGAGGGTGGTCACTGCAATGCTGTAGCCCCACAGGGAATCGGTGTCACCAGTGCAGCGAGTGGCGATGCGGTTTAAGGAAAAGTTAGTCGTGTCATCTGCGGTGGTCCAAGATGAGATCACCTCAAAGCCGAGGGCTGCAGTCGAAGCGCCCGGATCCACCCCAGCAACAGTCCACAAGTGAAGTTCGTTAATGATGGGAATGGATTTCTTCGTTGCAGCTTCAATGGAGCCAAATTCGGTAAACGCTTTTGTCGCAGTCACTTTTAAGGGTGCAATGACGGAAAACGTCGTTAAACTGGCGGAATCATCATCAATAATCGCTCCGAACGAAATCGACGATGAAAAAGCAGTAGCCGTCGCAGTTCCTGCTGCGGCTGCGTTTGCAAAACTCCGAGTGGATAAAGTCTTCATCCCAATAGTCGAAGACCTCGTGGATGATATGAGGCTTGAAGCGGTAGACCACACTCCGTCAAAGATCGTGTCAGAGGTGCCCACATGAGTCGACGTCGGAGTGCCGCCATTGACGTCGGCAACATACAGGCTAGCCCCCGCAGATTTGGATCCAGACAGATAATAAAACATGGACGAATTTGACTGGAACTCAAATTTAGCGAATCCCCAGGGAGAGGTCGTGATGCTAGTGCACGCACCAGTTGCAAATACGCAGAAACTTAAAACTTGGCCAGTGGCTGTCGCACCTTGAACTAAGACATAGGTTCCGTCGGGGGAAATTTTTGCAATATTTTCTGCGGTCATGCCAGAGCTCGTTGACAGCTTGCTGGGGGCAGCCCACGAATCACTAGCAAACGTGGTTTTATAGATGCGTGATGTTCCTCCGTCACGGCCTGACGTGAATACCATGCTGTTGCCGTTTGCGCTTAGTCTTGCGCTGGCGTCCAAATAGGTAGGGGCTGTGCTTGTATTAGCTCTCCCTGTGCGGTGACTCTGGCTGTCGGGAGTGAGGGTTTTCGAATCTGATCCACAATGTGAGGCGATCAAAGTGGCGCCCATTCCGATAAGAATGGCGATGCTCTTTGACGTTAAAGTGCTGAGATTTAATTTTTGCATGAGAGTTTGCCTCGATTAAAAAATGAACTGAGACCGGAATCTCATAGAATAGGTTAACTTCTTTGGATTAATCTAGCGAAGGTCGCCGTAAGTGTCTAGCCCCTGTCGAAGTAATATGTTAATTTTAGAGGATCTTTAGTCAAAGATTGGAATTCGGTGCGGTTGCATTTTTCGCATGGTTAGGAAGCCGATACATGTATGCTCGCTCAGCCACTGAAAAGGCAGGCACTGTCGCCGCAATTGACATTGGATCCAATTCGATCCATTTAATTGTGGCGCGCATGGACAAGGTTGGCCATTTAGAGATTTTGGATACTGATAAAATTGGAGTTCGGTTGGGTGAATTTCTTTTGCCAGATGGAAACATGTCGGCAGAAGGGCAAAAACGCGCCTTGCGTACAGTCGCGCACATGGCAAAAATTGCTGGGGCCTACGGTGCAGTCATCCGAGCTGTGGCCACGCATTCTTTTCGTGAGGCGAAAAACCATCAACTAATAATGGACGAGATTTTTGAAAAGACCGGAGTAAAAATAGAACTGATTGATGGCGTTGAGGAGGCCAGGTTGGTTTACCTTGGAATGCGTTATTCGTTGCCAATCGAAAATTCCACCTGTCTTGGCATGGATATCGGGGGCGGAAGCACGGAAATTATCTTAGCGCGCGGTGAGCACATTAAATTTGTCACCAGTGTAAAGCTTGGAGCCGTGACTTTGACCGCCAAGCATTTTAAAGAAAAGCCCGCAACCGAGTCTTCGATCCGTAGGCTCCATGAGTACATAGATCTTCGTTTGAAACCCTTGGCTAGTCAGGTTGCCATTGGCTCATACAAGAAAGCGATTGCCTCCTCAGGTACCGCCAAAGCTATTGCGGTTATGCATAGTCGCCTATTTCGTAAACGGGCTTTGGCGGATGAAAATGGATATAAGCTCTCAGTGAAGGATCTCCAATCCTTGATGAGTGCTCTGGAAAAGCTAAAAACACCCAGTCGAATTCACAATGTTTTAGGTGTTGACGCCGCACGCGCAGATATTATTTTGGCGGGAGCGGCTATTATGTATGATGTTTCGCGCATCTTTAACGTTAAGGAGTGGACCATCACTTCTTTTGGACTTCGCGAAGGTGTGGTTGTCGATAGTTACCGCCGTATGGGCGGTGAACGAGTTGGGCGAGCTCGTGATTTCCGTTGGGATAGTGTTAAACAACTTGGCGAGCGTTGGGGCATAGATATCAAGCATGCCGATAATGTTTCCATGATAGCGCTTCAGATATTCGATAAATTGGCCAATCATTTGCACCCAGGTAAGGCAAAGGAGCAATGGCTCGGGGATCGAGAGCTGTTGCACATAGCGTCGTGGCTTCACGAGGCCGGCAAATTTATATCGCAAACAAGCTATCACAAGCATTCCTATTACCTTTTGAATCACGGCAGAGTCTTGGGATTTACCCAAGACGAACGCCATCTCATTGCATTGGTCGCTCTCCACCACCGAAAAGCTGGGCCAAAATACAATCAAAATGAAGCTGAGGGATTGCCTAAGCCGGAGTTTGAACGCGTAGAATTTTTAGCTGGTGTATTGCGTTTGGCGGTGGCTCTCAATCGTTCTCGCCGCGGAACAGTAGAGGGCATCGCCTTAAAAAGAGGCGTGCAGCCGGAATTGAAATTAGTCATTCGAGATGGATCTGATCCACTGGTTGAACTACAGCAGGTCGAACGTGAATTAGAATCCCTTGAGAAAGCCATGGGTTGGCACTTTGTTGTGGACTACAACCGCAGCTCTATGCGAGGACTTAGACGGAGAGTTGTGAGAAAAAAAGCGGTCAAGCGTAAACGCTCGACCAGTAAATTTGCCGAGCGTCTGGTCAAAACAGCCCGTCGCTCCACTAAAAAGAAGTAAGTCTGCTCTAATAGAGACAGAGGATGTGTGCATTGGCTGCAAAATATATAACGGCTCCAAACTACCAAAGCTTCATTGCCGCTTTGAAATTAGTGATACAGGCAAAAGAATCTGCAGAGATTCCTCGTCTAATTGTGGTGACCGGAAGTTCCGATTATTTACAATTAAAGGCCTGCCAAGCGATTAAATCGGCTTGGCAGAAATTGGATATTGGTGAGCCTCAGTCCATTGAGACCGCAGAGTTGGATCAAGCTAAATTTCAAAGTTATTGGTCGCTAGTCAGTCTATTTGAGCCTGAGGCTCTATATATCTTTCGTCGGGCAGGTGTTGTGCGGGGTCTAGCCGGATGGCTAGGCGCCATTCCCTCATCGGCAGCGATAAAATCGCATATGATTTTAGAGTGTGCAGACAAGCTCACGGCTGATATGCAAAAACAGATAACGAGACTCCAAGGCGTGGTCATTCATTCCGTTGAGCCTGTCGGGGCGGTAGAATATTCAAAGGTAGCGGAGATATTTTTACGGCGTGCTGGCTTAGAACTTGATGATGACGCGCTGCGATTGCTTTTAAGTGCGATGGGGTTGGATCTTGGTAAGATTGAAAATGCCATATCCACTATTGCGCTGCAGTTCGCAGGACAAAAAAGGCATCTTACATCGGCTGATATTGCGGGATCTCTTGGGAGCCTTCGTGAAGATGCTGTTTTTGATTTGTTCCATTTACTAAGAAATCGGCGTTCAGCAAGTGCCCATCTCATGACTGAGAACTTTATGAATCGAGGCGAATCCCCTATTGCGATCACGGGTATTTTGTCACGCTTTGCCCGAGAACAAATTGAACGTGGAGCATTGGTTCGTGGGGTTGAAGGGTTAATGTCTTGTGCCGAGGCTGATCGACGATTGAAGTCGTCAAGAATCGACGACTCACTCATACTATCTAATGTAATTGACGCAATAACTGAGGCGTCTACCTGAGGCATCTAACTTTGAGACACCAAGCAAAAAAAATGATGTTTGTGATGCTCGTTCTAGCCGGTGGCTTGGTTCACGTCGGCATAGTTAAGGCCGAGTCTGCCAGTGAAATCGTGGCCTCAACCACTAAAAACAGTGCATTCTCGTCCCTCAAATGGGATGAAATTAGACCGTCCGCCATGCAAAATGAGTCACTATTGTCGGATCATCCTAGAGGCCGTGCGGTCGTAAATTCCAATACTAATGATTTATGGATAGTGGGTGAACGCCACCTTTGGAAGTGGAGTCTGCGTGATGGGGCAATGTCACGGGTTGTGCTTCCCAGCGAGACTGTAAATTCGCTGCAGCTTGTGTATGCGTCAAATAAATTGATCTATGGAATTGATAGCAGCGGAGCTTGGGCCTTTGAATTAGCCACTAAAACTTGGAGCCGATTTGACGGTCGTTTTGACATAAAATGCAGTCCCAAAAAGGTCTCGCCCTTTAGACCAAGCGATGAACACAGTTTATTTTTGATGACGGACTGTGGGATTTTTATTCTATTTTTCGATTCAAAACAGTTGATCGCCGCAGGCGGTGACAAACTAGAGCTGAACCCACGATTTCCTATGACCATGGCATCAAGGGTTGGTGACGGAAGCAGTTCGTTACTGGCGATTCATAACCAAGAGATTCTTCAATTGTCGATTAAGGGTTCGAAAATACATAAGGAATTGATCTATACGGCGAAATCTCCCTTGTTAGGCATCGTAAAATCTGGAGAATGGTATGTGGCCTGGGCGAGGCAGGCGATCATCATGTTTGACAAGAAAATGGTGCGGCAGCAGGTTGTTCCGGTCATTGGGACGAGGATTATAACTAGTTTTGCAGGGACTGCGACTAAGCATGCGGTCGGATTTTCGGATGGGAGTATAGAACTGATGGATTTGCCCTCCAAAAAAAAATGGTCCGCCTCTAAAAATGAGTATTTGACCCAATATTTAGATTTTACAACGGATGAATCCCTATTGATATTGTCCGCTGAGACATCGATGCCAAGGGTTTTTAGTATGACAAATATAAAATAACAGGTTGTAAAAATTTATTTGAAAAAGTTTCACTACATAATTGGATTTTTAATGGCACTACAGTCATGTGCCTCGAATCGTCGGCCGATTCCGATTGTCCTAGATCCGTACACTCCTACCCCTGTTGTCGACGGTGGGTTTGCTCGGGATCAAGAGGCGCTCAAAGCTTACGTCAAGCAGAATAGAGGCGATAAGGAACTTGTTCGCGACGCTGCCTTCATTTTTGAGGCTAGGCATGCTGATGCCCGTGGTGATGTTGATGCTGCTGTAAAGTCATGGTATCGCGCCTTAGAAGTGGCGCAAGGACGCTTTGGGGAGTTGGCGTTTAACGGTTGGCTTAAAGTCTATACCAAAAGTCTCGGACGAAAGATTAAGCGCATTGAGTTGGCAAAGCTTGTGTTGGCTGAAACCAAGTCTGGGAGTGTGTCGCCGTGGATGGTGGATCGCAGTCTCCAATCAGAGGATCGAATCAATAGTATTTTAGATCGAGAAGTAGCACAGTATATTGAAGCAGAAGTGGCGGTTGGAACCGCAGGCACGAACGCCCCTACGACGGTTGGCCTTAGTTTGCAGGATCCAGTTTTAGTTCGCCTGGCTGGTGAGGTGTGTCGAGGAAAGGCTCAATATGGAAGTGGCTGGGATGTGTGGCGAGCGGGGCTAAGCTTTGACGTGAATTTATATTTTGATGGACTAATTGGGCAGTGTAGCGGAAATGCCGCAAAGGCCATTGAAATCTTGTCAGACGTCGCACCTAGATTAGCATCTAGTCCAAGGTATAGTCCTCTTGCACTTGAGGCATACTCTAGAATTATAAAAATGCGACGAGATCAGGGAGAGAGAGAGTCCGTAGCTCCTTTGTACATGAATTTTATGAAGGTGTGGCAAGAGCCGAGCCTGACCGAGCGGAGTCTCGGGATCTCTCGTACAGAATTTGAACAAAGGCGTATTGATGACACTCTGTGGGCCGTGCGAGCCCGTGCGGTGGTGGGCGATGGCGTGGCGGCCAAAATTTTTGCTGAGGATGTTCTCGACTATTTGTCAAAGGTTTTGATCCAATCATTTACTTTGAGCCTCGACCAAAAAAACAATTTTGCCGGTCAAATGGCCGAAACCTATCATTTGCTTTCATTCCGGATTGCTGTCGACGCTCGCGATTGGGATGAGGCATTTAGAGTTGCTGGCATCGGCCTCGAGCAGCCGACAATTCCGCTTGAATGGCAAGTCCGACTGCGATGGAGTCAGGGAGTGTATCGCTATTTAGCCGGAGAATTTGATCAGGCGAGGCGAATATGGGAAGAGATGCTCACTGAAACGGAAGACGAGCGGCTGAAGCCTCAATTGATGTTTTGGGCGTCACAGGCACAATCAAAACTAGGTAATACCACCGAATCCGCCTTTTTTCGAAAATCTTTGGCTTCCGACTTCCCGTTAAGTTTCTATAGCGTCGTCGGTTTACGGCAAACGGATGGGGATCAGACGTTCAATTGGTCGTCGCCGTTTAAAAATGCTAAATCACTGCGAAATGCACTTGAAAACTGGCAAAAAGTAAACATAGACGATTTGAGGTCCGATTCAGTTCGTGGTCCTTTATTACGACGCGCCGAAATTTTTACGTCGTTAGGAATGACACAGTTTTCTGGATTTGCCATTGAGGAACTTCAGAAGACCTTTGATGTAGCTAGTGGCGGTGAGCGTGAGGCGATATGGGGACTATATGTTTCACGATTATATGGGGCCTCTGGAAATTGGATCAATGCTATTTCTACGACCACAAAACTTTCGAAAGATCCCGATTTTTGGAGGAAAAGACCTGAACAAATGTTGGTTTATTTTCCGCGTCCATATTTTTCAACCTACCACGACATTGGAATAGAATTAGGTGTCGACCCTAGTATTTTACTAGGAATTTCCCGTCAAGAATCTAGTTTTAAAGTGGACATAAAGAGTGGGGCCAATGCCTGGGGTCTCATGCAGCTTACTCCCCCAACAGCGCGTCGATTGCTGCCGGCTGCTGGGTTTCCAGACCCCAAGGCGGTGACCATTCCTGACGGACTCATTCGTCCAGATGTAAATATTCGCCTCGGCGCCACATTTGTTCGGGAGCTGACCACTCGTTTTCTATCCAATCGCGGGCAAATTTTTGCGGCCTACAATGCAGGTCCACAGGCTGCCGATAATTGGATCGCTCGGAGACTGGTGGATGATCCTCTCCTGTTCGTTGAGCTAATCCCGTACTCAGAAACACGTGACTATGTGAAAGCTGTTTGGCGCAACGAGGGCATCTACGGATTTTTGGACGAGAAAACCACTTTGCCAGGACACTAAGCTGGCAGCAACCAAGTTATTAAGCTGATTGTACCGCGAAAAGTAGCCAACGGAAATTTATTTTGCACCATAAAATTTGCGGGGGAAATTTCGGAAATGGGCGTGAAAATGTTTCGCCGAAAGATCCTGTTGAGTTTCTCTAATTGAATTCCAATTCGAGCGTTGGTCACCTTTGCGTAGCCTCGACGGAAACCTTTTGCCTTCAAATGGGAATAATTCTTAAAAATCATCATTAATAAAATGACGCCGCTGAGTCGATGCCCAGGAGCAACTGCAGCCAATCCGCAATAGTAGAGCTCACCCATTTGAGTCGGCTCCAGAGAAGCAGGCAGCACGAGTGAATCAAGTAAATCGTTTATAATCTGAAGCGTTACGTCCATACGGCCGGGGGCGGGAGCAAATCGCGAACAATGATCTTCGACAGTCAGAACACCACATACGTCGCCTTTGCGATCGACCGCAACGGTGCTTAGCCCCTGTGTAATAAAGTAATCGACTTGTGTACTAAAAACATTTTCAATTTCGTGAATCTGCAGGCCGAGAATCCGGCACAAGGGCTCGCGTGCGCAGAATTGGTGGATAAGTAGCTGAATCGTCTGCTCTCGATGAGGTGACGCAAGCACAGCCAAGGTGACGGATCTGTTAGTGAGACGGAAGAAAAATTCAATTAAACGCACTTACAAGCTAATATTGCTCATAAGGATTCCAAATTTTGGGCGAGTAAACGTGATTCTTGGGAAACGATATCAATCAAGCTGTCTATGGTCTCGATATGGGTTCGAAACGACAGCACGGCAACTCGGATTACGAAAAGGTCATCAATTAGTGTCGAGGTAAGAAAGACCTCACTATGGGAATTGATTCTGCGCAGAAGTTCCTTAGTGCAGACGTTGCGGTCACGGGAATCACCAGTTGGCGGTTCAAAATGAAAGGCGAAGATTGATAGATCTAGGGGGCTTGTGATCACGATGTTTTCGATGGCTGAAATTTGTTTACATGCATAGCGAGCCAGTAGTAATTTTTCGCTTAATGCATTGGTCAAAATATTTTCGCCATAGACTTTGATAAATAACCACAATCGTAGTGAGCGAAACGGCCGGGTCAACTCCATGGAATAATCCATCGGCGAACGCAACATATTCGGTTCGCCATTGCGATCTTGGAGGTACGACCCGGTGGCGGCAAACGCACGACCTAAATGTGTGCCATCCTTGAAAAGGACGGCACCGCAGCCGTAGGGTAGAAACATCCCTTTGTGCGGGTCCAGGACAACAGAGTCGGCCTCAGCGAGTCCAGAAAATAGCGCTGAAGTTTCTGGGCACAGTTTGAAGAAGCCCCCGTAGGCACCGTCAACGTGCAGCCACATTTTGTGCTTTTGGGCCACGGAACCTATTTCAGAAATTGGATCTACTAGGCCTAAATTTGTGCTCCCCCCAGTGGCCACGATGAGCCATGGCTTCAATCCATTCTCAATATCGATTGCGATCTGATTGGCAAGCCTCGCATGATCCATTACGTGATTAATCGACGGTACTTCTCGAACTTGTATGTCCCCGGCAAAAAGAATATCGAGGGATTTTCTACAGCAGTGGTGGGTGTGCTCGCCGAGGTAGACACACGTGATGGCATAATCTCGTGGTTTAATACCGCAAGCATCGCGTGCCACACATAGAGCTGTAAGCGTCGCCTGCGAGCCACCTGAAGTGATATCTCCCCAGGAGGATTCGTTGTAGCCGATCAAATTGGCAAGCCATCTTATTGCCTGATTGTGAATGTGTACTGCAATGGGAGACGAAAAAGCATCGGCAGTGAATGCATTGATAGCGGCCGCAAAATGATCGGCTACCGCGCCTAGATATAGGCCGCCACCAGGAATAAATCCAAGGTGGCCTGCCCCGCCCGTCAAGATACCGACCTGAGTTAGGCCATTTTTCACAGCGGCGAGAAGGAGCTCTGGGGAAAGATTTTGGGCCACCTCTCGGTCAAAATCGGCAAGAGTCATTGGCTGCAATGGCGAGAACATTTTTAGCGTTGGAAGCCGATCAATGAAGTCACCAACGAGTTTGTCTGCAGCCACTTGCCATGTCGACCGCTCTGCTGGTGTTGGCTCTAGTGACGCTGATGATGCAGCCAAGGCAATAATTTGTGATTGAAGATCATTGAATGGCATGGCGAACTTCATGATTAGGTACAGTTGTTGAGGTGGACTCAGTGACGGCGTTTATGACATCAAAATATTGAGAAACATTGTCGACCACGAGGTACTCATTTTGAATGGACGATATATTGGTCGGTGCCAATATCGTATCGAGATTTAGTGGTCTTGTTTCGATAATTCCCAAAGCAAATTTACTAAATTCACTTAGGGAGGAGAGCAGTCCAGCCCCGAGGATTTTACGCTGTCCCAAATGCTCGATAACGCCGAATTCAAAGATCCAAAAATAGGTTTTGTCGAAGACATGCATGGAACTCGGACTTGCTTTGATAAAATAGTCGACCAGCTTTGCAGCAGTCGTTAAATATTCAAGCGTGACGCCAGATATATTGTCTTGCGACTGCGTAATCAGCTTATTGAGATGATAGTGTGCCAAATCAACTTGGCCTACCGGTTCAGTGGAGGCCTCCTTAGACCAACTAGCCAAGAGCTTGCGATAATCGGGACTAAGCAAGCTCGGAAGGTGCCAAAGGCAGCTGAAATTATCGCGGTAGAATGGATGCACCAATTCTCCAAACTTTAGAAACATCTTTTCAATTTCGTGAAAGAATATACTCCACGTTTGATGATCCTCTGCAGAAAACGCCGAACAAGCACTATCTATGGATTGATTTGTAGAAGGATTCAATTGAATTCTCCTTTTGACAGTGGTGTTACTTTTCTATTTGTTCGTTTCAAAGTCGGCGTCATTTTTTTTGGTTTACTCGCTGTTTTCAAACTTTTAACCTCAGCTTGAACATCTTGCATTAACTGGCACTTCAAAATAAAATCATCCATGGCCACCCGCAAGGAATTGAGCGCGTCAAAAGAAACTCCTGTCTCGCAAAAGATATTGTAGGAAGCCTCCGTAGCTTTTCCTCTTACAAGCCGTCCCCTTTCCGTAATAGAATTGCTAACAATTCGCTCATCAGTTTCAGGGCGCCTGCGTACAATAAAGCCATCGGTCACTAGAGACTTCAAAAGCGGAGATAGAGTTCCCGAGTCGAGGTGAAGTTTTTGACCAAGTTCAGTGACTGTTTGATTGTTCTGTTCACTAAGTGCCGCCAAAACCAAATATTTTGGATAAGTTAGTCCTAACGTGGACATGGACTCGGCAAACAGCTTCACAATCAGACGTGACGACACGTAGAGTTTAAAGCAGAGATGATTTTCTAATGGAATATCCACATTGGTCTCCTTTTAGTGACGATCAGGGCATACCATGCATTTAAATTGGATGCAATTAAATTGTATTCAATCGAAATACATCCGTGTGTGAAACGCGCCCTATGACCGCAAGCAAGGCGTGGATCGCTAAACGCTAAGTGGGCCAAGCCATTAAGGTTATTTATAAATTCCTGACCAAGTATATGCAAACTGAATTTCTTCAGAATTCGATGATTTTCCCCATCTATTTTGAGTAATTTTAGCACTTT
>CAMDKS010000024.1 GCA_945900755.1 Bdellovibrio sp. ZAP7
CCTTCCGCGGCTTGTGACATACCTAAGAGGCGACGCTGCAGCGAAACAATTTCATTTTGCAAATACGCGTAAGTGTCCTCGCTCATTAAAATAAAATTTTCACCGGTTCGTCGCTGAATTCTGATTGGCTCCGACGCAGCAAGATCGAGATAGTCTTTGAGTTCGGCCCGCAGTTTTTTTGGATTTGTAGATTCCATGATATTGTTCACAGACTACTCATCCATTTAAACTCTCGATGCCTTGAAACAAAAAACCCCGACTCCGTATAGAGCCAGGGCTTTCTTATTTTCGCAAAATGGCGGGATGGACGGGACTTGAACCCGTGGCCTCCGCCGTGACAGGGCGGCGTTATAACCAACTTAACTACCACCCCGCTTAGGATGCCGCGTACGCTTTTCAGCGTCAGCAAGAGGATTGTTATACGGAAGGGGCCGAGGGGTGTCAATAGTATTTGCTGGTCCTGAGACATTTTTTAGAAACCGTGACCAAAAATCACCGGTTCTTGAAATCGCTTAAGTTCCAGCCATTTCCGCGGATTTTTCAGGCTCCGCAGCACTGTCCTGGGCCGCCCGAAGGCGGGCTGCTTCCTCCTTTTTCTTAACGCCACTGGACCAAACAGCAAAGATCACCGTTACGACGAAAAAATCGATAAATTCTCCGGGCACCCACATGAGCAGGCCTCCAAGTCGCTGATCGTCGAGGTGCGACCACTCGCTCCACCAGGCAGGGATAGGACGGCCTACGTAGGCATACCAGACGTCGTCACTAAACGAGAGGAATGCGGACAAGATCACGTTGGCCGCCATCAGGCCCATCATGTAGAGCATCCTGACGGGAAGTTTTAGAGGGGACTTCATCGGGTAGGGGTCAATGATGTTTCGCCAGAGAAGAATGCTGGCAATAGAAAACGTGGCATGTTCGACTAGATGCCAAGCGTCGTTGAGAAGAGCTAGGTTGTAGAAATATGGAACGTGCCAAAACCAATAGGCCGCTTGGAACAAAAATAGGCTTACGAGGGGGCGACTTACAAGGTTAAACAGCCAGCGCAGCGGGCGACTTCGCACCAAGGGAAAATAAACATTGCGGCGCACTCCCGGAGAAATGCCTCGGACGCAAATGAAAAATGGGACCCCAAACATCATAAGCGGCACGCCGATATTGGTGATCATCAAGTGTTGAATCATGTGCACGAAAAAAAGCTGATCGGCTAGCGGATCAATCGGCGGCAACAAGGCTGCGACAATGATCGTGATTCCCAGGAAATAAAGACCAATCTGCCAAGGTTTTACTGGCAGTGGGCCGCGAAAAGCACGGAGGCCTCGTACATATAAAATCCCAAGCAGCACAAACAACAATAAAGCCGGATCCCAAATCCACTTGAGCTCAAACGTGTCAGCCGGCAACGGATCATAAAGATTGTGTGCCTCAGCCGTGGAAGAAAATAGGTCAAAAGAATTCACAGTGATTCAATCACGATAGAATGGCCTAATTGCCCGTTGGCAACGAAAGTTTCATGATCGCAAAAACACCCATCGACAAAAACGCTGAGAATACAAAAATCCAAGTTAAAATTTTGTTATCATAACGAAGATGCATATACCAGCCGCAAACCATAATGAATTTCACAATGGAGGCGATCACGAGCACTGTGACCATCAGGCCATCAGACACCCCTAGTTCTGATTTATACTGAAAAATGGCCCATTCGCCCAATGTAATTAAGCAGAGTACAACTGCAAATATCCAATAAAGCTTTGGACCTGCGTGAGCATGCTCTTCATGATGATCGGAATGGTGGCCGGCGTGTGCTGGAGCGTGGTGACTTGATGACATAATTGGTTAATTCCTTTCAAATATAGACGAACAAATAAACGAATGTGAAAATAATAATCCACACCACGTCAACAAAGTGCCAGTAAAGGCCCGCGACTTCGATCACATCACTATTAAACCATTTGTCCCCTTTAATGAGAGATGTCACCAAAATAGAAGACATCCAAAGCACCCCTACCGTTACGTGAGCACCGTGGCATCCCGTGAGCAAATAGAAACTCGATGCAAAAATATTGGTGGAAAGCCCAAGGCCGTCGACATTAACGAACGTGGAAAATTCGTGGTACTGAAAGCCTAAGAAAATAAGGCCGCCAACCACAACCATCGCCGTCCAAAACTGAAATTTGCGCAGACTTTTCTCTTTGCAGTAGTGGAGCGCTAGTACCATCGCTACCGAGGACATCAAAAGGTCGAAGGTCGACAGCGTGGTGACGTTAATCTTATAGACTTCCTGAGGCGAAGGTCCCGACAAGGAACGACCTTTGTTGATCAAGTAGTTGGCGATTAGCGTCCCAAACAAGAAACACTCCGAGCCGATAAGTACCCACATCGCAAACTTGCGGTTCTCGATGTTTGTCGACTGGTGGTGACCGTGAGCCTGTTCACTCATAATTTTTATCTCCCCTTTTCCCTAGGTAGCGTTCCAAACGTTCAATTCAAATCACTAAAAAACTACGGCATAGTATTCAAGGAGCCTCGTAAGCCCAGCCAAAAGCCGAGCCTACGGTGATGGCTAGACCACACAAGGAAATAAAAACACCGTGATCCGACACGACAAACCCAGAGGCGATCGTCGTAATGCCTGCGGCAAGAAGAATCGGCCAGAAACTTTGGTCTGGTAAATGAATTGATTTCGGATCAAAGGGACGCTCTGGAGCCAATGGCAAACGCTTGCCGTCGTGGGTGTACTTCTGGTACCAAAAAGCATCTAATTGGGTGACTTCGGGCGGATGAGCGAAGTTATACTCAGGTGGAGGCGACGAGATCGACCACTCTAGTGTACGGCCATCCCACGGATCAGCAGGCGCCTTCTTGCCCCACTTTAGCGAGATGCAAAAATTAAAGAAGAATAGAAGTCCACCCACGGCTGTGATGTAGGCTCCAATGGTCGCACAGAAGTTCCAGAAGTTCCAATTCATGTCGGGAGCATAGGTAAAAATACGGCGCGGCATGCCTTCTAGTCCAAGAAAGTGCATGGGGAAGAATGTTAAGTTAAATCCCACCATGTACAACCAAAATTGAGTCTTACCAAGCATCTCATTTAACATCCGACCAGTGACTTTTGGAAACCAGTAAAAAATACCGCCGAAGAGTCCCATCACCGCACCGCCGTAAAGCACATAATGGAAGTGGGCCACCACAAAATAAGTATCCTGGTGCTGCGTATCGATCACTGGAGAGCTGTGCATAATGCCAGAAAGTCCACCTAACGTGAACATAGCAACAAACGAAATCGCAAACATGGATGCGGTATTAAAGCGGATTTTCCCGCCCCAAAGTGTTGAAATCCAGTTGAAGATTTTTACACCTGTAGGCACAGCAATCAACATCGTCGCCGCACTAAACAACGCCTGCGCCCACGCCCCAAGACCAGTCGTAAACATATGGTGGGCCCACACGGCAAACCCTAGAAATCCAATGGCACACGTGCTGTAAACCATGACCGAGTACCCGAAAAGAGGCTTACGGGCCGAGGTCGCTAGAATTTCTGAGACGATGCCCATCGCTGGCAAAATTAAAATGTACACCTCTGGGTGGCCGAAAATCCAGAATAAATGCTGCCACATAATAACCTGACCGCCTAAACCTGGATTAAAAAATCCGGTACCGTAGTTTCTGTCAAATGAGATCATGACAAGGGCAATGGTGATCACTGGCAGCGCAAGAATCAAAAGCACCTGGGTCACCAAAGTCGCCCAAATAAAAAGTGGCATTTTAAGAAGGGTCATGCCCTTGCAACGCATGTTCAAAATAGTGACAAAAAAGTTGATGGCAGCAATCAGCGAAGCAAGTCCAACAACCTGAATGCCAAGCACCCAAAAATCTACCGAGTGAGTGGGGTTAAACTGCTTTTCAGTTAAATTCGCATAAGCAAACCAACCCATCGCAGGAATCTGCTGGACAAGGTAACTTGTATTAAGCAACAAAGCGCCGAATAAGAAAACCCAGTAGCTCAACGCATTTAAACGAGGAAATGCAACGTCCGGCGCTCCAATCATCAGTGGCACTAGAAAGTTAAAAAAGGCGGCTGAGAGTGGCATCACCACAAGGAAAATCATCGTCGTTCCGTGCATCGTCACCAGTCCGTTAAAAATTTCACCGGTGATAAATGTATTGTTCGGAACTATAAGCTGAGTACGCATCAATATGGCATCGACCCCGCCTACTACTAAAAAAAACAAAGCTGCAAGTGCATACAAGATGCCAATGCGCTTATGGTCGACGGTTGTTAGCCAGCTGATAATTCCAGTTTTGGGAAGATATTTTGCCATCGGTCGTAGGTCCTTAATCATAGTCTCATGTGAACAAGTTTAATGCCGTCATACAACGCACAAAAATACAGAACTTAGTATGTCTTCACTGTAGAAAGTCGCAGGTACGACGATAC
Organism: Bdellovibrio sp. ZAP7; assembly: GCA_945900755.1. Classification (GTDB taxonomy): domain Bacteria; phylum Bdellovibrionota_B; class Oligoflexia; order Oligoflexales; family RGVZ01; genus CAMDKS01. The sequence goes on from CAMDKS010000024.1 coordinate 4,442, forward strand.
CGCCGCAATTTCCTTCTCCGTTAATCCTAGATTTGGCATCAGAGTGCCAGGCTTCAACGATGCGGGGTCACGCAACCAAATCGCAAGATTTTCAGGTGTATTCAGTCGTATTCCGCCGGCCATATATTTCCGGCTACCGAAGTTTGAGAGGTTCGGGCCGATTTTATCGCCAGGAATCTGCTCGCTAGGAGTGCCTGCAATCGTGTGACACGCTTGGCATCTTGCGAACACCTCTTCGCCTTCTGCGGCTAATCTAGTCTCGACTTTAGGAGGAGTATTTACAGTTTGTGTCCACGCCTCAAACTCCGCTTTGGTATGAACCACCGCGTTGAACCTCATCAACGCGTGCGATGCGCCGCAAAGCTCCACGCACTGACCTTGATAGTGTTCTCCACCTTTTTTATTGGGATCAACTAGTGCCGGACTAGAGATATTGAGAGTGTTGAATGCGGAAGGCGCACCTGTCTCTTTATTGAATGCGGTCGGCATAACATCTACTTTACCGCCAAACTTAGGGACCCAAAAACTATGGATCACATCATTTGACCAAAGCTTAAAATGAAGTGGGGTGTTTTCCGGGACGTGCAGCTCGCCGGCCGATATAACTTTACCGTTTTGTGGGTAACGAAATTCCCACCACCACTGGTGACCGATGACCTCAATTTCTAAAGCGTTAGGTTCAGCGTGAGCATATTTAAATAAAACTCGCCAAGTAGGAACCGCAATAAAAATCAATAGAATCACAGGAATAACCGTCCACATGATCTCCAAGGTCGTACTACCGTGAAACTGTGCGGGTGGGGTTTCATCCCCAGGCTTATCTTTGAACCGAATCAGGGTGTAGATCAATGGAATAGCTACGGCAAAAAATACCAAAAAACAAAGGACCGTGGTGATCCAGTAGACGTGATTCGCATCCTTGCCCCAATTAGTCAGGCCAGAGATCGTGTTCATGGGGGCATCCCAATTAACGTCAAAGAATTTGTACTTGAGTTCGTCAAAAGGAGGTAACTGCATTGATGACACCTGCTGTGTGGACGTTGATAATAGTCAATTCTAGTCAAAATCAAAATAAGAAACTCAAAAACTTAAAATCTATATTCTTAGCTTATGAATATAAATAATAACCGTGAGTTTGGTCTAACGTCAAGAATTGTCTCAAAGTTTCAATGGGATCGCAACTTGCAATCGATCATTTCTATATTTTAGGTGGATGGTAAATTTCCATTCACCAGCCATATGCATCTTTAGACCCTCGATCAAGTATTCGCCAGACTGCACCAATTTTATGGACGGACGAGTCACCATACCGTGCCGATGTTGGGGCATCGTAGCGTCGAACTTTTCGACCTTGAGTTCGTTGAGCTGTAAGGAATTAAGGCCTGTGATCGACATTCGCGCGCAAAATAATTTGCCGACTTCGATCACGCGAATCTGAGTGCAGGTCACGTCGTTTGGAACGAGGCGAATGTCTAGATTATGACCACCAATGTTTCCACTCATGTTCATTTCTTGGCCAAATGCATACCCTGAAACAATATAAAGGCTGACAAAAAAAGCAAACCCTAGTGCGCTCTTTTTTTGCAGCCCCGTGAGGCTGCCCTGACAAATTCCAACGTCTAACGGCTTGCGGATTGTTTTCATGCATCCACCCTTCTCTACTATGCTATGATCCATCTTCCCACTAATGTCAACGAGGTGTCACCATGCCTACTTCAAATTCAACTGCAAAAGCAAGCCAAGGTACCTCATCTTTTCGTCGCCCACGGCTAAAGCTGTTACCCGCACTACTGTTGAGGTGCCCGTATTGTGGGAAATCTCGACTACAAAAGAAAGGCTGCTTCATCGAATTCGACGTCGGATGCGTGCCCTGCAACTACAAGTACACTCGAGAAATCGGTTATTTTGCTGGGGCCGCACAGATGTTGAATTACGGATTCGCTGCCGTAACCGCCATGGGTGGTGGGGCCATCATGGTATGGAAATATAGTGATGCCGGAGATTTTGTGGTGGCCGGCATACCGGCTGCTTTTGCAGGTATCACGTCATTTCTGTTTATTCCGTGGGGTCGAGCCCTCTGGCTTTGGATGGATCACGCAACCCACCCCCTTAACGAGGACGATCAGCTAGTCCCATGATTCCACGCAAATTCGCAAATCGATTAGTAGGCTTAGCGATTCTGTCCGTTATTGTTTATTTTTCTTGGCGCCCAGCTTCTCAAGTAAAAAGCGCCCGAGCCCAGCCGCTCTCTCAAGAGGCCGTCAAAATTGCGATCTCCAACATGCGCCTTCGTCATCCAAGCACAGGCAGCACCGCCGATAAAAAATCAACCGCATTAATGACCCTCGGCAAAAGATTTTTCTTCGACAAAAAGTTGAGTGCCAACGGGCAAGTTTCCTGTGCGACATGTCACCAACCTGAAAAATCATTTACAGATGGGCGGGTAACAGCCGTGGGCATTGCCACCACAGGCATGAATACGCCCACCCTTGTGAACAGTTATTTTGGACAATGGTTTTTTTGGGACGGACGTTCCGACTCCTTAGAAGCACAAGCTTTGGGCCCCGTCGAAAATGCATTGGAGCATGGGTTTAGTCGCGTCCAGGTGGCAACACTGATCGCCTCCGATTACAAAAAAGAATACGAAGAATTGTTTGGACGCTTGCCCGCCGCTCTCCCTACAGACCCTGCCGTTAGGCTACCTGCGTCGCCACACTCAATGGTGTCAAACGAGGTGGCAGCCTATGCTCTCGCCACCCTTGGTAACCAAGATTTTCAAAAACAAGTTTTAAAAACGGCACAAAGTCAGTCCAAACAGCCAGTCGAGATTCTTCGCACTAGCTCTGCCGGTGCCCCTGAACCAAAGACACCCTTTGACCAACGACCTGAAGCACAAAAATTAGAGATCAATATTGTCTTTGCCAATTTTGGTCGAGCGGTCGCTGAATTTGAACGCTCCATTGAAACCACTGATTCTCCCTTTGATTTATTTGCGGATAACGTCGCAAAAAATGAGAAAAATAAGGGAACTAATAAAGAGGACCTCAATTCATCTTTTGTTGCAGGCTTCGGTGCCGCAGAACTTCGCGGCTTAGAACTATTTGTGGGCCGAGGAAACTGCACATTGTGCCACCAGGGGTCTCATTTTACAGATCAGCAATTTCACAATATTGGACTCATGGCCCTGGCTACCGATCATGTAGATCTTGGCCGCACTCAAGGAATGCTCATCGCTCGCAACAGCGAATTTAATTGCCGAGGAAAATATTTACCGCAAAAATCTCCGAGCGAAGGTTGCCGAGAACTCGAGTTTTTGGAAACTGAAAGTGCCGAGGCCGTCGGCGCCTTTAAAACTCCAACTCTACGCAACCTCCGCGACACTGGGCCCTATGGTCACGACGGCAGATTTCCAAAGCTTATCGACATTTTGCAACACTACAATCATTTAGCGATGCCTCCAGCCGTGGGGCACACGGAAGAATTACTACTGCCTCTTGACTTTAATCAGGCGGAGCTTCATGATCTTGAATCACTATTGATGTCACTCAGTGGTTCGGTGACGTTTTTTAAGGGAGGGTAAATGAGACTATTAGATACGCGTCTAAAACGAACCGCACTTTTGGTTATGGTTAGCACCGCCACGGGGGTAATGGCTCAACGAGGTGAGGTGACGAGCGGATCTCCAAGTCAATTCTCAAACCCGAATCAAGGCTATCCCGGATTTTTTGACACTAATTTTGCTGAGCAAGGATCACTCGTCGTTGAGTTTCCTCCCATTATGTTGCCACTCCTCCCTACACCCAGTCTGGCTGTGGACTACGGCGTCACCGATACCCTAACCGTCGGAACAAATGCACTGGTATCAACCCTACCTTGGCTCTTTGGCGCAAGAGGCCTCTCTTTCAAAGCCAGAACACTGATCTATGGCAATGACTCAGTGCAGCACGTAGCAACGGTCTACGGCAGCTATATTGGATCCAAGGAGTTCACGGCATCCTGGCAACTTTTCACGTCAAATAATTCGTGGAAGCTGGCCCCACGTCACATTGTTACCGCCCAGGGCATGCTCATGCATTTTGGCCTAGAACTCGGCTCTAAATCGAGCATCAATTACACAAATATACAGCTCTCGACATTGACGCTCGGTGGCGGTTACCAATTTATTGTCACAGACCTCGCGTCGATATCAACGTATTTTCTGCTGCCCGCACTCACGTCTATGGAGGCCGATTCCGTTGGCGCAAATATCAACGCAAAAATAGATGCTAGAAGTGGGAATCTCACGGCTGCGATTCTTCGTTCGTCTCTAGATTTTCGTAATGACGACTGGCTCTATAGCCTCGGGGGACTGTACGCTTATGGATTAACCGCGAGCATCAGTCCTTGGCTTAGCGCAACAACAAGGTGGTAATATGAAAAAGATGAAATCAAACCTGCTTTCAATTGTAACCGCCGCTAGTTTTTTGACGTGTGCCTGCGGCACCAAGAAATTCTCAATGTCCGGTCCATTTAACGCGGTAGTTCTCGCCTTTTCTGGAACCAATTCAAGTGGTGGCGCAGAGTATGAACTCAAAGAAAAACAGTTTAGAACACTGACCAATTTCAATGAACTGGATGGCACCTATTTGACCATAAGGCGCGGCGGAGCACTCACGATCCGAGAAATTAACGGCTCGATTGTGCAGTCCGAGAACTTTACTGGAGGGGAATCTCCGGGGCTGCGCTACAATGTGAAATCGGGAGCCGCCATACCGTTGGACTACAGCACCCTAGCCATGCTGTCGGCCTATTATCAAATAGACGAAATTTATTCGACTCTGGAAGAAAAAACAGGATTAGCACCCTCGACACTTCAAGCCATAATCCCAGGCGGAAAACATGTCATGCTCTTTGAACCTGAAATTAAAATCACGGGAAAAGGCTCTGACATTGCGCTGGGCATGAAATTGAATGCCGCTTTTAGCCCTAGTGACAAAAAATTTCTACTCTTCCAAAGGTCTCCGATTGAAAACGTGCCGCTGGCGGCAAATTTTCAGGTGCTCACTCATGAATTCGGACACTTCGTTTTCGATTATAGTTTTTTTAATGGCAAATTCGAGGCCACAAACCGCTGGGGCTCTGAGTGGACCATGCGGGGAGTCAATGAAGGCTTCGCTGATTTTATAAGTTGGTCCTTTACCAATAGCACCGATATTTTGCGCTCTTCAATCAACATCAAAACGATCGCTGACGAGCGAGACTTCGGAAAAACAACCTTCACCTTTGAAGACTTAGCTGGACTAGATCCCACTGCGTGCAGTGGACAGTTTTATTGTATCGGATCTTTGTTCGCTCGTTCACTGGTTCAAACTCAGACCGCACTTCAAGCCACTGTTACCAAAAAAGAAATGGCCACTGCCGTCATTGACACCCTGAAGTTATGCCAAGCTGATATGACGGCCATGGACGTGGCGATCATGCCCGTTGAAAACACAAATGCTGACCAGTTGTCGGTTGATGCACAATATACACGAAATGGACAAATTGCTGGCGGATTTTTACGGGCGTTTGTATTGCGTGCCCCTGCAAACCTTAAATCAGAACTGTGCACCGCATTTAAAAATAATTTTGGAACCCACGGATTTCCGACAGTAGCCAGAACAGGCTCGTGCGACTAATTTTGGTCGAGCTGTAGTCACCAACCAAGTCACCAACAAAAGGACTTCCGTCATGCCCCTATTACACGCCCTAATCCTCGTAGCCTCTCTCTGCCTTACCCCAATTTTGGAGGCACAATCTGACGAGACGTCCACCGAGACGACCAAGGATTCCACTGAACCTGCCAAGCCTCAACTGAAACCAGACGCCAGTCCTAAAATTTGGACCTATGCCGCGGGCATCAATTTTATTTGGTCACGCCGGCTGGACTATGGAGCTAGATACTTTTATCGTTTTGAACCGGAAATTTCAGGCTTCATGTATACCGCCCTCCCCGTCGAAAGACTTTGGTTGCGGCATGGGGCACGCTTTGGTTATAGCAGCGATCAACCCCAAATGCCCAAAGCCGTACGCCTAGAAGAAACCGATTGGAAGATTTCCCTAGAAGAGGGCCTCATTTATAACTGGTTCATCTCGCCATCATTAACCGCAGGTTTAGGCTATGATTGGCGAACCATCAAAGTTAAAACGGCAGCCCCCGTCACCCTAAATGACTCTCGGCTGAGTACGAAAGAAACGTTTTTATGGAGTTATATCCAAGTCGGATTTGGAGTTCCAGCCCTGGCAGGAAAATATATGTTTGAACCTGTGGTCCGCTGGCAACATTTAGCCTCGGATGCACGCACCAGCTGGGCCTACGGCCTCGAAGCCTCGGCTGCCTGGTAAGATCGTGACCAAACCTGCGATGGCCCCCACCGGCACCAAATTAGCTGGAAATTTTTGACGTGTGTGGAAATATCAAACTCAAGACGACCGAACCTGCCAAAACACCGAGAATGGTCCCCAGAGCCCACTCGACAGGAATCTCCACCCAATGTCCAAGACCCATTTTAATACCAATAAATAACAGAATGAGGCCGACGCCAACATCCAAAAATCGAAAGGTATTGACCATTCTTGACAGCACGAAATACATGCTGCGAAGTCCCAAAATGGCAAAAATATTTGAGCTGTAAATCAAAAAAGTATTGTTCGTTACCGCAAGCACTGCAGGGATAGAATCCACTGCGAAAATCACGTCACTGATCTCAACCAGCACTAGCACCAAAAAAAGTGGCGTGGCTAGGCGCCGCCCGTTTTCGATCACAAAAAAACGGTCTCCAACAAACTCAGCTTTTAGCGGTATAATACGCCTGATCGTCGATGCGACAAAGCCCTGCGTCGGATCATCCTCTGCATCACTGTCTTTTTTTAGAATCGTTTTTACGCCGGCCATTATCAATATTCCGGCAAATAAGAATTCAAGCCACGCAAAGCGCTGCAAGGCTGCAACACCGACAAAAATACAAATAGCACGCATGACAAGTGCACCAAGTATGCCCCAAAATAAAACGCGGTGCTGAAGCTTCTCATCCACCTTGTAGGCAGAAAATATCAAAATGAATACAAATAGATTATCTATGGATAGAGACATCTCAATGACGTAACCCGTGAGAAACGTGAGGCCGGCGTTGACACCAAGGAACCAGACAATCCAACCATTAAAAAGTAGGGCTACGCCCACCCAAAATAGAGTCAAAAATCCAGCCCGTTTAATCGTCGGAGTCTGGCTGCCACGATTCAACACCCCGAGGTCCAAAGCCAATAAGCCTATCACCAGCGCAATAAACGAAGGAAACAAGTAATTGTGTATATCTTGAATTGGCACTTAAATCCTCGATTCAAATTTCATACAAATAATGGCACCGGACGATAATCATATCCTAGCATTTTGATACAGAAAATAGCGAGGTCTTCTTGAATGACTGCCGTTGAACCTACAATAAAAAGGCCGCCAAGGAAAACCCTAGCGACCCAAACACACAAAAGGAGATTTAATCAGAACCGCCAAAAACCTAGGCTAATATAGCGCCAGAATTTTTAGCAAACCGAACTTTTTTGCCATCCTCAACCTTGTAACCAATACGAGTTGGTTTCTTAGATTTAGGATCGATCAGCATTACATTGCTGATATGAATGCCAACCGTTTTTTCGACGATTCCACCATCTTGGCTTTGTGGTGATGGCTTGGTATGACGTTTTGCAATATTAACGCCGTCGACAACGACGCGGTCGTATTTGCGAACTACAGTCAAGATTTTTCCAGTTTTACCCTTGTCCTTGCCTGCGATAACTTTAACTTCGTCGCCTTTTTTAAGGCGGGACTTTACTTCACATTTCTGAGCGGTATGCATACTCATCTCAATTCATTCTAAGCAAACGATTAACAATATGGCCAAATAATTAAATTCAGAAGCGAGTATTTACCGAGTTTTACCCCTAGTCGTCAACCATTTTCTTGCAATTTACGATATCGGCTTAAAATCCCCATTTAAACCCTGTTCATTCTCGCAAATATTGCCTAAACTCGTAATATGAAAGCCCATTCAGAACACGCACGGGCCAAGACTCGAACACGACAGAGGAACTCTGACATGCCATCAAGCTCCAGGCTTACAGACTGTTTAACAAAATGCCAGGGTCGTCGCCATAACGCCCTGCTCGTCCAAAGTCTGGGCGCAGTCTTGGCGCTGGTCGTCTCGGCCGCACCAATGAGAGCCGAAGAATCTGTAAAAAACAAGGGATATTCGCCACTTACCGCTCTTGAAGCGGCAGACTCGCCGTCGTTAAAAGCGAATGGTCAGATCGACTCCGACATCAATCCCTCGGACGTGATCCACTGGACCTTGGCCGGTTCTGGATTTACGGCTGCCACAAACACCATGACCATGACCCTCGCGTTGACCACGGAGCGTGGTTTCACTGTTTACGAAAGTAATCTGCATATCGAGCCTTCGGACGGCTGGAAAATTGTGAGTCTTGTGACGCCCAAAACCACGACACAGGTCGATCCGATCACCCATAAAGACGTCTCTGTCTATGCTAGTGGAGCCTTTGAGCTGGTCATGGAAGTCGCAGGCGCGCCCGAAACGGCTGCGATTAGCATCACTTATATTGGGTGTACGAAAGTTATTTGCCTGTTCCCACATACAGATAAGTTACCCGTGCCGTGGTCACCAGCTGAAATGGTTGGCGTGACTCCGGCAACGATCAAAGCCGATACCAACTCTGAGGCGTCCGCCCCGAATGCTGGAGCTGGGGAACCTGCAAAAGGAAGTGTCGAAGAAATATTTGCTCAACAAGTGAAAGCTGGGCAAATGAGTTTTGCCATGTTGCTTTTTGTCGCCTTCATTGGCGGTATTCTCACAAACTTAACTCCGTGTGTCGCCCCCATGATCCCAATTACCATTAGGCTTCTGGCCCACCAAACCGTTCGACCTCTAGCCAGTGCAGCCATGTACGCCCTCGGGATTGTGGCGACTTACACGTCCCTTGGCGTGGTTGCGGCCATGAGCGGAGCATTATTCGGTAGCCTCATCGCTAATCCGGCGGTCTCCATATCCTTTGGCGTCATCATGTTTGTCTTGGGTTTGAATATGCTGGGTTTTGGCGACTTGAGTCGGCTCCAGCAAATCGGCAGCAAGATCGGCAACACTAAGGGTGGCGCCTTTAATTCATTTTTAATGGGTGCGGGTGCAGGACTGGTCGCCTCGCCTTGTACTGGTCCAATTTTGGCTGCGCTATTAACCTATACCGCTGGGCGGCAAAACACCCTAGAGGCCATCGCTCTATTGGGAATTTACAGCACGGGCTTTGCACTTCCGTATGTATTTTTGGGAGCCAGTGCCGCAAAACTTAGTAAAATACGCGTAAGTTTTCACGTTCAAATATTAACAAAACTTGTGTTCGCATCGGTGATGTTTGGCCTTTCCTTGTACTTCATGCGTATTCCTCTTTACGGCGTATTTACCTACTTGAAACCTTACTGGAGTGTGCTCGCCACTGTTGGTATCGTAGGCGGCATTGGCTTCTCTGCCATGGTGATTTTCACCGAGTCTTTGCACCATAAAAAATCCGTATTTTTGGCCCCAACGTTGTTCTTGGGCATTGGCCTGTTTTTTGGAATACAGGCCCTCACTCGCAACACTGACGTGGCCAGTCAACCGATCAAATGGATTCACACCGAAAAAGAAGCCCTAGAAATAGCTGCAAAAACAGGAAAACCCATTATCGCTGACGCTTGGGCTGAGTGGTGCGAGGCCTGCAAAAAAATGGACGTCACGACGTTTGCAGATGCCGCCGTCATTAATGAGGTCAATGCAAACTGGATTCCTCTTAAATTTGATCTGACGGAAAGCAATGATGAAAATGACGAAATTCAAAAACGCTTCGATTTACCTGGACTTCCTACGTTGACGCTACTTCCAGCGTCCGGTGATCTTGCTAAAAAACAGGCTCTCACAGGGTTCGCAAGTGCAGACGCCCTTATGGACGCCATGACAAAATTTCGCGAAGCGCCAGCCGCAAAACAAGGGAAGTAGCTCATGATCAAATATGTTGTCTACGTTGCCTCCCTCAGTCAAAGTGACAAAATATGTTCGGCCGTGATGAAGTTAAAAGGTCGACCCATTGAAGACCGTTCCTCGATCGGCCTCGGCTGGGAAATCAATCACCCGCTTCTTCCAAACCTTTCCTTGCATTTGCATTTGCTAACCAACATCAATGCCGTGACACCTCACCTTAGGCAAAACCCCGTTGATTTATTAATTTATGACGAACGAGGAGCCGACGGAAAACCGGCCGAAGAAGCGTTGGAGCAAATACGTCGCGATGTTTCTAGTTTTGCGGAATTATGGGGACCTGATTTTATTTTCCCCATGAGTCGAGTTGTGGCCATCCTCGACGGCGACGCAGAAAGTAAATCCCAGCAACCCTCGGCCACTCGCGCCTTCCAACTCGGCCGCGTACACGTCCAAGATGTTTGCGTTGCGCCACGTACGACTCTCGTTGTTTTAAATTGGCTGCACGGGCTCTTGACCTCCAACGAAATACCTAATGTTCGAGTTGGGATCGCGATGAGCGGAGGGGGCATGGAGGGTTTCCTCTACCAGTTGGGAGTGACTTACGCCTTAGAGCGATGTATCTCCGGACGCACCATACGAGATGCCGATGTTTTCTCGGGAATCTCTAGCGGTAGTTTAGCTTGCAGTTTACTGGCGGGTGGAATTTCGACTATTGAAGTCATCAAAGCTATGCACGGAAAATCTGATATCATAGATCCGTTTACGAGTAGCACGGTATTTGATCTCGCCGGAGCTGGTATTATTACCCGCCTCTTGCGCGAAAGTTTCACTTGGACTGGCATCGACCCGTCGCGGTGGATTGAGCAAACTCTTAAAGCCATCCCCACTGGTTTTTTTAAGGGTGAGTCTCTACGAAAGTATATTCGCCATTGTTTTGAGGCGTCGGGAAAAATGGATAGTTTCAAATCCTTGTCTAAGGAGCTCTATATTGGTGCCACTGATATGGATACCTTTGAGCATGTCGTTTTTGGGAGCGCACCGTCGAACGAAATGCCGATTAGCGAAGCCATTTATGCATCCTGTGCTTTGCCACTACTTTTTGAACCCTCCATCATTAACGGCCGATATCTTATCGACGGTCAAATCACCAAATCCTGCAATTTGGAGTTAGTCATTCAACGCGATTGCAAATTAATTTTCATCGTCGATCCAATGAAGCCTCTTGGAACCTTGGTTCCAGGTGCCGTCGACAAAAAGGGCGGCTACTATGCCCTCCTTCAAACAATAAAAGCACTTGTTTCAACGCGTTTTAATTCAGTTCTGTCGCACTTGACCGAGCGCTATCCGAATACGGATTTCATCGTTTTCCAGCCTGATGAAGAGGTCGCCCATATGATGGCCGGAAGTCCTATGCGCTACCGCATCAGAACTCAGGTCATTCTTCTGGCCTATAAGCAAACGATTCGCCAACTTCGCGAACGGCACAAAGTATACTTAGCTAAGCTTGAAAAATATGACATGAAACTACTATCCCTTGATGACATTAAAGAAATCGAAAGGCAAGATGATGATCTATTCAGCCAGTTTGCGTAAAGCAACATTGCTGCGACGCTATAAACGTTTCCTAGCCGATGTAGAACTGGAAGATGGAACTCTCGTCACGGCACACTGTCCAAATACCGGGAGTATGGAAAGTTGTCACGCTGAAGGCTGCATTGTCTGGCTCTCCTACAGCGACAATCCCGCACGAAAACTTCAGTGGACTTGGGAATTCACACAAACAGACGACGGCCTCATTGGCGTCAATACAGCTCGACCCAATCAGGTGGTAAGTATGGCCGTGGAAGAGGGCCTCATCCCAAACCTGACTGGCTATAAGACGGTCAGGCGCGAAGTAAAATACGGCAAAAATAGCCGCATTGACCTGCTTCTTGAGGCTCCCGATCGCAAGCCCTGTTATGTTGAGATCAAGAACGCCACACTGTGCCGCGGTGACATGATCCTATTTCCTGATGCGGTCACAGAGCGTGGCCTGAAGCACCTCGAAGAATTATCGGACATGGTGAAACTGGGGCACCGTGCTGTTATGCTGTTCTTTGTCAATCGTCCTGATGGACGTGCGTTTTCCGTTGCGGATGCCATAGACCCTAAATACGGCGTGGGACTTCGAAAGGCTATGGCCTCAGGGGTTGAGGTCATGGCGATTCGTGCGATTTCAACCCCACAAGGAATGACTACCGGCGAGTCAGTACCATTAGAACTTTAAGGAAGGAATATTATGAGTCAGGTAAAAACAAATGAAAACATTACACTCTATCATTATTGGCGATCAAGCTGCTCGTGGCGGGTACGCTGGGCCTTGCAGCATAAGGGGCTCGCCTACACCGACGTCCCAGTAAACCTACTGCAAAATGAACAAAACAGTCCAAGTTTTCTGGCAAAAAATCCTGGCGGCTACGTGCCTGCGCTGCAAATCAACGCCGGTATTTTTGGTGAGTCCCTCGCTATTTTAGAGTGGATCGAAGAAACACATCCGGCCAGTCCACTCCTCCCAAAATCTCCAGCAGACCGCCTTCGCGTGCGTCAAATGTGCCAACATATTGCCAGCGGCATTCAGCCCATTCAAAATCTGGCAGTTATGCGTCGACACAGCTCCGACCCACATGAACAAGCAAAATGGGCCAGTCATTGGATTGCAACTGGGCTTGAAAAATTTGAATCCTTGATCACACCGTTTGCCGGCACCTATTGTTTTGGTGGAGAACTTTCCTTCGCTGATTTGTGCTTAGTGCCGCAAGTCTACAATGCACTTAGGTTTAATGTCAGTCTGACACCCTACCCTATTGTCACACGCATCAACGCTCACTGCCTCACACTGCCAGCATGCCAAACCGCTGCGCCGCAGAATCAAACGGGTGCATCGTAGTTCGATTAAGAGTGTGGGTGCTAGGTTGGTTCTTCGGTCCAGCTTTCGAGAATTCGTTTAAACTCGGCCAACCACTTTGCGCCACCTTCGCCATCGATCACTCGGTGGTCAAAGGTTAAGGACGCCATCATTATGGGGCGAATGGCTATTTGATCTTGATCGATAACCACAGGCCGTCTGACAATGGCTCCAATGCCCAGCATGGCCACCTGTGGCTGGTTGATAATTGGATTTGAGGTTATGGATCCCCAGCCGCCAGGGTTCGTCACTGAAAAGGTGCCGCCCATGACTTCATCGGGCTTTAATTTTTTGGTGCGAGCTCTCGCTGCAAGATCTTGCAAGGCGCGACAAATATCTAGTAGTGACTTAGTCTGTGCAGCCTTTATGACAGGAACAAGTAACCCGCCACCCGCAGCGTCCCCCAGGGCCACGGCGCAGCCAATATTAATGCTATCTTTCCACAAGATCTCATCACCATCGACCGATACGTTAACGATCGGATACTTTTTTATGGCCTCAACTGCGGCACGAATTAGAATCGGCGTAAAGGTTAAGTTGAAACCTTCGCGCGCAGCGAAGGCTACTTTGTGTGTTTCACGCATAGCCACCACTTGGTGCAAATCAATTTCAAAGGTCGTGGTAACGTGTGGTGAGACGCGAGTGCTTTCAACCATGTGTTCGGCAATTAATCGCCGCATCTTAGACATTTTCTCGCGACGGACGGCAACCCCCTCTAGTGACTCGATCCCCGAGTTGGTCGCGGTGGAAAGTCGCGCAAGTAACGGGGCCGCTTGGGCCGCCAACTCCGGAGCCGTGGTTGGATTATTTTGCCAGGCAATCAAATCCTCTTTCGTAATCCGTCCAGCAAGGCCATTGCCCGCCACACGACGGAGGTCGATGCCAAGATCACTGGCCATTTTTCGAACGAGTGGGGACGAGCGCTTGGTAGAAGATCCCTCGTGAAAAAATCCAGGTTGGCTTGAAGATCCCGACGTATTAGGACCGGAGCCACCGCCTGCGGCTCGACTCGGCACTATTTTTTTAGAGGCGGACGCTCCCGCTTTTTTATGACCAGAATTTGTGGGAATTTCTGAACCCTGCGGTCCGATCCAAGCAATCGTTGCGTTGATTTCGACGGTTGCACCCGCTAAGGCAACTGTTTTTAAGAGCGTTCCAGTCGCAGGTGACGGTATTTCTGTGTCCACTTTATCGGTAGAGACTTCAAGCAGTGGCTCGTCCTTTGAGACCGTATCACCCGGCTTCTTCAACCATTTAACAAGAGTGGCCTCGGCGATACCTTCGCCCATTGAGGGGAGGATCACTTCTGTTACTGGGCTTACTTCAATTGTACTCATGGCTCTCTCACTCTCAATAATAAATTCACGGTCCATTACTCTGTCACCCAATTAGAGAACTCCGAACAAGCACTACATAGATTAGAATCTACATATGAATCGCCGCACCCAAGGCTGCATGAGCCGCCTCCATGATCGCCTCACTAAGGGTCGGGTGAGGATGAATCGTATGAGCGATTTCATCAACGGTTGTTTCCAAAACTTTACCTAACGAAAACTCTGCAATCATCTCGGTCGCGCGAGCGTGGACGATGTGGACTCCCAAAATTTCGCGATATTTGGGTTCGAAAATAATCTTAACGAATCCATCGGTTGCGTCTTCAATTTTGGCCTTAGCCATAGGACTAAAAGGCGCTTTACCAATTTTATACTCGATGCCCTTTTCTTTCAGGTATTTTTCGGTCATGCCAATTGAGGCGATTTCCGGATAGGAATAAATGGCACTTGGATTTGCATCATAATGAACTTTATGTGGCTTCTTGCCGCCGATGACTTCGGCAGCATTCATGGCTTCCGCACTTGCGGTGTGTGCCAGCATGGGAGTTGGGATCACGTCACCAATGGCGTAGATGCCGTCCACGCTGGTTTTGTAGGTGGCCAGGTCAACGTTAATAAAACCACGTTCGGTGGTAAGTCCAATCGTGCTAAGACCAATATCATCACTCACCGCCTCGCGGCCAATTGAGACCAACACTTTTTCAAAGGTTCTTGAGCCGTCTGCGGTGGTAAGCACAACACCTGCTTTGCCTTTGTCTTCAATGGCGGTAATTTTAGCACCGGTCTCAATCGTTACGTTTTGTTTTTTAATGCAGCGTGTGAGTTCTTTGACTGTTTCCTCGTCCTCTGACGGAAGTATTTGGGCCATGGCCTCGATCACCGTCACTTGCGTCCCAAAGCGTCCAAAGAGGCTCGCAAATTCGATTCCAACGACACCGCCTCCGATGATGGCCATCGTTTTAGGTACTTCGGTAATAAATAGAACATCATCTGAGCTCATGATGCCTTTGCCGTTCGTTTTAGCGAAAGGAAGTTGACGGACTCGGCTGCCCGTAGCAATCAAGATATTTCTGGCTTCGAGCATCACGGTTTTGCCATCCGCAAGCGTCACGTTTACTTTCCCTTTGCCGGCAATACGACCATGCCCCTCAAAGGTTTCGATCTTATTCTTTTTCATGAGGAAACGTAGACCCTTGCGTTGGTCGTCTACGATTTTATCTTTGCGCCCTAAAATTTTATTCCAAGAGAATTTGGGCGTTCCAGCTTCAAATCCCAGCTCATTGATGTGCTGAAGCTTGTCCCAAGTTTTCGCACTCTCGAGCAATGCCTTTGTTGGTATGCATCCAACATTTAAGCAAGTCCCACCGAGGTGCGGAAATTTTTCTACAAGTGCAACCTTGAGTCCAAGTTGCGCGGCTCGAATTGCACCTACGTAACCACCAGGTCCGGCACCAATTACTACTAAATCAAAGGATTGTGTCGACATATTTAGCAAGGCTCCATTTACCAAAATTAGATTTTAAGTTTATGGAATGTAACGGAAAATCGACCCCCTTCCTATTCATTTTAGAGCGATCCAAATTGAACTTGCGCAAACCCTCACGCAAATCAATGGCTTGCCCATAAGTCTGAGCATTTTGTAGGCAGATTGGGCCGTGTTTTGCATTATTATTGCAGAGGCTCAAGCCCCCCTACTTTGGCTCGTTCTTCGATAACGCGAGAAGCTCCTGGATGACTGCGTCGATATGAATTTGAGTTTTAGGACTCGCAGTGTCGTACCAGCGACTATAGTAAAAATAGTTGCGCAGTATCAGTTTGACGTAGGATCGAGTTTCTTTGTAAGGAATGCGTTCGATAAAGGTCAACCAATCATCGCTTGCAATCGTTTTTTGCCATTTTTGAGTTGCCGCAGTGCCTGCGTTGTAGGAGCTCAATGCAACGACTGGGGATTTATAAATATTCATGAGTCTCCACAAATGATGGACCCCTAATGTTACATTGATCTCCGGATCGCGCAGGGCTGAAGGAGTTGCGATCGCTGACTGAATCCCGGAACGGGTTGCGTGATCAATATAGCTGTTAGAAAGTTTACCGGCTTCCTGCCGTGCCGTGGCAGGCATTAATTGCATAAGGCCAGTTGCCCCAACCGGTGACGTCGCATTTTTAGCAAAAACGGACTCTTGTCGCACGAGGGCAAAAACAAAGTCAGGGTCGAGAGTCAGCTTCGCTGATCTATCCTTCACAATTTCTGCGTATTTTCTTGGAAAGAGGACGCGTTCAAAACCGACGGGTAACCCCCCGCGATAGCTTCTCGGAATGCTATCGAATATTTTGATCGCATCTAGCCAGCTTCCCACGCTATGTAACAGCATTACTTTAACAGATTGCGCAGCATAGTCACTGGAGCTTGACGGAACAATTTCGTCAATCTCACAACGTGCGGAATCTACGATCCCTGCCTGAACAAATTCCACGGCGCGTGTAACGGCTGCTTGATTAAGCGGAGACAGAGTGCCTTTCATTTTCGAAAAATCAAATCCCGTTACCCTCGACGGTTCAATGGCGTAGCCCTGACCGGAGCCCTGTTCCAACAAATAATGTCCTATGGCGCCGTAAAAAGTACTATAGTATTCGGAGGCCAAACGCCGCCACATTTCTCTAGCGAGATCTGGGTGATTCGTTTGCAGGTAGGCTCTTCCCAACCAAAACAAGGCAAAGGCCATGGAACCGACCGGTCGACGATCCACATGAACGACGGCTTGTTGGGCCAAAAATGTGGTCAAATACGGGATCATCTCTTGCCATTTTCTCTCCGACGCCAGATTGACAATAATTCCATTCAATGCGAATTCAAAATCTTCTTGCTCAGGAAATTGGCTTAGGTAGTCAGAAAAGTATTTGTTGGCCATTTCCATTTTACGTTGATCGTCGGCAATTTTTCCTAACATATAAAACGCTTTTGCTACGATGGCCCGATATTCTGTGGCTGGTTGAGCTTCGGCCAAAATTTCATTATAGGTCGTTGTAGCTGACTCAAGCTCTGTAGAGATCCATTCTAGGTAACCAATACGAACCTTGGCCCACAGTGCCCCTTCTTTGCCGTACCTTGTGCTTAATGGCGGTGAAACTCGTTCCCAAAAATTCCGTTGTGCAACCCGTTTGAGCGGACGATAGCATTTTTCGATTTCAACACCGGTGGCAATGGCCGCAGTCATCGACGTTTTCGAGATTTTTTGTTCGAGTTTTTTTACGAGAGCTCGTTCCGCTGCCCCACAGTTCTTCCGTGCAAGTTCTCGCCGCGCAGCTACAAACAAGCTGGCGTCACCCATAGTCGACAAATCACTATCATCAACCAACCAGCTGAACCTTTGGGCCAGAAGAGGCAAATCCTGAGCTAAAGCTCGAAGTGGCGTAATGACAGCCTGACGCCGCTTCTCTGGCAATGCTGCCGCCAGTGCCTCCAAATACTGTCGCTTGTGACTGGGTGCACTGTAATTTTTAGACACATTAATTAATTGAATGATTTCCTCATCGCTCATTTCAGCGATGCGCGTCCGAGTCAGACCTTTGAAGGCGATTTTTTGTGAAGCGCAGGAAGCAACGGGCTCATCTGCAAAGATTTTTGAGCCTAATTCCTCCACCCCTTTGGCCAATGGTCGGATGGACCGCCAAGAATAAAATAATTCCGAAAGTAAGACACTGCGTTCACTTTTTGGTTTATTAAGTTCCGCCGCAATGACCAGTGGAATCTCGTCCAAATTCTTCGCTTCCATAGCGGCCAATTGCGCATTGGATGCCTCTATCGCTGCTGCGGCTTGGGGCGTACTACCTAATAACACAGGCTCTGGGGCGCTTCTCGTTTCAAGGAGAATGAGTGCCCGAGCGACAGGGTTCTTATTAGCGACCCAAGCAAGGACTTGATCGTTATTCATTTCCGCAACGGGAGTCTCGATAACATTGGTGGCTATCCACGCTTCAATTCCAGGATCAAACGCTTCAGCAGGCTTAGCAAGCATAGGCATCCGAGAAGGCAAAGTTATTGCCTTTGCAGTACCAGTTGCGACTGAAAACGCTGCGATCAATTTAATAAAAATTTTAGAACGTGCGACAACCACGTAATCGACCTCCCGAGAATGAATCTCCCAAGGTATCGGTCTATTTTAAAATAACATGATAATGACCCATCATCTTATGCTGTCGCCTAGATACTTTTTGCGAATTTTACGAGAGAATTTACGGAATTTTTCTGAAATCCCAAATCAGCCCCTAGGGCTGACTACTTAAGAGATACTTTTGCTGATCTTGATTTCGAGGGCCGGCTGGTTAATAGGCGCAAATGATTGGACTCACTCTCATCAACCAGGTGACGAAGACAGGTTTCGAGACCAATAGCGGTGCTGGTGTTTCTCAGTAGAATCTGAGCCGAAGCCTTCCAATCGCCAACCGACACTGCAGCATCTAAACAAAGAGATATTTTATAAATTTGCGCATGCAGTTCACGAATGGCAACTAAGTCTATTGAAGTCGAAACGCCCATATCATTCATTCGATCCATCAACTCACAAATTAAGCCTAGATCATCACGAACAGCAAAAAGCTCTGGTTGCATTTCATTTTGTCGAGCTTGCCACAAATGCACCGCTAGCATTTTAATTCCTCGCAAGATCGCACCTGCAAGTGAGTGAATGGCATCTAAACTTTGAAGCGCCAAATCTTCTGGACTCTCAATACGGATCTCGATTCGACTATCAGAATGTAAATCAATCGCAGCGGTCGTCTTGCTGAGGGACCACAAATCAAGAATGTCTTTTTCATCGAGCAGCGCGGAGGTGACCGTTTCCCCAACCGGAACCAAAACATCATCAATCCAAGTACACAAATCTGCAAGGGTACGAAGCGGAACTGGTACCGGTACTCGCTTTTGGTTTACGATTAAAAAACGCAACATAGTTCACCTTTAAACACGCATCGGTCTTGTTAGTCGCAGGCGCTATACCTCTGCTGCGCAATCTATTGTCCGCGGTACAGCCCGCAAAACACAGCCCTCAACGAGCGTTTGAACTCGTCACGGCTTCGCCTTTTCCACGAATTTGTGCAACCAACTGAAGGGCTCGGACATCGGTAGGGTCGATCGCAAGCATTTGTGTTAGCAACATTTCAGCAGCCGTTACATTGCCCGTCTTAAATTCAATGCCGGCTAGCGAAAAGACCATGTTCAGATCTTGCGGCTTGACAGCGATGTACTGACAAAGTGCGGAGCGAGCATCATCAAAATTATTACGCTCATAAGCAATTTTTACAATTGAAAATACTGCGGGTGAATTTGTTGGGTTAAGACGGCAAGCGCTTGAAATCCACTTGTTAGCTTCATTAAGCTCTCCGAGACCCTGAAAGGCTAGACCAAGTCCAAAACTCGCCATCTCATCGTTTGGCGCGAGTCCCACAGCTTTTTGGAAGTGCAGGACGGCTCCATCAAAGCTGGCTCGCGTGAGGGCAACCGTTCCAAGTCCGATATATCCTTTAGCAAGGAACGGATCAATTGTAATCGCCTTGTTGTAAGCACCTTTAGCAGATGACGGATCGCCCAAACGAGTGAAACAATCTCCAACCATGCGCAGCAAGTTTGCTTGATGATAAAGCGGAACATTCCTAGCCGCAAATAACATGTCAATCCGATCAACGGCCTCGATGTAGTCACCAGCATTAATGCAGGTCTCCACTTCTATGACCGCACGATCAATGGCATTGTAGTCTCGGCGAATTTCTGTTTTTACAACTTCGGCAAGGGCTGCGGTCATTCGGCGAGTTACCCGGTCGCTGTTAAAACGCTGTTCAAAGGTCGCAGCATTTTTACTTGCAATATTATTTACCAAAGATTTAGCTTCCGCAGCTTTTTCAATGGCCGAAGCTAAGCTATCAATTGATCCAGGACAAAAATCGATGCGATGCTTACCAATGTATTCTTCAACAATGGGGCTTCTCGATGCAATAATTGGTACACGATTTACCATGGCACTGACCATACGGTACGGGTCACCCTCAAGGCGATCATGATGAGGAAGGGTGCTATAGAACAGTGCGTCGCAGGCCATGTGCATGGTATCGAGGGCGTCACGTCCTGGTGCGACAAATATCACGCGACCTTTAAGGCCGAGCTTGCTCGCACGCTCATTTAGTTCCTCGGAGGCCGAGCCTACGCCACAAAATGCAATGCGAAGACGGCGCTTAATCGAAGCATTAGAATTCATCGCTGATTTTGCGGCATGGAGAAGAAGTGTCAAATCTTCTTCCCACTCAATCTGCCCAATATGTCCGATCAAATAGTCGCCTTCTTTCAATCCCAAAACTTGAAGCGCCTTGCTTCTGCCTTTTTGACTGCGCTTTACGCGTGCTGTAGCAAAGGGCTCGAAAAACGTAATTTTTTTCGTATCAATGCCTTCAACAATGAGCGTCTCTCGAGCAGCATTACTCTGAACAATAAAGCAGTCTGCTGCATTGGCCAATTCTTGGCGGATAATACGAAACTGATCTAGGTCCTCTCCTGGAAAGGGAGTCAAGTTGTCGATCCAAACAGCTAGATGAAAATTATTGCACCATTTTGCTTTTACGGCTTGATAAGCGTAGAGCCCTAAACGCTCCTTAACGATGACAACATCAAAGCCTACCAATGCTTTTTCAAGACCTGGAAG
This sequence comes from Bdellovibrio sp. ZAP7, assembly GCA_945900755.1. Classification (GTDB taxonomy): domain Bacteria; phylum Bdellovibrionota_B; class Oligoflexia; order Oligoflexales; family RGVZ01; genus CAMDKS01. Next base: position 25,449 of record CAMDKS010000024.1, read on the forward strand.
GTACGTAGGATTCTCATCATGATCGGGAAGGGCAATGCAGCGGAGATCAGCAAAAGTCGTCGCGCGACTGATATATTCCACAATACTTTCGCTGGTTATTACAAATACGTCATGCGTTTCTTTCAAGAGTTGAAATTGATCAATTTCTTCAACTGTTGGAAGCGTTCCGTACACAAGAGCCAACTTAAGTTTTTTGCTAGTGCTGCCTATTGCCATGACCATTCTCCTCAAAATTAGTTTTACAAAGGACCCGAATTTCTCGCTCTAATGCCTTCTTGATATCCTCGAACTCAATCTTTCAATTTTTCATCCGCTTAGTCAAAAAACTATTTAAAAATCTCGTCTACTTACACTGGCTTTTCCATTTTCGACTCTTGAATCTGACCTGATTTAAACCGTCCAATCATAGTCTTGACTTTCGCCATTCTCAACATTTCGACTTCCATCTTTTGCTGTGCCATCACCATCTCGTCTAATAGATCTCGGTCAACCTTTGCAATTTGACCCCAAATCTGCTTTAACTTCGCTTCATTCTCAGCCGTTTGTCCATCCATCTGGGCCATGTGATCGGCCGCTCTAAAATTATGGAAGGCGGCTTTTCTCATATTCAAAACTGTGTCGACGTCGTCCCATTGCTCTGATCTAATGAACTCCAATGCGCGTACGCCCCGTTCCATGTAAACAGTTAGTGCCGTTAAAGCTCGTTCAGGCCAATTCGCCATAATTAACTAACCCGTTTTCTACAATTGTATTCTTTCTATAATTCTACGGCAAGTGGACACGCAATGTCAAAAATTTTGAGCCACTTTTGAAAGGTCCCAAAAACTGAGGCCCATAACGCCGTTATCATGGGTGGTTCCCGTTGCCTTCCAAACCTGCTGAATCGTTTCCTCCCGTCTTAGATTGGATCATACTTCGGAGTGCTAACAGTCCCACCAATTTGCAGGTTAATAGCCCCGTCTTTAGAAATCCCGCCGCTGATGGCGTCGATTAGTGATCCAAACTGCTCACCAAGAGCACCTTTCAAGTGTACGAATGCTTTTAAATTCATGGGACTAGTAGAAAATTTTGGATTAAGGGTCATTTTGCCATCAACGCCCAGTTCAAGGTCCTCAGTCGTAAATCTGGTGCTGGGGTCAATATTCAACGAGCCATTAGTTGCGGCCACAGAAATAGTTGCTGTCTTAAATGACTGGTCAGGAAAACCAAACGAAGGATCGGACAACACAAGCACGGCATCCGACAGCTTAAGGTCCAAATTTCCAGAGGATAATGAGGTATTAGAAGAATTTAAACTTACTTGGGAATTAGCAGACAACTTTCCTTTGATGCCAATTTTTGAGAGCAGCGGCCCCGCCAGAGGACCTGCGACACCACGATCAACCAGAGCATAAACAGCAAAATCCATAAGAGAATCCAAAGTTAATTTCTTCGCTTGCAACGAAATCACGGAAGGCAAGCCGAACGACCCTGTAAGCAACGAAAACAATCCATACCCAATTCCAAGATTCAATGTACCCCCCCCCTCATCTCTTAAACCTATAGATACTCCCGCGCGCAGAAGGAACAACTGCAACACATCCCAATTCACGGAAACATCCTTCAGTTTAAACCTAGGGGAAGACTTCATAGATACTTCCACATTTTCGGCCGATAGGCCGATCGGGAAACCAAGGCCGAGTGATTCCATTCGAACCGACATTCCGGTTTCTGCCTCGACCTTTGTCGATATTGCCTCTTTCAATACGCCGTATGGAAACGACAAATAAAGAAAAAATAGGAAACTTCCAAAAAAAATTCCGACCATTCCTGCAACTAACTTTGGACTTTTCATGATGCTCCCAACAGTGTTATCCAGCTTCTGCGAAGCTTCGCGCCTTGATCTTGGCATCGAAAAACAACTTCGTTCCGTATCTTGCTTGAACCTGCAGATCCTGAATGCGGATTGTACCCCCACCCTTTTCAACTTCAACCAAAAATGCCAACAGCTTAGGGACGGAAATATTATTTAATCGCAACTCGACGTGAATTTCTTGAAAACGTGCGCTTAGGGCATTGTCCAAGGGCAGCGCAGTCTTCGCTTCTGTCAAACTATCGATTTTCACCCCTTGTTCATTAGCGATTTTTTCGAAATATGGCCGCGTGCGGACTGTTGCCAAGCTTCCAGAAATTGAGGCTTCAAGCGCCTGAAACCTAGAATTCTCGGCTTGATATTTCTCTTTAAGATCATGAATTTCATACAAAGCGTCAAAGCGTCGATTGAGATCTCGATTTAGGGACGCTAGCTGTGAAAAATAGAGGCCTAGAAAAATCGCGACGACTGCGATGAGAGTGACAATTCCACCGACCATGGCGGCGTTTCGTTGCGGTGCCTCGAGCTTATAGAAAGAGTCGACAAGGAGGTCGATATTCTCATTATTTGAGCCCAATATTTTTTTTCGCAGGTTGCTTGTCAGGCTTAACCATTGATTTGAAATTTTGTCTTTGTAGTCTTCAAGCACGCTCATGGCCGACTCCTCATCCCTTATTTCCTGGCAATAATACTGTATGGGTCATTAGCAATGAAAATTCGATTATCTTGTTTTCTGTACCAGGCTTACCTGCTGCCTGTTGTTTTTCCTCAACGCCGCTAATAGTTGGGTACTTTTTAATGGCTTCCTTAATCGCCTCCGCAGATTCGTAGTTATCCGTCTCTGCTTTCAAAGTTAGCTTGCCACCAGGAGTGCTGGCTGCTCCCAAATAGGTGAAACCAGTAACGTCGATTTTTACGGCTTTAGGGATAGCAACACTTATATCTCTCAATGCTAACAAAGCAGAACTAGTCCCCGCACCAGAGATATAGCCATCCACTGCTGCCTTGCGAGTTGAGATCTCTTTTTGAATCGCCGTTCGGGCATCGGCTCGAAACTTAGGAAAGTCGGTGTTTGCTGCCATTTTTTTCTTGGAAATGCCGATACTAGAATATTCCCGCTGGTATTCTTTTTCGAGGTTTGCCATTTGGCGCTTATATAAAACACTTCTAAAACCATAGGACACCATCAACAGGACTAGCGCGACTCCAAGGACTTGACCCACGATTTTGCCAATTTTCATAACCTGCGCATAATTTTGCACATATGAAAAATCGCCTTTGCGAAGATTGATCAACGAATGATTTTTCGTCGTTACAACCGATCGCATACCAATCGCAACGCTTTGCGGCATAACGAGAGCCTTATCTGACAGTGACTCGCCGATTTTCAAATCCGTCGCATCCAGGCGATTGAGTATCACCGGAATATCTAGCTGATCGCTAAGGTAGGTCGTTAAGTTCTTAATTTTGGCGGTGCCGCCCGACAAAAATATTTTTGAAATCTTGGTTCGATCCCAGGTCTTAAACGCATATAGTGTGCGTCCAAGATCTTTCACAATCGCGTTACACGCCAAAGTCATTCGTTCCGCAATGATTCGGTCATCGGGACTCAAGCTTGATCCATTGTCTGACTCACATACAACTTGACTGACGCGATGCTTCGCGATCTGCGCCTCCATTAACGTAGATTCCAGATCTCGAGATAGAAATTCAGATAAATAGGCACCGCCGATATTAATTGAACGGAACATTTTTAGCTGGGAATCCTGCACAATACATACGGATGTTTTTTCGTGGCCGATGTCGACCATCGCAACGCACTCTGCTGGGTCGCAGCGCAGATATGGCGCCAAATTGTAGAACGACAAACTATCGATATCAACCACTTTGGGGTCAATATTGACCTGACCAAGGTGCTCCAGAAAATTCTTTAAATAGGACTTTCGCGTCATCGCTACCATGACATTTAATCGGCCATCGAGACCAGGTCCGAGTATCTGATGGTCGACAATCATATCGTCCAAATTAAAGGGCACCGCATCTTCAATTTCCGCGAGAACGGCCATGCCAATTTTTCGGTGATCAGTAAACGAAGTCTGCAGGATTCGACTTGAAATATGCTGTCCAGGCATTGCGGTCAAGATACGGTCGGCCTGTAAGTTGTTATCCTTAAATAACTTCTCTAAGCACTCCGCCAAAACCACATCTTTCCCTAAATTTTCACGGTAATCCATCTCCAGCTCATAAAAATTCTGAATTTGATATGACTTAAATGAATTTACAATTTCAACCGCTTTAATTGAAAAACTACCGATATCTAAACCAATGACTTTTTGCATAGAATTAAAAACCCTCGCAATATAGAAAGCTTGCGTAGGTATTATCTCATTATCTCATCCAAAACCAAAATTTATGCCGATAAAAATTCAATTCATCCTAAAGAACAAAAGTGACCAGGGCGCATTCGGATTGGCAGGATCTGCTGACTTTGCAGCAAATTGGGCTTTGTTCAAACGCTTTATTACATATTCCAAAGTTCTCGTCTGTTCTCCAACAATTCCTTTGCCTTTGACTCGAAAGGTTGAAGAATTTGTCGTCATCCAAGAACCCCTTTCCTTGTCAGAGCCCTCTGAATTGAAATTAAATAGCTCCAAAAGCCGCTCCTTGATCTCTTTCTCACTGCCCGCCACTTTTCCGTTCTTGGAGATCATCTCATTGTACTTCTTGGCGAACTTTTCAGCGGCATCCCCGTCCCCTAGTTCGCGCGCAAACAAACACTTTAGGGCCTCAGGCTGCATGGCATTGATATTGAGCTTTACGGACTCTTTTGATTTTGCCGCCTCTCCATCATTAATATATGGCCAGACTGTCAAGTATGGTGAAAAGTAGGCATGAAGTTCACGATCCCATCCGTCCACCAAGAGGAGATCATCGACTGAATCAAGTGCTGAATTTTTAGCCTTTAACGGAGGCGACCGCTTCTGATAAGGATCGTTTTCTTCAGAGTATCCGCTGCCATCTGCCGACGGATTCTCATCCACCCAGTCGCGAATTCTTCGCGCAATTTCACTGGGCTTATGATCGTTGTTCTTCATGAAATCTTTTTCTATTTCAGTACAGGTGAGCAATGCTTCCAGCTGCAGCATGACACTATTGCATTGTGTTGTTTGGGCCGTTGCGCAAACATTCAGGTTTATTCTACTAGACTCATCTTCAACCTTCACGCCCATGGCCCCTCCCAGGCTTTGGATCAACTCAAGAACCTTACTATCCATCACCTGACTGAGTCCCATCGCCTGTGAAAAGGCTGCAATATCGCTAACATCGAGCGGAGTATCGTATGGGAATGCGTCATCCAACTTGTTCCAAAGGGTTCCAATCCCTTCCAGCATTGCGGCACCACCACCGGTGGTGTCTGCCTTCAGCTGCAGCGTAAGGCCATAATCAAAAAGGTTTAACCATATGGCCCAATTCGCAGCACTTTTTGCGATATACTCCGCTCGAATGTTATCTCGCTGTGCGCTGGCTCGCGTTAAATTAACAGTGGAAGACACGATAAATTCGGCCGCAAACATCATCATGATGGAGATAATCATGACAGCCACCATAAGTGCAATCCCACGCTCTGACTTTGACTTGTCCGTGGAATCCTCTGGTAAATCTCCGACGGGAAAGAAAAATTGCGTCGCAGGTCTAATTTTATTCTTGGCTCTGTTTTTATTCATTAGTACCACTTCACTGAAGTTGCTGGCTGCCTTAATTCCTGCATACCGCGAGCCTGTTGAATCATCACAACCGTTTTCACACCGACAACATTGTCATCTGGCGTTTGATCTGCATTTTGTTGTCTTGGAATTTCATCATCGTCGTTCCAGGTTTCAATTTCAATTCGAACCATTTTGGGTAGAGGACGATCACGCCACTCACCACGACTGCTGTCCCACTGATCTGAACTCCAATCATCGCCCTTCCATGGACTAATTTTAAACGTTTTGATATTATGTACAAAAATTGACATCGGAGGATTATCTTTTAAATCCTCTCTGGTCGCTGAGGAAATTCCTCGATAAAGGTGTCTTCGACCTGGCGTGTTGGCGGCATCTCGCACTTCATAAACAACATACGCAGTATCTCCCTTCGGAGACCCCGGGGATCCTGAAACATTTCCTGTTATCGTCATGCTAAGTTTATCGCCATCTCCGATTTTATCAATTTTGAAAATAGTTTTAAAGCGTCGCCCAAAGCCACCTCGCGAGGCGTCATTCCGGTCAATAACAAAGGCATGCTCAATATCCCACGCCACTTTGGTCATTGACGTCGACAGGCGCTGCGTAATTCTCGCATCACGCGACAAAGCCATTTTCAAGTCAATCGATGAACGCAGCATTGAGGACACCCCCACCACAAGCGCAAGCAAAATGGCCATGGTGATCATCACCTCAAGGAGTGAAAATCCATGCTTTTGGGAGTGCGTCGGATGCTCAGCCATGTCATGAAACAATTTTTGCAAAGATCCTCCCCATTCCCACCGCCATAAAACTTGAACTAGCACTACTTAACCGCCCTCAGGTGTACCTACGGCCGGTGGACCTACGGCCGGTGGACCTGCGGCCGGTGGACCGCTCGCAGGTGGATCCGCTGATGCCGAAATCAATGGCCCTAGTGAGGATTCAATTTTTTTAATATCCGTGACAATCATCGCTAAGTCCACCGATGATCTCCTAGCACCTTCTGCCCAATAGACCGAGGTCTTCGCTATCCAAATAGGGTCTTCACCTACGGCCGTTTGAATTGGACCCTTTAACTGCTCCAGCATGGCGCTCGCGCCCTGTGCCTCTCCCTGCTCGTCTTTTTTTTCATCCCCGCCGAGCAATCCGCCACTTAGAATTTTAAACATAATATCTAAAGAATGTGGTAACGGCTCAATCGAAAGTGAATACTGAAAATCGGGTGCATCTTCAAAGGCATGATCTTTATCATTGACAGCAATATCCTTTAGCGGCGACCTAATTTGCGCTTGATACTCAACTTGTGCCATCAATCGTTTTGCTAAGTATGTCGCTTGTAATGATTTACGGCCGTAATCGGCAAAATTGATCGCATTGCCATGAACGCCGCTCATCTCGACCATTAAAAATGCGATCAAAGAAACGGCCACCACTGTTTCTACCAGTGAAAAGCTTCGCTCTCCAAGCCTCCTATTGGATGTTTTGGAATTCACGCTTGTTCCTTCAGGACTCTTCTTTAACAGCATGAACATCAACCTCCTCTGTTCCAGAACTTACGGAAGCCGTTCCCAAAAATGGTTTTGTAATGACCGTGTAAGGTTTTTGTGATTCATCCACCTCCATGTCACCTTTTTTGAAGGAAACAACGAAGTAAGCTTTTTCGACATACCCCGATGGAAAGAAATAGACATACCCGCCCCCAGCTGGGCCGACATCCCCTAACACCTGTTTTTCTAGGTGGTGCTCGGCCTGCATTTCTGAAATCATCAAATACGGGCCGAGCGTTCTATTTTTCCACTCAAGTCCATCGACCTGGGTCCATATTGGACCTTTGGCCGCTTTCCGGTTTTTAAGAATAGGTGAATCGGTACTTCCTAGGATGGGTTTCCCGTCTTCATCTTTGACCAGATCGCCCGCCATAACCTTGTAGCTACTTGTTTGCTCGTCAAACGCATCCGAAATGGCCTTTTCCTCAACGGCGCTAGGGTCTTTGCCCCCCTTACCATCCCCAAGCGTTGGTACATCGCGATCAGCATAATCCAGCCAATACTCACCGGTCGAAAACACGAATGTCATGCGATACACTTTATTATTGAGGGCGGCGAGATCGAATGCACTTCGAAGGTCATCGGCAAGTCGCTGAACTTTGGTCGCTGCCTCTGATCCTGATCGCAAGGAAAATTGAGGTATCGCTATTGAATACAAAAAACCAATAAGCCCAATCACGACCATTATTTCAATCATCGTTACCGCAGACTTCCGCTCAGGACCGAAGACCTTAATCAATGACCCTCCGGAACATTTCATAACACGGCCCCTATTTCAGCTATGGCGCAGGCTCGGATTCACTCTTCTTTTCGCCAGGAGGGTATGTAACATCGTCGGCGGTATCAAAAGTCTGATCTACTCCACCAGAAGTCATTTTTACGGTTCGTCCATCGGACTCGTATCTAAACGGAATTCCCCAGGGGTCATTGATTTTATTTTCTTCGGTATAAGGTCCACGCCAATTTTTGACATCGCCCCCTGGACTAGTGATCAATGCGGCAATACCTTGCTCTGTTGTTGGGTACTTATTATTGTCGAGTTTATACCTCTGCATATCCTGAATGAGCATATTCATACCAATTTTAGCTTGGTCAGCCTTCGCGTTATCTGCAGCCCCCATAATGTTTCGAATAAGGTAAGTCATCATGATTCCAATTAATGAAATAACGATCATAATTTCAATCATGGACATCCCTGCTTGAGCTATTGCCCCAAACGGCTTTCTAATCAATCCACGAATTCGAATGCTCAATAGATCACAACGCATATTTTCTCCTAATGAAAGATATCCAAAAATTTTACCTCATTTGATTCATAATAGATAGCATTGGAACCATCAAGGCTCCTAGAATGCCCGCGCCCCCTACTGTCATAAAAATAACCATTAATGGCTCGATCAAACCGATCATGGCTTCGACCTTTCGCTCGACTTCAGCATCATACGCAACGGATACGTGCCCAAGCATCTCTTCTAACTGGCCGGTTTTTTCTCCCGTGAGAATCATATAAGTTACCAACGGTGGAAATAGCTGGGATTTTTCAATACTGACCCCGAGACTCTGCCCCTCCTGAACTGCAACTCGCGCCGCCTCAAGAGCTTCTGAGATTTGCGTATTTGCAATAATATTTTTGGTAATTTCAATGGCCCCCAGAATCGGAACACCGGACGACAGCAGCGTACTGAGTGTTTTTGTAAATCGAGAGACGTTAATTCGCATGATAATGGGACCAAAAATAGGGAACTGCAGTGCCTGCCTATCGAAGGTTCTGCGCCCCTCGGTGGTTTCATACCATCTGCGCCCGAGATAAATGATCGCAGCTACGGCTGCAAATATAATATACCACTGTGATTGAATAATTTCGGACAGGCCTATGAGTGCTTTGGTGTACCAAGGCAATACGACCTTCATGCTCTTGAACACCACCTGCATTTTGGGGACGACGCTAACAAACATGACCGCGGTAATTGCGCCCATTGCGCAAATCATAACGGCAGGATACATCATCGCGCCCATTATTTGACCGCGAATCTTCACCTGATACTCATTGAAGTCTGCGACCCGAGTCAAAACTAGTCCAAGCTTTCCGGAGGATTCTCCTGCCTTAACCATATTGACATAAAGCCGGTCGAATATCGCGGGAAACGAACCTAGTGCCTCATGAAGATTTTTACCCTCTGATATTTGATCTTTTATATTACTAAGAGCATTACGCAGCGGCTCACTTTCCACCTGCCTGCTCAAAGCCTTCAATGTCTCATCTAGAGGTAAATGTGCCTCTTGAAGCGTAGCAAATTGCCGCGTCATAATGGCGACATCCATGGCCTTCACGCCGCCCCCAGTCAACGAACTCAAAAATGATGCTTTGCCCTTCAATTTCTCAACCGAAACTTGTTCCGTCACTTCGGTTGCGACGATTTTGTCCCGAGTCTTCAATTTTGATCGCGCAGCCTTCGTGGATTCGGCCTCGATGGTGCCCTTACGAGCTGCGCCCGATGTTGAGTCAAAACCTTTGTAGCGATAGACTGGCATTTACGAAAACCCTCTTCCCAATATTTCAAAAATCAAGAATCTAGAATACTAATATCGTCCGCCTGCGTATTCTGCAAGGCTTCCTCTACCGATGTCAAGCCTGCAAGAACTTTTTTGAAGGCCGCAGTTCGAAGAGTTATCATACCATTTTCAACGGCTACTTTTTTGATGATTTTTCCATCCTGCGTTCGAGCGATCACTTCGCGAATCTTATCATCGAAAACTAATAATTCGTAGACACCCATCCGCTCTTTATAGCCAACACCCTGACAGCGCTCGCACCCACCACTACTCCTATAGATCTTCCGGTCCCCAAATTTTTCACGACTGATCTCAAGCAAGGCAAGATCACGATCTGACGGAAGGTAGGGCTCCCTGCAGTGAACACACAGTTTTCTCAATAGGCGAGTTGCCAAAACGCCCAGAACAGCAGACGTCACCTGGAACGGTTGAATATTAAAATCCATTAGCCGTGTTACGGTCGAGGCTGTGTCATTGGTGTGGACAGTACTCAATACAAGGTGTCCAGTCATTGAAGACTGAATGGCGATTTGGGCTGCCGTTCCGTCTCGTATTTCTCCAATCATAATGACATCTGGATCCTGCCGTAATATCGATCGAAGTCCTTCTGCAAATCCCATACCCACTTTGTCGTTCACTTGAATTTGACCGACCCCTGTCAATTGATACTCAACCGGATCCTCAATCGTCAAAATATTTATGTCACTCGTATTGATATGCATCAAGCTCGCATAGAGTAGCGACGTTTTACCGCTACCAGTTGGTCCGGTCACCAAAATCAGCCCGTGCGATTGCTCGATTAGCCCCGTCCACCGTTGAAAAATTTCTGGGTCTAGGCCCATTTGATCAAGTCTTTTCGTGCCCGATGATTTGTCTAGCAAACGCATAACAATGCGCTCGCCATGGGCCGTCGGTAAAACAGAGAGACGAACGTCAATCTCCTTACCTGCAACCTTAATACTAATTCGACCGTCTTGAGGAATACGTTTTTCGGCAATATCAAGCTTCCCCATAATTTTTACGCGCGAGGCCAGTGCCGGACCATGGCGACGAGGTATTTCCATTTTGTCCTGGAGGGAACCATCCACTCGAAATCGCACCATTATTTCGCCTTCATAGGGTTCAATATGAATGTCGGATGCTTTTTCTTTTACAGCTCGGGCCAATAATCCATGAACAAGTTTAATAATGGGTTTCTCGTCATCCGAGCTTTCCAGCAAGTCACGAGCTTGCTCCAGATCCTCATCAGAATTTAGGTCTGGAACATTTAGTTCTTCCATGACCTTTTGACTGGAATCGTTGGAACGCTCATAAACTCGATTGATAGCATTCTCGATCTGGCTGCTGCTCGACACAACCATGCTGATATTCGAGGTAATAATAAGCCTCAAATCATCTAAGGGAAAAATGTTCAGTGGATCCGCCACCGCTACCGTTACGCTGAAATCGTCACGGGCCACAGGCAAAATTTTGTTGTCGCGGCAAAACTGAATGGGAATAGAATCAACTAGGGCAGGATCTATGTCATTGACTGGTAACCTATGGTAATAGGGCAGGTCAAGCTGATGAGCCAAGGCTCGCAGAATATCTTCCTCTGTTGCCAGCTTTCGTTCAATCAGAATCTCGCCGAGTTTATTGCCTTCCTGTTGGCCTTGAGCCTTTAACGCATCATCAAGCTGTTCTTTGGTCAGACCGGTCGAATCGGTCAAAATTTCGCCCAGAGTTTTTTTAGCCATCTTCCGAAAAGGAACTGTAGGTAAATTGCTCCACTTCGGAGATTCTGCCTCACCGCCCTCCAACCCCGGGGAATTTTTCTCTACGCTATCTTTTGTATCAGACATTTTGCTTACTCCACCGGAGGGGAAATTGGGGCCTCTTCAATTCTTTGTGTATCTTCGATAACAGGCGCAGGCATGTCGAGTGGGGCGACAGCGCCACCGCCACCGCCACCGCCGGCAGTCGGAGCAATGGTTGCATTCATAGGAACGACTGCAGGATTTGACAACCCTTCCGGCGCCACACCCGGAGTCTCCTCAACATCATTTAAATAACTGGACCGAACCTCTTCTCGGCGCTTACGCTCATCGTCATCCTTAGCATCGGGAACGTATTTTCCGTCGTCGGATTTTGGAAGCATCGCATAAAAGCGATCCTCTTTGAAACTCTTTCCATAGACATATTCAAGGTATTCATCTCGTTCTTTAATTTTTTCTTGATAGATTGCGGCCAAATCGTCCGCTCCGTGCACGACATGGGGCGTCAGAAAGATCACCATATTGCTGGTATTATGACCGATTCGACTGTTCCTAAACAACCAGCCAATGATTGGAATATCACCGAGCAATGGTATTTTTTGAAATGTCTCATACTCTTGGGTCGTTACCAATCCACTTATGACCACGGTTTGACCATTTTTGACTGTTAAAACTTGTCCTGTTTTACGTTTTTTGATTTTGGGAAGCTGAGAAACTGCATCGAGTCCACCGAAAGAACTCGCATCAATATCTACTTTCAGTGTGACATAGTTCGAGTTTGAAATCGTGGGCTTTAGCGTCAAGCTGAGATCGACATCCTCACGCTCAACTTTCGATGTTTGGATGCCGGTGGCTGACGGCTCAGAGAGCGAGCGGAAGTACACCTTTTCGCCAACTGTAATTGTCGCCTGCTCATTATCAGCAGTCATGATATGCGGACTCGATAGCACCCGCGTATTATCATCTGTTTTAATAAGCTTAATCAATGCGCCTGGAGAAAATTCTCCAAGGCCGGGAATCTTCACCGTTTTAGCGGATAGAATTCCAATGGTCATGTCATCGGCTGCAAACGCTCCAGCCGCCGCCGCCCCAGATGCTGGTGTGGGGGTCGCTGTTTGAGCTGCAATAATCGGTGCAAATGCTTTACCCTGCCAGGTTGTAACAATTGGATTCTGGCCTGACTTAGCACCGCCAAAAATTGACGTTGAAAAATTGAAATTATTTGTCGTGGAAAGATCTAGGATATCCGCCTCGACAAAAACTTGGCTACGCCTAACGTCTAACTTTCTGAGAATGCTATTAACTGATTGGTACGAGGATCGACTACCAGTAATCAGCAGTGAGTTAGAAGACTCATCGGCGGTAATCTTGACGTTATCATCTAGCTCGGCGATGGCCCCCGGAGCTCCTGGGACTGGTGGTTGCCTATTATTATCAAATATGGGTCCTTTCTTTTTTCCGCCTTGCATTAAAGTCGCCAACGTACTCGCGACCTTCTTTGCATCCGCATAGTCTAACGGACGAACGTGAATACTTGCTTGCCGGCTTTGATCTGCGATTGGAATATCAAATTTCTTTATTAGAGCCTGGATGTCAAGAATTGTGCGTGGAGGACCAAAAACAATCACCGAATTGGTTCGATCATCGACAATTAATTTGAACGTACCATAGACGCCGCCGCCGGCACTGTTTGCCTTTAGAATCTCCGTGACGCGATCATTTATAGTTTTCGCGTCTCCATACAAAATCGGAACCACTTGGACTTGCGGTTGCTGGCCTTGCACGTCAATTAATTCTAGTATATCGAGAATTCGACGAACCTTGTAGCCACTGTCACTAATAATTAGCGTATTTGTCTTTTCGTAGGCGACCATACTATTGGCTGTTACGATCTTCCCCAGGGTTGTTTGAATGCTCTTTGAATCCACATATTTTAGCGGAACTATTTGGGTTATAATTTCATCGGTTAGTGGAGTGTATTTTGATCCTAAGAAAGTTCTCAAATTCCCGCGCACAGCAGTACTAATAGGAACGATTTTCAGAATTTTCCCTGTTTCGACAGTCGTCAATCTGAGAACATTCAGTGCCGATAGAAATGCTTGGTAGGCCTCTTCCTTGGTTACCCGCCTAGGAGAAATAATTTGAATTTTTCCGCTTACGTTATTGTCAAGGATAACATTCTTTCCAGTCCACAAAGCAACAGCGCGAACAATATCTCGAATTTCGGTCTTCTCAGGAAAATCCATATTGACTAATTCCTGGCCGGCCGGAATTGCACTCGCCCCCTTTTTCTCCGAGGGAGATCCGTCTTTGGTAACTGTCGGATTAGCCCCCGAATGTCCAACCGTTTTGGCACGGCCTGGTGCAGCTTCGCCACCGGAATAATCGGGTGGTGGCGGATCGTTAGGCTCCGGGACATCTACCTGCGCTGGAGGAGCTTCAATAGGTATGACTGGATCTGGCGGTGGTGGCGGCGGGGGGACATCCTCCTGCGCATGCAACAACAATGCTCCTGGCCCTGTGATTGCAACCATCAGACAAGTGCCCACAAATTTTCTAAATCTACTTTGCACCATAATCATCCACCCTTTCAAAAAACCAAAAAAATTATTGTCCCTTTAGCATGGCTCCAAAAACAACATCTCCCGATTACGCCTTCTAATCTCCCGTCCTCGACTACTTAACTCGTACAACAATATTCTGCGGCGTCACGCCACCGCGGAGTAATTGAATCCGCACTTCGCCCCCTTCTTGGAATGCCTTATACATTGCAAATCCTTCTTCTGCCTGAGTCATACTGGTGTCGTTCACGCGAGTTATGACGTCACCATTTTGAAGACCAACTCTTGCAAATAGCGTCCCACCTTTGATTGCAAAAATCTTAAAGCCATTCAGTCCACCTGAGTCGATTGGATTTGGCACTAGACGGGCCGAGTCCACAATTTTAGTAAAACCAGGTCCAAGCTCTCCCTCGACAAAGGCTGTTTCGATGGAAATTTCAGTGCCGCCTCCAGCGACTTCGCCAAACCCTTCCCCAGGTGCAACAGGAAAACCGTCGCTCGCCACATCGACTTTTGACTTGTCCAAATCGATGCACTCCTTAACCCCATTATTGTTAATAACGATTTTTTGGCGCTCCACCAGCGCCACTGTGGCATCTTCGTTTCCATAAATAGCATCACCGACACGATATATGTCCGCTTCCGCATAAGTCTTATCGCGCACTGTTGCCAAAGATATTAAGGGATCGCCCAAATATATTGTACCGAGCAGCTCAATGGGCAATGATGTAGGAGAACATGGAGCGCTTAAATCAAATTCACCTGCTGAATTTTTCTTGGCACCCCCGCTCTCTTTCTCCTCAGGAAATTTTCCTTCACTGCTAAATATATTGCGATCCTTAATCTGTTTTTGAAGCTCTCTCGTATTGGTCGTTACCAAAGCCGATAATGACGGCGTTTCACTATCGGTTTTTGCCATGGAGCGTTTCACCTTGGAATTGATTATATTATTGACCATTCCTTGCCCTATGAAACCGCAAACAATGGTTGAAAAAATATAGGCACACGCCATAGGTCCCACAAAAAATATTAGCCGTTGCTCAAGCTTCTGCAGCCCCTCATTTGAATAGGCCTTCATCTTCGCAGCAATCCTCGGCAGGAGAGCTGTGAGACGGGACTCAATAATTGAAGACACTTTTGACATTAGCGAACCTTAAGTGAGATTGTCATGTCCACGCCATTTCTGTTAACCTTAATATCAATTTCATTCTCGTTTTTTAGATCCTTTAATAATTTTATGGATTGCCCCGCATCAGACAAGACGACACCATTGATTTCCAGCGCAACATCGCCATTTTGCATTCCTGACTTTGCGTAGAAACTATCCGCCTTTATTTGATCCATACGCCATCCCTTTAGCACTCCGTCAACCATATTAGGACTGGCCTTTGCGTCCTGAAGGACCGTTGCGAGTCCTGGGCCCAATAGTGTGTTTTTATATTCAGCAGACATCTCGATATTTTTTCCTTTTCTTTCGAATCCTTCCTCTTTAAAATTTTCCAACCCAATTTCAGTGGAGGTACCCGCAGCATCAGCACCGCCGTTGGCCAGCCTTTTTTTTCCCCCGCCAGTTCTAGACGATCTTCGAAGCTCTACTTCATCTAATCCAAGGAATTCCATTTGCCCTTGATTCAAAATTAGAATTAGATCTCGCTGGATCTCGACCAGCGTAGCTTCAGCCGTGATTTGGTCCCCTACCAAAAATGAATTCACGGATTTAGATTGCGTATTTTCCACCATGACGATTCCATTGAACGGATTGCCTCCATAAATGATCCCAACCACTTTAATAGGCAGCACACTTTTGGGAATCTGACTCGCCGCCGACCGATCAGCCACGTCGCCAAGCAAACCTTGTGAGTTAAATAGGTTACGAGCTAAGATGATCGCAACAATCGCCTTAACCTCACTGCCATTTGGACTCAGTTCGATCGGATCGGTGTTAGCATTCATTGAAATCGAGGGCCGACCTGTTTTTCCTAAAAGCCACCACCCAATAGCAGAACTCATCAATGACGCTGACAAAAAACTAACAACAACAACAAGCCCAGTCTTGCGCCACGGCCACTCGCGCAGTTTGTCAACATATCGATTTAGGATGACAGATTCGAACATCGCCTATTCTGCTCCCTTTCTATGCCAACTTGCAAATCTATGGGGGGTCACCGTGAGCAAATCCTCTAAAGCCAAACTCTCCCGCAGATGTTGAGCGGCCATTTCAGGCGTTACATAGGATCCTTCGAGGACTATATCTGCCTGTTTGTACCACTGGATTCTCGCATCCATCATTTTTGTTAATCGTTCCTGACAGGCCGCCCTTCTTTTTTCCTCATTTTTTTCTGACAGCAGGTCCCTAAACAATGGTCTTTTCTCGAGTTCACTTGAACCCTTACATAATCGTCGTGCAATTTCACTTGCTGCCGATTGAACCCAAACAATCGTTCCAATTTTTCGTGCACAGTCCATTCCTTCGTCCGAGAGTAGTGCCCCACCTCCGACGGCGATGACCAGACACTGTACGCCTTCCAACTCTTCAAGCATCTTACGCTCGTGTTCCCTGAAGACTTCTTCCCCTTGAATATCTATAATTGTCGCAATTTTTTTTCCAACACGCCGCTCAATCAGATCATCTAAATCGACGAAACCTGCCCCAATCAGTACGGCAAGATGTCGACCAATTGTAGATTTGCCACTTCCTCCCATTCCTGTGAGGATAATATTTCGTCCACGAGATTTAGAATTCACTGGTGGGTTTGTTATTGTTTCAAGACCACTCACTCGGGTAAGCCCTCACAAAAATTAATTAAATTGGTATATCTGCTTTTATTATTTTAAACCAAAGGACACAAAAAGGCGAAATCCCAGAGGCATATTCTGAACTGTCGGATTTGACTAAAGAATCAGTGAATTATTCGCAAAAGCAAAAACCCGCACTCGATAGTGCGGGTATTTATTGTAGTCAGGACGCTTGTTGGTTACGGCATCCAGGTAACTAAGCTAGCAGCCGGCGCAGCTGTATTTTTAGCAGGAATTTTTGCCATGTACCGCGTCGGAAACGTACCCCCGTTGCGCAAGAAGCTGCGGCCAATATCTGGGTTGTACGCAGCCAGCGTCGCTGTCGACACCTTGTAGCGCACTTTTACATCTAAAAGAGACATACCTCCAACTCGTACAAGATCGAAACGCAAGGGCTCTGCGATAATGACGTCTGGAAACACCTTAGGAGAATTTTTCAGCGTGGCGAGCATCCCAAGAAATCCAGAGTAGAAATTTTTCGATGCAAAACCGAAGTTCGCACCGTCGTAATGATTAACTAGGGCAACGATGTCTTTAGAGCCATACTCACGAGCGGCTCTTGAAATACCGCCGATACCGTGGTTATACGCCGTTATCGCAAGCGGCCAGGAGCCAACAATTTTATAGTTCATAGCCAGTAGCTTTGCCGCCGCACGACTGGCCTTGATGGGATCATTTCGCTCATCAATTTCCGGTGTCACGACCAAATAGTCTCGCCCAGTATCGGGCATAACTTGGTAGACGCCGCTTGCGCCAACTTTGCTGAGTGCCTGCAGATTAAATGACGACTCAATAAATGCGATTCGCGCTAGTTCTGGCATTAAACCCTGTGCCTTAAACTCCGCTTCAACGTGGGGGAGATATTTTGCGGACGTTTGCAATCCCTTAGCAATGAATTCACGCTGACCGCGTTGCACGCGTATACTGAAGGCTGCCAGTTTAAACTTGTTTTTGTTTTCGATGTGGCTGAACAATTTAAATACGCGAAGCTCAGTGCCACTTAATTTAGAGGAGTCGATATTTGGAGTTGCCGCTAGGCTTATTAGGATTTGTTTATATCGTTGACGGCGGGCCTCGAGCCAAGGCTTCATGGCATTTGTCCGTGATTTATCGCCAATGCCTGCCATTCGTGAACTGTTATGAATTTCTAGGACGACTTCGGGAAATTCGGCAATATGCAGGACATCTTGATCTTTCGACCACAGCGAATAGACTCTACGCCAGAAGTTTACACGACGAGCCAAGCCGGCAGGAACTTCCAAGTCATCCGAAACAGAAAATGCCTCCCCGTCGCGATCCTTCGCCGCTGCGGAACAGGCCAAGTACTCAACATCAATCTGAACCAACCCACCAACGCGAATAGGCAGGCACTCATCACTCATGTTTGCCTGATTTAGGAGGCGATCAAATGTGACGTTTTCACCTTCCATTTGCTCGACAAGTACTTGCGAGGTTGCTTGTTTCGCTAAAAATTCATGGGTGCCAGCCTTAAACGACAACATCGAAATGAGGGTTGCAGCCATAAATATGCTTAGAAATGTTTTCACGATTAGAACTCCCAGGTTACTACTTTGAAGGTCCAGCCACGGTTCTTTCCTGACTCGAGGAATCGTCCATAGCTGATGTTTCTACGGAACCGTAGAAACTCAGAACCCATATTGAGCAAGTCCTATGCCAGGTTAACCTATTGATATTTGAGGCGTCTACCTTAGGTTTTACACCAAAAGTGTCAGGATTCTGACAGTCTAGTCAAGTTGGCCAGAGAGCCGTAAGATAATTAGGTAGATAGAATCTAGGTTGAGCGACTACACCACAGAGGGAGTCCTAAGTATGGCTACCAATAAATTTACCGGAGCCCAAAAGGCTGCAATTTTGATGCTTTCGTTCGGCGAGGATATCTCTGCCGAAATTTTCAAGAGCATGACTGAGTTCGAGATCAAGCGGATTGGAACGGCGATGAGTCGTTTAGGTCGCCTTGATCAAGAAATCGTCGACGAAATCATGTTAGAGTTTTATGGAATTCTCCAACAAAACAAAAAATTCTTTTACGGTGGAAATGACTTCACAAAAAAAGTCATCGGCAGTGCCTTTAAAGGCGGAGAGGCCGACGACCTTATTGAGCAATTGGCTTTAGGCTCTAACGCTAACCTAGACGCCCTAGAACTTATTGACCCACGAACCCTCTCTAACTTTATTCGCAACGAGCACCCCCAAACTGTCGCTTTAATTCTTGCCCATTTGGATGCAAAAAAATGCGGGGACACGCTAAAGCTACTCCCTGAGGGGATTCACACGGAAGTACTATTTCGCATTGCAAACCTTGACACCGTACAACCAGAAATAATTGACGAAATTGACGACGTGCTTAGGCAGGAAGTTCAGGCCATGGGAAGTGTGGCCACTCAAAAAATTGGTGGAATTGAACCCATTGCGGCCATGCTAAATCTTTTAGACAAGGCCTCCGCAGAAACGATTCTTGACAATTTTGAGGAGCGGGATCCAGACCTTGCCGAGCAAATTAGGCAGCTAATGTTTGTCTTTGACGACTTGGTGAAAATTGACGAACGCGGTATTCAAGAGCTCATCAAAAACATTAACAATGACAAGTGGAAAATCGCCCTACGCACTGCAAGCGAAGGCGTAAAAGAATTAGTCTTTAAAAACATGTCTAGTCGTGCCTCAGAAATGCTACGAGAAGATATGGCGGCAGGCGGTGCCGTCAAGTTGGCCGACGTTGAGGCGGCGCAGTTAGAAGTCATCAACATTGCAAGAAAACTCGAATCCGAAGGAAAAATTGTCATCCAAGGTGGCGGAGACTCCGCATTCGTCTAAAAACAAAAAGGTGCCACCCGACTGTCCCCTTTCCTTCCCTTTGCTAGTCAAAGGGAA
>CAMDKS010000025.1 GCA_945900755.1 Bdellovibrio sp. ZAP7
GCAACGTTCATAGTGACAATAATTGATTTTGCTTCGTAGCGAGACTGGATTAGCTGGAATAGTATGTCAGCTGCCCTAGTTTCGTAGGAAAGATATCCCAATTCGTCTATGACCAGCAGATCAGGTTTGCCGTAGCGTTGTGCTCCGAGGTTAGCACTTCGAAACGTGTCCTTGGTTTGAAGTTCGTTTAGGATTTGGGCGGCAGAGCGAAACCAAGCTGTTTTTCCTGCTAAAATTGCCTTGTGAGCGATATTTTTAGCGAGCATCGTCTTGCCGATGCCGGCAGGACCAACAAAAATTGCATTTCGATTTTCGTCAATAAAAGACAACGTCAAAAGGTGTTCGACGGTGTCGCGGTCAAGATCTTTGGGCCAAGTCCAATCGAATTGATCAAAAGTTCGGAAATTGCCGAGTCTAGCCTCGACCATTCGCCTAGCCAGATTGACCTGTTTGGCGTCTTGTATTTCGGACTGGGCTAGCTGCTCAATCATCTGAATCGGCGAAAGCCGCGCCTTAGTTGACCGAGCTGTAAAGTCGTCAAGATTTTCTGCAAGCCAGTGCAGTTTTATTTTTTTGAGGCTCTCTTGGATAGTTGCTGTCATTGTGATGGCTCCTGTTTTGATTGAAATGTGGCGAGTTGGTCATAGAGATTGAGATCACGCTTTTCGATAGAGAGATTTTTTACATCGTCACGATCAGGCAGATGCAGAGGTGTTACCGGTGGTGCTCCGCTGTTAAGGTGAATCCTTTGCGTCGCGGTCCTTAAAAACCAGCTGTCAAACCGCTTGAGCTCCAAGGATTTTCGCATAGCCTCGTTGACAGGATCTTTCCCGTATTTTTCGACAAGTTTTTCAATTGCGAATACGGCACGGCTGGCACGGCCTTGTACGGCATAGACCTGGTCAAAATAGTCTTTTGAATCAGGCAGTGTGCGCAGGATGCGGTCGAGCCCTTGGAGACGTTCTGCGCCAGGAGTGTGGTCGTAGAGCCCACTTAAATGGGCGTCGTCTGTGATCCGTTGCTGGCGTGCAAAGCACCTCTCGTGGTCGGCGACCTTCGTCTCGCCGTCGAATATTTTAATCCGAGTTTCACTCGCCCACACGGTCAGTGTTTTCATCGTCAGCTTCCATGGCACAGAATAATCGTTGAGGTCAAACCTGGCGTATGGGGTTTTAGCAATTCGGACTTCTTCGCGACGTTCACAAGGATGTGCATGGACAGGAAGCGGCAAAAGTTTCATTTTTTCGAGTTCCCACTGAGTCCTAATTACTTTTGCTTTGTCATCAGGCCAAGGCCTGGCCATGGCGGTGGATTCGATCCAAGTTTTCAGCAGGGCGTTGAGATCCTGGATGTCGCGGTAACGTCGATATGAAAAAAAAGAATCCCGGATATAACGTATTGTACGCTCGACTTTGCCTTTTTCATGGCCAGAGTATGGGTTGCAAGCCAAAGGTAAAAATCCGCAGTTGCCGGAAAATTCCAAAAAATTATCGTTAAACTGGATGGCCCTTCCGTCGCGAGAAATCACCACACTTTTCAAATTATCGTAGCGAATCTGCCGCGCTACGCCGCCCAAATACGTAAACCCCTCTTGATGGGCGGCAATAAAGGACGAAGTCGTCTGATCAAGCATAAACCTCGCAAAGATCCCCCGAGACCACGACAGCACCATCACAAAGCAGGACAATGCCCTTTCAGCGTTGCCTATTTTTATTTTGCCAAACGAGCCCCAGTCCACCTGAGCTTGCTCGCCAGGAAAACTGGTTAGCACCTGGTAAGCCCGCTTAGGCTTAGGCCTGAGCCCCTCTCTAAGGGCCGTACGAACTATATTTGCTGACCCAGAAAAGCCACGCTCCATCAGCAAGGTGCGAAGTCTGGTGGCACGGATGCGAGGATTTTTTTCGACGATTTCCTCGATTAGCGGCACGAAGGGGTCCAGTTTACTAAATCTTTTGTGCAGCACCTGTGGATTATAGCGTTGGATGCTTAGCACACGCCGTACAACGTCGCGGCTTACCCGCAGGCCGCGTGAAATCCCGTGCACCGTCATGTGGTCGACGTGGAACATCCGTCTGATCTCCGCTTGAATTTCCGCATTAACCATTTGCGCCTCCTTTGCTTACGTACCGTCTGCAAGTCGTCATCCGATAGATGATGTGTGACGACGCAGCCACAGCCTCTGCACTGCATTGGCGACGGCAAAGCCGTGGCGACCACTGGTTGAACTTCAGTTTGACTCTCATTTGGAACTTCCTCCCGATTAGTTAAGGCAGCCGGCACTATTGCTGGCACTGCCAGGGAAGGTTCTAAGGGGACAAGCGTGAAAGGTGAAGACTGATCACTTACGGAAAGTTTGCGTTGCTTTGACCTAAATGTCTTTTGATGGGCACGATTCCTTGCCTTGCCGTGATCGGTTTTGAGGTACCTGGCCCGGCTTACCCTGCGGGATACCCTGCGGGCCTCCCGCGAGCTCCTTCGCCCGCAATATCGGTGGCCGCGATCACAGCATAGACAAAAAACAAATACTGTCATGCAGGATGCGCAAGTCCTCAAAATTCCAGTATGTTTATGTGTTGGGGGTAAATTCAAGTGGCAGCACTACGAAAGTTGCGCTGGACATCGGGGGTAGCAAAGGAGTATCTACACCGACGTCAACGCAGATGTGAATCTGAGTTCAAAAAAGGTCGGAGAGTGTCGTCTAAAACTCAGCTCCGGCCTTTTTCTATTTACGGGCATCCTCATCCCACGATTACCCATGGCTGTGCAAGGGCATAATCCATGGATTTATCCCCTGTAGGTCAAATACTGTAGTTTTTAGGCGGCTGCTAACAACAATTTCGTTTCCTATGGTATTATCCTCGCCGATTAGATCCCCCTAATCAACTCTGCCAATTGATCGAGTTAATAAAAAAAGAGGAGGCTTATTACCCTCCTCTTTTTTATTGAATCGTTACATCGCAAATCAGAAACTACTTCTTTCCCGTTGCGTCAATTTTTGCTGGCTCGTAATCAGCCTTGTAAACGAGTATCGGCTCGCCTATTTTTAAAATTGATTCCTCGGTAATGATCACTTCTTTTAATCCCACTGTGCCAGGTATCTCGTACATCATCTCAAGCATGGATCCCTCTAGAATGGCTCGAAGGCCGCGAGCTCCCGTTTTTCGCTCAATGGCCTCTTTGACGACAGCGCGCATAGCGCCGTCTGTAAATTTAAGCTCCACGCCCTCGAACGCAAACAATTTTCGAAACTGCTTCACGATTGCATTTTTAGGCTCGGTAAGTACATTGAGAAGTGTATCCTCATTGAGCTCCTCTAACGCAACAAGCACAGGGAGTCGCCCAAGAAACTCAGGAATCATTCCGAATTTCATTAAATCGTCGGTACGAACCTGTGAGAGAAGTCTCGTCACATCCTTTTTTGTTTTTGATTGAATGGTCGCGCCGAAACCAAGAGAACTCGTATCAATTCGTGCCGCAATAATGTCTTCTAGACCGGCAAAAGCTCCTCCGCAAATAAACAAAATATGTGACGTGTCGACTTGCAAAAATTCTTGTTGTGGATGCTTACGACCCCCACGCGGAGGCACGTTGGCAATAGTGCCCTCAATAATTTTTAGAAGCGCCTGCTGCACACCCTCACCAGATACGTCGCGAGTAATGGAGGTATTCTCTCCCTTGCGAGCGATTTTATCAATCTCATCGACGTAGGCAATACCACGTTGAGCAAGCTCAACATCATAGTCCGCACTCTGGAGGAGCGCAAGAATGATATTCTCGACATCCTCTCCTACATAGCCCGCTTCTGTAAGATTTGTCGCATCACTAATCGTAAAAGGAACATTTAGAATTCTTGCCAAGGTTTGCGCAAGCAGCGTTTTGCCGGAGCCTGTAGGTCCTACCAACAAAATGTTGGATTTTTGAAGCTCGACATCCTCAAGGCCCGCAATGGCAATTTTATTCTTAGCCGCATCAAGGCGCTTATAATGATTGTGCACGGCCACCGAAAGGGTCTTTTTTGCCTGATCTTGTCCAATAATATAATCATCAAGGATTTTTTTGATATCCTTAGGATTTGGAATTTTATTGGTGGGATTGGTAAACTGCTGCAGCTTTGCCTGTTCTTCGAGAATAATGCGATTGCATTCACGGACGCAATGATCGCAAATATGAACATTTTCTGCTCCAATGAGCTTAAAAATGTCATCGTGCTCGGTCTTGCCGCAAAAACTACAACTGTTTTTTCGTGTACGATCAACCATGAGTCAAAATCTCCTTTATCGTTCGCGTCGCAGGCGAAGGCCGTTGACGTGGGATCCAATTACTTTCCAGGAACAACGTCACGCCCTTTGGCCACGACTTCATCAATGAGGCCGTAGGCTTTGGCCTCATCCGAAGACATAAAGAAATCACGATCAATATCTTCTAAAATTTTTGCCGTTGGCTTGCCGGTCAGCTCACTCAAAATGCCCGTCATTTTTGCTTTGAGTTTAATTATTTCTTCCGCCTGGATTGCAATGTCAGTCGCTTGTCCTGTTGCACCACCCAACGGCTGGTGAATCATAATTCGACTATTAGGCAACGCATATCGCTTGCCTTTTGCTCCAGCGGCAAGTAACCATGCACCCATGGAAGCACACTGGCCAATACAATAGGTACGAACATCACAACGAATCATGCCCATCGTGTCAAAGATCGCAAGGCCGGCCGTAACACTTCCGCCCGGTGAATTAATATAGAAGTGAATATCCTTGTCAGGATCAGCGCTTTCCAAAAACAACATCTGTGCGATAATGACATTTGCAATTTCATCGTAGACTGGGCTACCAAGAAATATAATTCGATCTTTTAGTAATCGAGAATAAATATCATAGGAGCGCTCGCCTCTGTTGGTTTGTTCGACGACAATAGGTATCATTGGCATTTAGTGTCTTCCTTCCCAGTCTTAATCAAACTTGTTTCAATAAATTCGCCCACTCTTGAGCATTAATCCTATCCACGACCCATTTTCCTGCAAAGTAACAGGAATATATAGATTAAATCCATTCTACGTCCCCTGCAAGTACCCGATGGGTCCCTCACCCCCCAAGATATCGGGAAAGCCGCATGGAGCATTAGGTTTGACAGAAAATTAAATTTTTGATGACTCACTAACATTAGGCAATAATTGCAGAATCGGATAGAATTGCCGTCTTTAGTGATTAACCAAATGGCACCTCTCGTTCGACCCCCCCCCCTACCAGACTGGTGACTTCGATGATTATGATTTTTTTTCGACCCCTCGTCCTCAATGGGTAGTGGTCCAGACTTCTGTGCCAGAAAGCATAGAAGGCGCCTTTACTTGGGAAATCTATCTGAAATCCGCGATGGAGATATTCTGCGAGCTCGACTGCTCCGATTTCAAACTCGGAGTGACCACGATTAATGGGATCACCGAGTTAACGGCCCTAAAAAAAACAATCCATGGGAGCTTGACCGTTTATTAAAATTAGGCGACAATTATTACGACATCATCGTAACGATGACGTCGTAAACTTGTTGTAATAGTGGTAACTAATGATTAATAATAAGATTTTTAGGCACGACATCCTTCTTGATAACACTGAAATTTGCAATCTCCAGCAAGATTCTGATGCACTTCTCAAAGGCATCGTTCAAGGCCATCGCATTGTCTTTATAGGCAGGCGCAACACCGGCAAAACATCGCTCGTCAAAGCGCGGATTATTCCCCAATTTCAAAACATGAATCCAAAAGCGTTAGTGGTCTTTATCGACCTCATGGGAGTAAAAACACTCAACCAAATCAGCGCCCGATTTCAATCCGCATTTGAGCACAGTATATCTCGACTGAATCCAACAACAGCATTTCTCAAGAAACTTGCGCTATCCATCCGCAACCTGCGCCCAACAATGGGTATCGACGCTCTTACCGGTCAGCCTGAATTTTCACTCGGAGTGGATTCGCAGCATTCTTCCATTCCCTTTGCTGCCATTATCAGCGAAATTGGCAAGTATCATATAGAACATTCCGCATTGCTGGTTATCGATGAATTTCAAGACGTCCACTATGTCGAAGAGGCAGAGGCATTATTCCGCAATGCATTTCAACAACTACCCGCCGATCTACCCGTCGTCGCCATGGGGTCAAAAAAAAGCATTCTAGCGAAGATATTTGCAGTCCCCAAAGCTCCCCTTGCTAGCTGGGGGCGACAATACGAAATATCGAAAATTTCATCAGAGGACTACACGCCGTACTTCAATGAGCGGCTCAATCCAGTCGGATGCACGGTCAAAGAACTCCTTATGGGCGCGTTGATTCAAGAGATGGACGGCATCCCGGAAGCAATCAATTTGATCGGCGATTGGTGGCAGCGACACTATGCCGGAGGAGGCGAGTTAACGTCACAAGATATTTTTCCCGCCATTGCTGGAGTCGTCGAGGAGCGACACTCTCTTTTCTTGGAACACATGAAATTTTACACTGAGAAAGAAGAGACATTTCTTCGAGCACTAGCCCGTTCACAGCCAGTAAAGTCGCCGCTTGGAAGTCTCTTTCTATCTAAACTTAAAATGTCACCAGGCGGTGCTGGCCCGTTGATAAAACGACTAGAAGCCGATGCCATCATTTATCGCCAGCCCGAAGGCTTTGTTATTGGTGATCCGATTTTAGCGCATTGGCTGCGTCGAAATTGAAATCACCGTGAGTTACCCCCTCCAGAGTAACCCTTTTACTGACGCACTTCGGGAATGGCTCTCCCAAATCCAAAATTTATCTTAATAATTCTGATCAGTTATAGATATTTCTAAAATTTATTTAAGTTCAAAGCTCAATATGCCGATACATGGGCCATAATTTCGCTCATTCAACAGATCTATTTAGAGGAGTTTTCATGATTTCAAATAACCTGATGAGACAGACTTCTGGCCTGATTGTCTATCTTTGCTCAACCGCAAGCATCGTCTATGCCGCAAAAATAGCTCCTCCCCCTTCTGAGACTCCCGCAACCGTGGTACCACCCGTAACCGTGGTACCACCATCCATCCCAAATATTCAATCGGCAGGCGAAATGGAATTCGCGATCACTCCGTTTTCAAACATGGAACATGGCTGGCATGTTTTTGAACCTGGATATCGTGCCGTCTGTTCTGATAGCTCTGGAGTCGTCTCCACAGCAAAACTCACTATCGATGCGGCCATCAACGGAGAGACAACGGATGGGCAGGGAGCCTATCAAGGACTTATTATTCGCCCGGTGACCCAATACCTCCGTGCAGGCGCAACCTCCGGCACCTGCGACCTAACTATTTGTTTGGATCAAAATGTCGACAAACCTGACGCCGCCGCAAACTGCAGCGCAGTGAAAAGTATTGTCGGCGGTGACGGTGAACGCGCACTGTCCCATAAAGGCACCGCTAACTATACGGTAACGGGAACAAAAATAAGCTTACAGTCAGGAGCACCTGGACTTTCGGCTTGGCACCCAGCTTTTGGCTTTGCGGCGCCAGCCAAGGCCTTTAAAGATTATCAGTCTCCACTTGTACTCGATCTAAACGGAGACGGCCTATTGGCCCTGACCAATGTCTGGGATGAAAAGACCTCGCTTAAAAATCTCGTTCGCTTTGATATGGCTCTGGAAGGTCGCCCAACACCAACCGGTTGGGTTCAAAAGAGTGATGCCTTTCTTGCCGTAGACAACAACAAGAATGGTCAAATAGACAACGCAAGCGAGCTTTTTGGCGAGTACACAAACGCTGAAGTACTTGGACCAAAAACCTATAAAAATGGCTTTCTAGCCCTTGCCTCGTTTGACCAGAATCACGACGGAGTGATCGACACGCACGACAAAAATTTTGGCACGCTCTTGGTATGGCGTGACATCAATCAAAATGGAAAATCAGAAGCTCGCGAATTGAAATCCATGGTCGACCACGGAATCAAATCCATTTCCCTATCGTATAAAGACCTTGGAAACGGCAGAGGCTCCTTCCCAATGAATGCAGGTAATGAAGTTCGTTTTAGCGGATCCTTTACTAGAGTTGATGGCAAGACCTATGAGATTTCCGATGTCTGGTTTAAACAGCGTCGCAATGCAGATCATTCCACTGCAATGGTTCGTTGGATGATGACGTCACCCTCGAAATAGTTTTGAAATAGATTTGAAACGGACCTGGAAAAACATTTAAAAATATCGCAGGAGAACCTAAAATGAACTCAAACAAAAACATCATCGTTATCACAACCCTTGTTGCATTAGCCGCCCTAACTAATTCATGCTTCCCTAATGCCAAAAAACAAAACAACACCGCATTACTGAGTCTAAACACCACCAGCATCGGCGAGGTCCCGAATGGAGGCGAGCCCGCAAAGCTTTGCGAATACCTGAAGTCTAACAATTACTTTCCGTCCAATAGCTATGAAGCCAACACCAAAATACTATTTTCATCCTCCTATGAAATAGTGGACAATAGTGCGGGTCAAGGATACGGCGTCGTTGGCAGTGATGGCCTCTTTGAGCAACAGGGAAACACCACGACCCAACTTCTACTTTGCCCAGGCGCATCAAGCATGAGCGGTGGCAAGTGTGCTTGGAAAATCAATGGCGCCGACGGCTATGCACAACTTGCGTTCGACGTCGTTTGCAACAAGCGATCTCGCTCAGGTAGCCAAATTCACCCCGGTTACACGAGCCAAAGTGCGAAACAAGTGAGCTTCTCAGCAAAAACCGCCGGACTCTCCGTTGATGGACAAGACGCCGTCGAGGTCATCCTTAAAGGAAGAGACTCTACCGCCAGAATCGTATTCGGCAAAGGAAAAGGCCTAGTGGCCACCCTATTTCAGGAGTCTTCAATGCCTGCTGGCACGTCAGAAGTATTTATTGACGCAAAACCATCAAAGGAAGCCAATCAATGAAAAATGTCGCCCACAAAGATTCAAGACAGCCCGCGAGTTTTGGCGGTTTAACTGGAATTCTCGTCCTACTTCTCCTAGGATCTTGCGCCCCTCAAAAATTTGCAGGCAGCACTGGAGCCCCAAAGCCTGCTGAAAAGCCTGCTCCAAAAACTAAAGACGAACTGCCGACGCAGCCTGTAACAGGATGCACAGAGGCACGCCTGTTATCCATTCGCAACCTCGTGTCTTTTGTGGATCAAAAGAATTCCGATCGCTCGGTAGACATTGAATTGACGTTTGAGCCGTGCAAGAACCAAAATTCTGATCTCAAACTTCCGTTTCAATTTGATCTTGACGCACTTCTCAAATTTGGAAACAACGGCAATAGCCTTGAGTACAACATTAGTTTCTCAGGACCCGACAAAACCACAACGTCGCAAGGCAACATGACTTTTATTAGCGGATCCGATCTTTTTGGCAAAGTAGGACCTACTTGGGGACATTTTGAATCGGAACAAGACATAATGGCGAGTCCGCTCATGGAAAAGGCCGTTTTGAAATTGAGTCTCTCAAACGTTTTGTTCCTAGGAAGACCAGAATCCACGGGACCAATGACCAGTAATTTCTCAGTGCCGATGAATGTCAAGGTTGGCAATTCAAATCCAATCAAAGTTGACATCATGCTATCGCCGCCATGAACCACAATGATATAATTCGACCTCCCGTTGGCTGCTATGCAGCACCCTCCAGAGTAACCCTTTTGCTGCCGCACTTCGCATCAATCCTCTGCGCGAATAAGTTCAATCTTAAACGTTGTATTATCTGCGTCGTCGACGTAATGAAGTTTTCCTCCGTGAGCTTCAACCAAACCCTTTGCAGAGCTGAGACCCAAGCCTGAACCCTTGCCTACTTGTTTTGTCGAATAGAACGGGTCCATCATTCGATTTTGAACATTTTTTGGAATGCCAAGGCCACTGTCCACTACAACAATGCTAACCTTCTCTGATGAATAGATGGTTTGTATCAAAATCCATTTCGATTTACTGGCGGATATGGCCTCTATCGAGTTATGAATCAAACTGACGATCACTTGACTCAATTGAGAACCCCTTGATTCCACGAAAACATTCGGCGGGAGGTCCGACTCCACGGCTAAACTAACCTCTTCTTCCAAAATTTTAGCTGAACAAACCGACACGGCCTTCTGAATTAGATCCACGACACAGATTTTTTCTAGAGGATCATCAGACGCATCTTTGCAAAATTGGCGCATAGATTTTACGACATTGGTTACTCGAGTCAATGATTTACCAATTTTATCTAGACTTTCCTTCGTGGTCGGGTCCATAACCTTTTTCTTGATCAAATGGCCACGAAGAAGAGACACATGACCCATTGCGATCGTCATAGGGTTATTTATTTCATGGGAAATTCCTCTAGCCATCTCCGAGAGTGCGAGCATTCGGTCATCTAGTATAGTTTGCTGCGATATAATATCATTTGTAGCAGACATCTTAAAATGGTCTGTCAACTCAAAGGCCTTGCCTAAATGCAATGCCAGCATCTCAGAAATCTGTACTATTGAATCATTCCTGGCACACGGAAGATCATTAAAAAATTCCAATACCGCAACGATTCTACCGGCAAACATAATGGGGAGATTGAATGCCGCACCTATATTAAGTTGAGCGGTCGTGAGTTTTCCACGCTTGAAACCGACTTGCTTACTGACATCGTGTCGCCATTGAGGAGACCTTGAAATCCCACTAATTTCAGGAGAAAAATCTCTGGTCACACGTTTAAATTCAGCATGCAACTCTTCATCTCTCACATGCCAAATTCCCGTTGATGTTAGCGCCTCACCATTTCTGGAATCTCGTTGAACTACAAATGCATGACCAAGGGGCCAGTCTAAAATCGTACAAATTTGGTTAATCGCATCTTGAATGGCCTGCTCAAAGCTGACAGCCCTGGCTGACGACACTGCAACGGCGCCTAGCAAATTCAACGCTGCAGGTGAGATGTCACCTACATTCCTTGGTATTTTTTCTTCTGATAGAACGTCCGACATGAACCATCCTTTCTGGGATTCACTGGGCTTATATAACGTAAAACTATCGGTTCGACTTTGGAAAACATGAATAAGGCCAGTGCTAGAATCAATAAAAATGGCGTAAAAAGGACAAAATTTCATCTGCTTAAAATTCTTGAGAAAGAAGCCCACCTATAAGTGACCGTGGCCACGAAAAGACCTGAGGTGGGCAGGTTTTTGCAATCTTTCCAAAAATCCCAAAAAACTCAGAGCTCATGAATTATCCAAATTGTCCGATAGATCAACACAGGCGGTTAGAATTAATGCATCAATATCTGGAGTGAGTGTGTCTACTAAGGGACTCAAAAAATCTACACGCATACAGGCAACTAAAACGGCCAAGCCTACAATTCGTCCCAAGGCCGCTATTAAGGTTGAAGGCAGCGCCCAATCGAGGATGAGCTCGTCTAACGGCGTTCAAAATAAAGAAATCCTCAAATTTGTTGAAGATTTAAAACGTCAATGGCTGGAAACCATTGACGCCATACCCGACCCATTCTTAGTCGTCTCTGACGACTACTCCATCATCAAAGCTAATGTGGCCATGTCGGAAGTCGCCGGAACCACAATAAAAAACATTGTGAATAAAAAATGCTACGAGGTGTTTGCCTCGAGAAAATCTCCTTGCGAAAATTGCCGCATGAAGAATGCGACCGACGGCGAAACCATGCCCGGATATGAAATCTATAATGCTAAGAATGATCGCTGGTATGAAGTGGCCACTCGACGCCTTCAGAGCCTCTCAGGACAAAAGAGTGTGGTTCAAATTTACCGTGATCGCACCGATGCGAAAAAACTTCAAAATCAAATGGCCCAAAATGAAAAACTCGCATCTATCGGCCAATTAGCCGGAGGTTTTGCGCACGAAATCAACAATCCACTGGGCGGGATTCTGGTATTCTCGCAGATGATCCTCCGCGAAATGAAAAAAACTGGGAAGCATTATCCGGATGTTGTTGAAATCGAAAATGCTGCGCGGCGCTGCAAATTGATTGTAGAAAATCTACTAGCCTACTCCCGACAACGCCCTATTAAGCCAAATTTAGCTCCGACAGATATTCATGCTGTGATTGAGTCGTCGCTCAAACTTGCGACGTTAGGCCAGGACAAATCCACACACTGCGACGCAAAACTAAAGCTAAACGCTGAGACCCACTCGATCCACTCCGATCAAAATCGCTTGACCCAGGTGTTTATCAACTTGTTTAAAAACGGCTTTCAGGCGATGCCGAAAGGTGGAGTACTAACTATTACCACAGAAGAAATCGTTATTCGTTCAAACAGCTTCATTCTTGTCAAAATCGCAGATAGCGGCACCGGCATAAAACAAAGTAACCTCTCAAAAATATTTGAGCCCTTCTATACCACAAAAGAGCCAGGTCAGGGAACTGGACTCGGCCTTTCCATCGTACACGGAATTATGCAAGATCTGGGAGGCACCATCGATGTGAAAAGTAAAATCGATCACGGCACAACCTTTTCACTTTATTTCCCTCTACCTGAGCCTAAACGCGCTGGACGAGGAAAAGTATGAACCATTACAAATATTCGGCTACGGCCACGCTCACTCTAATAATCGCCGTAATATTCGCGGTCGTCGGGGCTTTTGTCGTGATCAGAGGAGCTCAAATACTACCGCCGGAATTTTCCGACCTTGTCGCCTTCATTGGAGCCGCTTCATTTGGAACGGCCATAATCACAGCCGTATATGTTGGAGTGAACGTTGGAATCGTGGAAAAAATTAGAAATCCCCTCGTAGATCGCCGATCCCTTCTAGCAGAGGTTGCCCTTCTCCAAAGCCTCTCGATAATGTATTACAATAGTCATGTCATGTCGCCATTCGTTTTGTATGCCATCGTCTCTGCGTTACACGTCTGGACGACATGGTTGGCTTTTGAAATTGCAGCAGATGGCTTGAGGATACAGGAAAGCTTCCTTAACAGAACAAAATGGGTAGCCTGTCTGTCCATAGCTTTTTTTGCGCTTATTGGATGGGGCGGTCGCAGCTTTTGGATATATAGAAACATTTTGCTTTCGATCACGATATGGCAGGCACTCGTCCACATAGGAGCACTAATATTTGTGCTGGGATGGTTTGCATTCAATAAGAAGCACCGCTTGGACAAAAAAAGCCTCAAACAAAGTCTTGTCCTTCGGTTAAATTCTGAAGACAAGCCCATTTCGGAATGGCACACCTCAATTCTTTCTGCACTACTTCAATTAGCCATCAGTACGTATTTATTTGTCGTGGCCAATGGTCCAGAAGGACTAGTAAACAAACACATTATATTTTCCGCACCCGTCCTCTTTATTCCTGCCCTTATTGTGATTTGGAGTAAACTCGATCGACTTGGCACGAATCTAGACGATCTCTCGGCCTATAAGCGGTTAACTGGGAGAAGCGCACAAAAAATGATGGGACGCCTCGGCAACACTAAGGCGGCTTGGGCTGCAAGCATCGGTGTTCGAACCTCTACGTTTACGATCGACCATGACCCCAACAGGGTAATCGGAAATAGAATCCCAGCCACGCTGCTGATTATTCGCAATGAAGAGCTCTTGAGTTACGTTGGCAAACTAACTCGCAACCTCTCCTTATCTCTCTCGTCGGCTTCGCAAAAAATTACTGGCGCCCTCGACCCAGAATTCTCTGCAAGACCAGTTGTTGACGCATTGAATCTATGTGCCGCAATCTACCTTGATGCAGACAATTTGGTCGAACGCCGTCTAAATGGACTCATTTCCTTACTTCCCATAATAAACCCAGGTCTGTCCAATGTTACTCAATCGGACCAGATGATGCCGATCCTAAAAAACATCAATACTTTTTACCATTGTGATTTCACCTGGGTCGATCAAAGCATTGTGGCTACAACTGAGGCTTCACGATATGCGATTAATCTGTCTCCAATATCTCCAGGCGCATTCCTCGAGATGTTGAATCTAATGCGTCAGAACCACAGCTCAGGAAGTTATCTTTGGATTAGCAAAGAAGCGCACAATCGACTACTCCACGAGGCCCCAGGACTTGTGTCAATCATGACGGCGCATACAATTAAAGTTGATCGAGAAAATGATCTCCTCATTTTCTCGGCCAAATTTGAACAACTAATTCCACGATTACAGCTACACTTTGCCCTTGATACGACGCGGGCAATGCTACTAGATCATGAACTTCGGGCTGAAGCAAAGCACCTTCTAAGTATCTATGCCCTAGAGATTCAAAATTCTACCAAATTGCCTCAGCTGCTTACGCTCACTGATTCCATCACAGCCTATTCATGGCGAGGATTCAAGGAAAAGGACAAGGCCTTAAGCCTCCTCCTAAAAATTTACAATTCTGCCAAAGAATTCAAACCTGAAAATACCTCCATTAAATCTGACATTCCCGAATTGCTTAACGCCATTCGAAACAGCATCATTCAAATAGGATACCCATCTCAATTGATTAGTCAGGCACAGCAAAACAAGCAAGAACTGAGAGACCTTGACACAATCTCGTTAAACGCTCTTAATCCCGCCAGTGATCACTTCAAAGACGCTTGGGTGCACCTTGGGAGCATTGAATTCTTCCAATTCTCTGAAGAGCAAATCCAATCATGTCGGAACATTGTAACCTCCGCAATTAAAAATCGGGAGATAGCAGCAGATCCTGTAGTTCAAGCAAAAATGATCAATTTCGTTGTCGGCTTGATCCGATCATCCAGCGTAAAATCCATTGCGAAGGATGGAGCACTATTAATTAGTGTCATCGAAACATTAATCACATATAAAGCAAGCGCAGATACAATGTCGCTGGCACTGGATGCCCTCACCTTCATTGCCAGCTTAGACACGGGAGCCCTGACCCTAAGCTACAATATTACGACCTACTTTGAATCGACCCTGAAACGAAGTGGATCACCATCTACCGCCTGGGAAATCGCACTCTGGGGACGGTGGCAGGAATATCGCACAAAACATTTAAAAGCGTCCTTAGGAAACATAAAAATTTCCTAAGGACGCCTGTTATGACTTTTCAAAAAAATCGCTTGCGAGCCATTACGCTCTCGATGGTGAAGCCGAGTGTGTGCGTTCCTTGCGAGCCTTTAAGACTTTATCAATCCACAGCAAATATGAGCTTCCTACAAAGTTTGTCGTAAGGGTTGCCGCGACAATTCCAAAGGACATGGCAATGGCAAAATTGCGAATACTATCTGGCCCAAAGAAAATGATGCCCACTAAAGAAAGGTTGGTCACAAATGAGGTGTTGATGGTTCTAGTCAGCGTCTCATTTAGGGACGTGTTGATCTGCTCAGCAAATGACTTTGACGGATCATTGTGCATCCGCTCACGAATTCGGTCAAACACAACGATGACGTCATTCACCGAGTAGCCAATACCGGTCAAGAGCGCTGCAATGGCTGTCAAATCGAACGACCGCCAAAAAATCAGATAGAAGGCCAGCATCGCACAACTATCAGGAATTATTTTAAGAATGACCCCCGAACCAAAACGAAAGTCAAAACGGAAGGCCAAATAAATCATAATTCCAAAGATGGCGTAAGCCATCGAGAGAAACCCCTGATTACGCATTTCTTTTCCGACTTGTGGCCCAACATAATCAACTCGTGTGATGTTTGGCGTTTTCGACGCCAGACTTGTACGAATGGCATCTTGAAGACGATTAACTTTCGCTCCACCGGATACGTGAGCGGCGTCATTCTCAGCGGCAGTCAAGTCTCCTTTGTGCGTTTTGGTTTCCTCAAAGCGTAAGAGATAATCCCTATCTCCACCCTTCAACCCTTGAATCGTAAGGTCCTCAATACCTGCTTTTGAGGCAGCGGCACGAAGCTCATCTGTTGATACATCTTGTGCAAAAGAAACTTCAACCTCAGTTCCTCCCACAAAATCAATCGACCAGTTGAATCCTTTAGTCGCCGCTGAAATAAGAATGGCCACTGATAATAGAATCACGGAAATCGAAACTGGAACGTCGTACTTCAGGAAGTCAAAGTTAAAGGTGCGAATTTTTCTTGCTTTTTCACCACCAAGCCACGCGAGAATTTTATTGGTATCGGTTTGACGAGAAAGGGCCCAATCAAAAAACACGTGGGAACAATAAAGAGAGGTCCAAATGGACAAGATGAGGCCAATGGCCAAGGTAACGGCAAATCCACGAATCGGGCCCGACGTGTTGGTTCCTAGTAGAATAAATGCCGCCAACAATGCTGTTACGTGTGAGTCAATCACCGTCCAGAATACTCGTTTAAATCCAGTATCAAGAGAGGCTCGTGGGGCCCGTCCCGCTCGCAACTCGTCACGAATGCGCTCGTTGATGAGAACATTTGCATCCACGGCCATTCCAAGGGAGAGGACAAATCCAGCAATACCAGGCAATGTCAATGCGAAGCCAAATAAGGACATACTAGCAAGAAGAAAAATACCGTTAAGGGCCAAGGCGACCACTGCAATGACACCCGGACGTCGGTAGTATCCGATCATAAACATGTAAACAAAAATCAAACCAACAATCACACCCATAACGCCGCGCTTACCGAGCTCAGGCCCAAGGGTTGCACCAACTTGCCGCTGTTCTAAAATTGTAATCGTGGCAGGAAGGGCGCCCGACTTCAGCACCATGGCTAAGCTGGTTGCTTCCGCGATTTTTGCGTTGTAATCCTGACCGCCCCCAAGAGTAATAAGAGCACTGCCGCCGCCAATCTTGCCATTGATAACCGGGGCACTCTCCACAAGGTCATCTAGGACAATCGCCATGCGTTTACGAATATTCGCTCCAGTGACATCCTCAAATCGCTTGCCACCAAGGGTGGTAAAGCGAAGGGACACTGCCGGCTGTGAATCCATGCCTCCTTGATCAACCGTAGTCACTGCGTCCATGACGTCGTCGCCAGAAATTTCTGTGGCTGCGTGAACAACGTAGGAATGGAATCTTTGTTTGCCACCGGCAAGAATTTCCCGTGAAAGAATAAGCTCTCTGTCAGGTGGAATCAAACCTTTGGTCACTTCGAATATCTTTTCACGGCTCTCGCTTACTAGAGACAATCCACCACTTCGATCAAGTGTGACTTCTGGCGGTAGTTTTCCAGCCAACGCCTCAAGGCCTTTGAATTCATCGTCAACGATTTTGAATTTTAATTGTGCTGTGCGGCCCAGAAGTTCTTTAGCTTTCTCAGGATCTTTAAAGCCAGGGAGTTGGGCTATGATTGAACCATCAGAACGACGATTGATCATCGGCTCAGTGACCCCCCACTTATCCACTCGGCTACGAACGACCCGCTCAGCCTGCTCTAGTGCGCCATTCTTGATCGTTTGAATTTGATCTGCCCGATACGCAAAATCAATAGTCAAACCGTCTGACGTTGTTTTTTGAAGTGAGTCATATTCTTTGACGACGGCCTTTGAAATCGCCTCCATATCCGCACCGGGAAGCGTTTCTACGCGAAGCTTGTTTTCGCCTTTAACAACGTAGGCCGATTTAACGCCTGTTGGTTTAGCCGGTGAATCAGCCCAATGGCCAACGTCCGTTCCAATGCGTCCCAAGCGATTTTCAACCGCCTCGGTCAAGTTCACCCCGAGCACTAACTGAACACCCCCTTGGAGGTCGAGTCCAAGATTTAAATGGCCGCTTGGGAGCCAGCTTGGAAGCACCTTACTCATATGCACTTGATCATTTCGCATTTCGGCAGGTTGCGACATGTAAATTCCAGTCGGAATCAATATGTAAACCGAAAATAAAGTTAAACCTGCAATCAACATTAAACGCCAGCGCAATGACTTCATATTCACAACCTCAACTCGATGTTAATTCAAAAAAATCTATTAAGAACCTAACACACGCTTTTCCTTCGCACAATGAACAAGCTGCGATTGAATCACGCGAATAAATTCTGTGGGATCCAGTCCAACAATTAAGCCTCGCCCTCCCCCATTGATATACATTTTAGGCAGGCGAAGAATGCTTCCTTCCATAAAAATAGGCATGTCTATTTTTAGCGCAAATGGATTTGTCGCACCGATAGGCCAGCCGCTAAAATTTGTCGCAGCCTCGGGCGAGCATGACCATATCTTCGACATCGAAAGCTCGACGGCTAATCGCTTCGTATCCACATTCAAGTCACCATGCATCAAGACCACCAGGGGGCCAGATTCTTTATTTTCAAAGACTAGAGTTTTTATGATGGCGTGCTCGTCGAGGCCTAGAATTGCACTTGATCTCAGCGTACCACCGCCCTCAAGATACTCAAATCTATGAACAGTAAACTCGACATTTTGGGAACTGAGGCGAGCCATACCCTTGGACAGTTCTTCAACCATAACAACCTCAAAGCCTGCTAAAAAAACTGCTTGTATTCGTCACCGCGTAGGTGCTGCCGATGCGCTTGTGAGCATCCGATGTGCCCTTGTAAGGCAATACAATTTGTGTCCCGTCTAAAAAATCAAACTGTGCGTACTCGACGCCTGCTCGCAGGATGCCAGGAAGATTTAATTGGGTCTTTAAGCCTTCAATCGACGTAACAGGCAAACCATTCACGGAACTAAGAACAAGATTCGATAGTTTCTGATAGCCAGCATTAAATTCATCGCCAAGGACGTTTGACATGACCAGTTTGCGCTCTCTCTTCAGTGAAGGCAAATTTAAATATGTGTAAAAAAACAGCAAATCTTGCGGCGACGCCTGCCGCCAGTCACGCCCAAAAACCATTAGGTAGTCGACACTCAGCTCCCTAAATACTAAGCCTCCAAAAATAACGTGGGGCACTCCACCCTCGTTTGTGGCTCCAGGAACCAATGAATCTTGGCCTGAAAATCGAATCAAATTTCTTTTGCACTCTTTCGCAATATGGTTCCGCTTAAAATGAATGGTCAGGGGTGATCCGCTGTATTTTTCAGCGATGTAGTGCCGCATCGGCACCGGCCCCCACATTGGATGCCGGTAAAAACCTCTGTGATCTATCGCCACAGAATCAAAAGCCGTCAAGACATCGTCGTCCTTCATACAGTCAGCAAACGGACTTGTATCAAAAATTCTAGAGACTCTAAGAGCCCCCTTCCCTTCTGCAATGCCAAGTAACTTTCGATGCCAAGGACTTCGAACAGGAACAAAAGAAACCCCCATTGACGGAAATCCTCGGTACAATGCTGGAGTCAAATTATCCCCCAAGAAGTGTTTGATAACACTCGCAGCTATAACTTGCGGTTGAGATTCTAAGACGCCAACACACAGCCCCACAAGCAGCCCATTACGAACGATTGGGTCAGATTTACACGTTGAACGGACCTGCCCACCGAGGTTGTAGATCGGTAGAGAAATGCCTCCAATTGAAGACTCGCGCAGCCCTATTTCCAGAGTTCGTAAGGAAATACGTTGAAGTTGTCTTTCGTTTTCTATGGCAATCAAGAAGACGTCGGCCCCCAAAGGAACATCTTGCCCGATATTCATAATTTTGACGTTCCCAAGTCGGTGCCCCTTCACCGGAGCAAGAATGGCCAGATTCGCTTCGTAATCAGCAAAGACAATTTCCATCGGAATTTTTTCAACGTCGTCTACCCTTTGGGCCTGAATGTAAACAGCTCGCGAAACAAGAGACGCCTGCGTCAAGACTCGATTCTCGGAAATGACCACACCTGCATTCCCTGAGATGTCCGTATTTTGCAAAGCCCACGGAGACTCCGGATCAGGGGCCGCTCGAGTAACAGTTAAATGTAAAACGCTCGATTCATACCTTGATGAGTCTTTGTTATCTGTGGATCCAATGGCAGGAAGCTCCACAGTAAGTACAGTTAAGAGGGCAAGAATCTTAAATCTGACTAGCATGCCATATAATTTATCTGGCTTCATCGCTTAACCTCCCTGGTTATAGCACCGTCGATCGAATACGGCTCCAGCCAAAATTGCTGTGACACGCCGTATCTTCGGTTATTTTCTTCATCAGCTGCCCTCAGATCTTTTGCATTAAGAAGCCAGGGCTCTTGACTAAATAAAAAATCAAGCCTCAAAGTCTCTTCTTTCAAACTGTGCAAGGCATCGTGCAACATCTTGACGCTTGTGACCTTTTCTCCATTAATTTTGTCGACCACTGGACTCGAAATTTCCAAGAAACTATTGTTCGTGTTCACAAGAATATCACTAATAATCACTAACTCTTCAATTTGGTCGCGCTGTCCAGTCAATTCAAAATCAAATGGATTTGACAAAAGATATCTCATGAGCAGCGGCGCTCTTTTCTCCCACGAATCCCCCCACAGCTCCATGACCGAACGTGTTAGGGCGGTAAACACTATGCCTCCAAAGACTGTAAATCTAGGTCTTTTAGGGTAAATTAAACCTGAATATTGATGAGCTTTCCCGACTCCGGCGATCACCGTTAATTCACGGATCGCCCCATCTCTCAATACCTCAAAACGAACTCTATCGCCAATGAGTCGAAGGTCATAAAGGGCTTCAAAGTTAACCCTCTCGCCCTCGAAATCCACCTTTCCGTCCACGCCAATACTTTTACCGGAGATCGCCATCAATACATCTCCACGCTGCACAATCCCCTTGGCAGGCGACCACTCTTGCACTCTTGAAATAAGAACCCCGCGGTGGTCGTTCTTTGGAACTTGATAAAATAGTGCCGAGGCGGCGTTGTTCAACACAGTCGCTTGAGTCTCTACTCCCCAATCGGGAACACCGTCATATTTTCCATCACTGCAATCGGTCAAAAATCTCTGGACTACAGGAACAGGAATAATGAATCCTGCATTCTGAGCTCTCGTCAACGCCTGAAAGGCTACACCTACGACATTTCGCCCCTGAAAAACGGGCCCGCCACTATTCCCAGGATTGATGGCCGAGTCCACTTGGACGAGCAGGTGATCATCGACTTCCGTGTGCACGTACGTTTGATAGCTAATCCGGTTTACAACCCCATCGGTCATCGAAACCTGATCACCACCCATCGGATATCCGACCGTTGTCACTGGGGACCGTAACCGTGGAACACTTCCTAACACCAGAGCTTCGACGCCCTTTAGGTAAGAGGGATCTTCGACCCCCAAAATCGCCAAATCGACATCGTGGCCAATATATTGGACATAGGCGATCATTTGACCGGCATCCCCATCTCGTCGAACGGTGATGGAACTCGCGTTGGCCACCACATGGGCATTCGTCAGAATGCGTCCTTGACCAATATAGAAGCCTGTGCCCGAAGACATGTTTGGAGCCTGAAGGCGCCAAGGATTAACGAAGTTTAGGTCTTGGCTGATTGTTTCAATACGAAACACAGACCGCCTGAGGGCCAATGGATTGGCTGTGCTGACCATTGAGGTCAAGGCTCCAAACAATACGACCGCAAAAGACAATATTCGCACAACGCGACGAGTCATGGCTCCTCCGAAATTCCTAGCGTCAAGTAATTTACTGTTAATACTATCCTTTTTTTTTCACGAGCATTCAACAGATGAATCTGTGATGAAATA
The DNA here is from genome assembly GCA_945900755.1 of Bdellovibrio sp. ZAP7. GTDB lineage: Bacteria > Bdellovibrionota_B > Oligoflexia > Oligoflexales > RGVZ01 > CAMDKS01. The sequence goes on from CAMDKS010000025.1 coordinate 21,447, forward strand.
TATATCACTTGGTTTGGGACCGGAAATCGGCTGGCCATGGACATGTAATCCAAGCACAATCGTTGGTAAAGGAACGATAATGTGAAGAATTCTAACGTTACGATACTAAAAATCGTAGACATCCCTAATTAGTTTCTGGTAGAACCTGAATTCGTTAAATGACCGCTTACTGGATTTTGAGGAGAATGACATGGCACGAGCAGGCACCCGAGAACTTATCCGTCTTGTTTCCACTGGTGGAACAGGCTATTTTTATACGACAAACAAGAAAAAGGGCAAAGATAAGCTCGAACTTAAAAAGTACGATCCAAGACTACGTAAGCACGTGGTCTTCAAAGAAGCCAAAATCAAGTAATTGATTCCTTGGCCTCAAGTAAATACCGCATCCATGACCGCATCCATGACCGCATCCATGACCGCATCAATTGATGCGGTTTTTTTCGTTTAAAACGGAAGCAAAAATTCTTCCACCACCCGCTTGCACGAACGACATCGTCCATCGGGAGCGGGATTACCAACGGCATGGCACAGGGAGCATTTCCAAATATTCCCTTCCACCATAAAATACAATTCTTGGAGAACTGGATGGGCCTCCAGCCACCGCCCGAGGTCGTGCTCCAATATATCGTTAGCGATTTTGTATACTCCCCCTAACGACAATCGCTCGCGGCGAGGCACTTTGAACATACCCGCCATCAGTTTTACGACTTCAGAGGGAACATCTTCAAGGGCTTCTTTGGCGTAATTGCCACTCGTTGCGGAGTCATAATAAGCCTTAAAATTTTCAGCCGGGAAGGCGTGCTCACCGGTAATCATTCGATAAAACAAAGTACCAATGGCCCAAATATCATGTTTACTGTCGACATCAGCAGGATCCGCCAAAAATTCTGGCGACCAAGCGCTGACCGCGCCACAATGACGAAATCGATCCTCTTGCCAACTGCTTTGCGGTGTGGAAAGCCAGTTGCGAGACGTGCCGAAATCTAGGATGCGAATACCCGGGTCTCGTTCCATCACAAGACTTTCAGTCGCCAGCACCGTCGGCGTAACAATCATAATGTTTCCGGCGTGAAGGTCCCGATGAATCTCTGCAAAACCTGCCGCCGGCAATAGTGCCGTCGCAATCCGACGCAAATAATCCAACGCAATATTGGTATCCCACGGCGCAGGGCTCGCTTCGAATTTAGAAAGGAAGCTTTCCCCTTCAACATACTCCATCATAAAATAATGTACGGGATAAACATCCGAGCTACGCACGGAGGTTAAGGCTTTTACGATCGTATGCCCGCCAGTATGTTTACGCATCATGAGCAGGGTCTCAGCCTCCCGTCGAAACGCCTCCAAGTCTAGTTGCCAACGGGGGGCGATCAGAAATTTTACAACGACTTTTTCGGGCCGCTCGGCCCCCTTACTTCCAAAAACACCAGCCGTTGGCTCAATAGATTCATACAACGCCACGGCGGCCATCTCACCACCCGAAAGAGTACGCAGATATCTGAACCCTTCGAGCTCATGGAGATTTAATTGTTTGAGAAATTTTTCCATTCTGACATTTTAGCACAAAACAGTGGTCAGGACTATGTTCAACCTTGGCGTTCATGATTGCGTATAGTAGTCGGCTGGTCCAAGCTTCTGATTCCCTTGATTAATGCGGCACTACACGCCAAATCTAAAAACACACTTGCGATTTGGCGGATAATAATATTTATATTCCGCCAAATCTCTATTGAATGTCGAGATTTGGCGTGTTATAGTAAATGAACCAAACTCACAGAGGCCTAAAATTATGGCAAAAAACGCTCCAAAGCTAGTCGGTCGACACGCAGAAAAAAAGCGTTTACATGACCTTGTTTTGTCTAAACGAGCTGAATTTATTGCCCTTTATGGACGTCGCCGTATTGGCAAAACCTTCCTTGTGGAGCAGCACCTTGGGGGGCTGTCTCAAACCTTTATTCATATTACAGGACAAATTGATGCCGATCGCACTCGTCAATTAGAGATATTTCAAACAGAGATCGAAAAAAAACTGTTTGATCAAAAACGCCTGCCGCATTTCTTAACTTGGAATGTCGCTTTTCAGCAGCTGATTAGCGGGTTAAAACGGAGGATTTCCGAGAGTCCAAAAGGAATTATTACTGTTTTTTTAGATGAGATTCCGTGGTTGTCGACCCAAAAATCAGGATTACTTTCCGCTTTAGACCACGCATGGAACACCGAGCTGCGTCACATTTCCAATTTGAAATTAGTAGTTTGCGGAAGTGCCGCAGCGTGGATGATCAAGAATATCGTTAACGCCAAAGGAGGACTTCACAACCGCCTCACGGCGTCGATGCGTTTGGCACCGTTTAATTTGCAAGAGACTGAGGAATATCTGCATGCTCGAGGTATTAAACTTTCAAGACGAGAGATCATCACTTTGTACATGGCATTTGGCGGGGTGGCGTACTATCTGGATTTTGTGAGACGCGGCCAATCAGCGTCACAGGCGATTGGAACAACGTGCTTTGGAAGTGGCGAACTAAGTTCTGAATTTGATAGACTTTTTACGTCACTTTTTGGTGACTCTGGGGATCACCTCAAAATAATTCGAATTCTCGCTAGACGCAGAGAAGGATTGACAAGGGATTTTATTGTAAATGCCATGAACACCTCATCCGGAGGCCAACTAAGTTTACGCCTTCATGAATTGATCGAAGCAGGTTTCATCGATTTAATTGTACCCCTTGGCAGAAAAATAAAAGACGCACAGTACCGCATCATTGATGAGTTCGTATGGTTTGCTTTATCATGGATTGAAAAAGCACCCCGCGGTGCCATGATTCCTCGCGATATCGAAAACTACTGGACTGCAGAATCCTCAACTCCATCCTACCGAAGCTGGGCTGGATATGCTTTTGAAAATCTATGTTTTAAACATCAATTAGAGATTCGCCGAGCTCTTGGCATTGCTGGAATTGCAACCAAGGTCGGGTCTTGGCGCAATCATCCTAAAAGCAAAAAGGAAAAAGGGGTACAAATTGATTTAGTATTTGCTCGTGCAGATAGGTGCTTTACTATCTGTGAAATAAAATATTACGACGTAAGCTTTCGAATAGAAAAATTTTACGCAGAAGCTCTAAGGAGAAAACGTGCGGAGTTCGTAAAAGAACTTGCTAAGAACAAGCATGTTTTTACTGCTATGATATGTGCACATGGAATTGATCCAAACGAATACTCCAGGGAACTCATTGATCACATCGTAACTGGAGATGCTTTCTTTATGGCAAAAAACGTATGGTGATTGGCGCGACCTCGTTTTCAAGGCGGTCGGCAGTCTGTTGCTACTACACCTAATCCTCTCTCAAACCGAAGGCCTTCATGGCTTGGCCACGGTGAGAAATAGCATTCTTCTCAGACTCGGACATTTCTGCCATCGCAGTATCAGATGTGCCCACCATAAAAATGGGATCATAGCCAAAGCCCCCAGCACCGTGACGAACCGTCGCAATGCGACCAAAGCAAAGGCCTTCGAATTGAGACACCTTTGAAGCCTCATCTTGAAATAATATAAGACAATAAAAATGCGCCCCTCGGCGAGAGCTTGGCACGTCCTTTAAGACTGAAAGCAAGTGATCAATGTTGCGAGTGTGATCGCCCTCAACCCCGCCAAAGCTACTGGAGTTAACACCTGGTAGCCCCCCCAATTCATCCACACATAGTCCGCTATCGTCGGCAAGAATACAGCCCTTGGTGTACGGCCGAAGGGCCGCTATTTTAATGCGAGCATTCTCAAGAAATGTTGTGCCCGTTTCATCCCACCCTACGTTTGGAGCAACCTCGGAGGCCCCCTTAACGATCCAAGATGATCCGAGCATCGCTCTGATCTCCATTAATTTATGCCGATTATTCGAAGCGACAACTAACTCCTTGACCTTACCTTTGCTAACCGTCGAATCGTGGCTCATGGCTTCGTTCCTCCATCTTTGCCCGACGAACGAGTAAGCATGTTAAAATTTAGGAGACTAAGATTTGGTAAAAAAGTGGCTACAAAATGGTCCAAATGAAGGTCTAGCCTTTTCTTCACCTGCTCAAGATCAATTTTTTCACCACTAAACGCGACCTCGGTCCGCAGCGTTTGAATCGGCCCAAGAAACTGGCCAACAAACCACACAGGATCTGCCTTTATCGCAATTTTGAAAAGGATGAGCCAGCGTGCGATTTCAGTCAATTTTTCGCGCATCGGAGTCTGAATTTCCGCAAGCGATAGTGAAGGCTCAACATTACTTTTCAGGTTTTCCATTAAGAGAAACCGAAAAAATTTGTGCTCCGAAGGTTCAAACCAGCGTGCCGCCACGTTGTGAAGTCGATCGCGAGCAAACTCTCGAGGACTAGTTAGCAATTGCTTGAGGTCAACTTTCTCAAGGGCGCTGAACAAGGCTCGCGGCCCGTGAATCTCAAATAATTGTCCGCGAATATCCGCTTTACTTTTAAAGTGCCCGTACAAGGCCGGATCTCGCACCCCGACACGGGCTGCAATCTGTCGAACTGTGGTTGCCTCATAGCCCACGGTCGAAAATAGATCGAGAGCCGCCGCCAAAATGAGAGTTCGGCTATCCTTGCCCTCTACTTTTGGGGGACGCCCCAGGCGCCGCACCGAAGTAGTGGTAGCGGCGGCGGCGGATTTTTTTTTACGCTTACTCAGATCCATAATATCCTAATATTTTTTAAAATCTATGCCCTAGCACCGGTGCTCGTAACGATTGAAAGGGGCGACGGGGCCGTTTCCGACAAACTAGAATCTAGGATCTGAGCCGACGTGCCTCTCGACCCATCGTGGCTCCATCCAGGAGGTCCGAAAAGGTAGCCGCGCAAACGAGCCGGATATCGCCAGTTGTCCCTAACGTCTCGACCGATGTTGATCCACTCATGCAAGGCAACGTAAATTGGATTGATGGAGATCACAGGGCTGACCAAGCCATACACAACTTTTTCTGTCTCTTCTTCAAAGGTTCCAAACATGCGGTCAAAAATAATCACGACACCACCGTAATTCTTATCAAGGTAACGGGGATTTGAACCATGGTGCACTCGGTGATGCGACGGCGTATTAAACGCATACTCAAACCATCCGAGCTTACCTATCATGTCTGTATGGAGCCAAAATTGATATAATAAGTTGAATGCAAACATACCAAGTATATCTTGAACCTGAAAACCAATCACAAGCATTGGTGTCAAAGTGAGCACAGCTGCGGAGATGGTCTGTGTCCATCCCAAACGGATGGCCGTCAGTACATTCATACTATTCGGAGAATGGTGCACGGCGTGCGTTCCCCAAAACCAGCGGATTTCATGGTCCCACCTGTGCATCCAGTAATATAAAAACTCTAGGCCAACAAAAAGCCCCGCAACCCTCCCCCACTGCCAAGCCCCTGCAACTTTGAGTGGCAAGTCTGCGATGGCGATCTGCTGTACCCACGGGGCGACCCAAGCCAAGAGCCCACCTCCTAACAAAAAACCTAGCCCGTTACGAAGCATCATATCGATGACTGACACTCCACTTTCTCGCCAATTATAGGGGATGCCTTTTTTGCGGTGCCACAAGATCTCCGCAATTCCGAGGCCAAAAATGTAGACCAAGCCGTAAACGCCAACCATTTTAATTAAATTCATGTGATTTCTCCTAGTAAAGATTCGATCCCTTCGACATCCTAACACATTTAATTAGCAAGCGCTAATTAAATTAACTAGTCCTGTCGATTGTTTGCGAAAAATCGATGTATTATATTGAAATAATAGGTTTAAATTTTTTAGCCGAAAGCCCGTCGGCTACACGAAAGGTCCTTGCTCTGGAGGAAGCTCGGACGTATCATTGCGCTTCACAGTTAGAGTGAGTGGAGACCAATGACTATGCAAATGAGTGCCGATGTTATCACAAAAAAACTTCTCGAATCTTTTCCCGACGCAAAAGTAAAAGCCTCCGACATGACCGGCGGCGGTGATCACTGGCAAGTGGCCATTGAATCAACTCAGTTCACGGGTAAATCCCTGGTCGAACAACATCAACTCGTCTACAAAGCTCTTGGCGATTGGATGAAAAAGGAAATTCACGCGTTAGCCTTGACCACAAAGGCCATCTAACGTGACAAGCCGCGATTCACAGCAAGCGAAATCCGTCGGCCTTTTGGCTGGGACCCTTTCGCTCACTGAACTTGGGCTCGGGTCACTGCTTCACGCCTTGCATGTGCCGTTGACGGGATCCGTGCTCTCACTGAATCAAGGGTTGTTTTTATCGCGAATCACGCGCACGAATTCTTTGCACAAACAAGACCACAATCGGAATAGAACCCTCGCCTTTGAAGTCTCTTCCGTCACCGCCCTCCTCAAGTCGATGTCCCCCGTCGGCAAACGCCTCACGCCAATGCTCGCCATTGCCGTACAGGGCTTTTTGTTTACGGCCGGCATCATGATATTTGGGGACAGTCTCCTCGGAGTCATCGTTGGCTCCATGCTCCTTTCGGCGTGGGGCATTGCCCAACCTGCACTCCTAGCAGGAATCATGTTTACGGCTCTGACAGGCACAGAACAAAATAAAATTATTGGTTCCTGGCAAAAAATGATTGGTGGTGTCGATTGGTTTTCCGGATTTGCAATCACCGATGCGATCACGGTCCTGCTAATGATTAAGTGCAGCGTCGCGTTTGGGTGTGCATTATTCGCATGGTTTTCACCAATCAACCAGCCAAACTCCCTCTGGGCAAAATTAGAACGTCGCCTCACTCGGCCCTTCAAGTCCATCACCCCATCCGTGGTACGCGAACACGACGTTTCAAGCTCGATCCTCCAAACCTTGGTCCTCGCATTAAGGGACCTCAAAAACCCGATGCTCTGGATCTCGTTAAGTTTGCTCGTTGGGTTTTCGTATTTTCTGGATTCCGAATGGGTTCCCGCACTTTGGATTGGAATGAGGTCATTAGCCGCAGTGTATGCGTTTTATATCGTGTTACACCTGATGCCTTGGTCTAGAATTCTAAATTCTCAAAATAAAAATGCCGTCGCCCTTCGCGCCGCACTGAGCGTCATCCAGCAGAAGGACGCCACCCCATGACGCCTAAAACAAGAGACTCAGTCGTCTTTTCTTTAAATGGTCAGATAACGCATGTCACCGGCGATGATTCGTTTATGACGTTGGCTGAGTGGTTGAGGAAAAGAGCACTGCTTACCGGCACAAAAATTGTTTGTGCGGAGGGAGACTGCGGAGCATGTACCGTCGTGCGAGCTTTTGAACCCCGTGGCTCTAAGAAAAAACCGATTTTCGAGGCCATGAATTCGTGCATCACATCTGTCCTCCAAATGGATGGAAGCCACCTCGTGACGGTTGAAGGATTAAAAGTCGACGAAGAACTCGCACCTGCACAATCGGCCATGCGAATATGTCACGGATCTCAATGCGGATTTTGTACACCAGGATTTGTCATGGCCATAACTGGCGCCCTCGAATTGCTGCCAAAATTAGATCGCAAAACCGCGGCCAACTACATGACAGGAAATCTTTGTCGGTGCACGGGCTACAGTCCTATACTCGATGCCGCAGAGTCAGTCGTGAGCTCCCCTAAACACAATCTTGGGTCCAGATATCTAACACCGGCAACCATAAAAAAATTGCGCGAGTTGACCAATTCCACTCTTGAAATCCATGGCTCCTCAGGGCCTGAGGGCCATCATGGAAAGGTTTTTTATGCTCCCCAAAAACTAGCGGATGCTTGCAAAGCTTCCGCCAAACATAAAAATTCACGGCTCATCGCAGCCGCCACCGACGTTGGCGTTCAGGCCAACAAAGGCAAGGCCCTTGCCCCATACACCATTAGTCTTCAAAATATTCCTGAACTATACACTATCACGTCGAGTAGCACCTCGGTGATGGTCGGGGCTCGCGTCAACCTAACTCAATTGCGTACAGCCATGACTAAACCCATGCCTGAATTTGCGAGGTTTTTGGACATATTTGCCTCGCCTCAAATTAAAAACGTGGCGACCTTGATCGGAAATTTGGCTAACGCCTCACCCATCGGCGACACTCTTCCTTTTTTATTGGCGACGGACGCCGTGGTGCATACCGCACGCCACGCCCAAGGAAAATTTAGTCGAAGAAAAATTAAGATTGAAGATTTTTTCGTGGCCTACAAAAAACTCGCGTTGAAGGCTGGAGAAATTATTACCGCCGTGGAAATTCCTACGGGAAAATACGCCCACAATCTTCGCTTGTACAAAGTATCCCAGAGAAAAGACCTCGACATCTCTGCCGTCAGTGCGGCACTGAATATTGATGTCAACAAGTCAGGAAAAATTTCCCTTGCCAGCCTTGCTTTCGGAGGCGTTGCAGCGACTCCGGTTCGTCTGGGAAAGGTCGAACAATATTTGCTCGGAAAGACACCGTCGACGCCCGTTTTTGATACGGCTTCTGCCATGATCGACAGCCTGTTGCAACCACTGTCTGATGCCCGAGGCACCGACACCTACCGCCGTGTGCTGGTGACCAACATCTTCCAAAAATATGTCCACAATACATTTGGCGACCGATCATGAAACATACGTCTACGCCTCATGATTCCTCAATCACCCACGTTACCGGTGAGTCCGAATATGTAGACGACCGCACGATGCTCGCTGGCGAATTATTTGTCGGCTGTTTCTACTTAAAAGTTGCCCACACCGAAATTGAATCTCTAGACATTTCCGAGGCCCTTAAAATTCAGGGAGTCGAAGCCGTCGTTACCGCAAAAGATGTCGCCCACAATGCATGGGGCCCTATTTTTCAAGATCAGCCCATCATTGCAGGAAACGTCACAGAATTTGCTGGCGAGGTCTTAGCTGTCGTTGGAGCCACCACTCCGGATGCACTGCGCCGCGGCCTTGGAGCCATCAAGGTTCGTCACCGCCCCCGACCATCCATCCTATCCATTAGCCAGGCCATCACTAAAAAATCCTTTATCGGATCAGAACGAAGTATTCGGCGTGGAGATGTTGCTCAAGCACTGAGTACCGCACCTCATCGCTTGTCTGGGATTCTCGAGATCAAAGGTGCAGATCATTTCTACCTCGAGAATCAATCGGCGGTGGCCTACCCAAAAGAGGCGGGCCAAATGGAAGTGCACTCCTCGACCCAACACCCAACCGAAACCCAGCACGTCGTCGCAGAAGCTCTCGGAGTCAATTTCAGTGACGTTGTGTGTATCGTCAAACGTCTGGGCGGAGGCTTTGGTGGCAAGGAGTCCCAGTCTAGTCCGATCGCAGCTTACGCCGCCTTAATCGCAAAAAAAACTAAACGTCCCGCCCGCATTGTCTTGACCAAAGATGACGACATGATCATGACCGGCAAAAGAAATCCTTTTGAAATTCACTATGAAGTAGGCTTCGACAAAAGTGGAAAAATTCTAGCTCTAAAATCTCAATTGTATTCGGACGGCGGAGCCTACGCCGATCTTTCAACCGCCATCATGGAGCGGGCGATGTTGCACTCTGACAACGCCTATTTCATCCCCAACGTCGAAGTCATCGGTCAGGTTTGCAAAACAAACTGCCATCCGCACACGGCCTTTCGTGGATTCGGAGGACCTAAGGGGGTCGCCGTCATTGAAGGAATTATTGAAGACATGGCTCGAGAGCTAAAAATTGATGCTCTCGACATTAGAAAAATGAATGTCTACCGTGAAGGGCACGATGTCACTCATTATGGGCAAGTGGTCGAGAATAACCGGCTGCCTAGTGTATTTACAGAGCTCGAAAAAACATCGGACTATCGCCGCCGCCGCTCTGAAATCGCTGCCCACAACCGCACGGCACTCGCCGCCAGTAGCCGTTTTTTGCCAGCCTCCGAGACCCTTCGAGGTTTATCTATGACGGCTGTTAAATTCGGTATTTCCTTTACCACGAAATTTCTAAACCAAGGTAACGCACTCGTTCAGGTCCACCGAGATGGCTCCATTCAAGTCTCTACGGGGGCCGTTGAGATGGGGCAAGGCGTCAATACACGCATCGCCATGCTCGTGGCCGAAGAGTTGGGAGTTCCCTTAGAGCGAATTCGCGTGATGACTACGTCAACCGAGAAAAACGCCAACACTTCCCCTACTGCCGCCTCCACGGGAACGGATATTAACGGTGCCGCAGCTGTACTGGCCGCTAGAAAAATCAAAGAACGCCTCGCCGCATTGACCCTCAAACTTCAAAATATGGATCCTGAAAACTGGCCGTCGAAAACCGCGGGACTCGGCTCCTATCCTGAAATTGAAATAACCGACCTTGATGATGCCGTGACACAAACGTCGTTTCATGCCAATAAAGTTGAGGTCACAGGAATTCGAGGAAAAGGTAAGACCAAAGGATTCAAAATTGGTTTCCCAGAATTAGTGAACGAAGCCTATTTAAGCCGAATTTCACTTGGTGAGTACGGCTATCACCGAACCGAAAATTTAGGGTTCGACAAACTTAAAGGTCAAGGTCAAGCCTTTCAGTATTTCTCTCAAGGTGTCGCTGCGAGTGAAGTCGAAATTAATCGACTCACCGGTGACGTCAAAGTTCGCCGTGTCGATATTTTAATGGACGTTGGACGCCCGATCAACGAGGGCCTTGATCTCGGTCAGGTGTCGGGTGCATTCATTCAGGGCATGGGCTGGGTGACCACAGAAAATCTCGTGTACGACAGAGAAGGCTATTTACTCTCGCACTCTCCGAGCACCTACAAAATTCCAAGCATTCAAGACACACCTCGAGAGTTCAACATAAAACTCGATCACAACCCAAATAACTTGGCCAACATTCGCGGCACCAAGGCCGTGGGAGAACCCCCCTTGCTTCTTTCCATATCCGTATGGTCTGCCATCAAGGACGCCCTTCGTTATGTATCAGAACGAGACCCTAGCCATTTGGCCTTTAACCGCACACACCTGCTGCCCATTCCTGCCACGTCCGAACGGGTACTTCGCCATTTAGAACCGTCCCTCTTCAGCTCACCGGCTCACAAGTAGGCTTTAAATTATTAAGGGCCAGGTGTCACATGCTTTTTAACGACGTCATTCAAATCTGTCAGGATCTAAATCTAGCGGGTACTTCCTATGCGGTGGTCACCATCGTTAAGATTGATGCCCATGTGCCCCAAGAAGTGGGCGCAAAAATGATTGTCACTCTTGACGGGCTCCATGCCGGAACTATTGGTGGCGGAAAAATTGAGGCCAAAGGTATTTCTCTGGCCGTCGAGCAAATTTCGGTGGGTTCATCGTCTGCACTCATGCACCGCATTGACCTTAATCAAGATCTTGGCATGGTGTGTGGGGGCGTGGCGACGTTATTTATTGAGTACTCTAACCTCGCCTCCTGGACGATTGCGGTATATGGGGCAGGTCACGTCGGGCAAGCACTGGTCAACCTCTTGAAAACATTTTCCTGTCAATTGGTTTGCGTCGACGCTAGGGAAGAGTGGCTTGAAAAACTCCCCGAACACCCACGACTCAATAAAATTTTAAGTTCTGATATGGCCGTGATTCCGAAGACTCTCCCCAAAGACACCTACCACGTCATCGCCACACAGGGCCATGTCTTTGATCTCGTGGTACTACGAGAAGTCCTAAAAATGGGAACCGCACCCTATATCGGAGTGATCGGTAGCACGGTCAAAGCGAGAACTATTCGGGCCACCTTGATGAAGGAGGGCTTTACGGAAGCCGAAACAAAATTATTCTATTGCCCCATGGGCCTACCCATTGGCAACAACACCCCTGCCGAAATTGCGGTCAGCATTGCGGCGCAGATTCTAGAAAAGCGGAAATAATGGCCTAGTCGTGCTATGATCAAAGTCCAGCTCATTTACTGATTTAATTCCTTCAACGGAGTCTATTTTGACGCAGGCCTTCCATCGTTCAAAATTTCCGACCGCCGAGGCTGCGTCTCCCATAGTATTGCGAGATGGTGCTCAAATTCAAACTTGGGTTCATGATGGTTTTGGAACCCCGCTGGTGTTTTTACACGGGTTGGGCTGCTCCATCAGTCATTGGAAGCATCAACTCATTCACGCCCAAGAATCACAGCGCCTCACCTTGCACTTGGATTACCGCGGCCACGGGGCCTCGACCTTAGGTGATGCACCTCGCCCACTAACCATCACCACACTCAGCCATGATCTTCGTGAGGTATTAGACCAGCTTTCCATTGAGTCCGCAGTGATACTAGGTCAATCAATGGGCGGCACCGTTGCCCTTCAGTTTGCCCATGACCACCCAAATCGATGTGCAGGCCTTGTGCTCCAAGGCGCAGCAGGACGTAACCCTTATGCAACCATGAGTATCGGCGATTCTGGTAGAGCGGCCTTAAAAATGATGATTGGCCTCAACAAGGTCGCTCCCAAATGGGTCCATCTAATGAATAAGGCGGCAGGCAAAGCCCCCCTATTTGCGCGAGAGATGATTCGTCGCAATAGGTTTAATCCTGCACTAGCAAAAAACGAGGACATTGAAGACTACCTCCAACATTTTTTTGCAACTGATCCCAATATTTTCTACGAATTGGCGGACGATTTACATGACTTCGACGTCAGTACGCTTGAACATCTAATCAACGTCCCAGCTCTTATTCTCGCAGGCGCATTGGATAAAATGGTGCATCTAGATGAATGTAAATGGCTAGCGAAAAGACTACCCTTGGCTGAGCTAGAAATTATTGCGCACGGCAGTCATTGCCCACAGATTGACGATCCCGCTTACGTTAATCAGAGAATAGATCGTTTTTTTGAAACCTATCATTTCTAAAAAGATCGCAGCGGAATGTACTGTGAAGGGCGAAGACCAATTAAAATGCTTTGATTTTTGAAATCTATATTGCTAAACTCTGGCATTAGATGGCATGCATGCGAAATCTAGTAATGGTTGCTCATGTGCTGCCGCAAGACTATTTGATCACTTTATAAAGGAATGAATTATGAAACTAATTATTGGATTTCTTGCCTCAACACTAATCGCAGGCGCTTCTTATGCAAAAACCTGTGACGTTGCCGTTGATGCAACTGACGCCATGAGTTACAACACGAAAGTGATTGCAACCGCAGGTTGCTCGGAGATCAAACTTACTTTAAAACATGCCGGCAAGCTTCCAAAGGCCGCTATGGGTCACAATCTGGTCATCGCCGCTGAGGCTGATATGAAAAATATCATCGCTGCCGCTACTAAGTCTGGTTTTGCAAAAGATTACTCACCAGGTACTGAGCATGTCATCGCTGCTACCAAAATGGTTGGGGGCGGCGAATCTGACACATTTACTATGTCCACAAGCAAACTCAAAAAAGGCACGAAATATAAATTCTTTTGTACGTTTCCAGGACACAGCTCCATAATGGTGGGTGACGTTTCTCTATAAGCCAATCAAATAAAACCATCCAACTCTCCCAAATAAAATGGGCCGGTTGGATGGTTTTCCTATTGGATATCTGCGCCGAAGCAAAGCCAGTTGAATAAGGCTGCGCCTGCAGCTGTGTCTTTGAATGTAGAGCTTGAAGGCGGCATGGTTCCCGCCTTCAAATAAGTAAGCATCGTCCTACGATTTACGGCCGTCTTCGCCAATGTATTAAATTCCTGACGTGTGCCGCCAGTATGACAAGTCGTGCAGTTCTCACTGATCGTGGCCGCTACATCTGCGTAAGCAAGTGCCGATGACCCTGAGGACCCACAAAGGCTCTCATAGGTGGCGACTTTGGTTTGCAGCCACGTTTTCAATGCCGCACGCTCACCATCAGATAAGGGAGTCGCATAGTTGGGAGGCATTGGCCTGGTGGTTGTGACAAAGACTCTATCGTACACTAGTCCTGCATACGTTTCCGAATCAAAAAAGGATGACGTAGAGATCGCATTAATTGTGGTCGGGGTCGTCGACGGGACAAAATCACTGCGTGACGAAAGGCCGATATGACAATTGGCGCATTTTTTCTTCATGAGATTGCCAATCCCGTTTTGCCAAGACGGCTCTGCCCCACCAAAATCCTCCTCGGCAAACTTTTCGGCCCCTAAATCATAGGATCTACTGCAGGCTGACAAAGCGCAGATCATCGCAACGATGCCTCCCAACACTGCTACCGAAAATAAATTACTTCTTAGTCTCACGTTTTTTATGCCCCTCGTTAAAATCCAACTTTGATGCCACCAAACACTCTTAGCATCGCCAATCGTTCGGGCACATAAAGCTCTGCCACTCCAACATTCAATCCTAGTGGTAGATCAAACCCACCCGCCCCCTGAAAGGCTATCTTGCCGTGATTATCGATTAATGTGAAAAAAGTTCCGTCCTCGGGAATTGAAAATGTACTTATAGACGTACGAGCCGCCGAGAGAACATTTGCCCACATCCGTATCGCAGGGACGCGAAACCCAATAGCTCCATACCCAATTAATGTATCGACTCGAAACTGGTCTTTAGCGTCCACACTGGTGATGGCCCCGTCTACTTTTGCGATACTTCTTTGAGCTCCGGCTTCTAGGCCAGGTTCGATTATGCCCGTTTTAAACCGTGCGATGAAACCTGCACCAAAGGATTTTTCTGAGATTACAGCTTTAAGGCCCACTGCTTTTTCTGAGCCGGGAGGCAAATATCCACCCCAGGCACGAATTCCAGCAGTCAAAATTGCACCACTGATTGGGCACAAATCTACTTGTAACGTAGGCACCCCGTGGACAGGGGAAGATGGGACTTTCTCGTTCTTTGCGCCCACCGTATTATTTAGCTTAGGCAAAAGACTAACAATCGATTTCACCATGATATTACCGTCACCCATTGGCATTTCAGCGATGGGTATATTATCTAGTAGCGTCGCACTCACTAATTGTAAGCGCTCTGCTTGAAGCTCCCAAGTAGTGGTCGCAGCCGAAACTCTGGTAAAAGAGAGTGTCCAAGATAATAATACCCACGAAACAGTAGACACAAATGGCCAAATTAAAATCTTAACTTTTTTAATTTGGCCAAAAATAGTCACTAATGGGTCACCGCAGCTATCATCATGGTTATTATATGTAACGAGTAATTATAGCATGCTTTCCCATCAAATTTAAATGAAACGCTCTTCCCGTCAGGCATCGTGAGCTTGTAGGTGGGCTTGATGAAGTGATTACTGACAAAATCCTCGGCCATGACCTCGGCGGTAACTGATTTGCCGTTGACTATGAACGAATAAACATTGGTCTCACGGTTCAATCCGACAAATGCGATGTCGGTTGAAATAGTGCCGGTCTCTGCATCATGCTGAACGACTCCACCAAATACGTTACCCGTTTTCTTAAAGATCGACTTAACGTCTTGACCATCGCGACGCATGACCAATTCACTGGCGCCAGTCTGCTCGTTGACGCTACCCCAAATAACAAATCCGCGCAGAGAACCCGCCATTGCGTGATCAAACACATGCAAATCAATTCCAAGATCGCCCTTCATTGTCGCTAAGTCGTGATCGGCCTCAGCGTACCCAACTCCAGCTCCAAAACCCATTACCGCTACCAATGCCGCAGCTCCCAACAGACGCATGATCATAAAACCTCCAATAAATTTAGCACATTACATTCTACCAACCTAATTGTTGATAATGATTATCAAAATCAATGCTATCGGACGTTGGCGACAAATGCAAGACATAATCGACAAAAGCTTCAACAGATTTCGCCACAACCTTCCATTTGTTCAAATAATAATGGACAATATTGATATGCACTCAATTTTTTGCGTTTATTTGATTTTTACGAACAGGAGGTCTGAACTATGACTCTACAACGATCCGTTACCACGTCGACTGGTAACAAAACTCGAAGTAAGCTCCTGGAAAAAGCGGCTGCATTGTCTCAAACCATAGGCTATGACGCCTTGAGCCTGCAAGAATTGGCCGACGAACTCGGCATTCGCAAAGCCAGCATTTTTCACCATTTCTCGAGTAAAGATGCTTTGGCCTCAGCTGTTATTGAATCCGACATGAAAGTATTTGAAGCTTGGACTCACACTATCGATCACCTAAAGCCTCAGGAGCGCTTAACCAAATACTTCGATCACTACCGCGCCATGATTAACCATGGCCAGGTATGCCCAGGCGGAGCGTTTGCGGTTTCTTGGCCGATCCTGCAAGGTAAAGTGCGCGACGCACTCGTGAGCATGCATAAACAAAATATCGCGTTTCTTGACGAACTCGTGACTGACGGCATCGCCGATCAGTCGTTTCAACCCTTAGCCCTAACCTCCGACATCATAAAATCTATTCCTGATATGCTCCAAGGGGCTATTCAGGTAGGTCGTGCCGGAGCTAGCGTCATTCCAATCAATCGCATTGAACGCCTCACCAAGGTGTTGCTTGGAATCTAATTTTTAAAACACCATGAACGTCAGCAAAGTGAGGCCTATGTATTTATTTTTTAAATGGCTGCACCTTGTCGCAGTCATCAGCTGGATGGCCGGAATTCTTTATCTCTACCGACTGCTCATCTACCATGCAGAGCGTGGTGCCAGTGCAGAAATTCATGAACTTCTATCTCTCATGGCCAAACGCCTCTATCGAATCATAACGTTGCCAGCCATGGTGGTCGCCTTGCTTGGAGGCACAGGCATGATTTTCCTCAATCCAGGATTACTAGACACCGGATGGCTCAAACTTAAACTCGTGTGCGTCCTTGCTATCGCCGCCGCCACCATATACGCTGGCCGCCTAGTCGGACAGTTTGCTGCGAGAACCCTAAATCTTCCCACGGGTAAGCACCTACGCATCTTGAACGAGGTGCCTGCCGTGTTCATGATCATCATCGTCGCGTTGGCGGTCTTTAGACCGTTTTAGCCAAAAAAATATAACGCTAGAGTCTATCCCACAAACCGGTCATGTCTTCCGGAATTTCACACTCTATGCGCACCCGTTGATTTGTTTCAGGATGCATAAACGTCAGGGCTGCAGCGTGCAGGCAACAGCGATGAAACAGCGTTTGCTCGACACAAAACTCCGTTGTCTCGTGAGTATCCCAATAATCTAAAAAGACGTCCTCGTTTGGATGGTAAAGCTTGTCGCCAAGAATCCAATGTCCAGAATGTGCGGCGTGGATACGAATTTGATTTGTTCGCCCAGTCTTTGGAAAAGCCCTTAAACGAGAAAATGAGCCCAATGATGAGGTTTTCACTGCCTCAACGATAAAATCCGTTTGCGCGGATTGACCACCCTCAACCACCCATTTTTTGATTCTAACTTTACTGCCCACGAGATCACCGATCGCACCATCAACGTGCCACGAATTTGTCTCGCCAATCCCGTTGACCAATGCAAGATACTCTTTCCCTATTTTTTTAGATTCAAAATCAGCGGCCAACTTCTGCCGTACGTCACTAGTCGCACCGCACAAGACAATGCCACTCGTCTCACGGTCCAAACGATGGACCGCCGACCAATCAGACCCCTCAAGTTCAGTGAGCAAATGAGCAAACGTATTTTTACGATAAGCCCCACTCTCGTGCATCGGCAAGTTTCCAGGCTTGTAGACTGCCATGATGTTACCTTCTCGCCAAAGCACCCTAATATTGCGATCCACATCAGGCTCCACCGCCTCGGGATGATAGAAGTGAACCTGATCTTGTTCTTTTAACGTATAACTCGATTTGATTTTATTGCGATTGATCAACACCTCTCCGAGGTCCATACACTTTTGCCAAGCATTTCGACTACGAAAAGGAAACTGCCGAGAAAGATACTGATCCACACGCAAGCCCGCAAAAGCCTCACTGATCGGTGATCCGAGGCTGCGCCACGTTTCTTCAAAATTTGCTGATCCATCCTGCTGCATAGAAGGCTGAGATATCTGATTTAGCCCAAAAAAGGAACACCAAGTTCTTGAACCCACCCAAAAAAGCGACCAACATTCCCTCCACCGCCTCAATATGATGAAATGACGGGGAATTTTTGCCTCCTAAGCGGCCCTGTGAGCCCACAAACGGCCGTCATAAAATTTGCTCTGCGACCATGATCAAACAAACACTTTCTGAGGGACTTTGCGCAACATGCCGTATTTTGAGCACCCTAAATCAGCCGCAAATTATCAATATAGATCGTAACGAAAGTAACGAGACAAGGCCGCAGGGAGAAAAGCGACGAGACAGTACTATTCGTACGGCGAGGAGATTTTTTGACCGAGAACGCAGTCGCAGTACTTTCGTTTCGATCTATACATGAACAAATCGACTTTGAAGATATGGCACAAGTATTGCTTCTCTAGTACTCGACAGGAATCCAACAACAAACCTTCGTTAGGATATCTCGATGGAATATTTTGGTACCATTGTCTTAATCGGCCTCATAGCAACCACGTACATGACCCTTTTTTTGTACTTAGTCCACGCTCTCAAAATTTCAAAAACAAATATGCTAGATGCACTTGGACTTCTTTTCGTTGAGGACACGAAAAAGGCTCGCCGCTTAGGGATGGTGATTCACTATTTTATGGGTGTATCGTTCGCGTTTCTGTACATGTGGGCCGCAAATTATATTGGGTTTTCCACGAAAGACGACTTTATGAACTTTGGCATTGCACTTGGAATTTTGCATGGCGTTGCATTTAGCTCGCTGCTAGTTGCTGTTGTGACCGAACATCACCCATTGGGAGAGTATCGCAAACATGGCTTTGCCGTTGTTCTGGCTTATGGGATAGCGCACGTCATCTACGGCATCTCAATCGGGAGAACCGCTATTTGGCTTGATCCAAACTTTGAATTTCTGAAACTGTTCCAGTAAACTCACCCGACATTGGGGTCGGCCATATCATTCTCAAAATGATCGCAGACCCATAACACACAATTAGCGTCAAATTTTTATCGACGCCAGCAAAAAGCAACCAATGCCATCACCACATTTAGTCATAACTCACAGTTTCATTTGTCATTTCTAGACTTGGCTCGCTTGGCACTAAAAATGCAACCGAGGTCTTGCAAATGAGTCAAGATGCGGTTTTTTCTCACACTAAACAAAGGAATTAACAAATGGCTACTCAAATGAATATGACCAAAGATTACCAGTCGATACGCAACGAGGCGTCGAAAGTGATCTCAGATTTGTCCCAACTTGGAAAAGTTCTTGCGGAGATCGGGGAGGAGAATGCGGCCGGCGTCAAATCCGAACTCACTACAGCATTCGAAGAGGAGATTGTGAGTCTCAGAAATCGCATGAAGCTCATTAACAGTCAAATTACCGAGACCAGTAGATCCGCCGATAAACACATTCACGCCCATCCATATCGCTACATGCTGGGATCCCTTGGGGTCGGAATGTTGTTGGGAAAGATCATGCACCGGGAGTTGCGAGAATAGGAGGATTTTGGGCCAACCTAATAGCCCCTGCCTTAATTGTCTCCGCTTCGTCAGCGGCAGGGCTGATGGCGGAAAGGAGATCGAGGTTTCGAATGGACCTCGGGTTTATGTTTGTAGCAGGACTCTTGTCGATCGTTTTTACGGCGGCGTTATTCGGCGCCAACTATTTCGTTTTTCGAAGGTATGGATCCCCTGCGAGCGCAGCAACGTGGGTCGCCATGGAAGCTGCGGGGTTGGGATTTATTTTGTGGGTGACTCATTATTTTTTCACACCAAGAACACAACGACACTAATTTAATTTCACAAAAGAGAGCATTAACAATTAACAATTAAAAATTATTGGAGGTTCCTTATGATGCGCGATTTAGTACCAACGTTACCACGGAGCATTTCTAGATTGAATGACAAAGGCTTAGTAGGCTTTCGAGATGCCGTGGATAGAATGTTCGACAATTTCTTCAGTGGCTTCGACGATACATTACCGATTTCTAGTAGCCTCAGTGAAATAAATTTTTTTCCGCGGCTTGATATCGAAGACAAAGAAAATGACCTTATCCTTTCGGCTGAAATTCCAGGCTTAACCGACAAGGATGTGCAAGTCGAATTAAACAAGGATATCTTGACTATTAAGGGCGAGAAAAAAAGCCAGTCGGAGAAAAAAGACAAGCTAGGGCTCTCAAGCGAAAGGAGCTACGGGTCATTTCAGCGAACGATTCGTTTGCCGAGTGACGTGATCAAGGACAAGATCGATGCGGCGGTAAAAGACGGCATATTGACCGTGACAATGCCGAAATCTCACGAAGCCAAAAAAGATCTAAAGAAAATTGCAGTCCACAATTAATTCCCTCAGGGGGTATGTCCACTAAGAGATTTCAATCCAGGTGTGCATACCCCCCATATCCATGTTCATGTTGTCCATAGAGGGGTCCGTGGGAAGCGGATTTCTGTGCATATCGTTCATGACGTGATGCGAAAAATGACAATGGAATAACCATTTTCCCGGTCGATCGGCAACCCAGTCCACGGTCCGAATCTCCGCGGAACTAACACTTGAAGTATTCATTTTCATATGCTGGTGCGGCGGTAACATTCCTGCGCCCATTTCCACCAATCGAAACGTATGCCCATGCAGGTGAATTGGATGAGTCAACATGCTTAGATTTGCAACCCTGATTCTAATCTTTTCTCCAAGCTTAGCTTTCATCGCCGGAATCTGCGGGCCTGGCTGACCATTCATTGTAAAATAATTGAATTCTGACATTTCTAGGGTATCGGGAATGGGGGATCCTGGATTAATTTTCCAAGTGTGAAGAAAAAACAGATAGTCGTGATCCACATAGTACCAATCGGGTGGATTTTTGGGGTGAACGATAAAGAATCCCATGAGTCCTAAGCCAACCTGTTTGGCACCCATAACATGGGAGTGATAAAAATAAGTTCCTGACTGATTAATCGTAAACTCGTAAACGAAGACTTCTCCCGGCTTTACTGGTGGCTGCGAAAAATCGGGCACTCCGTCCATTTCAATGGGAATATGTAATCCATGCCAATGAACCGTCGTAGGCATATCAAGACCGTTTGTGAATACAATTCGCACTCGGTCGCCTTCGGTCACTTCAAAAGTCGGCCCTGGAGACGACCCATTATAGCCCCAAACCATAATGGGTCGCTGGTCCATACCCATGCCATCACTCATGTCGGGCCAACGAAGTGTGACAGGCTCAGCACGCAATTGAAATACTTTGATTGCTCCATCCATCTGGAATTGAATATTAGGTATTCCCTGAGCCTTGGCTGAAACGATGCCGTAATTTAATGGCATTTGTCGCAGGGGTGGATCGTAGTTATCAGGATTTGAAGTATCAGCCATGGCCAATTGTGATCCCCCGATCAAAAATGGCGCTACTCCTGCGGAAAGGGCAATTTGACCTTCACGACCTAACATCCCTTTACACAGATGAAGCACCAAACGATGCTCCTGGTGTTGCCCGAAAGGTCATTCGAAGAGGATGCCCTAATGAAAGCTTGTTTTATTCCGAAATAAATAGTGGGGAAATGCCGCCCAGACCTGCACATCCGATTATTGAATCCGACAAAAAAATAATTTCCGATTGGATTCTCTCACTTGCGCCCCAAGGGGGAGTTGTCCACTGCAGCGAAGAGCCCTCTGGAGTTCTCCGAGCACGCCGGTGATAAGAACAATCACTTATAACGAACGAACGAATGAATGAATGAACGACGCCAACTAATGAGTGTTTAAATCACAGCAGCCTGCGATAAACACTTTCGGTCTGGCGTGCACATTCTTCGACACTATACATTTCAGCCTTCAATCGAGCCGCCATCCCCAGTGCTTGGCGTGCCTCGGGGGATTCCAATAAATAGGCTATATGCTTGGCCAGCACCACTGGATCATTAGGGTCAGACAAGAGAAGCCCTTCTTTACCGTCCTCAATCAGCTCAGCCGCACCTGCACACCGCGAGGTTACCACCGGAAGACCGCAGGCCATTGCCTCTGTAATCACTAAGCCAAAGGGTTCGTAGACCGTCGGAAAAACAAACGCATCACTAATCGCCAGCAGCATTGGGATTTCATTGGAGCGGCCGCAGAAAAAAACTTGCGACCCAAGGCCAAGTCGATAGCTCTCTTGTATAAATGGCCGCGAATCGGCAGATCCGACAACGAGTAGCTTGATCCGTACATTTTTCGCAAGCGCCATGGCATTGAGCACTACACTCAAACCCTTGCGACGGAATTCGTTGCCGATAAAAATTAAAATAAAATCATCAGCCCCCCATCCAAAACGCCGCTGCCGTTCTGCGAAATGCGCCTTTCGAAGACTTGGGTGAAACATCGAAGAATCAACGCCTGAATACACCACCTGAATCCGATCTGGCGAAATTTTGTGGAAATGCATCAACTCATTTTTTACCGTCTGCGAAATGGCAATCACCAACTTGCAGCCACCTAGTCGATACTGAATCGTCTCAATGGCTATCGTAAAATAATGCATCGGATTTAATATTTTTAGCCACCACGCCTTTGAATTCGGGACGAGACTTCGTATCGAAATTATAAACCACGCTAGGTGCACGCTCTGTGCCGTGACCACATCGCAAAAAAAGGCTGACGCCCCTTGAGCATTCGAAATATCACTGCCGTTGCGCCATCCCGTAAACACATTAGCCAAACAAAAACTGATGGAGCTCAAAAAACTTGGCCGCCGTAGACACGGGGTTTTAATCCATTTAATCGCCCGATCTTTGGGCAAGTCTCTCCATGCTACTTGATTGGCTAGCAACGTGATCTCGTGCACCTTCGATTGTTCGTGCACCAATCCCACAAGGTAGCGTTCGATGCCACCTTGGCGATGAATGAAAGGATATATGTGCGTGATTTTCATCGGCCCCTGCTTTGTGTCAAGGTACCGTTTAAAAATCTAAATTTCAAGGCCAAGGACTCTCTCTGGACTAAATGACAAACCTAAGTCTTCACTGGCCCGTTTATTTGGCAATGCGGGAGATCCGACCGTTATCTCCGTCGGTGACATATATCCACGAAGAATCAGTGGTGATACCCACAGGGCTGTCAAAAGATCCATTGAGTATTGAGCGCTGACTTGTTCCACCCACACACCATCCTGGAGTTACTGCACCGATCGCTGCACCAGCGCAGGCCGTATCACCGCTCGTTGGCGAGGTCAAGATTAGCCCCTTCCACCCAATGTAAACACCTGCTGTACTAAATTTTGAAATTCGATTGTTGGCGCTATCTACAACATAATAAAAAGATCCCGACACAGCAATATCGCGCGGGGCATTAAATCCGCCA
>CAMDKS010000026.1 GCA_945900755.1 Bdellovibrio sp. ZAP7
GAGCCCACTCAGCCTCCGATGCTATTTGAGTTAGATCTCGAGACAGTATTAGACTTGAGTTCAAGGCGCCCAAAACTCGCAGCCGAGAGCTTTAAATTTCCATCCAATACAAGAGACTTGGCGCTGCTGGTGAACAGTGATTTGACGCACGATGCAATGGCAGAGGTGATCAGTCAGTTTCCGCAAAAGAAGTATCTTCGAGAATGGCATATATTTGACATTTTCCAGGGGGCGAATATCGCGCAGGGAAAAAAGAGCGTGGCTTGGTCTTTTAGTTTTCAATCGGCAGAAAAAACATTGAGCGACCAGGATGTTGATGGTGAATTCAAGAATTTAACAACCTATCTTTCTACAACACTTAAAGCGGAACAGAGGTAAGCATGAATATTGGTCATAAATTGCGTCAAAGACTCTTACAAGGTTCAATCGTTTTAGTTTCTGGGTCGCTATTTGGCTCAGTCATGGGGTATTCAGCTGAGCTTGCAAAAGTCGATAGTTCAGTCATTTCTTCGGAGAGTTTTTCTTCCTCAGTCAAATCTCTTGGCTCTCAAGGTGACATGATTGCGTCAAATCCTGACCTTCGAAAAAGATTTCTCGATCACATGATCAATAGTCTTCTCGTAGCAAATAGAGCTGTAGAGGACGGGTTTGACAAAGACCCGAAGTATCAAAAGCGACTGGCTGAGGTGGCCACTCAGCTTCTTGCCGGCGAATATGTGGATCGACTGGTGGAAAAGAAATCGACTGAAAAAGAGTTGAAAGCATGGTTTACGGACAATATGGGTTTATTTTCCAATAAGGAGATTCATGCCCATCATATTCTGCTGGCTGACGAGGCGTCGGCAAAAAGTGTGTTGGAGGATGTCAAAAAACACCCCGAAAATTTCGATAAGATTGCAAAGAAACTATCTAAGGATAAGACCAGTGATCTCGGTTTTTTTAAACGCGGCCAAATGGTTCCTGAATTTGATGCCGTGGCATTTATTACGCCTAAAGGAACCATTCATCCAAATGTTGTCAAAACATCTTTCGGTTGGCATATAATCAAAGTTTCGGACAGCCGTGGAGACGATAAAACTGATTTCGATGCGGTGCAAACTGAAGTGCGCCGGAAATATCGTACAAAAATCCAAGAGGATTTCGTGCATGAACTTCGTGATAAAAGTAAGGTGGTTATTAATGACAAGGCTCTTAACGAGGTAGAATTGAAATGAGAAAAATAGTTGCCTCAGTTAGTGTGATTTTTCTGCTGATGGCAGCCAGTCATAGTGCGTTGGCCAAAGGCGCGAGCTCATATGCCTCAGCAAATAATGGTGTTGGAATTGCTGTGGGCGACCCAGGGGGCATTACTTTTTTTCATAAGCTCGATGAGCGCAATTTTATTCAAGCATTTCTCAGTCAAAATTTGCTAATAGGTGCCGACTATGCCTCGGCATTTCCTAACGCAATCACAGCGATTCCTGAGTTGACTCCTTTTGTCGGAGGCGGTGCGTTTTTCTTTAAATTCAGCCACAGTTATTACGGCCGCTACGACCGCTACGGCTATTACAAGTCTGGCGACGAATTTGGAATTGGCGGTCGAATTCCGCTAGGTTTGCTGCTTCAAGTTCCGAATGCGCCCGTTCAGTTCCACGTCGAAATCTCGCCGTCGATACTGGTCATACCAGCTTTGTATTCATTTCTTGACGCAATGATTGGGGTTCGTTTTCTTTTTTGAAAAAGGACTCGGTGCGCTGCTTGATCTGGCCAGGGGAACCCACCGTAATAAGGTGGGCGTCATCGACCTGGACTTTAGGCTTCCTCCTAACGCAGAGCGGGAGGCTTGCACACCATCCTGGAAATCTGACTCCCTTTGTATAAGAATCGGTTCTCCGGCAAAAAATCAAAACAACACACCGAGCTGGCATGAATATACCACAAATAATTTTCCGGATCCAGTGATCCTCATTAGGGGGGGGAGGTCCGAATTCTATTGATTCTGACGATCTGATGAGAGTATACGAGGGTATTCAGGAGATGTTGTGACCGAACCTCAAATATTTATTGTTGCGACTCCCATCGGAAACCTTGAGGATTTGACGCCTCGGGCCTTGGCCACACTGCGAGCGGCCGATATCATTGCGGCTGAGGATACCCGCAACACCAGAAAACTATTGACGCATTTTAATATTTCTGGAAAAGAATTAGTTAGTTACCACGACCACTCCGAGGAGTTTCGAAGCCAGCAATTGGTGGAACGCCTTCTGCGCGATGGCCTATCATTAGCTCTGGTCTCTGATGCCGGTACGCCGTGCGTGGCAGATCCTGGCTACCGGTTGGTGCGGCTAGCCAAAAAACATAATATCAAGGTTCACCCGATACCGGGAGCCTCAGCGGTAACCAGTTTGGTTTCGGCCTCCGGTTTGCCGTCAGACCGATTTCTGTTCGTTGGTTTCTTGCCGACGAAGGATTCAGATCTGCGTCGGGAAATTCAAAGCTGGACCGTCATGCGAGCATCCATCGTTTACTTTGAACCTACTCGCCGTCTTGAGTCCTCATTAGAACTGATTGCGGAAATTCACCCCAAAGCCGAGGTGTCGGTAGGGCGTGAATTGACGAAGCTATTTGAAGAAATTGAAACCCGCCCAGTTGCCGAAATGCTTGAGTGGGCGCGTAACCACGGCACGCTGAAAGGCGAGGCGGTCGTCATGGTGCATCTTGGTGAGAATGTCGCAGCCAGCGACGCATCTGACGAGGCGTCAGCCATGGCTCATGTGGAGACGGCCGCACGCATCGGGTTTGCGGCAGGAAAATCTTTAAAAGATTTATTGAAGGAGTTGGGTGGCCTTGGCCTGCCGCGCACGGAGCTATACCAAAAATTACTAGAAATTAAAGAAGCCTTGAATCAAGGCAACAATAATAATTAAATTCTTCAAATTGAGATAAATCGGGTAGAATTAATCGTAGCACAAGATTCAGCGGAAGCGATTAATAGGATATCCAAAACATGAGACAGATCATTGGCATCGTTGCCGTTGTTAGTTTGCTGCTTCACGGTTGCGGGACTAATAATGGTACGTCAACTCCGGTGGCCCGAGGGTCGCGGTCGAGTGACGCGGCCGCTCCTGCCGACGGTACCACTCTAGATTTGTCTAGCAAAACATACTGGCGTGGCGAATTGGTTTGGGATCATAAGCCTGGATTTCAACACGATCAATTGTTCGAACTTAGTGGCCATATATACCTTCGAACCGAGTCCGGGGCTGTGCCTGGAAGCGTCACTCAATTGAAGTTGAGTGCCATTATGCCCGAGACTGGGCGAGGCACCGGAAAATTATGGCCGCAGATTCATGTCGATGAGAGTGACGCTGGTCATTTCATGTTTGACAATTTGTTTATGGCGAGTACAGGATTATGGCGCCTGCAAATTTCGGCCACGGTAGATGAGCACTTCGATACGTGGACTAGATTGGTTGATTTGAAATGAGGTCGGACGTCATGTTTTTGCGACTCGCAAAAATAATTATTTCTATTGCGATGTTGGTCCGCGGGGCGGAAATCTTGGCGTGCATAAATTGTGTGAGTCAGGATCCCCTCGCACTTTCTCCGCAGGAACAATGGAAGGTGTACCTTGGATTATCAAGGGAGGATTCGTTTGGATTTGTAGATGCAAAGGGCCTAGACGTGCATCAATTTGGCTTGGAAACACGCAATACAACGACGATTGCTGTCGGGCACACATTTTCTCCACAGGCGTATATGACGGTGACTCGGCCATATCTTGTTAATAAGAGAGGTGCCGATCAGCGCAGTGGTTGGGGGGACGTTATGGTTACCGGCCGCTATGTGATCATTCCTGAAGGTGTTGATGATGATTGGATGCCACAGATTCAAGGAATAGTCGCAGTCATGGATGGGCGAGCCACTAGTGGTTATGATTATCAAGACCCTGCACAGCTCGACGTGTTCGGGAGTGGTGTTCCCCAATGGCGAGTTGGAGTTGATGCATGGCATGGTATGTCGGATTGGAAAGGGGGACTTGCAGGTAACCTTTCAGGGCCTATAGAATCAAGGCGTACGGAGTTTGGTCTGGTGCGTAACGGTCTGACGTTTGGATTGACGGCGACTGGCGGATACGGCTATGGTGATCGGCAGAAGGTGTTATGGGGAATTATCATTGAGAAGACAACTAGCAAGGTCATCAATGATGTCTCAGTGGCGAATAGTGCGAGTCAAGGGGCTACAGTGTTCCTGTCTGGTGAAGCGGCCATTGCACACAATGCTGTGATTCAGTTGATGCTAGAGAAAACGCTTGCGATCGGTTTTCTAAAAAACTTCGGTCGAAGTGACACTGTGACTGGAGCCTTAGTTCGTTCATTTTGAAACGGGTCAATAGTTCACAAATTTAATAGGAGTGGTTTAAATCATGGCGAATCTCAAATTTTATTCTACGTCAAACGGCATCGGCCATAGGACCAACAAAATGGTAGCAGGTTTCTTTTTGATTTTAGGTCCCTTCCTCATTTCAATGACGTCACAGGCTGACACCCCAGCAGCCCCAAGCCTTGCTGCGCCGCTATTTTCTGCAAAAAATCAGGATGGAGTGGACTTCAAGCTTGAGTCTCGCAAGGGAGTGGGCTTCACAGTTTTATTTTTCTATCCCAAAGCTGGAACCCCAGGTTGTACGAAGCAGGCTTGTGCATTTCGAGACTCCATCAAGGTTATTAGAGACCTTGGGGCAGAAGTGTACGGCATTAGCGCTGATGATATTCACGCCCAAAAAAAGTTTCATGACGAACATCATATGACATTTGATTTGCTTAGTGATTCTGAGGGAAAGGTTATTCAGCTTTATGGCGTCAAGATGCCGGTGATCACAATGGCGAAGCGACAAACCTTCGTTTTAGATAAGGAGCTGGTGATACGCAAGCATTTTGAGGATGTGGATCCTGCCGTGGACGCAAAAAATGTTGCCCTGGTCATTTCTCAGATTCAAGCGGCAGATGCCGCACGAAATAAAGTTCCTGCAAGTCCCGTAACCCCACCTAAAAAGACTTTGCTGAAAAAATAGCAGGTTTATTTTTACGGGCATTTTTTTATTTTTAGATGAAATATTAGAGTGTTACGGCCTTTTTAAAAAAAAAAAACTCTAAAGTTCATTAGTCCACTCCCGATGAGTTAAATGTGGCCCACTCGTGGTGAGGGGCATTAACAAATTACGGAGGATTTATTATGAAAATGAGTAAGAGTGTAGTCGCCGTGACAACGGCATTAATGACGGTAGGGGTAGCTACTTCCTGCGGTAAAAAGAAAAAGGAATCCACGACTACTGAGGCATCATCGGTTGCCGACTTGGCGCTTTCGAGTACCTTAAACCTAAGCATCCCTGACAAGTTGGCAGCAGCGTCTGGCGGCACAGCAGCGAGCTTGGCTCTAATGGAAGAATTGAATTTAGTTGGAAAGAAGTCTTCAGAAGCCTGCCGCACCATGGAAACAACGAACCAAGTGCTTTCAAACTTACAAGAAATTGGAGCCATGTTTTGTCACTTTGAAGTGGAATCTGCAAACTTAAAATTCGGCACAAAATATGCCATTAAAATGTCAGGTGCTCCGGCAAGGTTGGCAGAAGCGGATAGTATGGCGATTTGGGTTGATAACTCAGATGCTGCGAACCTCAAAGTTTACATGTGTAAAGGAGGAGTGCTTAACCAGCAAATTAGTATTTCAGATTTTGCAAGCGCAGGTAAGGCCAAGGGATCTATGAATACGATGCACTCCGGCACACAAGGGACATCAACATTTTCGGGTGGTGTTAACATCACGTTTGACTTAACGCAAGAGGGCCTGAAACTTGTTACTGCAAGTATGAAGCATAAAAACACTGGCGGCGAGCATTCTGGTGAATTTCGTAACTTTGCAGATATTAGCCTAAGTGAGACGGGCGTTAGCCTTGTAAAAATGTCTAGTAAGGGTACACGCGGCACGGATACCATGGCGGATCAGGGTTCCGTTCGTTTTAACGGAACAATGGGCCAGGCCTTGTTTTCTGGTGCGGGTAGTAATGGCGGCCACACTTATGATTACTCTTCGGTATCTACCTTCGGTGCTGACGGCATAACGGTTGCTAAGACCGCGGCAACCTCGGATATTTTGGTTGTTGCTGCGGACTTGCCATCAAAATTGGCAGACGACTTTACTCCGACAGTTCCTGCTGGCTGGGATTGCACAACGACAGAAGACCTAAAAATCGACTTTGCAGATACCACCAAAAAGGCGTCTCATGACGCGTGTGACGTCGATCACAACCGAACATTCTCAAGCTGCTGGGGAGATGGATTTGAACAAGGTGAGCACGAAGCAAAGAAATAAGACACTGAGTTGAATTCGTCTGTTTAGACGTCGATTTTAATCGCGGAAAATTGGATGAGTGCTAGCAGCCTGTGTGGGGAAACCCTCGCAGGCTGCTTTTTGCTTGGCATATGGAGCTAGTGAGCGGACGTGGTCCAGCAGTCGCGGAGGTGATCATTCACCAGCCCGCATGCTTGCATGAAGGCATAGCAGATCGTTGGTCCCACAAATTTGAATCCACGCTGTTTTAAATCTCGGCTCATAGCCTCAGACTCAGGGGTCGAGACGGGGACCTCTTGCATATTTTTTCGCAAATGAACGATGGGCTTGCCGCCCACAAATTGCCAAAGGTAGGTATCAAAGCTGCCGAATTCTTTTTGTACGGCCAGAAACGCTTTGGCGTTACCGATGGCCGATTGAATTTTGAGTCGATTGCGAACAATGCCTTCGTTGGACATTAAATTTTGGACGTCTGCGTCGTTAAATTTTTGCACTTTATTTGGATCAAAACCTGCGAAGGCTTGGCGGTAGGCGTCACGTTTTTTGAGAATGGTAATCCACGACAATCCTGCCTGGGCGCCCTCTAGAATCAAAAATTCAAATAGGATTAGGTCATCATGGACCTCACGCCCCCACTCGGAGTCGTGATAGGCCTGGTAGAGTTCACCCTCCGCCCACGGGCATCGGATTTTTTTAGGCATAGGAAACCTCGCATTCTAATATTAGATTTTTCGGGCCTAGGGAGGGTGCATGGACGCTGGTCTGACACCAAAAACGCTCGTGTAATTCGCCCTAAGCGATTGTTCATGACCGCAACGGATATCTTACAAACAGAGTTTCCTTTACCTATATATCTGTCTGGATTGACGCTATAAAATGGGTGAATCGGCTACTTTTTCGACATGTCGTTCAAGAAGTATACGGTCTTTAACTCAGTAACATATTGATTTTTTGTTAATATTTCATGGCATAGAGCTTGCGTATTTAAAGGCAACCACCATTACGAGGTTACTATGACGAGGGAAGAACGGGAAAAACAGTGGGAAAAGGTTGAACAGGCCATTGATAAGCTCAATGACAAGTCCGATCTGTTGCGTCCCGACCCCAAGCTAGATGAGCTAGTGCGGGAATACGATCGTTTGGATCGAGGATCTAGCGGCAAGGGTGTGGATCATGTGGCTCGACCCAATGATGCTACCATCTGTTAGATATGATATCTCCTGCGCTGACCTTGCTGAGCGAATCGAATCATAACACCACGCGGATCATGCTCGATCATACTCTTAAAATATTATGATAGACATTTGATACGAGTCGCGGGCGTTATTTTGATGATAGGTGGCACTTGGCTCTATGCAGTGTCCCTTAAGCATCTTGGGGGAAGATGCAGCCGCAAACCGATGCAGCTATACGCTCACTTCATTCAATCGTGGCCAGATGGCATCAGATCGTTTTCCGACGTAAGCAGTGGAAATATAGAATGCTAAATGTCACCGGCAGACGTCTGAATAGGTCGTCTATAACGAGTTGGATTTTTCTGGAAATAAGCTATTATTCTTTGTCTATTTAGCACTTTAATTAATGAAGTTAAATGAGTTGCTAAACATTTTGCGAAAGAAACCGACATATTAGGAGGTCTCCTTGGAACAACTGAATCATCATGGAAAACCAATGACCAAGACAAATTTTGATGAAAGCTTATTAACTGAAGAACAGCACAAAGCTGTTGCCATCGCACGCGCTCAAGGGGTTCCTTTTTCTCGGGCCTTCGAAGATTTACACAGCGATCTCGACTCTGAGGACGCCGATGAACTTGCTGATGCCATAGAAGAAAACCATCTTCGCGATCGACAAATTTCAACCAAATCTTTCTTTTAAAAAAGTATGTATATTTTTGACACCTTAGGCACTCTGGGGTCCAGGGGTTTTACCCCTGGTCGGCTTGGGTTCGTTAAGGGGCCATCGAAAGGCCCCTTGACCGGAGCTCGAGGCGGAGCCTCGAAAAAGAGGGTGACTGACGGGGATTGAACCCGCGTATGGCGGAATCACAATCCGCTGCGTTAACCACTTCGCCACAGCCACCGCAGGGGAAGAACGTCGTTAAAATACATTGTTGGCCTAAGGAGTCAATAGATTTATATAGAAAATACCTAAATGACTAGGCCGGTTGAACCTCTTTTAAGCAGCCACAGATCCTTGATAGAGTAGGGGTGCGAGCCCTGAAGGTGACTAAAAGAGGGGGAGGTTGCGAGAAGCAATTTCAAGGGCGTCAGTAATTTGGTATGATGTAGTTACAAGCAGCAGGATAATGTCGAGAGCAATTTTAATTATGACGAGGGTCTATGGATCGCATTGCCATCTATTACCGAGTATCAACTGACCGGCAAGATCTTGATAGTCAAAAGGTTGCGGTCGAGCGATGGCTTGAAGAGCTGCCACAAAAGCCTAAAACGATCTATGTCATCAAAGATGAGGGCGTGTCGGGAAAACATGAAAATCGACCTGGCTACCGTGAATTAATTACGCTGGCGATGAAACGTAAAATTGACACGATTGTGGTGTATCGACTGGACCGTCTAAGCCGTAATGCCACGGTTGCGATTAAAACCCTTCTTGAATTAGATGAAAACGGCGTTGGATTTATATCGATCACTCAGCCTGTATTGAATCTTGGGCACGCCAATCCATTTCGTCGAACCATGCTAGCCGCCTTTGCTGAGATTGCCGAGATCGAGCGAGATACGATCGTCGCCAGAGTCCGAAGTGGATTGGACGCAGCGAAGCGGAGAGGTGTTGTGTTTGGTGCGCCCGTTAAAGTCACGGATGAAGTGGTGCTTCAGGCGAAGGCCTTACGTAAGTCGGGCTATAGTTATAAAAGTATTGCCGTTGAGCTAAGTATGTCAGTGGGCTCCGTGCACAAAGCTCTAAAATCCATAGATCCCGTTGACGAACGGCCGAGTCAAGGCGAAGCCTGCGTAGACTAGGCATCGCCCAGTAGGATTATCTCGCCTCAGCAAGTAAAATGCGCCTAAAATTATGGCAGACCGGTAGATTTCTCTTGTTTTTTAGAGATGTTTATTGAATGCTCCAGTGTAAATTAACCCACAGCTTGCTGTGAGAGATTTCAGGCATGCATAAAATTATTTTTGGTCTTCTATTTTTGGTTTCATCGTCTTCGGTTTGGGCTAGGCCCGTCGCCGTGTTTAGCGGTGGATTTGGTTCGTGCTTAGTCGATGGAAATACGATGGAAATGAAAATTTCTAGCCAGATTCAGCGACTCATGGGTCAGATTTTGAGAGCGGTCAATGAAACTCCCATTCAAATTCGAACCTGTTTTGCCATTGGCAGCGATACAATTTATGTCTCCGCGCCTGACCTTGACATCGAAAGTCAGGCTCTTAGCATTGACGAGTTTCATGATGTTGTTAAGCAGGCTGCACAGCTGGGCGGTGAACATGCGCCAGTTTTCCTTTGGGGATTTTCCCATGGTGGATGGGCGGTTATGAATCTGGTTGCGGAAGTAGAAGGCCTAAATTACCGAGTTTTGATGACCAATGATCCTATTAGTGTCGAAGGCTGCGACGAAGATAGTTTTATGGCTGGAGTTATTGTTGGTGCACTTCAGGGCTGTACGGAGCCCCCGATGGATCTTAGCTCGCAGTTTTCCGTCATCGCCTCAAGAGTCAATTCTTGGGTAAACTGGTACCAAACAGAATTTTCTTTGCTACATTCGGGCAGCATTCCGCAAGCAACAGTCAATGTTCAGCGAGTTTTAAATGCTAGCTGGTGGACGTTTACGGGGGCCCATGGAGCGATATCTCAAGATGAAATCGTCTGGGGAGATGCTGCTGGAGCGATCATTGGCGATCTTCGTCGCAATCGCCGGTAGTGGACTTTCTTCAGGTGCTATTTCGATTGCCTGACGATTTGTTGATGCAAATTTTTTAGTATTGCAAAACCATCGTAGCCTTGTGCCATTCCTGCAAGGTAATCATTTTCAGTCGTTTTTTTTAAGCGCAGGTCCCGTGCCATACTGTTTTCGTTGCCGCTGCTAGCTTCGACAAGGGACCACAGGCGTTTTGAAAACGTAGGTTCAATATCCGCCGTCGTGGTGTCCCACGGAACGTCTTTCCAAAGTAATTTAGCTAATTGCAGTGCCTCCGCAAGCACGGCTTGAGCCTCGGAGCGGTAGGCCTCCAAGGAACCGTTGTTTGACAAACGGTGGGCCGCACTAAGTGAGTTAATGACGACGTTAAAAATCCATTTTTGCCGCAGTAGCGGGCGCATATCTTCCTGCCATTGACCATTAGGAAACAATCGTAAGCGTTCAAGTTCTTGGAGCGTTGGTGGTGTGAATTTTTGGTCACAGGGGCCCCAGGCCGTGATCGATCTATCGGAGAAAACCGTGAGTCTACCGTCAAGTCCAACGGTACTACCTATTGTGGTCATGCCGACACGAAGAGGCCTTGGAGCAAGGACGTGTTTTACTTTGTCTAGCACGGGAGCGAGATATCCATTTGTAAGCGTCACAAAGGGAATGTCATCCGGCCACTGAGTCGCCTGCTCTAGCAGGGCGGCTTCTAAGTCAAAGGCTTTTACCGTAAATAAAACGGCAGCGGGCTTATGGTCTTTTTCATGAGCTAAAAACGTTTCAACGGCACGGCCTAGAGCTCCTAGGCCAACGATGCCGAGAGGGGATACTTGATGGGTCATTCATTCAACTCCCGTAAGTAGTGCTCACCAAGTAACAGCGTGGGAAGCAACATCTAGTGACTATGCATAGCACATGTAGACGTGCAGTTGTGCGTTTTTTCTTCCGCTTTCTTGGTCGTCGTAAAAAGGCCCTGATCGCCACTCACAGGCCTGCCGCTTTGGGCCATAAAGGGATTGGGACTTCGGACGCTGGCGGCAACCCGCGACATTTGCTTTTCCAGTGCGCAGGACGCCTGCCCACAATCAGGGCCATTTGCGGGTGCGGATTCCGCCATTTTATGTTGAATCTCGAAATTTTTTCCGCAGCTTTTACAATGGTAATCATAAATTGGCATAAATTATTTCCCACAGGCATAAAAGGTGTTTTCTTTGATCCTTACTCAATTTACCATGAAGCGAGAGCCTAAAGCGAGAACCCGAGGCGGGAACTTATTCACTGACCATAAATGGATCGGCTTGAATTCTGTGAACACGGTGAAATTATCAAGGGTTACAGGTTGTTCGGGCTTTTTCGACGGAGTGACTTATGCGAATTTTAGTTATCGGTTCAGGTGGTCGTGAGCATGCATTGGTCTGGAAAATCAGCCGATCCCCAGAATGTCGTGGCGTATTTGTTTGGCCAGGCAACGCAGCAAGCCTACGCCTTGCGACGCCCTTAGATCTGCCAGCGGACGCAAGCTTTGAAAAAATTGCAGACGTTGCCTTGTCACTAAAGATTGACATGGTCGTCGTTGGACCCGAGGGCCCGCTGTCAGCAGGCATTGCTGATCTATTGACGAAAAAAGGACTTAAAGTTTTTGGACCCAATCAGGCCGCTGCGAAGTTGGAGTCGTCGAAATCGTTTGCCAAAAAGATGATGCAGGTCGCTAGTATTCCAACATCCTTGTTTGAAGTGGCAAAAAATCGTGACGAGTGTTTGGAAAGTGCCATGCGGATTTTACTTCGTGATGGTGGAGTCGTTTTGAAGGCCGATGGTTTAGCCAGTGGTAAGGGTGTGTTCGTTTGCCAGAGTGAGGCCGACGTGCTTAAGGGGATTGACCGTCTATATGGAGAAAGCCTCAGAGCCGCGTCCTCCGAGGTCGTCGTCGAAGAGATGTTGTTTGGGCGTGAGGTCAGCTATTTTTGTTTTGTTGGGTCGGGACATGTGACGCGAATTGGGTTTGCCGTGGATCACAAACGCCTGCTTCCTGGAGATAAGGGACCAAATACTGGTGGGATGGGGTGCTACACGCCCGTGCCATGGCTTGCCGGGGATGCCGGAGATCAGGTTGATACGTTGATTGTTCACCCGTTGCTAGAGGCCATGGCGCGAAGAGGTCTGACCTACACGGGCTGTCTTTATGTTGGAATCATGTGGTCCGATAAGGGGCCCGCCGTGATTGAATTCAACGTAAGATTAGGTGACCCTGAGGCACAGGTTTTGGTGGTTTCTGATTCCACAGATTGGCTGCCATTAATGGCGGCCACAGTCGGAATTTCTCTTAAAAAAATAACGCAGGTGGCGCCGCCCAAAGCAGTCATGGGCTTTGTGATCGCATCGAGTGGATACCCGTACGGGGAAGCTCCAGATGTTGACGCCGTTATTCCGTGGTCGGTCGTGGATCAAAAGTTAGAAGGGACTGACATTTTTTGCGGAAGTGTGGCCCCTAGTTTTGAGGGCGTTAAAACGAATAGTGGTCGTGTTTTTCTTGTTGCCGGTAGTGGATTCACTTTTAAATCTGCAAGAGCAAGAGCCATTTCTGGAATCGATTCGATTCTTAAGATATGGCCCCAAGCCCAGTGGCGGCCAGATATTGGGAAAACAGCATTGCAATATGAGGAGGCCGTCTTATCCTCAGTGTCTCGAATGCCGATTGTGCTAGGCAGTTCGTCGCCACGACGTAGAGAGTTGCTCGGGAACCTCGGTCTAAATTTTATAGTGATCAAGCCGGAGACGGAAGAAGTTCCATTTCCAGGCGAAAATCCAACCGCTTACGTGGCTCGCAATGCTCGCGAAAAAGGAGAGTGGATTTGCAAGTCCATCAAAAATAGTCACCCCCATGGAGCCATAGTCATAAGTGCCGATACGATTGTCGTGGTCGAACAAAAACTATTGGAAAAACCATTAAATCCAACCGAAGCAAAAGATATGCTTTCTCTGCTTAGTGGGAAATCGCATACGGTCTATACCTCGGTTCGGATTGCCAGTATCTCGGAGACCGGAGCGCAAAAGGTCAAGCAGTTTACGACCGCCACGATTGTCCATATAAAGCCGTTGTCAAGCTCGGAAATGGACGGATATATCAACACTGGCGAGCCATTTGATAAGGCCGGCGGTTACGCCGCTCAGGGCTTAGGAAGTTTTATGGTGCAGGAAATTCAAGGATCTTTTTCAAATGTTGTTGGCCTGCCGCTAGCTGAGCTTGCCGACTCACTGCAAAAAGATTTTGATATTCCTTTATGGCGCGACCGCAAAGATTTTTGACCATCTAGCGTTAAAAAATTCCAGTGCGAAGAATTGACACGACAATATAGAACGCTAGAAGTCCTGCGAGTACAAATCCGCCGGCACCAACCATGCCTACATTGACCTGTGATGACCCTGACGCAAACGTCAATATAGACGATCCAATCAATAAGGCTCCAATGATCAAGGCCACCGACAATCGGCTGCCCGTTCGGTCAACCGATTTAGTCAGTTTGACTAGATCTGGACTACCGATATTCATGCGCAATCGTCCGTCTAGGGCGGCGCTGAGAAGTTTTCTAGTTTGTATGGGGGCATGTCGCATTAGACTAGCGACGTCTCGCCCAATGGACAGGGCCTGTTCCTGAAAGCGTTTTGGGGAGTACAATTCCGCAAGGATTTCCCCAGCAAACTCTTCAACCTGATTCATCATATTAAAATCAGGATCTAGTCTCGTGGCCACACCCTCGAAGGTCGCCATGGTCTTTACGAATATGATCAAATCTTGAGGAAATGGCGTATTGTGCTTTGCGGCAATTCTGGCGAGGTCCCAAAGCAGTGCTCCACTCTGGGTTTGTTTTAGTGAGAGTCCCATAAAAGGTGAAATCGCATTTGCGACATCGTGTTGAAACTTTGCGATATCCAACGATGAATCAGGATCCGCCATTTCAAGGTAATGAGTGATCATGCCCTCATAATCTTCTCGTGAAAGGCA
The DNA here is from genome assembly GCA_945900755.1 of Bdellovibrio sp. ZAP7. Lineage (GTDB taxonomy): Bacteria > Bdellovibrionota_B > Oligoflexia > Oligoflexales > RGVZ01 > CAMDKS01. The sequence continues at coordinate 14,202 of CAMDKS010000026.1, forward strand.
AAGTAAAAGTCCTGCTAAATTTTCCCGGGTACGCACAGCAATTCTCAATACGAGGCCAAAATCTAAGAGTCCAATTTCAGAATCTTCTTGAGCGAGGATGTTGCCTGGGTGGAGGTCTCCATGAAAAAAACCATCCACGAAAACCATTTTCATAAACATCGTGAGCCCACGATTCATCAACTTTTTTACGTCTATTTTGGCAGCAATCAGTTTTTCGCGGTTATCTGTGGGAATCCCACTCATGTAGGACATAGTAAGTAATTTTGACGTTGAAAGATTCCAGTACACAGTCGGAAAGTGGATGTGGGACACCTCTTCAAAATTTGTCGCCATTTTGGAGAGGCTTCCGGCCTCGCGTATAAAATCTAATTCGGAGCGCAGGGCGTCTGAAAGTGCTTGAACGAGCTGAGCCGGTCTGATGAAGCGGCTTTCGGGAATGTATTTTTCCATTAATTGCGCAATGGTCCCCATCAAGTCGAGGTCCGTTTCGATTTGCGCCTTTATACCTGGTCTCTGCACTTTAATAACAATATTGGTGCCGTCTAGGAGTGTCGCTGTGTGTACCTGTGCGATGCTGCCTGCGGCGAGTGGAGCAGGACTAATGTTCGAGATCTGCGACATTTTTTCGGGGCCAAGCTCCTCTTGTATCCGCTGTTTGATCACGTCAAAGGGCAACGAGTCCACGTTACTGTGAAGCTTGCGGAGTTCGTCGGTAAACTCGATGGGCAGCAAATCCTCTCTCACCGCTAGGATTTGTCCAAGTTTCACGAACGCGGGTCCAAGTTCCTCTAGGGATTTGCGAAGGTGAGCGGGAATACCCTCTAGTCGTGCGGTAGGGTTGGCGTCAGATTTAGTGGCCTCATTGGACTCCGAGGAGGCTTCTTGAATTTCATCAGCGCTCAATACTTTGCGCATTTCCATTCGCTGAATGACGCTCCAGTATCCGTGCCGTGCGAACACGTTGATGATTTGAGCAAATCGCCCGACGTTGCGAATTTGGCGACGCAATGGAATATTTAACGTGGGATTGTTCATGTCGGCGCCAACTTTCGTAGGTTGTTTATTTCGAGATTAGACCGCTGTGCTGTAAGAGCGCCTTTGTCGAGGGTTCACGGCCGCGAAATTTTTTGAAAACGTCCATTGGGTGGGTTCCTCCGCCCATGGCAAGTACCGTGTTGCGGTAGCGCGTTCCAGTTTCTTCAATGGCCTTGTCGTTGTCCAAGCCGGCCTCCTCAAAGGCGGAAAAGGCGTCGGCGCTTAGTACCTCTGCCCATTTATAACTGTAGTAGCCGGCGGAGTATCCCCCGGCAAATATATGGCTAAAGTTACACAAGAAACGATTTTCAGGACGCGGTGGCAGAACGCTCGTTCGTGCCGCAATACGAATGAAAACATCGTGAGCGGTGTCCTTGCTGTTTGCGTCAAAACGGTGGTGCAATTCAATATCGGTCATCCCAAGTTGTAGTTGACGTAGCATCCCCGAAGCCGCACGGAAATTTCTCGCGGCGAGGATTTTCGTGACATAGACTTCGGGTAAGGGAGTATTGGTGTCAACATGTCCACTAATGGAGCGCAAAAGCGGCTGGTGATAGAGCCAGTTTTCCATGAACTGACTTGCAAGTTCAACGGCATCCCACTCAACTCCGTTGATGCCTGAGGCTCCGGCGTCATCAACGACCGTTAGCATGTGCTGAAGGCCATGTCCGAACTCATGGAACAGAGTATTGATCTCATTGAAGCTCATTAAACCAGGCTTGTTTCCGAGCGGGGGAGTGCCATTACAGACAAGGTGGGCAACAGGCAAATCTAGGATCGTCCCTTCTTTACGGCGCTGAATACAATCGTCCATCCAAGCGCCCGCGCGTTTCACTCCTGAGCGAGCAAACGGATCCAGGTAAAACGAGGCGATTTGTTGGTTGCTTGTGACGTCGAAAATTTTAAAATAGCGCACATCTGGATGCCAGACAGGAGCTTCCCCATCGGCAGATTCAACGCGAATGGAAAAAATCTTTCGGACCAACGAAAACATGCCGTCGAGAACTTTTGTGATCGGAAAATAGGGTCGAAGCTCGTCTTCACTATATTGGTATTGTTCTTCCTTGAGGCGTTCAGAATAATAAGCCACGTCCCACTCAAGAAGTTTTTCTTTGAAGCCTTTCTCTTTGGCATAAAGCTCCAAATCGGCATGTTCTTTTTGAGCCCCAGACCACGAAGCCGACAGCAGCTCTTCCAAAAGTCGATCGACAGCCTGTACGTTATCGGCCATTTTTGAGGCGAGGCTTTGTTCGGCAAATGTATTAAAGCCGAGGAGTTTTGACTGTTCTTGCTTAAGCGACAAGATTTTGTTGATAATGGGTGTGTTGTCAAAATCACCTGTCGAGGCGATACCTATTCTTGCGCGATACATCTTTTCGCGAAGATCCCGCCGTTTTGAATTCTCCATGAAAGGGATGACGCTTGGGGCGTCTTGCGTAAATCTCCACGGCCCATTTTCTGGAGTCGAGGTGGAGGATTTTGTAGTTCTATTGTGTTCTTGGCTGGCGAACGCCACCGCAAACTCAGGAAGGCCGTCAATTTCGTCCTTCTTAGTTAAAACCATGGACCAAGATTTTGTGGAGTCAAGAGCATTATTTGAATATTTTGTTTTGATCGCAGCGAGTTCTTGAGCCACTTCGTTGTAGCGTATTTTTTTCTGACCCTCAAGTCCAACGCCAGAAAGCTTCATGACGAGGATGTTGCGATCAACAATCCGTTGTCGAGGTGCAATCAGCCCTGCCCATTCAGAGCCATTTTTAAGTTTAAGAAGTGCATCATAAATTCCCTTACTTTGGGCGGTGCGCAATCCAAATTTTACAATCTCTGGTTGCACGCCCTCATAAGCCGCACGAATTTCGTCTGAATTCATAACTCCTACAAGGTGGCCAACGGGCCCCCATGCACGGAACACGGGACGCTCAATATCGTCAATAGGCGCAATTAGATTCTTCCAGGTTGGGATAAAATCGTTAGTTATATTGGCTTCAAAAATATCAATTTGTTTATTTGCTGTCGCAAGCAGTTCTGTTAATGCAGGGACGATGTGCTCTGGCTTAATTTGATCAAATGGAGGTAAACCAGAACTAAACAGAAGAGGATTTTTATTCATGTTGAGGACCTTTATTTTTGAGTGCCTTGTTAGTGCACTTGTTAGTGCCGTAAAAGAGTTTATTTTTCTTTGCGGAATGCATATCTCCAGAGCGTGTTCTGGCTTGCGATGTAGTCCAAATTAAGGCTTCTAAGTCGGACTACTAATTCCTCAGCGCACGTTCGATAGAAGCGAAGTTGCAAATTGTCACCCATTTTTTCAAGAAACTGCAAAAATACGCTGGCATCCAATGAAAAACACTGGACAGTGGATTCAGCTGTTACGGTGGCTGAACGCGGTGTGGAATCAAACAGGCTTAACTCGCCAAAATAGGCACCACTTTCGAGGACGGCGAGACGGGCCATAGAATTATTAGTAGGGTCGTTCTTAAACACGCTAACCGTACCGTCTAGGATCACAAACAGTCCCCTTGACGATTCTCCTTCAATAACTGCGTGACATTGTGGGCGCAAAACCGAGAACTGCCCGCAGGAATAGAGCTTTTGGAGTTCCGCATTAGTGAACCGCTTGAAAATAGAGATTTCTCCAAGCTTTGCTGCTCCCCAGACGGGGTCTTTAAATTTTTCTAATATGGCTGGTAGTGAATCCAAAGTATTTCCTTAAGGCGCAAAGCCTTCTTGCTTCATCCATTGAGGGTCTACAAACTTAGTCATGTAATTTCGAATTCCATCAGCGAGGATCACGACACAACGTTGGCCTTTTTTGAGCGACTTGGCTGCTTGTAAAGCGGCCATCATCGTGGCACCACTGGATCCGCCGCAAAGAAGTCCCTCTTCCTTGATGAGCCTGAGCGCCAACTGAAACGACGTTTTATCGTCCGTTTTGACCCACTGATCAATTAGTTTCTGATTGAGGACGTCGGGAATAAAGTCGTAGCCAATACCTTCAACTTTATAGCTGTGCACGTCAGTGCCACCGCCAAGAATAGAGCCAATTGGATCTGCACCTACAATCTTGGCATGGGGACACACTTCCTTAATTCTCTTGGCAACGCCAGAGATAGTTCCGCCGGTCCCAGCAGAGATGACAACCATGTCCACTTTGTTTTCCATATCTTCAAGGATTTCGGCAGCCGTGGTGTCGTAGTGAACCTGAGGATTGCTTTGATTGGAATACTGATCGAGAATGTGTGCACGGGGAATCTCACGTTGTAGGCGTTTTGCAACACCAATGTGACTCTCCGGAGAATCAAAGGCGGCCTCCGTTGGGGTTCTAATCACTTCGGCTCCTAACACCGCTAGTGTGACTTGTTTTTCCCGACTCATTTTCTCTGGAAGGGTTATGATCACTCGATAGCCAAGCACAGCACCTGCCATCGCAATTCCAATACCAGTGTTACCGCTAGTAGGTTCGATGAGTGTATCTCCTGGCTTTATTTTCCCACTTTTTTGGGCGTCTAGTACCATGCGGTACCCAATTCTGTCTTTGATCGACCCTCCAGGATTGAGAAACTCACATTTTGCATAGACGTCACATTCTAGGCCGTTGGTTACATGGTTCAGCCGAACGAGTGGAGTGCGGCCAATGGATTCAAGAATATTATTAAATTTCATATTGCCTCATTAAGATTGCAGATGACTGTAATGACGGTAAGATTAGCATGTAACGGGGTCCTTTCTCAAGGCACAACTCGCTTGGACGTTTCAATTTTTCGTGTGTAAAGGCCATTTGGCAGGCAGTGAGCGTCTTTTAGCTTTCTTTTGGGGCGGTCACTTGATAATTCTAGAAGTATTTGGCTGTGAATTCAGATTTCTACCAATTTCCCCAAAAAGCCATTTACACCGATTTCAATGAGAGGAACCTGCAATGTCAAATCACATAATGTCATGTTGGTCGTGTGGAAATTCGTGGGAATTTTCTCCACCACTCGGTCGTAGCGAGTCTTGCTTGAAATGTCGCAGAGACGCAAAATCTTGTTTGAATTGTAAGTTTCATGATCGCCATGCAAATGCTGAATGCACAGAATCACAGGCAGAATTGGTGAAAGATAAGGAAAAATCAAATTTTTGTGATTGGTTTGATGCGAAGTTTTCTGGGAGTCAAGGGGCCGTCGACGCCCCTTCCACTAGTCCATTAGATCAGTTGTTTGGTGGGCCATCTGCGCCCAAAACGAAATCGAGTTTAGAGATTGAATTCGAAAAATTTTTCACTAAAAAATAAGTTTATAGTGCGTCAAAATGATGACGTTTTATCGTCAATGAATTGGCTGTAATTATTGTCTCCCAATGGGTTGACCCGTTTGTTATAAAATGAAAAGATTAAACATGAACCATCTTCGTTTCGAATGAAGGATGTAAATGTTTAAAACTAAAAAACTTGTTGCAGTAGATATTGGTAGCTCCGCTGTAAAAGTCGTCCAACTCGGCGGATATCCCGCCAGTACTGCTATAGAAAAATTTGCAATGGCCGCAATTCCAGTCGGATCTATTGAAAATGGCATCGTAGTAGATGCGTCCGCTATTATGACAGTGTTAAAGACGGTCGTTTCAAAGCTTGGAATTAAAGGGCGTAGGGCCGCAATTTCAGTTTCTGGAAGTGGCGTAATGTTGAAAAAAATCAAAGTCTCTCGAACCATGGATGCGAATTTTGACGAGCAAATTCTCGGCGAAGCGGCCAAGTCGTTTCAATTGGATCTTTCGGAAATGTATTTCGATTATGCTGAAATGGGTCAAAGCTTTGGAACTACAAGCGACGTTGACGTGCTGCTATTGGGTGCTCGCCGAGAGGTTATTGAGCAGTATGTTTCGATTGTGAAAGGCGCTGGATTAGAAATAGGGGTAATGGAGTCGGGAGCGATCAGTGTTGCGAATATGTTTGAATTGAACTACGGCACTGTCGAGGGCCTAATTATGATCGTGTCTATTGGTGCCAGTCATTTGCAAGTTGGGTTTGTCGAACATGGTCGCTTTCTTTTTAGCCAAGAAATGCCAATTGGCGGAGATCAATATACGACTTCAATCATGCAAGGCATGAACCTTCCGCGAGAGGCGGCGGAAGCACTTAAAATAGGGATCTCATCTAATCCTGCTGCCGTCACACCAGAATTGACCCGAATGATGGCAGAAACAAGCACCCTCATTTCGAATGATATTCGCCAGTGTATTTCTTTCTTTCGATCAAGTCCCGAAGGGGATGATGTTGGGCCGCTCAAGTATTGCTTTTTGACTGGCGGAGCCAGCCGCACGGTGCATTTGGATTCAGCGATTGCTGCCGCAATTCAAGTTCCGGTGCATTTTGTAAATCCATTTCAGAAAGTGGAAATTAAGACTAAAGATCTCAGATTAGAGCAAATCGGTACCATCAGCTCAATGGTGAGCTGTGCTGTAGGACTTGGACTTCGGCTAAAAAATGACAAGGTGGCTGTATGATAACTCTGCAATTAGCCCCATCCAATGAATTGGAAGAAAAAGACTGGTGGCATGTCGACCTTTTGGTTTTTGTTGTCGTGGCATTCCTGGCTTACATGGGCGTGCATCGGGGTTTCGATATGAAACGTGCTGCCACTGCAATTGCTATCGCGAGGGCTGCGCAATTGAATAGTGAAAGGGAGCTTTTGCTTCCGAGCGTCTCAAAAATTGCGACCCTGAATTCAGATAATGGTCTACTCAATGGAAGGATCTCCGCTATTAAGAGCATTATGGATTCGAGAGCACAGAAAATGCAAGCGATAGTGGCGCTAGATCAGCTTCAGACTCTTTGGATGGAAGGGATTTGGTATACCGACCTTAGTTATTCCACCGATGGAAACGTGGCCATCAAGGGCAGGGGCTTCGATAGTTTATTAATTGGAGACTATCTGCTGGGTGTTCGGGAATCAATGAACCCAGGAACTAGAAATGACGATCTGAGGACCCAATCTGGCTTTGATAAACTAGTGTTAACGAGCGTTAAGCAGGTGGAATCAGATCCGAATTTTCCCGATATTGTAAAGAGTCTAGAGTTTGATTTGACAGGGGTCCATATCGCCAAGGCAGTAGGGCAAGTTGGAGAGGTGTCTGCTGCGTTACGGCCATTTGAGAAGCAGGAGTTTTAGTAGTACAGGGATTGCACAATTAGCAGGGGATAGACGCGTGTTTGACGACTTGTTATTTTTCTACAAAAATTCAGTGCTTCTAAAGAGGCTGATGGTATGTGCGTTCTTGGGTTTACTGCCAGGTGTCTACGTGTATTTTGATGGAATTGAAATGGTTGAATCGGAGTCTGAAGCAGCCACTGCGGGCGAGGAAACCGCTGCCGCACAATTGGAAATGGTTACTAAACAAATTGAAATTCTTCCAAGTTTGACGGCTCAATTAGAAAAGACCAGAGAGCAGTTAAAAATTGCAGAAGCTCGTTTGCCAGATAAAGTTCAGATTGATCAAGTGCTACGAACTGTAGGAATCACTGTAAAGCCTGCCGGTGCTGAAGTCATTAGCTTTGAACCTCTAGTACAGGTTGTTCGTGGTGACGTCTACAAATATGTCGAGGTTCCGGTAAGAGTTGAGGTGGAAGCAAAAGAATATGCTCAAATTTGTGAATGGCTTGATTCTGTTGCTGGGGAATCAAAGCTCATGTACCTCAACTCATGGTCGATTTCTGCGCGAGCAGGTAAACCTAGTGATTCTGGCTCGATCGTTCAAAACCAATCTGCAGCGCCTGGTTTGCTAAGCGATGCCAGCCAACGGGGCATGGCGTCTCGAGAGGGACTGCGGCTGAAGTTCAAGGGAGATTTTTCTCTCTATCGGCTTGCGACTTCCAGCGAAATCTCTGCGCCAGTGGCTTCGACAAATCCAAAGGACACCGTACCGCCTGAAGCTCCCCCACCAGCGGTGGTGGCACCAAAGTCGGAGGGTGCTGGTGCGGTCGATTCCGAAGATAAACTAAAGAATCCGGATGCAAAAACTCAGACTTTAAATTCTCTGCCATCAACAGACAGGGAGGCTTGAAATGAAAATGTCAAAAAATATCTTAGTGACCTTCATGATTTCAGTCTTCGCTTCCAGTGCTCATGGTGCTTCGTCAATCGAGGCTCCCGCAGGGGCAGTTCCGAGTCAAGAAGATTCCGTTGTTGGCGTTGGCGGCCTGCCGATGGAGAAGTCAAAATCCAAAGTCATACCGTTGCTTGGTGTCATGAATGTCGCTGCGAGTAATGTTGGCGTCAAATCAAAAGAAGTGAAATTAAAAGAAGCGAAATTAAAAGAATACATTAAGCCTCGTCCTGCAAAAGGCCTCGTGCTTTCTCAAACCGAGAAGCGCCAGGAAGCAGCGGCGATTCCTGCAACGACTGAGGCTGCGAATTCTAATCCTGTAGACCCGTGGGATAGCGCAGCAACAAGACTTGATCAAGAGGAGTCAAAATTATCGGGAAAAACGGGTGTGCAGGTAGAGGACATCATTGAGCCTACTGCAGAATATCGCTACAGTGCGTCAAAAAGGGCGAATCCGTTTATTCCGCCGCTTAATTCGCGCAATTCTCAACGAGTTATCGAAATAGGCTCTAACGATGTTGAAATTCCAATTATTAGTCCACTGCAATCATTTGCATTGGCTCAACTTGTGGTCATTGGCGTGTGGGAGAGTTCCAATAACACCTATAAAGCGATAATTCAGACCCCTACTGACCAAGGTATTGAAGTGGGACTAGGGGACCCTGCTGGTAATAGTGGTGGAAGAGTTATGAGCATAGATCAGCAATCTGTTGTCGTTCGTGAGTTTTCAATACGACTTGATGGGGCGCGCGAGTATCGAGATGTTCATCTTAATGTTGGAGACAGTAAGCCTGTTCAGGATGAACTTAATTCAAAGGGTCGACTTATACTTCGGCCGGGGGCGAGTGCGGCTGAAATGGACGCAGGTTCTGCTACATTTCAAGCGCCAAGCGCTAAGCCAAACCAAGGCGCACAAACGAATGAGAGAAATGACGCTACTCAGGCAGTGGGAGAAATTAGGAAATGAGGTTTAATATGATTAAGATATTTCTAAAGTCGTTGTCGATGCCTTTGGCGCTGCTTACGATATTGGGCATTGTTGCTCGATGCGCAAATTCTTCCTCGCAACAACAGAATTCAGTTCAGGACGTAGTGGCGCAGGGCAATGTGGATAGCTCCGACACTCAAGGAAATTCCTTAAACAATAGTGGCAATAATGCCGGCGGAGGCAACCCTGCTGCCAACAATGCTGCTGCCAACAATGCTGCTGCCAACAATTCTGCTGCAATCAATTCGGTGGAGGATTCAGTTGGGAGTGAAGACTCGGTAACAAATTCAAGTGGATTGAATGGAGCCGTATTAAATGGAGCAGCATTAAATGGATCCACATCAAATGGCGCGGTAGTAAATGGCAATGTAGTCAATCAAGCCGAAGTAAACGGCGCAGCAGTCAATCAAGCCGTAGTAAATGGAGTTGGTAAAACCCCCTCAGATTTTAGTGTTCCTCCAGATTTGGCGACCTCTGCACCCGGCACTCTGAACTGGGTTGGCTACAATTATAAAGGGAACGATCGGCAGCTTGAAATTCAAATCGTAACCAGTGGATCGCCAAGTTTTCATATGTTTCAGGAGGTTAATCGAAAGGGGCAGTCAGAATTGATTGTTCGATTTCTAAATACAAGCCTCAGAAAAAAAGTTCGCCGGGATATAGATGCTACTGAATTTAGATCTCCGGTATCCTATATCCGCATGCGCACGGATCAGAACTTTCATCACACGGATGTTGTGATGACGTTGCGGGACGCTGCGCAACCTCGTGTGGTTACCAACGGCAGCAGCCTTATGTTCCTATTTAGTATTCCTGAGCACTGGTTTGCACCCAAATCCAATGAAGTGCCGGTGGCTTCAGCTGAAATTGTTGATGGGGAAGGCTCTGGATTTGGTTCGTCAGGATCTTCAGTTCCTGCGGCGAAGTCTCGCGCAGCCTATGTTCCCAATCCCGGGGACGATGAATTTGGTAAACTTAGCCGAGAAAAAGGTGTTCCCTTGGTTCCAAAATCTGATTCGAGCAAGGAGTTGGTGCCTCAGTCTTCAGACCCTGTTGCTCCTGTAGTTCCGAGCGGTGAAGACTTGCTTGAAAACGCAAAGTCTCACTTCAATGAATTTACTTACGTTGTCAAGAGCGTTGCTCAAGGTCAATTTGCTCAGGAAGTTCCGGCGGCCACCGCTGATTCTGGATCGTCTGCACTTTTAGAGGACGATACGATGGGCGCAGCTGGAGCAACACCAGTGGCAGCCACAGAATCACCGGTAGAATCCGGTGATATCGTGCCAGTAGGGTTGGCGACATCGGGAGCAATTTCCACTAAGAAAGTCGTCCGCCTTGAATTTCGATCGGCACCAATTAGTCAAATTGTTGGATTGATTGCACGAGAGAGCGGCATTAATTTTATTATATCGCCGAAGGCGGGAGACATTCGAGCCAGTATCTCTTTGAAAAACATTGCGTGGGACCTAGCTCTAAAGGCTCTTTTGGACTCTAATCGATTGGGCATGCAGGAGATTACTCCTAACCTAGTGCGAATTGATTTTCTAGATACGTTTACCGCAGATCACTTATCGGAATCTGCCGCACGACAGGCCTCGGCAGCTCTAGTGCCAATCAAAGTTTTGGTGATGGCGCTTAGTTATGCTAAGGCTACCGAGGCCGCGACAATGATCACAGCCATGCTGCCGAAGCCTACTGATCCCACAAATATTGCGGAGATTCGCAACTTCAATCGCTTTAAGGTTCAAGCGGATGTTCGCTCCAATTCAGTTATCGTCGAGGCGACTCCAGCTGTTTTGAGTACGGTTAAATTATTATTGGAACGCTTAGACATAGCCACACCCCAGGTGCGCATTGCATCGAGGCTTGTGGAAATGACTTCGGACCTTTCTGATGGCCTGGGATTTACCTGGGGCACGCCCTTCAACGTCGATCCAGGTAGGGGTTTAGGATTTGGAACTCTGCCATTCCCAAATTATATGGCATCGAAATTTTCAGTGGATCCTGGTGGGGCAGAAGTCCAAGGGGGTACGGCAGCCTTTAGGTTTGGCTCCATAAACAACATCGTCGCACTGGATTTAAAATTAAGAATGTATGAAATTCAAAAAAAGGCAGAAACCTTACAGACTCAAGAAGTCATGGTTCAAGATCTTGAAAAGGCCTTAATTTCTGCAGGTAGCTCGGATTTTTTTCAACTGGCACCATCCGCCCCTGGGATGTCTCCGACCATTGCCGAGGTTACATACAATTTGTCGTTAAGTGTGACGCCGCACATTACGGCCGATGGGGTCGTGCAAATGTTGCTTGATATCACAGGCGATTCGCCATTGGGTACTTCTGCTGGCGGTGCATTGTCTGCTAAGAGTTCTCGGAAACTAACCACGACCCTATTGAAGCGCAGTGGTGAAACGGCTGTTATTGGTGGCCTATACGCTGCCGAGAAATCAAAGACTACATACGGAATACCTTATTTGAGTCATATTCCAATCATTGGGGCACTATTTCGATCCACAGACAATAAAGATGTAAAGAAGGACTTGCTAATCATGGTGACACCGACGATTGTCGGGACAAGCCTTTCAGCAGCGGGTGATGGAGGAGCGGGATCCATACCTGCGGAGGCCATGCCTACTGTGACTCCGGTGGCGCCGGCTGTGACTCCGGTTGTGCCGGCTGCCTTGGAGGCGCCAAATTCTAGCAATGTGGCGCGAGCCCAAACGCAAAATCAAGCCGTTCAGCAACAGCAGCAGGGTGCCCAGCAGAGTCAAGCGGCACCAGCCAATGACGCGGAACCGGTCTCAGATTCGCAACAATCCTATTAATGATTGGAGGCAGTGATGAATTTTTGGAAAAAATGCATTTATATCGCTGGTGCTGGATTTTTGTTGGCCGTTCATTTCGGATGTACAGCAAAGGTGGGGGCTGACGGGGGATGCAAGCGAAGTTGCAGCTCACGAACTATCGGCGGGGGTAAGATCCGAGGACAAGCATTGACCCGTGATCTAACGATCGGCCCGTGCACACCAGGCTCAGCTTTGGGCACTTTCACAGGGTCCTTTTTAGTTTATGACGATACGTCAACCGCAGTACCATCAGCATCTGATGTTCCTCCTAGGATCCCCCAAGCGGGAATAGCATTCACGCCAAATATTCCCTTCGGAGCCACTCTAGTAACGCCGGAAAATGAATGGTGTACTGATTCCTGTGGGGTGGCTGACGTTACATTTAAGGCGACTTGCGTGGCTCAGACGAGCGCTATTGGTATTTATGTGCCAGGAATGCTTTATGATGATAAGGGAGCTCTTTTGGGTTCAGCTTTCGTGGTCACCACTCCCTAAAAGTTTGCAAAAGTTAGAAATAATTGAAGTAGCCATTTAGTTCGGAGTGAAGAGCCTTGGGTATCGATACCAATACATGGATTAAGATGATTCGTAGACTTCCGACGTCTCGTTCGGAGCAAGAGGTTTTGCGTCGCTTTGAGGAGGATCCTTCTGGGCGCCAGTTTTTGCCATTAAGTGATGTTTTGCGTAATCATAAATTAGTTAACGAAGCGATGGAGTTGTTGACGCAAGGACTGGAGGATCATCCTGGATTTTCTGTAGCTCGAGTTGTGCTCGCTAGAGAATTATTCCTGCGCGGCTTAATATTCGACGCCTGGACGGTTCTTGATCGGGCTCCGTTTCCACTTTCCGATAACGTGCTAGCTCAAAAACTTAAATATAAAATAGCGATTCTCCTAGGAGATGAAGCCAGTGCGAGTAGTGCTTATCAGTATTTGAATATTCAGCAGGGCATCGATCCTGAAATCAAGACCATTGCTTATCAGTTGGAATTGGATGGTATAGCGGTAACCCGGGAGAGATATCGCGCGGATTTGATAAAACGAGGTGTGGATGTACAAATGCCACAAATGGAAATGAAAAATAATGACGTTGGTTCGGCGGGGACTGAAAAACCGAAAAATATTTCGGGTGCGAGAAATAAGCGATTTGTATTGGATTTTGCGTTAGATGATGCCAAGCGCCGTCAGGTGGATCAGTTTCATGTGGTGTCACTTTCCGAGGTTTTTTCTCCTGATGTTGATGACATCGGTGTGCCAAAGTCCCCAACGTCATCTCCCATTGAGCTTGACTCTAGCACGTTAGCGGACATTTACGCGAAACAGGGATTCTATGCAAAATCCTTGGCGATTTACCAACGCATTCTGCGAATGGCGCCACATAATGACATGATCCGAATGAAGGTGGCCGAACTGGGCCGACTCAATAGCGAACAAATGACTGGGGATTTGGAAATAGACCCTGTAGCATACGAGCACGTCGAGGTGCTAGGGATCATTGATCGGCAAGCACGATTTTTGAATGAGTTGTTGGAGCGACTGGATCAACGATAATCAATGACCCGCCGAAGGTGGTCTTTGGATTGACGCTTGATAGCGGAGAAAAAATGTCTAGTACAAGCCGAAAAATATTGATTGCAAGTGGTGTCAACCTAGATCTTTTGGGGCGTCGCGAGCCTTCTATTTATGGTGAATCAAATCTTCGTGACATGGAAAAATTAGTTAAAGTAAATTTCGCGTCCTTTCAGCGCCAGGATTCAAAACAGGCTCATCGAAAGCACAAATATAAGCTTTGTTTTTTTCAATCTAACGACGAAGCAAAATTTTTGAAGGAACTCGATCAAGATTTCGTAGGTGCCGTCATTAATGCAGGTGCCTGGACCCATACTAGCCTTGCGTTGGCAGATCGATTGGTGGGTTTGGGCCTTCCATTTGTTGAGGCTCATGTCTCAAATTTAGAGACAAGAGAGCCGTTCAGACAGCATAGTTATTTGTCCAAACATGCTATTTGTGTCATCCAAGGGCACGGGATAAAATCTTATTGGCTAGGGCTTGAGGCGTTGCTTGCGTTCCTTCAATCAAACCCGACATCTTGATTGTCTAGATCCAATTATTTTCCTTGAATCCACGCCCAATTACTTGGACACGCTTTGCCTTGACGGCGAAAACTATTCCACAAAAAATTTCCATCTTTTTGATCATTGACGGTGCAGGCGCGTATCACCTCGATGTGATGCGGCTCAACGCCTGCAAGGATTAGTTGCAAGGTGGCTGCAAGTGATAAATCTATGTGCCAGCGATCGAGTTTTCCCTTTGACACGGGCAACGCCCACGCATCCAAATGGAGCCCACAGGCATCTCCTTTCATCGCTTCGACGATTTCCGGACCGACTTCAAAGGCTTCACGAGAAATGGCAGGACCAATGACAAAACGGCATTGGGCGAGGGGATGATGTTGCTTGGCAATATGGACGGCCTTCATTAGTATGCCCGCCGTTAAGCCACGCCATCCTGCGTGGACGGCTGCAGTAAAGGCACCGTCGGTCGAGGAAATGAGGACTGGGAGGCAATCAGCCGTCTTGACCGCAATGCATTGGTTCGTTGTCGAATACAAGCCATCAGCGGGGGGCCTCATAGAATTTTCAGCCTCGGAAAAAGAAGGTGTCGTAAGGTTTGAGCTAGCAATGATATCAGTTCCGTGGACTTGACGAATATGATGGGGTGTAGGTGCCAGACAGGGTTGGTTGGGAGGGATTAAAGCTGTGCCGATAAATCCGTGCTTTATTTGGAGCTGCGAAAGCAGGGTGCTGGTTGAGGACGTGCTGGACCAGCACACCAATTTTAGACTTGAAATTAATTGAGCTACGGAATGGTCTGTCATGAAAATACGGTGTCCTTCGTGCCGCCGTCGGTCGATGGACCTCGGTGAATCGTCTTGGTCAATGGTCTTGGTCAAGGAATTTTAATGAATTATTGGTTCTTTAAAGGAACGAAAAAATACTGTCCTGCCCTTTCGATTCGAAGCAAGGCTCGTGCCCCAGATTGTTTGACGAGGGCGTTGAAATTGGCGGTATCGACAATGGGTTTGCCGTTGACGGCCAAGATCAAGTCTCCAGGTTGAATGCCCACCCTCTCAGATTCGCCACCTTTTGCTACGGCACTTACAAGTAGGCCGTTTTTACTGTCTAGATTGTATTGCTCGCGTGTTGCGGGCGTCAGTTTTTGCAGGGAAAGTCCGAAGGAGAAATCTTGCGACTTCACGTTTTTTGTTGGCATCGCCACGTTTTCTGACGGGTAGTCACCGATTTTTGCGACGATTTCTCGGGGTTTTCCGTTGCGCAACACAGAGATGTTCACAGAACTACCGGGCTGCATGAGGCCAATGGCGTTAATGGCTTCACTCTCATCGTGTACCGCTTGCTTATTGATGGCGGTGATGACATCTCCCGGCTCAATGCCTGCTTTAGCGGCGGGCCCTTGAGCCGCGACGCGGGCGACAAGAGTGCCTAGAGTGTCCTTCGGAAGATTTAGACTGTTTATCAATTCAGGGTCAATTGGTTGAAGGCCAACTCCGATATATCCTCGGCTCACTTTCCCACTTGAGATCAATTGTTGGCCGATGGTTCGTGCTAAATTACTTGGAACGGCAAACCCAATTCCATTGTAACCGCCACTTTTAGAGTAAATCGCGGAATTCATGCCAATGACTTGACCACTCGTATTTAAAAGAGGGCCGCCTGAGTTTCCTGGGTTAATGGCAGCGTCAGTTTGTATGAAATTTCCCATTTGTGTGATGTGAAGACTTCCACGTGCGAGTGCAGAAATAATTCCAAAACTGACACTGGCCTCCAACCCATAGGGTGCTCCGACGGCCACAGCAAAATCTCCCACATTCACCTCGTCGCTATTTCCAAGAATGACTTGGGCTAATCCTGTGCGATCGAAATTTTTATCAGAGATTTGTACAATGGCAATGTCGGTATTCGGATCGCGGCCGATGATTTTGGCTTCGTGGGTTTTTCCGTTGGCAAGTTTAATTTGAATCTCGTCAGCATCCTGTACGACGTGATTATTTGTCATGATGTAACCTAGATTTAAGTCAATGATGAAGCCAGAGCCAAGTCCCCCTTCGCGTCGCTCTTGAGGTTCTGCTTGCCGTTGCTGGCGTCCACCTCTGCCGGCACCCGGTCCGTTCTGGCCGAAGAAAAATTCAAACGGGTCGACCATGCCAGGAGGAAGGCCGCGGTTTGTTTTGTAGACGCTGACGAAGGCTACTGTTTTTGCGGCATAACGCGCAACGCTTGATACGCCCTTTGAAATTTTTTGCAGGGCCTGAATATTCTCATCATTCAATGGCTTTTCTTGGCTTGACGGAAACGTGTAGGTTGGTGCTGCGTGAAGCGTAGCACTTGTGATGAGGAGTAGGGGAATGATCACAGGCTTTATAAAAAATGCGGAAACAAATTTCATGATGGATCTCCAAATTTCATAGGTTAAAGTTACTTGGTGCTTGATCGGAGTTCTCTGAATCATCCCACCAGTAAGGTTAGAGTTCGATGAAAGGCGTACCCGCCCTTTGCCGGAGAACATGATCGGCAATGACCAATGCGGCCATGGCCTCGACCATTGGTACGGCTCGCGGCAACACGCAGGGGTCGTGCCGACCTCGTTCAGGTTTAAATTTAGTTTCGTTTCCGTTTTTGTCAAGGGTGTTTTGGGTCATAAAAATTGTCGACACAGGTTTAAATGCGACGTTAAACATAATGAATTCACCATTGGAAATACCGCCGACGATGCCGCCACTGTTATTGGTTAGAGTACCAATTTTTTGATCCTTGCGGATGAGTGCGTCATTGTGCTCGCTGCCCGTCATTTTAGTTCCTGCAAATCCGCTGCCGATTTCAAAGCCTTTGGTGGCCGGCAGGCTCATTATGGCTTTGGCAAGATCCGCTTCGAGCTTGTCAAATACTGGTTCACCGAGTCCAGTTGGAACTCCACGAATCACGCAGCGGATGGTTCCGCCGAGGCTATCGCCGAGATTTTTTGCGTTAATAATGGCCTCTTCCATTTTTTTTGAGGTATTGATATCGGGGCATCTTACCACTGATTTTTCAACCAAAGCGGTGGTGGCAACGAGGTCTAGAGAAGACTCTAGGTTTTGGTCCAGGGCGATATCTTTGACCGAGCGAACCCAGCCTACGATTTCAAAATCTTTGTGACGGCGCCGAATCATCTGCCACGCTACGGCACCGGCGGCAACGCGGCCGATGGTTTCTCTGGCGCTGGCGCGACCTCCGCCGCTTTGGGCTGCAATTCCATATTTTTGTAGGGTCGTAAAATCTGCATGCCCTGGGCGGAATACCTTGTTTACATCGCTGTAGTCATCCGGCTTTACGTTGGTGTTGCGAACGAAAAGGGTGAGGGGGCTTCCAAGCGTACGCCCATTCTCAAGGCCGCTTAGGCATTCAACCGAATCAGCTTCAGTGCGAGGCGATGTTATTGGAGATTGACCAGGGCGACGGCGATCAAGCCACTCCTGAACAATAGCGAGGTCGATGATTAAATTACCTGGGAGGCCATCAATGACCACGCCCACACCTGCACCGTGACTTTCGCCAAAGGTCGATACTCGAAACGAATGGCCAAAGACACTACTCATGAAATTTCCTTTGTGCAGCAGCCAGGTCATCAGGTGTGTCGATGCCACGGGACCCAAACTTAGCGGTTGAGACTGCGATTTTCCAGCCTGCGCTTAGGGCTCGAAGTTGCTCTAATTTTTCTGTTTGTTCAAGTGTGGATTTTGGTAGTGTGCAGAAGTTTTGAAGGGTCTCACGTCTAAAGGCGTAGACACCTAAATGTTGTACAAACGTTGCTTTATTGGTCCCCAAACGAAACGCCTCTCGATCATAAGGGACTGGGGCTCGACTGAAATAAATGGCGGTACGATCTTCAGACACAACTATTTTAACGATGTTGGGATCAATAAAAGAGTCCCAGTCGTGGCAAGCAATGCCAAGTGTTCCCATTGGGTGATTAGAATGCTCCATGGTGGTCATTAGGTGACGCAAGTCATCTAGGTTCACAAACGGTTCGTCGCCTTGGACATTCAGAACAAAAGGAAATTCAGCATGTTTCAGGGCCACTTCAGCACATCGGTCCGTGCCGCTTTGGTGTGATTCCAGAGTCATGATGGTGGGAATTTTAAATTGAGTGCAAATATTCGCCGTTTGCTCATGGTCAACAGCAACGATGATTTCTGCACCCTGACGTTTTAAAGATGCAAGATTTTCGTACACCCTAACAATCAGTGGCTTACCTCCCAACATTGACAGGGGCTTATTGGGGAGGCGTTCAGACTTGAGGCGAGCAGGAATCACGATGAGCCATTTCACAGGAATCACTTTTGACGGATTCATTTTATCGGCTTGGGAGTTCATGGGCAGACTTCCTTGTTTCAAGTGGCTTTATCGCAGGTCAAATCCAATAAGTAAAGCCTTTGGGTAAAGTCTTTTTGGGGACAAAAAATGTTGCCATGCCTTGTGACATTTGTCTAGGGGGATCATAATCCTCTCGGCCTTGATTCAGAGAACGCCGAACAGGCTCTGAGTCCAGCTCATGCAGGAGTCTTGGTGGGGGCAACGTCGTAAATTAAGGCTTCAGTTTCAGGATTCCGAGGCCAGACTTGTTATCGAAGGCAAATCCTTGGTATGATAGATGAAAATATTCGATTTAATTCGTTTAAGGTAATCGTCGATCTGTAGAGGAGGCAAAAATGGCAGAAAGCCGCAGCAGCAGCTTTAGTGAGAGGCAACTGGCGCTTTATTTGGAAGAGTACTATGAGCTCGCGGATTTGATTTTTCGCTTTGGTGCGCTATTAACTCTCAGTCGTGAGGGTGGTGAACGCATTGTTGATGAGACGTTTGCGCTTTTAGTTGCCGATTTCGTGAATATTAAAACCTCAGCTAACCCGACATTTATCTTAATGTCGTTGGCTTGGAAGGCTTGGAGAAAAGTATCAGACGAAAAATTCCATGAGTGGGATTTGCCGATTCTTAAGAGTATGAAAAGCCTCTATGTCAATCAACGAGCCATATTATTTGCTTTGGAAGTTGCAGGACTTGACCTGCGGGAAGCCTCAAGCGTGTTTGGTGGCGATGAACATGCCAATCGATCCGATTTGGCGGAAGCAAATCGGTTTCTTGCCTTAAACGAAATTCGAACATAAGGAGCGAGCCGCCATGGCAGACAATAAATCAGAATTGCAGGGCGAGAAATTTTTCTTCGGTTATATAACGGAGTATTTAGGTGGCGAACTGCCTACGGCAGTAATCGGCAAGTATAATGGTATGCTTGAGGCGAAAGAAAAGGAGATTAACAAGTTTCAGGAAAACCGAGGAAAGTTTCAATCTGCACTTGGCGATATCGGCGCTTCTGAGGCCATAAAACATAAACTGCGAACTATGGCCCAGGACGATCAAATTAGAGAGACGAGCGAGGCCAGTGATATCATGGAAGTGGGACGCTCTGAGATGTGGAGTAACCTAATCCGACGTTCGACTTTGAGTGCCATACTCTTGGCTGTCATAGGATTTGTCGTCTATCAGGTTTGGCCAAGAAGTGATGTAAAATTTGATGTGATCGAAAATCTCGGCTACGAAGCGGTAGCCTTGGAAGAGGATGCGAATGGGCGCACGAGTCTACCGTCTTCCGATATTGAGGAGATTCGGCAATTTGTTGGCAATGTTCCAGGCCTTACTTACAAACCAAAGTTATTGAGAGCACTTTCTGGATGGCTCCCAGAAGGCGTGTCAATCATTGACTATGACGTGATAAAGGTTGTTGGCATTAATTACATAAGTCCGGATCGGGGCAATGAGCACCTGCATCACTTTATGATTCCTGGCAAAATGTCGGATTTACCATATAAGGGTGAAGATGCCGATTATCGAGGCTTAAAATATCGGGTTTACGGCAGCGAGAAATTAAATTTAGTCGTTTGGCAGGATACCCCAGAGATGGTGTCGGTACTGGCGGGACACCGAAGCGCACCGGAGCTAGCTGAGATGGCTCGTACCGGAGACCCAGAGTAATTATAGATGGATCATCAGGAATCACTCGACCCAGACTTTGTGATAGCTGCCTACCGAGGTGGCTATTTTCCTATGCCGGATCCAGTGACCAACGAGATTCTTTGGTACAACCCAGACCCAAGAACCATCATTCCCTTAGACGGGTTTCATGTTTCAAGGTCATTGCGGCAATCCGCGAAGCGAGACTCCTTTCAAATAACCTTTGACAATGACTTCGCAGGCGTCGTGGACGGATGTGCGGCCAGAGACCAGACATGGATATCTGAAGGAATTAAACAGGCCTATGTTCGGCTTTATAAACGAGGAGTGGCTCATAGCGTAGAGGTTTGGAACGAGGCCGGTCTCCTTGTTGGTGGTCTATACGGGCTATCACAGGGAGGGGTATTTAACGCAGAAAGCATGTTTAGCCGCAAGACCAATGCCTCTAAGATTGCCCTTTGGGCCCTAATTAGCCGAATGAAGGACTGTGGACTGACTCTATTAGAGGTACAATTTATGACCGAGCACCTTAAAACCATGGGGGCCATTGAAATTCCAAGGACAGATTATTTGAACCTGTTGGAGATTGCTTTGGGAAAATCCGCTAAATTTAATGGCAAATCATGTCTATCGAGTTCTCTGCCTGCAGGTGTGAAAGCACGCTAATGTTAAAATCATTTATCAATGGTATGACTTGATACATATATTAATAATTAATGAATTTATCATAATATAAGTCTTGACAGGCGCAAACGGGTTGTATAGATACTGCGCACAACGTGGTTTAAGTGTGTTTAATATAATATCAAGGGAGAATTTACGATGCGTTTATTTACAGTGTTTTTAGCAGTAGCTGCCGTGTCAGCCTGCGGTTCCATGAATCAAGGTTCTAAGTCTACCAAGCCTTCTATCAGCGATGAAGCGGCAAAGGCAGAATCTGCTAAATTAGCAGCGGTTACGATTGTTCGTGTTCCAGTTGGAGCCGACGGCAAAGAAATCAACGGCAAAGCAGAAATGCGAACGTCAAATGACACAAACATTTCAAAAGATACCGTATCAGCAACCTTTTTAGCTGGAACTGTTCCATCTACAATCGTTGACGAATTAGACGCAACAACCTCTACGGAAAGCTACCGTGGATGGCGTAACTGGGGCTACAACAGCTACTACGGAAACAACTACAACTGGAACTACTACACCCCGACCTACTACAACAGGGGCTACTACTATAACTGGAACTACAACAACAACTACAATAACTGTGGTGGCTATAACTACTACCAGTACAATAGCGCTTACGGCTACGGCTACAACGGTTACGGCCGTGCACCTGGCTACGGCTACGGCTACGGCTACGGCTACTAAGTCTTTCTGGATCTAGTTTGATGGATTGATAGATACCCTAGGAGTTCACCTTGAACATCTAGGGTATTTTTTTTCGTCCAAATATAGGCGATAGAGCAGGCCATCGACATAAAGGGGGGCGGTACTTAGAATCTATCTAAGCCCCTGATTTTACTTAGATGGCCCCTCAGAACCTTATTTTCATTACAAATTTATGCGTCAATATGGCGCATTCTATTAAATCTAATGGTTGACTTAACAATTGTAATGATGTAAAAAGTTCCGGACACGAACAATTTTTTTAATAACTTTTATGGAGATATACTATGCGTTTATTAACAACAGTCATGACAGTAGCAGCATTAACAGCATGCGGAAGCCCAAAAGACAAGAAGGCCACAGGGCCGTCAGCACGCGAAACGGCAGCCATGGCTCACAGTTCCACCTTGGCGCCAGTGACCTTGATCCGCGTTCCAGTGGGAGCCGATGGAAAAGAAATCAATGATAAAGCAGAAATGCGCCTTTCTACTGATAAGGCTATTTCAACTGATTCTGTAGCTGCAAGCTTTGAATCTGCAAAAGCACCTGAATCAATTGTTGATGAACTTGATAAGACGACATCAACTGAGAGCTATCGCGGATATCGTTCTTGCGGATTTAACAATTACGGCGGCGGCTACGGTAACGGCGGCGGCGGCGGCTACGGTAACGGTAACGGATACGGTAACGGATACGGTAACGGATACGGAAATAATTATTGGACGTTCTATCGTCCAACCTACTATAACGGTGGCTTCAACTACCAGTGGAACTATGCGAATGCATACAACAATGGTGGCTACAACTACTACCAGTATAACAGCGCTTACGGAAACGGTTACACTGGATACGGTCAAGGTCAAGCCTACGGTCAAACAGGTTCGACTTACCCACAAACTGGCGGCTACGGTCAAACAGGTTCGACTTACCCACAGACTGGCGGCTACGGTCAAACAGGTTCGACTTATCCTACTCAGCCAAGTAACCAAGGTTCCGGTAACGGCGTTCAGTACTAACGAGTGATAAGGGCTCTTCCTGGAATTTAAATGTGATTCCAAAGACTAGACAAAAAAAGAGGCCGGTTGATCATCAACCGGCCTCTTTTTTTTGATGGAATTTTTAATGGACTAGCATTAGTGTGAAGAAAAAATGGTCAAACCTCATTTTCTACGTTACCCTAATCTCCTGGAGGGTTGATTTTGCCATTTACTTTCAAGAAATCGCCTGTACTACAGCTTTATTATGCTGTCCGCTTAAAACTGGTGATAAGACCGTCCACTTCAGGCGTCTTGGAGTATCGAATCACGGGAATTAGGGTCTGTCGACTTTCTAGCTGGAGGTCAGATTGCCCGCTTGGCTCTAGCCAGTGGCTTAGGGATTTCCTTACGATTAGATTTAGCAGCCTCAAGCCACACTTCCTTCGCAACAAGCACTTCTGCTAACGCTGCTTGAGGGGTCTTGCCAAAGGCCGAACAAAACTTTAACTCGGGAATTTCAGCAATCCAGCCTTCGTCATCTTTTGAATAAAAAATCTCGATGTGGTGGTCTTTGGCTTGAGTCATTTTCATAGTTCCTGTTTCAACCCGTAGGTTTCAAATAATTTTAGGACCTGCTGGACTTGATAAGGGCGAATCTCAAACCTCGCGGATTGTTGAGTGCCTTTTCGTATAGTTTCTTCTTAGACGACACCAACGACTCCGCTCATTTGACGGCGATAGGTAAAATAAGATACAAAATCAGCACCTTCCAGACATCCCCTCCATTCTAGCCTACGCTTATTTAATGCGCAATTCCAAAATTAACCCTGTTTTCCTATAATTCCGGTCACTACTGTATGGTCCCGCCAAAAACTCGCATTACAACTCCAACTTGGACGGCCTTCCTCAAAGCCCATAAGGATCTTTGGGCCTTAGATTTTACGTGTGTGTTCGACATTCAAGGAGTGCAAGTCTTTATACTGTGCGTTGCCGATCAATTGCTGATCTTCAAACAAGACAACTTGTTGCAATCAATGCGACATTAAATCCGGATCGACACTGGATCAAGCAGCTGTTACGTGGCAATTAAAAAAGCGAAGATGTCCGGGTACAAGCTGCCTTCGGGTCTTATAGCCGACAATGACGGTGTTTTTGGCAAGTGGATGGAACATGATTTCCTGCGTTATTTTGATATTGTAGTCCGACGCGCTCCACCAGGCCAACCACTCTACCAAAAATGGTGTAACGGAATTTGCGAGAGCTTTCATCGAAGTCTCAAATCAGAGGCGTTAAACAGAGTTGGCCCCTGGACGTTGCTGGTATTCGACGATTGTCCATTTGCTATCAGGAATATTTTAACGGACGCCGTCCGCACCAAGGAAGCAACGATAAAACACCGACTCAAGTCATCCAGCTAGAAAGTCGACAGACCCTAATTCCCGCAATTCGATACTCCAAGACGCCTGAAGTGGACGGTCTTATCACCAGTTTTAAGCGGACAGCATAATAAAGCGGTAGTACAGGTATCGCAATGCTCACGCCCTCAGAGTGGCATCACGGGCGCGGGCAAGAGGTTTTGATGGCAAGGCCCGCAACGATGCTGCGGGCCTTTGCGGCCAATCCTCGGCGTTTCCATGGACAAGAGCCTAAACTACAAGAATTGCCCAAAGAAGTGTGGATCAACAGACCAGTCAAAGAGGAGGTCAGACTAATGATGTCAAGTGTAGTTTAAATAAAATGTCCGGCTGTCTCATTTTGATTGAAAATTTCCGGACTGGCCAATCTAACTTGAAACTGTGTAGTTAAGTGTTTAAGATTAATATATATACTGTGTAGTTGAACTAAAGATTTCTTTTTGATGACCTAAACAAAGAGGCGAACTATGAAGCCATCCTCCAAATCGATCGATCCTAGAAGAATTGATTCCAGTAACTTATTGCCAGGTTTTAAGCATCTAGTGAAAGACGCTGATTACGTGGGTGGTGCCGTTGCTTTTATCGAACGTCGGCTATCCGTTGCCCAACTTTTAAATGAGATGTCTAACGAAATACCTATTGAAGAGTTGGCTGAAATGTATTCGCTCCCTTTAGAAGCAATATATGAGGCAATTAGATATGCCAGCAATTTAGCGACCAAAGAGACGGCTTAATCCCATGAAGACACAACGTATTATTTTAGATGAAAACTTTTCAGATGGTTTAGCCATAGCTCTTAGAAAGTTGGGCCATGACGTAGTTTCGGTCCATGAAACCGAATGGGTTGGTTTCAAGAACGGCGCATTGGGTGCCGAGCTGGCCCGAAGCGACTTTGACGTCATCATCACGAAGGATCGTAACTTTGCGGATCACAGCGGTATCCTAACAAAACGACCCACGCTGGTCCTTGTCGTTGTAGATTCCGTCAAACTCAAACAGGTAAAAGACAACATCTTCATTCGACGTTTTATCAAGGCACTGGCATTAGAGGGGTTACCGGAAACAGCCGGTGTACCAAATATATGGCCAAATTCAGACTACAATAATGAATAAACTAAGTCTGAGTCTAGTCAGGCATTAGCATTTCTATCAAATCAAATCAGAATTCGCTGACGGACAATAAAAGTGTTCGAAGTTTCAGGACTGCGGGGTGCCGGATTTCACCAAGTTTGACCCCCCCTATTTCACCTAAGATTGCCTCCCTGTGCCATGCAGCTGGTTTAAACTTCTTCCCGAAAACACGGAGGCTTTTCGTCTTTCGCGACGCGCCAGCCTTCACCTCAAGAGGGATGATGGTATCACCTATCTTTGGTGACTCGGGGTCACTGGGTCAACACGGCGCACCCTTATTTTTCGCCATATTCCGTTTGGACGATTCGAGTTTTATCATATGAAAGCATCGATGTTTCAAGGCGGCATCGAGTGGGCAGACGCCAAAGTAAAGTATTTGATGGCAACCCCAGAGAAGTCATTATTGGACACGTTTTATTTGGCAACCCGTAAAGGCCGACAATTTCCTCACCTTCCAGAATTGGATCTAGAGGCATTTGATCCTAAAAAATTTAAAATTCTTTTAAACTCCCAAATCAAAGAGCTCAAAATTAAGAATGCCATCATTCGTCGGTGCCAGAAATCAAATCTGCCACCTTTTCACGCTAAACACTCGCTGTTTGCCTAGGACATATTTGTCTATTTAACGTTTTCAAGGTCTTTGGCCCTTGGGCACTCATCAAAGGCATTGCCTCCCCCAGCACGTCCTAAACAAAGATGCCTAAGAATTTTGCGAGGTCGGCGATTCGTTGCATGAATTCTCCTTTAAATTCTCAAATAAACGCGGTTCTCAGAGGCGAAAACCAGGGTAGCAAAATGCACCTGATATCAGTTCGCAGTGTCGCTCTGAGACACCCGCTGCACGAGCCGTTTTATACCAGCTTTTCGCAATTTGTTTCTCCATTTTTTTTATTATTTCTACTGCATCGTCTCGCGGCATCAGAAAACGTTGACACTGGGACAAAATATTTTCGGCGTTAGCAAAACGACCAGCGTCGCCAATACTCATCGCAAGATCACGTCGTTCGAGACTGATCGGTGTAGAAGGAGTTAGATCGTAGGCAGGTGAAAGGCCCCAGTTGCGGTCCTTAGCAAGAATCGCATGATTGCGGGGATGATCATCGGTATTTGAAATGAGGGCGTTGAAACACATGCGTTTGAAGAGTTCAACGGCGTCTTGTTGGGGACGAGCACTGATGCGCCTCATTTCTTCGACCAATAGCAGGTAGGACCAGCTATCTCTCGACTGATAGGTGTCTTGAGCACGCAATAACGTTAAGCCACTGACCATGCGAGACCGATAATAGCCATTCGCCGTTTTCTCGCGATCAAATCTCTTAACCAGAAGTGTGTCGCGTCCTCCAATCGATGAAACAAGACTTTCTGCGGAGTTTATTCCGCAAGCCCGCGCAAGATTTCCCATTGCATGCTCGACGCGCGCATTGTTCCAAGGGTCATCAGATCGATTGAATTTTGCAAGCCATAATCCATCATGGTCTTCCACGACAACCTTAGGCCTCGCACCACCCATAGAAGTTCCAACCAACAATAATTCTGCGACTTGGGCAGTGGCTTCATTGATGGGAAGGTCTTCGTCTGCAGTGATTGAATCGGCAATCTTCTGCAATTTTTCTAAGTCGATTGTTTGGTTAAATTTTCTAATTGGGGATGGCGGCTTTTGATTTAATCCAAAGCTAAGGGCTCCAGCTCGGTCGTCCGGCGAGTGCAATAAGTAGTCGAGTTCGCTAAGTTGAGGCTTGCCCACATGGCGTTCAATGACACGCCGTCCCCAATAGTCTGGTCCTGCATCTCTAATGACCCCAAACATTCCCCGCATGTGAGTGGTTTCGTAAGTGATGTTTGCGAGTCTCAATTCAACAGGATCAAATTCGACCCTTTCTGCGTGAGCAAGGTATTGCTTACCGTAAACGAATCGGCCTAACGCAATTCCATTCGCATGCGTTGTGATCTCAAGGCGTCCTGCAGTGATAGGGTCCGTATGCCCAGGCAGTGTTATATACACGTAGCATTCAAAAACATTCTTTTTAGAAATCATTGTCCAATCCTTTGCCTGCTCGCACCCGTGTTCCATCTCGAGGAAGGCTTAGGGCAATCCCTTCGGCATCGAGGCTAGGATCTGCTAGATTTGCAAACTCGCCTAAAAGACCAAATGTCCACAGGAGGGCGGTGTAGACAGCCGCACTGGTTGATGGCTTGCCTTTTTCTGCGTCGGAGACTGCGCGTACTCCAACCCCAATTTTTTGCGCAACGGTCGCAATCGTTAAGGACCTGCGAATGCGGGCAGTTCTGAGGTTTGAACCAAGGTTTTTCAGCGCGTTTTAGATCGGATAAGGGGGCGCGTCTAACAGGTTATTGCGTGCGACCATAATTTGCCTTTAAAAGCTGATTAAAACAGTTAAACATCTCTTAAGAGCATATATTAAAAATAGGCGAAAGACCACAAAATGATCTTAAGGGAGGTATATCTTGTCTTACATGCTCTTAAGAGCATTAAGTCCGAGTCCTAGCTCTCCGCAAGATAAATAATCTTGAACTATGAAAACAGCGAAAAAGCGCATATTGTTTGGGGTCATAGATCAATCAAAAAGGAATCCTGTACTACTGTTAGCAGCCGCCTAAAAACTACAGTATTTGACCTACAATGAAAAAAGCCCCGGGTGGACCGTGGCTGTCTTTTTTTTAGCGCCCGTATTCTGGTTCGTGCAGTAGCAACACACATTACACACTTTTCGCCATTATTCTTCCTTGTCTCCGAAAGCAATCACACCCATACAGAAAATTCCTTCAAAATATCTGCCACAGACATCCACTAAGAATCGTGAGTAAGTGACGAAACTCACGGGTGATATTAGGATTTGTCGGCCTCGCCACCGCCAGTGGATGACAACACGCATTTCATGTTATTTCTCTGCGTGTTTTCAACCCGTGGGAGGTATTTTGTGGCGTTAGCATACGAGCGGAATCGACCAGAAAAAACCATTTTGCATGAAGTGGTCACTCGCACGTGGCCACGCATTGTCTCAGACTTTGCAGCAGCAGATCAGAAAGTGCCGTATCATGTTATGCAGGAGATGGAGAATTATTTAAAATGCGGAATGCTGGAGTTTGGATTTATTCATTTGGCATGCTCTGACTGCGGAAAAGAGCGGATTCTTGGGTACAGCTGTAAAAAACGCGGTTTTTGTCCTCGCTGTGGCTCTCGGCGGCGTGAGCAGACTGCCGACCGCATTGAAAACGAGGTGTGGCCGACGGGAGCTGGAGCAAGGCAATGGGTTTTAACGTTCCCTCCCCAGATTCGAGCATGGCTGGCTAATTCTCCTTTGTTGTTTGGCGACGTCATCAACGTTGTGACGGATCGGATACTTTATTATTATGCGAGCTCGGCCACGGGATTTTCATCGATTAGCAAATGGTCTCGGCCGGCGGCGGGAGCGATATCTTTTATTCAGCGTTACGGATCGAGTTTAACGAGAAATCCTCATCTTCACATGATATTTCTTGATGGAGCGTGGGTAAAGGGCCCAGAGGGCCTTCAATTTGAGGCTCACCGAGGATTATCGACCGAATCGATGTTTGCGGTAATAGAGGATATTTATAGGCATGTGTTCGAGGTGTTTAAGGATCACGGGTACGTGCGAGAAGATGGCGAAGGCGAGGCTCCGGAGGAATATGAAAATATGGTGCATCCCTTTTGTCCGCGTGCCTCGAAGGCCTTTCGTCGGAAATCACGACTAGCAAAACGGCCCGATTACCATCTTGAAGATCCTGACCGTATTTCCGTGGAGGGCTTTGCCAATATTCGGTACAAATATTTTTCACTCCACGCTGCCGTTAAAATTGAAGGCCCAGACCGCGTGGGCCTCAAAAATCTATTGCGTTACGCGGCCAGATCAGCCGTCAATCTCACGCAGCTCAGCTATGTCACGCCTGAAGATCCTTCACGAAGTGAAATAGAATTAGAAATGAAAAGGGATTGGAAAGACGGGACGAGGACCATTATTTTTA
>CAMDKS010000027.1 GCA_945900755.1 Bdellovibrio sp. ZAP7
TGCTCATCCCAAGAAGAATGAAATTATAGCGTTGCTAAATAAAATAAGTAAGGCAGCGAAGACTCAGAAGATGGTCGACGCTGCCAATAAGATTATCTTTCAGTAACTTCTGGGTTACCTTAGTGCTGACGAAGCAATTCGAGGCGCCATTGGTCAGAGGAAACAGCAAAATTATACATAGGTAGCAAATCGCAGTTAGGCGAGGTTGCGATGCTCGCTGCCACTGCGACATTTACAAAATGAATGGCAGGGGATGCGTCACCGTCAAACGAAATTGAGGTGAATGGTGCCGTTCGTCCAGGAAGAAGATTCGAACGAATGAAGACTGTTTCGTTTGGTGCCATTCTAAATGGAACGGACCAATTCTGTGAATAAATGGTAGCTGGCACATAGCCCGGCGCCGTGTTTTGGAGACATGTATAGGCATATTCAGTCCCTGGAACGGGATTTTGCTGTGCGCTCGTTTTGAATACTAAAACAGAACATCCAGCAGACGCTGGACCGTCGATGGAAACAAAAATACTGCGTGCGCGCATTCCTCGCCCCTCGTTTATGGAGAAACGGTTTTGACCAATATTTCGAGCCACATCAGCGACTCCCTCGGTCACGGTTCCTGCCTCCAAAATTGTGGCGTCACATGATGCAGGAAATTCGAAGCGAAGGGCGCTCACGTCTAATGGCGCAGCTAGAGTTAGTAGCCCGCGCTCCATATGGCCGCCTTGGTATGCAATTTCGCCAAGAATAGTTTCCGTGTGGTCAAAGGTTCCGTCGTCTAATTGTGTAAATACTTTGGTTTCTGCGCTTAGGGATGTTGTACGAGACAATACCATTGCACCCAATGCGACAGATGTAAAAAATGACTTCATTTTCATAATTTAATTCCTTTCAAATTAAAATTTTTCACTGGAAACAGATTTATTGTGCTTACGGTAGCAATAATCGACTGGTTAGTCCATCAGAAGTTAAATGAGCTTGGTTCTAAGAGTCAGAATTGACGTCGGATTATTTTTTCTGACGTCCTCTAATTTTTGCCCAATACGACTTAGTTTCTGGGTGCTGCGAAGCAAGACGCGTTGCGATTTTCTGTAAAGGCTCACCGCCAATTTGGTGCATGGCCCCTAATATACGCTCGCAAACAAAGAGAGGATTGCCGTGCCGTGAATTTCGTGCATCCCGATAGGCGTGAGTTAATTCGTCACTGATTAGTTTTGAAGGTTTGCCCTCGTACCTCTTTCCAATTCTGGAGGCCGCATCGGCTCGAACTACCATCGCCTCGTCTTTGAGGCCCGAGACTAGAATTTGAGAACACAAGTCAGGCATGACATTCGCTTCGCATCGCTCAAGCCAGCCGATTCTCCACTGCCAAGCCCAGGCGCCCAAATTACGGTGACCTCGTTGCTGTTCAAAGGTCCATAGCTTGATGAGCTGGGCGTCCGTCATTTTATGGAAATACTGCCATTCGGTTTTCGTGGGCGCGATCTGGGGGTTAAATTCCGGAAATCCATGGGGGGCTTGCGCTCCAAGGGACGGGGTTCCCCAAAGAGTGACCACAGTCAAGGTGGTCAGGATGGCTGTCTCTAAGATTTTTTTCACAGGCGTAACCCTCTTAAATCATTAATTATTAAATATAATTTTATCTTTTAGCTAAAGTCTTTCTAAGGCGGGCCGAGCAACCAAATACCTAGGTGGGACTAAGCACCCATGCAGGGTTTGGGGCTGATTAACAGTTAAGGGAGGCTTTCTATGAGTGACAATAATTGGTTTGTTTTTCAGGGCAATCAACAGCAGGGGCCATTTGACACGGCAAAACTATCGGAAATGATCACTACTAAAATCATCGCTCAAGACGCATATATTTTCAAGGCCGGATGGAAAGATTGGCGGCCACTTGAGGATTGTTATGTTGAAATTGGGATTCCGGGGCAACCTACTGAGCACTCTACCCCCGAGCGTCGGTTCGCCGCACCACGCGCTACGGTTCAAGGCCGGGTTATTGTCCATAACAATGGACAATTGATCATTGGTAGTGGAGTCAATATTTCAACAACTGGAATTTTTGTGGAGACTCAGGAGCAAATTTTCACAATTGGTGAAAAGCTGAAGATTTCCTTGAGAATTGATGGTGTTTCAAGGGCCTTCAACGTGTTTGCACGAGTGGTTAGATTTAACTCCGATCCCCGCAATCCCGTGGGCTTTGGATTGACGTTTGAGTCGTTAGATAAACACATTGGTGATGAAGTCGCACGAGTGGTTGCGGCCAAGTTATTGGCCTCACCAAGCAAAGTAGGTTAGGGAATCGTTAGCGCAGGGATGCAAGCAAAATTGTGTGTGCTAAACAAAATGAGGGTACTCAAATGAGCAATAAAAAATTAAACCAAAAAATGAGCTGGACTAAGGATCTGACGGTCAATTCCGCAAAAAAAATGATTGATATGGGGCAGATTCTTTCGTGGGGAAACGGTCATCATGCGGCTAAGGTTTTGGGGGACAGCGGTTGCGAGGAGGTCGTTCGGTATATCGCTGTGCGGCTTGGAGATCGATATAGTGACAGGCTTTCGTCGGAGATCCTGGTTGAAAGTCTCTATGGAATTTTGACCGCGGTGGAAAACGAATCCGTCATGATTGCGTTCCTTGAGTCTTTGTTTGACAGTGAAGAATTTGAGAATATTACGCGACAATTAGTCGATATCAGCTTGGGTGGAGAGGTGGGGGAGACGCAAATTGAAAAAAATGTCGTGACAGTGGCCGTTTCGTTAATCTGCGAAATAGGGTTGAACGTTCATAGAATGGAGGAAGAGCATCCTGGACAAATCGGAAAAAGTAAGGCGTTAACTGAGCACATTGCCACCTACCTTTTGAGCGTAAGTAATACAAATGTACAGACCGTACGGATCTGCTTGTTAAGATATTTCAGTCAAACTGAATACGGCAAAACCGTAAAAGTAAATTATTCAAGAATTATGAATCGTTTTGGCCACACAATTTACGAGGCGTTGTTTCAGCAGCTGTTTGTCAAAAAGAGTGAAAAAATCGCATCGCAATTTCTGCTTGAGAACTTGCCTTGTGGCTTAGAGGCGACCAATCGTGAGACGCAAATGATTGTGCATGAGATGCTGAAACAATATATGTTTAAAGAATCGGAGCGGTTTTGTTTATTCATGCATCAGCTCGGAGCTCATCTATTGTCGGTTTCTCAAGAGGGAACCTTGTGCCTCGCCGCAGAAAATTATGCAAGACACCTCGTGTCCCTTTTTGCAGTGACCGATGAAATTGGGCATCGAGAATTGGCAAAAGAGGTTCTCCAAGAGCTCTACAGGTTTGCCCCGTATGGCGAATGCGCTGCCTGGATTCGTGAAATCGAAACAGCGCCATCAATCAAAAGATTGTTCCGAGAGATGGCTGTGGATTATCGTAAAAAAGTGGTCGAGACTGGGAAAGTAAACAAAGTCACAAGCCATTTCCGTAAATCTACGCGAGGCCGAAAACCCTCGATTGCTAAAGGTGACTTTGGGTTCTTAGAGCAAGTTCGAGTTCTAGGCGAATATGAAGTGCGTCACACGGCAGCATAGTCCAACGCAATTTAAATGTAAAAAAGGATCTGCTTACGGATTTTTCGTAGGCAGATTTTCTTCTGGTATATCGTCTGGCACCTCCGGCGGTAGTGGAGTCATCACGCCTGGGGTGGCATGAATGATGGAGTCACTACTCATTGGGAAGGTGATTTTAGATTTTGCGCCGAGGACATCTCTAATAAACCAAGATCCTTTTTCCTTTATTAACGCCACTGTATTTTCGGTTTGGATAATGGGCGCTGTTGAGAGATCAGTTGGGCGAACAGCACCCGAGCCGAGGTCTTTGTATTTTATGCGGAAGGTTATTTCCGTTTCGCGTGGAGTTCTGTCACGTCGTTCAATGATTTCGTACGTCTCTAAGTCGTAGTGTCGCTCAACATAGGCCTTTTTTATGGTTTCTTCTGAAGCACTGGCTAGGGCTTCTCGAAGTCGGCCGCTGGTGTAATCCACTAATTGATCACGTTGGGAACTATTGGTCATACTCATCGCTAAGTTTAAGTAATTTTGTACCACTTTTTCTGGGGCCATCTCACCGCGTTGATCCCCGCCGCAGCTGCGAACACAGCCGCCCATGGTCAATGCAAGGACAATAATCGGCAGCAATTTTGTAGTTAAAATGCGCAACCGCCACGCTTGATGCATTATGAAACTCCTTCTGAACGACGTACCAACAAATTTTGTTGGACAATATTGCTAATTTCTCGATCATTCACTTTTATTCTATCACATTCTATCAATTACTCTAAAATTCTCTCAAAACTCTCGCAAAATTGTCTAAACTTACCCTTTAACTCGTCCTCATTTTCCTGGAGGTCGAATTCCCTTTAAGCGCTCAATGCTTGGGAGCCGACGTTGGGGCGGTTGTTGAAGGGTTTGCGGCACGGCTCCGCATTCGTTCCTGAAGGATGGTGGATTTGGGTAATTTAGTGGCAATGCCGCTGGTTGGTCGATCTGGAGAGGTCGTATATCTGTAGCTACCGTCAGCTGACGTGGTGCCGGTGGGAGCCGAGTTCACATTGGGGGAAGGGGAGGATTCTTGGGGGGCTGAGCCTGTGTTTATTGGCGATCCAGAATGTCCGCCAGAGGCGTCTGTTTTATGCAGTGCCCTTGCGTTTTTGCGACCAACGAGCGGTAAGGGCGCGGCATTTGGGGCGTCATTACCCGCTGCGGCCGATAGGAATGCGGCCTCAAAGGCTGGGATTTGGTCTGGGGTGACGGTTGAGATAGTAAAAGACCTCATTTTTTCGAGGTTGTTCAGGCTTGATTTAATGGCGAGCAATTTGCCGTCAACTAACAAAATGGTGGGGTATTCCGGATAGAATTTATTTGGCGTAAGTGCGACAGGAATGTTGACCTGTTTTAAGTAACTTAAGCGCGAAAAAACATTCGTAGCGCGACTGCGTCCGAGGAGCACTTGAATATTTACTTTGCGATATTGTGCAATAAAAAGAGAGGACACAATTTCACCGTCAGTTAAAAATGAGGTTGATAGCCAAATGCGAGTGGTGGCACCGCCGATGATGGTAAGTAAAGCTGCTCGGAGTTTTGCAAAATCTTGAAAGGCCAACGTCTCTGCTGCGACAGGTGCTGCGGCAGGTGCTGCGGCCAGTGATTGGGGCGGTAGGCCTGACGCCACAAAGCAAGCGACGAGTGCTCCAATGGTTAGGTGCTTACTGATAGACATGGTTAGCCTTTCCACTTAATGATGAATGCTCCGAATCCATCCATTTCATCTTCATTTCCAGCATAGATCATGAGCAGGTTGTCTCGGGTGACGTACCTTTTAAAATAATCGGGTAGCCTTGAGACGGGGCTGATCAACTCGATTTTAGCGGCATAAGTGGATTTGATCCATTTTACATGAGCCTCTGTTTCTTCTGGCTCAAAACTACAAACGGAATAGACGAGCTCACCCCCGGGCTTGAGCATGGTCAGTGCATGTTCGATCATTTTTCGCTGACGATCGGCGAGCTCTTTGATGCCGGATTCGTTTTTTTGCCATTTTCCTTCGGGGTGCCGACGAAGAACGCCGAGACCCGTGCACGGCGCATCGAGAAGGAGACGGTCGGCGAGTGCCTCGGGTTTAAAATCCATGAAGTCCATATGCACCCATTGGATGGTGGAGCCGTGGCTGAGGCGCGTGGCGGTCTGGCGCGCTCGCTCTAACTGGGATTCACTTTTTTCAAGGGCAATAATTTTTTCAGCCCCAAGCTCGCAAATATGAGTGAGCTTGCCACCAGGACCCGCGGCGGCGTCGATGATGGTTAAGCCTTTTTCGAGATTGAGTAAATGTGGAATCACTTGGGAGGCTTGATCTTGAAAGGTAAAAAAACCTTGCCCAAACAAAGACTCTGGGCTTAAGTCTGGATATTTTTTCAATATTAGGCATCCTTTTAAGCTGCCTTTTTCTGATTTAATTTGCTCGTCTCGAAGTAGCGAATCTTGTAGGTCGTGCGGCGTGGATTTCATAGAATTGACGCGAATAAAAATTGGCGGTGGAATATTGTTGCCCGTGAGCATTTCTTTCGTGCGTTCAAATTTAAATCTCTCA
The DNA here is from genome assembly GCA_945900755.1 of Bdellovibrio sp. ZAP7. Classification (GTDB taxonomy): domain Bacteria; phylum Bdellovibrionota_B; class Oligoflexia; order Oligoflexales; family RGVZ01; genus CAMDKS01. The sequence goes on from CAMDKS010000027.1 coordinate 6,124, forward strand.
TGCCATCGCTTAACCAGCCAGTCAGGGTGAGAGAACTGAAGGGCCAAATAATCCACAGGATTTTTGACTTTATCGGGCTTTGGAAAATATTCGCCTCGGCGTGCAATTTGCCGAAGAACTCCGTTAACAAAGGGGACGGCTGAAGCCTCGCCTTTGCTACGAACGTATTCCACACTCTCGTTTACGGCCGCGCGGTCTGGGATGCGGTCCATATAATATATCTGGTAAGTGCCCAGTACCAATGCGGCGCGAACTTGTGGAGAAACTTTTTTGAGGTCTCTTTTTTTACAAGTGTGTTGAAGAATCCAATATATTTTTTTGTGCCAGCGAAGTCCACCGTAGAGAATCTCCTTGGTTAGGTTTCGGTCGATTCGCTTTAAGTCGCCGGTATTTGCAAGGTACAACTCATCCAAAATTTCATCGGGCTTTCTGTTTTTTTCCATAACCGCAACGAAGGCATCAAAGGCGATGAGGCGAGATATAGTTACTTTGGCGGTCAAGGACGTTTTCTCCGAAATCCAGAAACGGATTTACTAATAAGAGTATTGGGTGGTTACGAGGAGAGTTCTCTGTGATTTAAATAATGATCCTGACATTATTATACTCTATTTGACGCTGACCTCAAGAATCTGAAGGTATATTCCATAAGTCTTCTCTACCATGACTTGGGGGCTGCAAGTGGCGTGTGCCCAAGTCAGAGCCTCCTCGGCCAAAAGAGCTCTCAGCTTTGGCTCGTCAGCTAAGCGTAACATCCCCTCGTACAATGCTGAAGGGTCGCCAGGCATGACTGTCAGCCCGTTGACACCCGTATGGATCAATTCTGGTATGCCCTCGACGAAACTTCCGATCACGGTTGTTTTCGCCATCATAGCTTCAACGATCGTGCTGCCTAAACCCTCTGAGAGGCTTGGGATTGCAAATAAATCGGCGCCTAATAGCAACTCGACAACGTCTTTGCGGAACCCTAGAAAGGCCACGTGCCCAGATTTCACCAATGCGCGAGCTGTTGATTTAAGTTTTTTGTCTAATGGCCCCTCTCCCGCAATCAGAAGGCGAGACTGCGGGCGCTCGCGAACGAGGTGGCGAAAGGCCTCGATGAGAATAAAAAGTCCCTTGTCAGGCACAAGTCTAGATGCAGAAAGAATAAAAAAAGTTCCCTCTGGACTCAGACCTTTGGTGCGTTGGATCGCGGATCGAGCTCTAGCCTTATCGTCGGCCTCGCACGGAAACGCTTTTTTGGAGCTGCGAATAGTGGCAATCCTATTCCCGTCAACCCCATCGTCTATAAGAATTCCCCGAATGAATTCAGAGACGGTAATAAAGTGATTGACCATAGGGCTCTCAAACTTCATTCGAGAAAATAGGTTGCTGCGAATTTTTGCAGGAATTCTGCGATGCACAATCAACTTGATCTCTGGGCAAAAATATCGTTTTAACCAAAAAGCAAACGTGTGACTTTTTCCGCAGTGAGCGTGAATAATTTTTATGCTGTGTTCGCGGCAAAAGGCACGGGCACGGAGCATAGCAAAGGGATTCAAAGCCGCACTTCGTGCAAATGAAAAATGGCCTTTAATTTGCGAACGAGATTTATACCAGAGTTTGGATTGATTAGGTGTCGCAAGGTAATGCTCAATATTCATGTCTTTAGATTCGCGAATGAGCGTCGCTATCTGGCTTTGACCGCCTCCCCAGGTTGTGGCGCTGTCAATATGTAGAACTCTAATCGGTGCAATCATTTGGACTCTCGATTGGCCTTGCGGCTGTGCCTAAGTGGCAACGTTAGTCTCAATATTCCAGAAATATTAGATAGTTATAATCTATGCTAGAATGTGGGCCGTGTAAAGCCGAAATTTGGTCCGTCATATCATCTGAAATCTTTGCCTACGCCCCCAGCATTTTCGAAAGACACCGGCCGCACGCGGACGCACATCGTACTATTGCACATCAATTTCCTATGTGTTAATAGTAGCAATGAAATCTGAAATATCATTACATGTATTAAATGTTGGGGACGTTCTGCAATACCATCGACCACAAAGCGAATCATCGGGACGGTCATGGCTGCGTAATCGGTATTATGTGGTTCGGCGTATTTAGGTCCTTCTGAGTGTTACGATCCTGCTGGCAAGCTCTCCAGTTTCATTACTGAGTGATTTGGAAATTCAGGCCTTCTTTTCAGAGGGTGCTGGAAAAACAACTGAAGAATCATCCGGGCAGAGTACTGCGGCAAAAAGTATGTCATTGCTGCGAACCTGCTCATCGTCGGTCTCCGCGCCCCGTATGCGGGTAGCCGGAACGAGTTCCGTGAATTTTACCAGCCACCGCGATGTTACGTTAATTACAAATATTTTTTTTCCCACTTATTATAATTCGACGTTTGCCATGGGCGCCTTTCCAAACATCCGTCTGATTTTGCCTCGCCTTATTTGAATAAAATCGTTTCTCCCGGCTAACCCTCCCAGCAAGCACCCGCCTGTTTTTGGGTTGGGGGTTTTGCCATAAAAGTATTTCTATAAATTTTTTGCTCAATTACTTAGAGGTTCGATATGCAACCTTCGTCTCCAGGCCCTGTGCGACCGGGCACGGGCACTCTCTTGACGCTTTTCAATGACTGGACAGCCAGCTGGGCTGAAGTATTCGTAAATAAAGGGCTGCTTCAGGACGTTTTGGCAGGGTTTACGGTGGCTGCGGTCGCTGTACCGTTGAACATTGCTCTGGCCGTTGTGTGCGGCCTTCCACCGGTTACCGGCCTCATTGCCGGTGGCATTGGTGGATTTGTTGCAGGTGTTTTTGGGGGAGCGAGATTTCAGGTCACCGGACCAGCGGCAGCTCTCAATATTATGGTTCTTAATTTTACCGTAGCATACGGGCCAGGTGGAGTTGCCGCAGCCTGTTTGGTTATTGGCCTTATTCAAATCATCTTAATGATAACATCGGCGGGCCGTCTCATTCGATTTGTGCCAGAGGCACTGCTCGCAGGATTTACAACCGGCGTTGGCCTGAAAATATTGGACAATCAAATTCCCGAGTTTCTTGGCTTTGACTACCGATTCTTTGAGATAGCCCAAATGATATTAAAACCGGATTGGCTTCATGAAGTGTCGTGGATTGCTGTCGTATGCGGCCCCCAAGGCTGATAACCTATATAGCGCAATTTTTGCGACGAAGAACCCGATGGAGCACGTCAAAGGACTTTTTGCCTGCCTTCTCCGGAATGAAATTGCAAATTTCAATGATATTGAGCCGCAAAATGGCTCCATTATTCATAATGCGCAACAGCGCGATCTTAATGTCGGATCATATGCCACCCTGCGGACGCAAAGGAAAAAGCTTAATTCCCGCCTCAATGATTTTTGTCGCGCCCAAATTGGCGACAAATATGGCATGCGTTTTGATGGAGTTGACCTGACAGATATACTGCCACCTGACGAATTGGCAGAAGCATTGAACTCTGTAATTAACGCAAGAAGTGAGGCAGACCGTCTGTACGCCCACTCCGAAAGTGAGTGCGAGCAGCGGATATTGTCCGCGGAGAAGGGGCTTACCATCGCCAAAGCAAGAGCAAAAGCAGTTGAGGCTGAAATTACTGTCATGGGCGAACAACTGGAAGAGATTCAACTGAATGCCAACCTTCACGACTACCTAGTGCGCCGCAGAACTGAAGTTTACAGCGATGCCCGTGCGTCCTATATCAGGAGAAAATCATGAATTCCAATGAGATGCTTTTTTTAGTCGCATTTATCGTGGGACTTTTACTGTTACCAGCGGTATTTGTCCTGTTTCGGGGTCTGACCATTCAGGTGGAAGACGAGGAGTCAATCGTCGTCACAAAATTTGGCCGTCTCAGCAAAGTTTTGAGTCAACCGGGACTGCACTGGTGTTGGGATAAATTGTTCCCGTGGACGACGATCCAGGCTCTGTCATTGAAACGTGATTTTATGAATTGCGAAAAAATCAACGTCAATGACTGCCGTGGAACCACAGTTGTCATCGACCTCTGGATAGAGTTCCGGGTGGTTAATCCTGAACGCGCACTTTTCAGCGTTTCCGACTGGGAGCTTGGGCTGAAGAGCATCGTCACAAGTGCTGCAACGTCAATCCTCGGCACCTTCGACTTCAGCAGGATATTGACTGATCGGAATGAGCTGGGAGCGATTATTCGCGAGCAAATCAAGAATGAGACGATTCGCTGGGGTATCGAAGTCGACCTGCTGTTCATCAGCCGTCTCAGCCTCCTTTCGAATGTATCACAGCAACTCTTTGATACGGTTGCTGCGCGGATAGAACGGGCAAAAGCTGACATAGATGAAACAGGTCGGCTTAACGCTCAGCTCCTTGAGGCAGAAACCTCTGCGGCGGTGGCAAGCCTGGTAGCGGAGGCGAAGTCTCAATACGGCATCGCCGTCAGCCGCGCCTATGCCTCACTAAAGTTAAATCCAGAAATTTTTACGGCCTACAAAGAATTGTTTGAGCTCTCGCAGGTTCGCGCGCAGCGCGCGGTTGTTTTCGAGGGATTTGGTGCCGGAGAAATCAGCGCTTTGGATGCAGTGATGGCTGTACATCATGAACCCACTGATGGGGGTCTGGCCCGAAAGCCCGCCAAAGATGACTCCATGGATCTGTCGTAAACGTGCCGTCAATGTTGCTTTGTTTTTATCTGAGGATGGCAAAGAGTCGGCAAAGAAGGACTTCTACATGTGCTATCGACGAAAAACCAGGAGCTGCTGCTCAGCCTCGATCGGTCTTAGTAAATGGTTTAGAGGTTCGCTGGTGACACACTTGAATCTGCCAGTTTGCGAAGTCGCTGACTGATAATCAGCCCAATTTCCGCTGGCGAAGCGATGCTTGCTAACAATTGCTAAGTAAATTTCGACAGAATCAGTCGCAAAAATATCACGCTCAAAAATATTTCCAGGAGGTGGCCATACCGACAAGACGGCCTTGGGTTTCATTTGGCGCAGAGCGTCACGAGCCACTAGACGCCGTAAATGGGGCAGAGCCGAATTGATTGGCGTTGCTGCCTGATCCCAGCTGTGGTCGTCAATTCCTATGACCGCGACTCCACACTGACTGAGGCCGGAAACAAATAGACCTCGTCCCGCCCCCACCTCAAGAAGATCCTTATCGTTCGTGTAGTTTTTGATCGTAAGGCATAATTCAGTGGTTGGAATAGACCAAAAACCAGCTTTCTGGATCATCGATGCAGCGCAAGTGCCATGACTCACCCAAGACCATCTGCGGTCAAACGTCTTTTGTGTCAGTAATCGTCCACGCTCAAGCACCGGTAACAATAACCGGCTCATCACTAAGCGATCCTTGAAAGATGGGCGAGAATCACTCCCAAAAAACGCGGCAATAAATTGCTCAATAGCGAGCACTGTCATTTTGGCCCTGATGAAAGTCAGCCTGTCTTGTGAGGACTTTGCAGAGGCATCATCAGTGGTCGCGAGCACTTGGGCGATTTGAGATTGTGCACAATTTGCCATGGCGGCCAAACGGTCAAATTGTTTCTGCTCCACGACCTCGCGCAGACCGCACATAACATCAGACCAAATCTCAGGTTCAACACTGGAAAGTTCTTGAAGACCAAATCCTGCCAAATTTGCCAGGGACTTGCTTAGACTAGTTGCTGGCATGTAAGTATCAGCAGGGAGACAATATAAAGTGCGCGGGACTGAGATAATAATATTTTAATCATTTTTTGCCTTATTTTAGAATTGAAAAAATCGAGACTAAACTAATAATGTTCATAAAATATATTGTTATAAATGTCAATATTTCACCCCCCTCTGTTTGTCCTAGTTTTCTACATGTCAGTAGCCAAACAAGAGGGTATTTGATAGTCAATCAACGCTATTCAATTTTTTCGCTATCGTATCATTTCTCCACGAAGGGCTGCCAGATTGTGTTCGTGCTTTGTCAAGAAATAGTGTACCTTAATTCATGAAAGTCGTAAAAATTGCGGCTGGTTACGCCGTCACCCTTGAGAGACACTAACATGAAAAAAAAATCTCCACCAAAATCCGTCCTTGGGAAATCATTGAAAAAAAATCTACCCACGGTTGACCCCGCCACAAAAAGTAACTCCACTTCACCCAGTGCACGCCCCTTCATCGTTGGTGTCGGAGCTTCCGCTGGCGGGCTATCTGCCCTTGAAGACTTCTTTGCAGGCATGCCTCAGTACAGCATCAATATGGGAATCGTCGTCATTCAGCATCTCGATGCCAAGCATGAGAGTATCCTCGCAACTCTGATCCAGCGATTTACCAAAATGAAAGTCACACAAGCGCTGGATGGAGAAGCCGTGCTGAGAGATCACGTGTACATCATCCCCCCCGGTCAAGACATGACGATCACGAATTCCACCCTACGGCTAGTGGCCCAGGCGGTGCCTAGGCAAGTGCGTTACCGGCCCATAGACCATTTTTTTACATCCCTCGCAGCCGATCAACAAGACTGCGCGGTTGGCGTGATTCTATCAGGCACCGGGACAGATGGAACTGATGGCTGCGCGGCGATAAAATTGGCCGATGGTTGGATATTTTGCCAGTCGCCAAGCAGTGCCGAGTTTGATGGCATGCCTCTTAGCGCACTCTATTCAGGGCATGTGGATTACGAAATGCGTCCATCAGAAATGCCAAACAAAATGATCGAGATTATGGAGCGACAGCAGAAAAATGATTTTGTGCTCCCGGCGCTATCAAATTCGGCGGATCAAAAAATCTTGGCTCAAATACTGAAACTCGTAACGGAAATCACTGGCCACGATTTTTCTGAATATAAATCTCCAACAATCCTTAGGCGCCTAGCTCGGCGTATGCAACAAGTCACCATTGCCTCGCCTGCGGAGTACCTCACGTTTTTAAGAAGTCATCCAGACGAAGCCCAGGCTTTATTCGCTGAAGTATTAATTGGCGTAACGAGTTTTTTTCGTGACCGAGATGCGTTTTCCGTTTTAGAGAAGGACGTCATCCCCCAGATCCTTAACGCCAAGGTGCATGGATCCAAGATCCGTGTATGGTGTGTAGGTTGCTCGACTGGACAAGAGGCTTATTCCATCGCCATGCTGCTGGCAGAGCAGGTCCATCTGCAAAATCATGGTGGAGCACAGCGCCTTAAAATAGAAATTTTTGCCACCGACATTGGTCCCAAGGCCATTTCGGCTGCTCGGGCCGGTGTGTACTCAAAAGAACAACTAGCCGGCGTTTCGCCTCAGCGTTTAAACGCGTTTTTCAACCCTGTTGAAGGCACCGATAATTACCAAGTCAATAAGCTAATACGAGAGCTCGTGATTTTCTCCGTTCATGACGTAAACAGGGATCCGTCCTTTTCAAAAATGGATCTAATTTCCTGCCGCAACGTCATGATCTATTTTACCTCCACTTTGCAAATCAGAATGTTAACCGCATTCTACCGCGGGTTAACGCCTAATGGGTATCTATTCCTCGGGACCTCTGAAGGCCTAGGCGAACATGCTGACGACTTTATTCCAGTAGATCGGAACGTTAAAATTTTCAAATGTGCCGCCAATATGAGCCAGCCTCTGCCTGAGAATATCCGATTATCCGCGCCACAATCTCAAGTTGCTCAAGTTGCCGGATCACCCAGCGACGTCCAAGCCTTGTCCCCCGCTGTCAGTCTACGTTTACGTGTCCAGTCGGCGATGGTGGCGCGGTTGACTGCGTCAGGCATAGTGGTCACAAGGTCTGGAAATATTGTTTACTTGCACGGACGAACAGGAATGTATCTGGAGCCCCAAGAGGGGGAAGTACATACAAGCAACCTATTTAAAATGTGTCGGGAAGGCCTCCAGACAGATTTGGCGGTCGCCTTGAATACTTGCGTGGCGTCAAATGAAATGGTCGACTTGCGGAAGGTGCGAGTTCGAACCAATGGTCATTTCACCCTAGTCAATATCACGGTGGGACCACTGTCCAATTTCACTCATCCAAGCGACGTCCCCCTTTACCTAATTGTGATTGTCCCTCTACCCGAGGACGTTGTTTCGACCAGTGAACCTACACCTCTACCTAGCACTAACGGTCAAACCCAGACTGACGGACGAATCAAAGCCCTGCAAAAAGACCTCGAACTGAAGGATCGGCATCTTCGCATCACGATTTCCGACATGGATCTCGCTGCCGAGGAGCTCAAATCGTCCAATGAAGAAATGCAATCTGTAAACGAAGAATTGCAATCCACGAATGAGGAGCTCGAAACCTCCAAGGAAGAACTACAGTCTGTTAACGAGGAACTCTCCACTGTCAATAGTGAACTTGAGGCCAAGGTTGCGGACTCGGAAACCCTCAATAACGATATGCTTAACTTTGTGAACGGAACCGGCATTGCTATCATTTTCTTGGACCTTCAGTCCCAGATTTTACGCTTCACGCCTGCTGCGCAAGCATTAATTAAGTTACTGCCTAAAGACGTTGGTCGGCCACTTTCGGATCTCGACCTTAGTCAGGGGCTAGGCAACCTACTACAAATGGTCCGTGAGGTTCTGGCAGACCTAAGGACTAGGGAGTTTGAGCTCATAGACTCCCAAGGTAAAGACTACAAGGTGAGAGTCCTCCCCTACCGCACGGTTAAAAATAAAATCGAAGGCACGGTCATATATTTTATCGACATTTCGAATTTGAAGATATCACAGAGATCTTTGACCGCTGCGTCCGATGGCCTAAAAATGGCCGCACACATCGCAAAGATCGGCCTCTGGCACGTCAATCCTGTCAACGGTGCCGCGCTATTTTCACCTGAAGTGCTGCAACTAGTCGGTATTGACCCGGCCCGAGTCCTGACTAGGGCTGAATTATTTGAACTGATTCAAGTCGATCATCGGTCGATGCTACAGGCAAAGATTGAAAGTTCTATAAAATTTGGAACCCCGTGGGATATTGACCTCCCTATAACCTCGGCCACAGGACGAGATCTTTGGCTGAGGTCCTACGGCAATGCCATAATGACGGACGGCAAGGTGACCGATGTGCATGCCATATTCCAAGACATAACGGAGCACAAGCTTGCGGAGGAAAAACTCGCACAGGCCAGGGATCTCTTGCGACTTGCGGTGGTGGTTCGCGACGCAAGTGACGCCATTACCGTGCAAGATTTGCACGGCCAAACACTCGCATGGAATCCTGGAGCCACTCGACTTTACGGGTGGAGTGAGTCTGAGGCCCTAGCCATGAATGTACGCGAGCGAATTCCAGCAGATCTTCGCGATGGAGAGCTCTCTAAATTAGCGGAACTTAGCAGGCAGGTTGTCCTTCTGCCTTATAGCACAAAAAGAATAGCGAAAGATGGAACAATCCTCAACGTATCGGTCGTTTCAACGGCGTTGATCAACGAACAGACGACGATGTATGCTATTGCGACCACCGAGAGAGTGACGTCATGAGCCTCGACAAGAAAAAATCCAAATCATCTAAAAAACCCATCACTCCGCCTAGGACCCATGAGGCCGCTGTTCACGAGCTCCAAGTGCATAAAATGGCGCTTGAGATGCAAAACGACGAGCTGACAAAGTCCGCACATGCACTCGCCAGCGCAAACAGAGAATGGATGGATCTTTTTCAAAATTCACCCACCCCATTATTGACCATGAATAGCGTTGGAAGAATTAAGAGAGTCAACGAAGCATGCGTGACACTATTTGGCTCAAAAAGAAGCGCAATTGAAGGGTCTCTATTCAGCCTTTGGGTAGAGGCATCCTCACTATCAAATTTCTACGCTCAATTTCGCGCGCTTCATGCCGTTGGAAAAACAGACGGTTGGGAACAGAAGATCCACGTTCATGACAAACAAGTGAAGGTCGTCCAGATTTCAGCCAACCGAACGGCTTCACACTCCGGTGGTGAGGTATACTACCGTCTAGGCCTGACTGACATCACAAAATTAAGAGCCACTGAATTCAAACAATTGAGGCTCGCCCAACAACTTCAGGACCAAAGCGAAACCTCTTCCGTCACGCAACGATTGTTGCGACTGGTGGAGCTTGAAAGAAACGAGGCGCTCTCAAAATTGACGCAGATTGTTTCACAGGTTAAAATTGGCGTTTGGGAACTCGACTTCGAAGCCAACACGATCACTTTTGATGACAACATGTACGAACTCTACGGCGCCACTAGGGAAGAATATCCTGACCCTACCGAACTATACAGAGCCTATATACACCCTGAGGACTTACCTCCACTCGAACAAATTTTGGCGAAGAGAGATCCTAGCCTGAAAATGCCGGCAGAGTTTCGAATCCTTCGCCCTGACGGTGAGATTCGATTTTTACAATTGAGATATACTCCCAAGGCTCCGGCTCATTCGATGTTAAATAAAATATCTGGAATCTTATTTGATGTCACTGAGAATATGCACACGACCTTACGACTAAGCCAAACCCAAGCTGCCATTGACACCCTAGCCATGGTTTCGGCGACCGATCCTCAGGGGAAAATCACTTACGTCAATGATTTAGCATGCCAAGTCAGCGGCTACACAAGAGCAGAGCTCTTAGGACAAGACCACAAAATCATCCATTCTGGATACCACGAGCAAAGCTTTTTTCGAAATTTAATGCACACAATCCAGTCCGGCAAAACCTGGAAAGGTGAGATTTGCAACAAAAGAAAAGACGGCTCCCTATGCTGGGTGAACATGTCCATTAGTCCTTTTAAAAACCCGCAAGGAGTCATCGAAAGTTTTTGGTCCGTTAGCTTCGAAACCACAGACCTTAAGACCTCGTTAGTCGAACTTTCCTTGGCGGCCACTAAGCTACAGGTCGCTCAACGACTTGGAAAAACAGGAAGTATTAGCATAAATGCGCTAACTGGCATGGATGAGATGAGTGACGAGGCCAAGGCTATTTTTGGTTTTGGCCCCGAAGATCCCTGTGATTTTGCCGCACGGTCTCGCCGTTTTCACCCTGAAGATCTGGAGCGGTGGAAGCGTACCCTTGACCATGCTAAATTGAACAACGGCCTAGCCGAAGGCGAGTTCCGGCTCCTGTTACCAGACCAAAAAATAGTGCATGTTTTTATGCGTCGCCAGAACACATATGCCGCGAACGGCACACTTGTGAGCGCCATTGGGTTCGTCCAAGATATAACCGAAAGAATCAACGGGCTGCAAAGCAAACTCGAGCATGATGCCATCCTCCGCGAGAAGCAACAAGCACTCGAATTGGCGCGTATGTCTGATTTGGCGAATCAGGCAAAAAGCGATTTTCTGTCGACCATGAGCCACGAGATCAGAACCCCTTTAGGCGTCATGCTTGGCTACGCTGATTTATTGGCGACCGACTCTGACAAGTCCATCAACCTCCATGAGGTGGCCGAAAAAATGCGGACAAACGGCCAGCATCTCCTTGAACTAATCAACGATGTTTTAGACCTCTCCAAAATTGAGGCCGGTCAATTTCATATCAACGTCGATGCCATCACAACCAGTGATTTTGTGTCCAACATGATCTCGACTTTTTCCGATCAAGCCGCTTCCAAACACATCTCGCTTTCGCTCGACGTCGCCAGCAGCCTGCCCCAGACGTTCTACGCGGACGACAAGCGCCTGCGTCAGATTTTAATGAATCTTATTGGCAATGCCATAAAGTTTACGGAGCGCGGGCGAGTCACCGTGAAAGTGGCCTGTGAAGCCTATGCCACGGAATCACATAGTTTGACAAATCAGGCGACAAATAAAATGACATTTACAATCACAGACACCGGCTGCGGCATTCCCAAAGAAGGCCTTCATCATGTGTTTCAGCCATTTATGCAAGGCGACCGCAGCATTTCCCGCAAGTTTGGGGGCACAGGCCTCGGACTAAATTTGTCGCGAAATCTGGCCAGAAAAATGGGTGGAGACGTCACCTTAATTAAAACTGAAGTGGGCTTAGGAAGCCAATTCGAATTGTCCATTCACGTCAACATAGCAAACCTTTCAAACCCCCAAACAACGTCCACACAAGGCCCACCATGGCTGTCACAATCTGACGCGATGGCGGCCATCATGGGGACACCATCCTTGGGAAAAGTGGGAGCTCCCCAGGGACGAGCTCAGGCTGTAGCCAAAAGGTTGGACGGCTTGCGTCTATTGGTCTGCGATGACTTTGAGGATAATCGTGCGTTAATCCGCATTATGTTAGACCGTTTGGGAGCCGTGGTTACAGTCTGTGATGGCGCCAAACAGTGCCTTGAGCTGACTGAGCGTCAATCATTTGATCTGATATTCATGGACATTCAAATGCCCGTGATCAACGGTTATGAGGCCGCAACCTCCTTAAGAGCCCAAGGCTTTAAAGGCCCGATTGTGGCCCTTACCGCCAATGCCCTGATGGGCGAAAGAGAGCGATGCCTTGCCGCAGGTTGCACCGAGTACATGTCTAAGCCAGTCGATCAAATGCGCCTGGCTCAAATGATTGTTGACCTAGTTCCTCCTGCGCTCACTCCACAGAAGATTTCAACGTCAGACCAGAGCCGAGCCGCCAAAATTTATTCGTCCCTGCCAGCCGACCACCCGGGGCAAGCACTCATACCTATATTTGCGGCTAAAATGCCGGCCTATGTAGAACAATTAAAGGGACAGGTCAACGACATGAAATGGACTGAACTCGCAAGCCTCGCTGTGATTTTGCACTTTAAACTAAACGAAGATTTCTACGTTAACCTGGACCGTAATTTTACCTTTACAGCATAAAAAATGATCCTGCGAAACTTTTGATGGGTCTAAGAGACACTCGTTCTAAAGCATTTTTTTATTTTGGTTTATATGACAGCGCCAGGGCGTATGGATTGTGGGGATTACGCGTAGCGTTATCCCAGCACGGTGTGGACAAGCTAAAAGCTTGTCCAAGGAATCTGTGGATTGGGCCAGGATGACTTGCTTAAAACACGAGGACGTCTAGGCCCCATCCATGGAGTCCGGCACCTGCGGCACCATCCACAAGCCTCCTAATTTGAAGTTTAAGTATTTGATTCCTTGGATTTTTCTTTGCTTCTCGTAGCAATTTCCTGCGGCTGTGATTTGACAAATTCTTGTAGACTAAAATTATTACGACAATCGAGACAAAAAAACCGCGCTGATCAGGCGCGGCCGGTTCTAAAGTTGTTAGCGCAATGTTAGTTATCGATATCAAAATGGTGTCGCAGTTCATGATCCGTTTCAAGCGCCCCGAGTGCTCGGGAACTCATCTCGTAAAAATACATTTCACATGGACCAATTTCATCTCGTTGCTGATACTTGAATCGAATTATCTCCTTAATGGTGCCCTCCAAGCACCCCATCAGTCTGGAAATTTTGAGAACGTCGGCTTCAGACACCGAATATTGCAAGTTTTGGGGCTTATTCATTTGTCTCCACCTTATATTATGAGTTCTGTTGATGCGATTCTGATGTGTTCTGCGCCTACGAGTTCACAGCCTTCGGCGGCAGCCGCAATCATGCCTCCGCGGGCTAAATTATTCGCCTCCCGTAAAAGGCCGCTTGACCCTTGATGAATAGCGGTGACAGCATCGTCACCAAATAAGGATTTTTTGACCCCCGCAATTTTCAGGTGGTGGTGCAGGTATTCTTGCATTTGATCCTTTGTAATCGACTTTAAATGAGTTTTTGCCACGACTCGTGAAGCTAGAGGCGACGAACTTCGATACGTCAGTTTGTCGGCCAAAGTTGTTTGGCCGACAAGAGCTATTGCAAAAGGGCTAACTGTATCGTGATTAAATTGAGTTAAAGTATGCAGCTCGGCAAAAACATCTATTCTCAGAAGATTTGCTTCATCAATGACGAGGAGGACCTTTTGCTTTTTTCCGACAACCAGATCTCGAATGGCATTTTTAATCATGCGAGACAGAAGTGACCTGCTTCCAGAATTTACATCCAGATTAAGTGCCCAGCAAAGTTGCTTGTAGAGCTCATTAAGCGAGGCGCTGTTGGATACCACCTCGACAGTTGTGAGTTCATTTGGGTGATAGTGTGACATTGCCCATCGTAATGCGGTTGATTTTCCACTTCCAACTTCACCGGTCACCAACATAATTCCGCCTAGATTTAACGTATAATCTAGCCTCTCTTTAATGCCAATCATGTCTGGTAGTTTTAGAAGATTTTTGGGTGCAATTGTTGTGGGAAACGGGGTCGTCTTAAAGCCGAAATATTCCATGTACTTAGTCATATTTCACCTCCGTGAAACAGCTGCCCTGATTTTTTCGGCTCAAGATCTGTGACGAGATCAACCGGTTTTTCGTGACCCTTTGACCAGTCTCTGCCGACTTTTGCATTAGCACGGGCATCTAGTTTTACTGCGGATCCAAAACTTCGATTGTCAAAAAATATTTCAATTTCTTCGGTATTTTCATCGTGAAATTTTAATTCAACACGTTTATCTATCAGCACCACAGGAGCTTCGAAAACATCGCCTTTTAAGCTAAAAGTTCTGTCCTTTTTGACTTTTCTAAATTCGACCCTCCGAAAATATTCGATAAGTTTTAATGGTGCTGGGCGAACGCAGCTCATATTCTTTCGGTAACGATCGAAGGGAGACTCTTTAGTGGTTCCATGAACACGATTGTTATACGTACTAACCCAGTCATCAAGCCTTTCATTGAGATCTTGAATTCGTGTAACATCCGTAACCAAAGGTAAAAAACTGTCTCTAATATTTTTAAACCAACGTTCAATTTTTCCACGTCCTTGCGGAGTATAAGGTCGACTGTGATGGAGGGCGATGCCGAGGCAGGCGGTGATTTGTTCGAGATTTATAGCGCGGTAGCATGCGCCATTGTCAGTATAAAACTTTTGAGGCAACCCTCTTTTCTGAACAGCCTGCTTCAGACAATCCTTCAAGGCACCAAGGTTTTCCGAAAGGTAAAACTGTGCGTGCACCATTAAACGCGAATGGTCGTCTATAATTGCACAAAGGTAGGTCTTTTTTGTCGCGCCATCGAACTTTACATTCGGTCCGTGCAAAACGTCACACTGCCACATTTCATTAGGAAATTCCGTTTCAAATCTTCTCCTGTCTTCCGCAACGGTGTTAAGCTCTGAAAGTCGCTCTTGCCTTAGGAAGCGGTATAAACTCGAGTTATTGAGCTCTTCATTAAATTCAATCATCTTTTTTTGTTTTAGAAGCTCAATGACGGTACGCAAGGTGTAATCTGGATGTAATGTCTTTATTTCCTTGATTGCATTGCGAACATTTGAATCTATTTTTTTATAGGCGCCCTTGTCGGACCTAGATTTCGGGCATAGCCCCTCAATCTGATAGCCCGCCTTCTTATAATCGTTGATCCACTCCGTCAGCGACGAACGACTTATCGTCGTTCGTTTTGACATTGGAATTTGGTACGTGCGAGCAGCTTTTTCGTCTAGGAGTTTTTTTTTCTCTCCATAGCCAAGCCTCACGCCAGTAACGAACTCTGCGATTATCCCAAATCTAAACGTTGCCAGAGCCATTTTTTCGTCTTTAGTCATCATTCTCTCCAAATTGTTAAAAGTTTTACCACCAGATCTTTGTAGTAAAACCAACCATGGATCGAAATGACAAGCCTCGGTAGGTTCGAGCCATTCGTAATGAATGTTACGCTATTTCAGACAGGAATTTGCAGTCTGAAGTATGTAGTTTCATTAGCCGATCAGAGATAGAAACACCTCCATTGTCGACGCCATATTGGATGCGAATAAATTCAGTGAATCGACGCAACCACTGGCCGCCACGTTGCCTTGGAAGGAATTGGGGCCATTTAGAAGTGCCTAATTTTACAAAGATAGCAGCCGCAATATCCTCTATTGAGCTCTGAAACCGACTAAAATATCCATGCGGCCTGAAGGTAATTACCGCCTTACATGTATTGCAGCGAAATCGCTTAAGCCACAAAAACAAGAGAAACCCCGTAAAGTATGCCGGCCGAAAACCATGACCCCAAACATTCTGGGAATTACAGGAGGGGCAAACGTCGGGCTTTATCCAGTTGTAATTTTTTCCTTGAACTGATAATTCCTTCAAACAGACGCGAACAAATATAATCATGGTGAGTGTCTCCAAAGCCGAGTGGTCTGCGAAACCCTCGGCTTTACTTTGGTTAAAGAGACAAACCCTATACATATTAACGAGACAAAATACGCTGTGATCCAGAATAAGTTGATAATAACAGGGGGTTTAGAACTAGATTAAAGAGCGAGATAACAACTGGCAAACGACTGCTCAACTTGCTTCGTAAGTGCTGCCGAAGGATCATAGGGAAGCCGGTGATCCTGTCCACGCTGATAGGTAAATTTTGTTTGAAGAAATAATTCTTCGCGGTAAACGCGACCCGCAATAATGGACGAGTGAATCGCCTCACCCATTCCCGCTTCAAAATAGTGTTTTCGCTGATTCGCGGTGTCAAACTCTCTGAACCCGGCTTCTAGAGCCATAGCTACAAGTGAGCTGGTACGATCTTCTTTCCACGCAGTTCCATAAATAAATTTGGGCGTCATGGTCATAGGCACCTCGCTTTCAATTTATCATACACGCTTCCTTCATCCTACGGCAACGAGTTTAGTTTCACACCGCGGCTCTTCAGGACACGGCCAACCATCACCGCCATCAACGCCTCCAACTCCCTCTGCACGTCTGGCCCCTCTAGTACACCCAGTGAGCGTGCGATGGCCTCGATCGTGGCCAGTCCACCCTCCTTGTTATCGTTGCGAACACCATATTTTGTGGCAGTCCCCGCAGGCAGAGTCACTTGGGGCACATTTACCAAAAATGGGTCTCGACGGCGCATTTTTGAAGTCTGCCGCCAGTTTCCATCGGGCACAATGAGAGTACAGGGTCGAGCTAGCGTCTTTACGAACTCCTCGTCAAGAACTTGTGCCTCGGGCGACGGGTAAAGGACCAATACCGAGCCCTCCGTCAGAATATGCTCGCGGAGGTCATAGGGTTTATCTTGGTCACCGCGAACCAAAATTGCACTGTTTTCCAGAGCTTCACAGGCGAGGCGTCCGGTGTTGGTTGGGACTAAAATTTCACGTTTACTCGTCAGAACTATAATTTTTGTGGCCAATGAAATTTTTGGAATCTCAGCACAGATACAAAGATCCTGCTTCATCAGGCAGCGGGTACAACGCTCATCGTATTTTTTTCTTACACTCATTGGAATCTCAATGCTAGGGTCCACTAAATGTGCTATTTGTTGTCATATAAACATTCGCACTCTGTACTAATTCAGTATCCCAGCCTTTTTGGTGATGAACAAGACGTTAAAAGACGACAAGGAGTCGGCCACTTTGAAAAAACCAACGGTTCGCGAATTTCACGCTCACCTTTACTACGGCCCTCACAACCTACCTGAAGCCACAGAACTCGCCGCAAAAATTAACCGAGAGCTTGGTCTTGTCTCAGGCCGGTTACACCAGCAGCCCGTCGGCCCTCATCCGGTCTGGAGCTGCGGCATTCATTTTCCTGTGGAAAAATTTGCTGAAGTGGTTCAATGGCTGATGTTCAATCGCGGCACGATCGACGTCTTCGTGCATCCAGACACTGGAGACGACCCCACAGACCACTCGGCACGCGTTATCTGGCTGGGGCGATCTTACGAGCTTAAAATGGAAGCCTTTAACGTCTAGACTTCCGGAAATGATCCCAAATTTATGGACCTGAAACAGCTATCGCAGAGCGGTAAAATGTTCTTCGCACGCTTTTTTGCCCTCGGTTAACGTGGCACAGCGTTTTCCTGCGGCAAGAATCTGAGCAAGAATCTGAGCATTGACCAGCGGTTTATCCACCCAAGGGCGAAGACTTTTTACAACGCGACTAGCACGCACTTTGTTCCTTCCCGCAAAACCGTCTATTTCTGTAAAGGCCGTATCATAATATTCTGCGACGACCTTGGCCAATTGTCCGACATTCTTTTTGTCGGCAGGCTTCGTCAATTCGGACATCATGGACAGATCAGAGACAATCCATTGAATTCGCGTCGCACGACCTTTCGCCGAGACTCGCGCCGCAGACGACCACTTAAGAGCCTCAGAAATTCTCCCTGCATTTTGTTCCAAATTTGCGAGTGATCCCTGATAGTACCACGGTGTATTTGTTTTTTTGAGCTCGCGAACCAGTAGCGATCTTGCTCCAGCAAAATCTCCCACTTGAATGAGAAAATCCGCCGCCTCGGAGACTACAGCATGTCGATCATAACGACTGTTCGCATCATGATCAGCGAGGGCAACGGCCCCACGAACCTCCTTAATCAAAACGGCAGGAAGACTTGACGGCTTCGAATCCGGTGTCATTTTGCTAACCGCAAATTTAATTTTTGGATTAATCGACAAAAGACGATTTAACGTGGACGTAGTTTTGTCTTTAGAAAAATCACTCATGGATGACAGAATTCTGGATTCTAGTGTTTGCCGCGAATTATTGTTAACAGGCTCCAACCACGAAACGAGATCGGCACCTTCCCAAATAATAAAATTGCTGGCTGAGCGCACTGATTCCTGATCTGCCAAAATAATAGTGAGCCACCGAGGCACATCCGCACGAACAGCCTCTAAGGCTGCCCTCAGTTTCTCGTCTTCCAGCCCTTCACTTTTTGTTTTAATCGGCACTGCGGCTACCGCCGCTTGGCCCGCAACAGGGACCGCCTCTAAGGCCTGGATTGCCGAGGTCACCGCCGATAACGCAGCAGCAGCAAGCAACGCTTGCTCCACCTTAAGCTTCGAAGGAATACCTTTTATCAGCGCCGCATGCTTTTTAAGGGCAACTTCGGGTGTCATTTTCAATGCTGACGCCGCAGACCATTGATTATGAGCCAAGAGCTTCCAGTCATTTTCGGTAGCATTACCAGATTCTACATGCGCTAATGCTTCCGTTGCCGGGCCAGCAGCCGCAATGGCCGTCGACAATGATGCCTGAAATTCTTGAAAATCTGTGCTGGCCGTCAGTCGCATCCACTCCTCTCCCTTAGGGCCGAGCAGCAGCACTGTCGGATAACCTGAGATCTTTAGCGTCTCGCCCCAAGTTTGGGCGTTGGACTGATCACCGTCCAGATAAACCGCGATCAAAGGTTTTATGAGATCATTAAATTTTGGATGACTGAACACCTCTGCCTTCAGTTCATTGCACGGTGGGCACCACACAGCCCCCCAATAAACTAAAATTGGTTGATGCTCGCGCTCTGCCTCAGCAAGAACTTTATCCATGTCTCCTTGGCGCCATGGGGCCTCATGCACAACATCATGCGCATCAGAGCCTCTCAGGACTTCAGACGTGCCAGAGGCGAAACTAACCGTTTCACCGGCGAGAATTCCAAGAATTATAGCCGTGATTTTTGCCGAAAAAAATGCTTGCCGCATCATGTATGCTCCGAAAAAAAAGGCTCGTGGTCATTCGCCGGGATCCTTCGAATAAGGTAAGATTCTGCTCAAAATGGCCGAACAACGCAGAGTTCGGCCATTTTTAGCTGAATCTAATTACAACGGGCCACCTGTGAGGGTGATCCAACAATAACTCCATCCACCGCCTGACGATTTGAATCAAGATTTACATAGGCCGCAACCAATGGAGACCATAATAGAAATTTCTTAACCGAAAAACCATTGACACTACACACATCAAATCGTTGAGCATTGCCTAAGCGAAATTTAAGTTGAATGTCGCGGTCAATCGCGATATGGGGCACGCCAAGACCTGGCAAATTCATTTTGGAGACGTGCACTTCTAGCGCCGTTCCAGAATTAGTTCCCGTACAGATCGAACCCTCACAAGTGACTGAGGCCTCGTCTCCACGAGACTCATTTATTTGAGCCAGTTCAGCCGCAGTAAAGGGAATGAGGCCAATTAACGAAACCAAAGACACGACACCCCGGCCACTCGACCGAATGTGCTCTAAGGAATCGGTCAATTGGACCATCCTCTCAGAATTGAACTGATTACCGGGAACTGAAATGTTCACTTTTACTTTGGACGACTGTGGTTGTTGACGCCCGCAACCGAACACGAATGTTAAACAAGCGACCGATGTGACAAGTAATAAACGCATAGTATAGATTCTCCCAACGAAAAATTTTTTTACCCTAATTCGGCCAACACCCTAGCGCTGAACCGCCTACCGTGCGCAATGTACACAATCCTTGAGTAGATTTCTAGGACATTCAGAATCCTAGCCACCACCTTGACGACGAAAAGAATCCAGATTTTGATGGATTATTCCTTCTATCCTTGTAATAATATTCCCAACATTCAAATTTAAAAATCACTTGTGAACCAACGTCTAAACTTGCCATTACATTAAAAATTGAGTGAACAAGAAAAATGAAAAAAAAGATTCTTATCGGAATAGCCCTAGCATTTATCGTACTCACACTTCTCCTGGCGAAGCCACGCATTAAAGCTTGGACCTATAGCCACGTGACGGTGGCGCAGGTGGGTGACTACAAAATTACGGCCCAAGATATCGCCTGGAAAAATGCCGTGATTCAGGTTTATTATCCCCAAGAAAGTCGAGATGTTGGACTACAATTACTGACCGGCACCTACACCACGGCTCAAATCCTAAAGAACAATGGCCATGAAATTACAGAAGAAATCCTAAAAAAAGAGAACGAACGCATTGATCGGGACACCCTCAGGCCAGAAGTTTTGGCCACCATCAAGGGTATCTTTGAAGGAGATGAGAAGGGCTATCTTCGAATTTACGTCTTTGGCGTCTATGCGGAGAGGACCATTTTCTACGATTTTTTCATGCACTCCGAGTCCATTCACGCGGCCTCAAAGCAGGTGGCCCAAGAATTCCTGCAGCGGGTTCTCGCCACTCCTAGTCGATTTAACGAGGAGGCAAAAAAATCTAGCCTAAAATCTGCCCCCTTTACCGTGTCCCTGAGTTCTGGCTTAGTCTGGGAGTCGGAAAGCAAAAAACAGAAACCTTCTGGCCCCAAAATCATTGATGCGAGCAAAACCCCCGCGGACCTTCAACTTAAATTCGACGCAAACGCTCCCCCTCCTGCCGTTTCTGAAGAGGGCCAGCGCTGGATAAAAGACGTTGTCGCCACCACCGAGCCCGACCACCTATTCCTACAGGTGATCGACCAAGGCGAGTACTGGATGGTCGCTCGCTACTTGGGTAAGCATAAAAGCAAAAAAGACGCCTACCTCTTTGAATCTGTGACTTTTCCGAAAGCTGATTTTGGCAAATGGAGCGCAGAACAGACCGCCCTCGTCAAGGTTAGTCCCAAGTAAGTGACCATTTTTTGCTCCAGGGAACTTGCAGCCTCGACTTGGTGTGCAGGGCTGTGATACTTGATCGCGAGTGACGTCAAGGACCTTAAAATATTGGGAGACGAAAGATGACCAACCAATCGAATGCCGCTTTAATCCAAAGTTTGCGTGAGCTCACTGACTTTAATGACATTATTAATTTTAAAAAATATCCTATTTTGGATTTGAAGTCCGCAGAAGCACAAACTCTGCTAAACAATTGCAGAAAATCCATCACCGAACTAGGCGCTTGTGAACTGCCAGATTTCATCTCTCCAAAGGCCCTTTCCGTTCTTCAATCAGAAAGTGCCGTTTTACAAAAAAATGCTTTTTATAAAGCTGTCGATGCCAACGCCTATTTGAAGCCAGGGGATCCAAGTTTACCAAAGGATCATCCCTTAAATATGACCGAGCCCACAAACGTGGGTGTCATTGCCTATGATCAATACCCCGACAATTCCCTGCTTCGACGAATTTACGAGTGGAATCCACTGATGGAATTTATCGGGGCCATTCTAAATCTTCCGTCCATCTATCGCTACGGTGACCCTATGGGAGGCCTTAATTTAGCTGTGATGCGCACAAATGACTACCTGCGCTGGCACTTTGACCAAACTGATTTTGTCACCTCCCTATCGATCCAAGGCTCGGAGAGTGGCGGAGAATTTGAGTACGCACCACTTATTCGCAGTGAAACCAATGAAAATTTTTCGGATGTTAAAAGTCTTTTGACTGGTGAGCGCTCAAAGGTAACAAAAATCAAAAATAATCCAGGCACACTCGTGCTGTTTAAGGGACGATTCTCAATTCACCGCGTAACCCCCATCACAGGAGACAGCCCACGGTGGATGGGTTTGTTTGGCTTTGATTCAAAACCAAATATTTGCAGTACACCGCATTTACTCGAGATGCGTTACGGCAGGCAAAAGCCTTTGGCAACTAAACCGACATTTTAATTCTTGTGGACCGCAATTTAAGGAAAAGAAACCATGACCGCAATTAATTCCGCTCGTAAAGACTGGGCTAAAAAATGGATGTCGCGAAAACTCACCGGGTTTGCTGGCGATAAATTTCTTTCCACAGACGGGACAACGTTTACGCCCTTGAACCCGGCCACCGGCGAGCCTTTGGCTGTTCATGTTGAAACCTCTGCGGCCAATGTGGATCTTGCGGTTAGGGCAGCTCACGGCGCCTTCCAAGACCGAGCTTGGCGCGGCATGAGTCGTGCAAAACGTGTGGAATGCCTACGCGGTATTGCCTCTGTGATCCGGGAACATCAGGCTGAACTTGCCACCCTTGAAACTCTAGCCAATGGCAAAACATATGTAGAAGCCTTTGATGACGACATGCCGGAGAGTGCTGATGTTTTTGATTATTATTCAGGTTGGGTCGACAAGCTTTACGGCGAATCGAGCCCCGTTGCCGAAGGCTTTATCAACTACACAAAACGCGAGCCCATGGGTGTTTGTGCACTCGTCGTGCCGTGGAATTTTCCGTTACTATTAGCCTGCTGGAAAATAGCGCCCGCACTGGCCATGGGCAATACGGTCGTCATTAAACCTGCACCTCAAACCTCACTGACCCTGATACGCCTCGCAGAATTGATCCAAGAACGCGGTATTCTGCCTGCAGGCGTATTTAATGTGGTCCTTGGCGGAACGATTCCTGGGGAAGCTCTCACTAGGCACAACCTCGTTAACAAAATATCATTTACTGGGGGCACGAATACCGGTCGCCACATCCTCAAGGCCTCTGCAGACTCCAACCTGAAGCCGGTGACTCTCGAACTTGGCGGCAAGTCTCCGAACATCATCTTTCAGGACGCCGGAGACCTCGACGCCGTAGCTGAGCGGTCATTTGTGGCCATGTTCTCGCACAAAGGCGAAAAGTGTTCGGAGCCGACTCGCATGATCATTCATGAAAGCATTCATGATGAGATGATGGCAAAACTCCAAAAACATGCGGAGGCCGTTCGTTGCGGAGACCCGTTCTCAGCCGATACCACCCAAGGGGCCCAATGCTTCGAAGAGCATATGAATAAGATCCTTAGTTACATTGAAGTCGGAAAAAAAGAAGGTGGAAAAGTTATTGCAGGAGGCCACCGCGACATGACCGGCACCAATGGCAAAGGCTGTTTTGTCAGACCTACGATCATCACTGGCGTCACGTCTAAAATGACCATATTTCAAGAAGAAATTTTTGGGCCAGTGCTCTCAGTCACCACCTTTAAGGACGAAGCCGAAGCGATTCGCCTGGCAAACGACTCGCGCTACGGCTTAGCCGCAGGTCTCTATTCAAAAGATATCGACCGCGCAATGCGTGTGGCTGGACAGCTCGAAGCGGGCCAGGTTTTTGTGAATCGTTACGGCTGCTATGACTTTGCCGCACCGTTTGGCGGCTTCAAAGAAAGTGGCTGGGGCAAAGAGATGGCCATCCATTCGCTGGATAGTTACACTCGTTTAAAAAGTATCTGGATTAAAGTCGACGAGAAATATTAACGGGGAGCTTAGTTATGGCAAGAGCAAGCTCCGAATCATCAGACTCAAAAATTGTCGACGTGGTCACTTACCATGGATGGGGCGGATATTTTTTTGAAGACCTCGAAAAAATCCGCGCAGAAAAAATCGCGCCTGAAAATCGTTATCATACGGCGACCGGTCACGACCGTTATCCCTTTGTACGCAGTCCTGCCCCGGTCGTGGGCCTTGGTTTAAAACTGTCCAATGGTCGAACGTTTTGGGGCGACGCAGTGGCGGTATCTTTTGGCGGAAAATCCGGTCGCGCAGGGCCAGGCAGTCCTGCCCTCCTTGACGTGTGGATTCGTACCAAATTAAAGCCGTGGTTTGTAGGACTCCCCTTAACCCGGTGGCTTGAAACAGAGGCCGCCTTCCTCCTAGAATTTCCCGACGCTCCTGCGTTTGTTCGCTACGCCGTTAGTCAAGCGGTGGTAGGAGGCGTGAGTTTTGCCACCAATGAGGTGCCATTTAAAATGATGGCCCGAGAGCTTGAACTCCCAATCATTAACAAAACGATCCCACTACACGGTTCCTCGGGCGCTGATTGGGGGGGGGCCGTAGACCGGATGCTCGCACGAAATATTCCATTTTTGCCGCAGGGGCAATTTGAAAACATAGACGAACAAATTGGCGTGAATGGCGAACATCTTTTGACTTGGATTCGACATTTTAAAACGAGAGCCAATAAATTTTCGTACCTTCCGACGTTGACGTTAGATTTTCACGGGGCTCTAGACACGGCCTTCAACCACGACCTCGCGCTCATATCCACTTTTATTGCTGCCATGGCCAAGGAGGCCTACCCCCATAGGCTCCACGTGGAAAGCCCCATTGTCGGCAAGACTTTGGATGACCATGCGATGCGTTGTGCGGAAATTCGTAAGCACCTAACCTCGAAATCTCCAGACACGAGGATTATTGCCGACGAGTGGGCCAACGAGGCTTCAGATATTGACCTCCTCATTCGAACGAAAGCGGTCGATGGGATACATATTAAAATGCCCGATACTGGGTCTTTGTCAGAGTGCGCTAAGGCCGTGTTATTGTGTAAAAACAACAATATTTTCAGCCTGCTTGGCGGCAGCTGTACCGAAACAGATATCGGCGCGAGAATGTCTGCGCACCTGGCACTGGCGACCCGCCCAGATGCATTACTGGTAAAGCCCGGCATGGGCTTTGACGAGTCCCACTCCTTACTCTTCAACGAAATGGCTCGATCTGTAAGTACAACTTAGAGAGACGCCTTGAGTGCGTCGCACGCCCAGTCCTCAAGGGGCTTCTCGGCGACCCCTTCTTTAAGTGCAGAGCCTTCAACCTCCTAAACTTATAGACTTATTAAATATTTAATGATTCTGCCCCCCATTTTGTGCCCAAGGTGCGAATGGTCTTTACACAATCTTTTCCTATAAAAGCATCTAAGTCTTTGACTTGTCTGCCTAAGACAGATAGACTTATATCAGTCACTAACTAATCATTAGTGGCCCATATAATTCGGTAATTGGACCGGCGTTTCTACCAAACACCTTAAATGTTTGACTATGGGAGTAAGAATTAATGATGCAGACTTGCGTGCGTTCGTTTTTAGTACTTGGATTGATTGGCTCTACACAGGCATTCGCTTGGGGTCAAAAAGGTCATATGACCGTTAACCGGATTGCCATTTCAATGGTTTCCAATCCACAAGCAAAGCGTTTCCTTGACGCAAACAGCGCTCAAATGATTGAGTTCGCTAAAATTCCAGATATCAAATGGAAAAGTGGACCGAACGCTGAAAAAGAAAAACCAATGCATTGGTTTCAGATGGATGCTTACAACTCAAATCGGTTTGGCGAAGAGCTTGCCGATTTTATTTTAGGCAAAGCACAAGACGAACTCTCAAAAGAATTTATTACCAAAAATGGTTCGGCCATGTGGCGCGTTAGTGATTTCTACGTCCAACTTGTAGAAGCGATAAGAGCTGGTAACTTTAAACGTGCCATTCAAGTTGCGGGAGTCATGGGTCACTACGTTGGCGACATGACACAACCCATGCATGCGACCAGTGACTACGATGGTCAATCCAGAAACAGTCCCGGCGTCCATAAATATTATGAGACAACCCTCGTTGATCGCTTAGATGACGCCCATTTATTTGATTCTGTTCAAAGGTCTGCTGGAGAACGCCGAAGCGGATTAGAACGCTCAATCGGCAACGACTTGGATAATGCTGAGCTTCAGCATGTTTCCTGGTCTGACGCGGGGGACGCGTTCAATGCGCTTGAAACTGTTTATGATCACATGAAATCTAACAACAATGATGATGCTTGGCTTGAATCTGACCTTAAGCCCCGTATCGGTCGCGCTTCAGCCCTTCTTGGGAAAATATGGGACGTCGCCTTTTTTACAGCCGGCACCCAAAATCTGCCAACCACCAACCTCGGAGTCACTGCCCCTGAGTGGACCGCGATCGGCCAACGCTAAGTTTAAGTTTTTTCAGAAACCTCATCTTACGCTACTTTTAAACAAGTCAGCCTTAGATGAGGTTTTTTTATGACTATTGAGAATGGACAAGTTGCTGGCGATAAAATTAGCTTTAAATTTTGAAAATAAGCTAAAATAAATAGAAATGTAAGCTTGATTAGCGATACTTGGGGGATTTGATGTCCAAAATTTTTCGCGCACTCCTTAACCGTCGAATGCTTTGTGTATTTCTGTACGGTATCTCTTCGGGACTGCCGCTGTTGCTCATTGGCGGGACCCTCAAAGCCTGGATGAAAAATCAGAACGTAGATTTAACCGTCATCGGAATTTTCGCGTTGACGGGCCTTCCCTATACACTAAAATTTCTGTGGGCTCCGTTCATGGACCGCTATGTGCCAGGGTTTCTAGGAAGGCGCCGCGGATGGATTCTGATTTGTCAGGTGGGGATTGCCGTTGGGCTCGCCGCCATGAGTAGGCTAAATCCAGCAGAGCAGCCGTTAGTGCTAGCATCCCTTTGTTTTGTGTTGGCCTTCTTTGGCGCAAGTCAAGATATTGTCATCGATGCTTACCGCCGAGAAATTCTCGACGACTCGGAATTAGGCCTAGGATCCTCCATGGGAGTCAACGGGTACCGAGTCGGCATGCTGATCGCCGGCGCCATGGCATTGATCCTAGCAGACCACATCTCCTGGAATGATGTTTACCTCACGATGAGTGCCATCATGCTGTTGGCCGTTGCCATCAATTTTTTCGCTTCTGAGCCCGAGACTTCAACCATTATACCGCCCAAAACTTTAAAGGATGCGGTCGTATTACCGTTTGCAGATTTTATAACAAGATCCCATGCCGTCGAAATTTTAGTCTTTATCTTACTTTTCAAAATTGGGGACTCGATGGCCAGTGATATGTTTACGCCATTTTATCTCGATGTTGGATATACAAAAACTGAAATTGGAGTCATTGGCAAACTCTTTGGTTTTTGGAGCACTCTCGGCGGAGGTTTTATTGGCGGCTTAGCTATGGTCCGCCTCGGCATCAATAGGTCACTATGGATTTTTGGAATATTGCAAATGATCTCGACCTCAGGTTTTTATTTCCTCGCAAACATGACTCCAAATCTCCAAGCCTTGACGGCCGTGGTCACGATCGAAAATGTTTGCACCGCCATGGCCACCACCGCCTACGTTGCTTTTATGGGAAGCCTTTGCAACAAACGGTTTACGGCCACCCAGTATGCCCTGCTATCGAGCCTAATGGGCGTACCGCGGGTCATCTTTGGGTCGTCTAGTGGTTATTTAGCCAAAAATCTTGGCTGGTCGGGATACTTTTTGTTTTGTGTCGTCCTACACATCCCAGGACTCTTGATGCTTCTGCGCTATAAACTTTGGACACGAGAGCCGGTAAGCTAGGTCAGCCCACCCGTGAATGAACCCGAATAATTGAAGCTCAAGAAACCGCAACCGGCACCGTTAATTTAACGACGGTACCGCGTTCGTTTTCAGGAGTTTTTTCAGTGTAAGATTTAATGT
Organism: Bdellovibrio sp. ZAP7; assembly: GCA_945900755.1. Taxonomy (GTDB): domain Bacteria; phylum Bdellovibrionota_B; class Oligoflexia; order Oligoflexales; family RGVZ01; genus CAMDKS01. The sequence continues at coordinate 33,849 of CAMDKS010000027.1, forward strand.
CGATGGTAGCACCAAATTTTGACAAGAAAAACTTCGCAATCATCACGCCTGACCCCGTCCCCGTTTCGCCGGTGGTGCCCGTAGTCGACATACTTACATGCCCTGCAGCAAAAGACTCCACTTGTTCCTTGGTCATACCTTTTCCGTAGTCGCGAATGATGATGTCCATATATGTCCCACCCTCCGCCTCTTTGGGAGACAAGTAAGCAATCAAAATATTTGAACCAGCATCAGAATACTTAATGGAATTTGAAATGACATTAGCCATGATTTGATGCGCCATAAACGACCTTGGAATCTTGACTTTTGTCGCCTCGCCCGCATTATTTCTTTCCTCGATCTTTATCGATTTCTCCGACAAGCGATGTTCATAAATAAATTGCATATCAGCAGTTAACTGGCTCGGCGAGCAAAATTTTGTTGGCACTGCGCCTTGAAAAAAAGACCTCGTGTCGGCAATTAAATCACTAATCCTCCCAAGTGACTTGGAAACCTTTTCAAGGACCGGCCCTTGCGCCTCCAAATCTAGTGTTTTAAGGCGCCGAAGATTGTGGTCACAAACGGTCAAGGGCGAGGCTAAGTCGTGAAAAATAAGTCGCAAATAAATTTCTAACATCTTCGCTTGCTGTTGAAGTTTGTCATTAGCCTGAGCCAGTTTTAAAGCGTTTCGTACCCTTAGGCGAATCTCCAAATGAGATAAATGCTTGGGCAAAAAGTCGACTGCCCCAATCTCAAAGGCTTTTTCAAGATGTTCCGGATCGACCGAACTTGTAAAAAACAATATGGGAGCCCTTGAAAATTTTTGCACGGCTCTAATTTTTGCAGCTAATTCTAGTCCCGTCAATTCTGGCATTTCCATATCCAGCAAAAAAAGATCGGTCGTAACGTCCTTCAACGCATTGGCGCACTCAAGTGACGATTGAAACGTTTGAATCTCATAACCATCAGGCTTAAGAGCTATTTTTACAGTTTCGAGGTTTACCCTCATGTCGTCGACAACAATGATTTTCATGGCAAATAAGACCTTCTGATGCAAAGCACAAGAATTAATCAACTCCTCGATACTACAATCTTCGTACTGAGGCCATTCTATAATCGCACTCTGTTAAAAAGTAGTCAACTCTCGGAGTGACCCATTAAAATTCGCGCTACTAAAGTTACTTTTTTCATGAGCTTTTTCGACAAAATCCATTTGGTTGAAAAGGCAAATTTTCATTTGGGTGGAACTAAACTTAAAAGAGGGCCCACAGTTGTGGACCCTCCTTTTAAACGATTTATTAATTTTTTCTATTCAGCCGCGCCACTCTCGTAGGTAGCGTCCCAACAGCTGCTTTGGCTTGACTGATTCTTACCACTGCAGGCATTATGCTCTGCAGACTCTGGATCAAGATCGACCGTCTCAGTAGTACCAGAGCAATCCCAACCAGCAGGAGCATCTGGAGTAAAATTCGCCGCAAGAAACTCAGGCAGATCCGTCGCCTTCACATAGAGACTTCCAGTCGCAGCAAGTAGTGCCGAAGCATCGGCAGCTACAACCTCGCCAGCAGAGTTGAAGTACGCACGCTGGGTGTGTTCAAATGTGGAGCCTTGATAGGTGCCTTTATCATAAAATATGGTTTGGCCAAATTTTGATGCACCCAGTCCGTAAGCTTTCTGAGAAAAGCTCTGACCGCCCCAGGTTCCCGACGAACTCATGGAGACTTTGCTGACTGTGTCCTCCGAGTCGTATAAAGTCATCTTAACAGCGCGGGCAAAGGTGCCACTCGTAGCAGAGTCAGTATATTTATCTTGCGACGAGACATCCAAAGCCGCCGCTGTAAACCCTTTATCAAAAGTCACACTACTAGCCCAAGTATAAGTGCCTTCAGCGCCTAGATTCTGCACAGACCCCTTGACGCCCGTCGGCTTGCCGTCAGCACCCATTATGATGCCGGAAATGTCAATTTTTTGTTGCAGTTTGCCCTCTTCACACATGTACATTGTGATTTTGTTGTCAGCGGCAAGGGAGTTGTCGATCCAAATCTGGGCAAAGGCTTCGCCCTTTGCCGTGACATTATATTTAGTGCCGAATTTAATCTTCGCCTTTTCAACTTCAATATGACAGAAAAAATTGCCAACTTGGTTAATGTTATCAGAAACTTGGCTGATTGGCTCGCCGATTCGACAGGCATCCTGAGACTTCTTGGCCGCAGTTAAAGAGAGGCTTGTTGCTGCCTTACTGTATGCGGCAGGGACTGAGATATTCAAGGCGCTACTCAGGCCCAGTTCCGCGACGCTTGTTACTGCCGTCAGTTTCGTAGAACCGTCTGCATTAGTCGTAGACTCATCCTTCTTCTTCTTTTTGCCGCAGGATGCTACCGCCATACTTAAGATCGCCGCAGTGGCCAGAATTACCTTCGTGTTCCGTTTCGTAGTTACTCCCTTTAAATGATTTTGAGGCCAATTCCTCGTCTAAGATTGTTCGGTTTAGAGGAACCCCTCAAACCTATGTATGTATGTCTGTCGGATGCATGACCACAAACCTGAGAAGATTTTTAATAAGTCAATTTAATCATATAGTTAAAAATTTTTACTCTTAGGTCCAAGCAACATGCATAGCCCGGACCTTGGGATGGTTTGATACAGCACACTCAGCCGAATATCGATGCCACTTGTTCTGCCCGACATCTTGAATCGCCGCTGGAGGATATTCACCTCGCATATCTAGAGTGCTTCCCCTACTATTTTCAGACGTAACCACCGTTTATTTTTATTTTTATATCCTCAGAGGGAATATTAATTATGCCGTTGACTTTTCCGCTAACAAGGAAATCAATTTTCCAAATGAACAAATATAAATTTTTTCTACTCCAAATCTCTCTTTTAATTTTTGGAATTTCAAGCTGTGGCGCTCTCCGAAAAAAAAAGGTTGCGGAGGCTACTGCCGTTTTGCAAGAGCGGCGCATCGTTGAAAGTGAAGGTTGGACTCTTCAGGTCAGCAAAGATCTCGATGCAAGCTTACCCGGAGAACTCGCGACAGCGTTGGAGCTGATGGCCAATCAGCTCCGCGAGATTAATGCAAAGGTCCCCGCTAGCTCGGTTACAGAACTAAAAAAAGTCACACTATGGCTCTCCGCAGACTACTCGGGTATCGCCCCAACGGCAGAATACCATCCCTCCGCTGGCTGGCTTAAAGCCAATGGCCGCGATCCACTGATGGAGAAGGGCGTGGAATTCACCAATATCAGAGTCTTCGAATCCGAAACAAAGCGGATGCCAATCTTTGTATTGCACGAGTTAGCACACGCCTTTCACGACCAGGTCCTCACTGGCGGGTGGGGTAACACTGAGATTGAAGCTGCCTATCAAAAAGCTAAGGCCAGCGGATCATACGATGCCGTGGAACAACGCGACGGCAAAGGCGGATCGATTACGACCAAAGCGTATGCCATGACCAACGCCATGGAGTATTTTGCGGAATCCACTGAATCCTATTTTTCAACAAACGATATCTGCCCCTTCAAATTGGATCAACTTCTGACCCATGATGCAACGATGGCCACGCTCGTTGCTCAGCTATGGGGAGTCAAATAATGACAGGAAGTACTTCAGTGAAACATAGCTCGCATTTTCAGCCTTTCGACGATCCATTGCAATGCTTCAATTTTCCCAGTTTTTAAATTTGGTCGATGATCAAAAGTACTTTTGTCTGGCGGATTGCTTCATTTTCAGTGTTGATTTCTATCAACCCACGCTTGCCCGGCTCGTCCATTCAGATCCCAAACTGGTGTACCGTTACGAATCGTCATTTCACATCTAATACGCGACGTGCCGGGGTAGCTCATGCCTCCAATATCAAGAAAACGCGCGGCCTCGCCGGAAACCCCAAGAACTGCAATGTCTGCGACATCACCTTTTCCTATTTGACCCAGTTCTGGGTGATGAATGGATTTTGCGGCGTTTACTGTGGTCATTTGTACGGTTTGTTTAAATGTTAAGCCCATGCTCATAAACTTTGACATCAAATTAAGAATGTCCTTCATTCCTGAGTTCATGCTACCGGTATGAAGATCTGTGCTAATGGTGTCGGGACTAAAACCCTGCTTCACAGCAGGTACAGCCTGATCAAACACGAAGCTGCCACCTCCGTGTCCCACGTCAAATAAAATGCCGCGCTCCCTGGCCCTTGTAGCATAGGAATTCAAATTCCCAGCCGAATCTACCAATGTGTTTCGGCCAGGAGTACTGCCATACATGTGAGTAAAAATATCACCAGGCCTCAGAACCTCGCCGAAAAGTTTATCGAGAGAAAGGGCGGGGTCATGGTGTCCAAAGTCAACCATCACAGGTAAATGGGCTATTGTTGCGGCCTCGACCGCACGCGTCGCCCCGTCCCATTCGCCTGTAAAGTGAGCCAATTTGATTCCCACGATAATGTCTTTATTTGCAAGGGCCATTGCGGACGTTTTTTCCACCGACATGTCATTGAGATCTTGCTCCTTTGGCTCGCCGATCATCCCAGAGCCGAAAATATTTAGAAACGCAAAAATTCTTGTATTTGACGATTTCTGTGTTTGTTCTCGAAACGTCGCGAAATCTCGCCAACCTGAACTTCCCGCATCAACCATTGTGGTGACACCGGATCGAAAGGAAAACGTGTCTGGAGCAACTGACGAAAAACCATTTTTAAGGCCAAGATCTTTTTCTGTCCCATGAAACACATGAACATGCATATCTATCAATCCGGGAACAACAAATAAGCCCTTTACGTTCGCCACTTTTTTAGCTGACGCCGCAGGAATATCCACAGCTACGAGAGATATGACGTTACCGGTGATAGCCACGTCAAAGACTCCATCAATGCCGTGAGCCGGGTCAAAAACATGACCTCCCTGTAGGATCAAATCATAAGAAGCCAACGGGTCACTAGGGGATGCGTTGGCCTTAGTCTGGCTTGCGACCGTCCGCTCACGACACGTGGAAATGACAAACACCAAGTTAAGTAACGCTAGAGCTTTAACGGTCGAAGAAAAAAACATATATTAGGGATATCCTTTGCAAGCTTGATACTAACAGAAAACCGGTCGAGCTGAATATCACAGAGACGTTACTTTGAAATACCAAGAAACCTTAATTTTTGTCAATGATCATCCTAGGGTATTTAGCCGAAGTTTGCTATAATCAAGGAATGATTTTGTCACCGCACCCCACTCAAAAATTTTGCCATGCTGCGCTGCTTGCACTTTGCGCGTTATTTGCATTGCGCCCAATCTCTGCACTCGCAGAACCCAGAATTGAGAGAACCATTGAAATCGATTTTGATGCCGTTCCAAACGCAACAAAATATGAAGTAAAAGTCTCACCGTTCAGTGATTTAAGCATTCCACCACTGACTTTTCTCCTTGATGGAGTCCATTTCTCTAAAAAAATTCCATTAGGACACTGGAAAGTAGAGGTACGCACCTTTGATAAGCGACGGGTTGCCGGCCGTTGGAATAGCCTTGGTGATGTTGAAATAAAATTTAAGGCCCCTGTGCTCCTAAATCCTACAGAGAAGGCGACTCTAAACACAGAACCAGATATTAAAACACCCGTGATTTTCAAATGGGAGACCTTCAGCCCGTTAGCCTCCTACAACCTCGTCATTAAATCAAATAACTCTCCAGAAGCCCTCCTTGAAACCAAGGTCGTTGGAGGAACCTTCACGCACCCTCTTGCCCAGGGATCTTACACCTGGACCCTTACCTCAATCCCGCCCAAAGGGATCGCACTCGATGGCGTAGACCCCAAAGAAGCTTCGTTTGACATACTAGCAGGTAGACTTGCGTCCCCCATCTACGAGAAGCCAGGAAAACTAATTCCAATATCATTTTCGTGGCAACCCGTTCCCCACGCCACGTCCTACCTTGTTGTTTTGCAAAAAATGACGGGTGAAGATTTTAAGCCTCTCGACTCACCAGAAACAATGCTTTCGAAAACCACGAAGACTTCCACCGAGACTATGCCCGCTGACCTAAAGCCGGGAGCCTATAAAATCTCCATCACGGCAAAGGCCATTGGCTTTACAGATTCCAAGACAAGCCTCAGGAATTTTAAGGTGCAAGCTCCAAAACCTGTGGAGCTCAGTTCCTCGAAAAAAGAAGTGGTGGCCCCACCACAAAAAATAGTGCGTCCACTCCACGTCCCCGTTGATTTCCTACAAGGCAGCATGGGCCCGGTATTTTGGACCTACAGTTTCAAAGGGAATGATGGGCATCATTTTAATTTAGTTGCGGCCACCGTTACTGCGATATCGGCCGACGTCAACAAGTGGTTTGCGGTAACGGCCAAGTCTGCGTGGGCCGCCGAAGTTCGGGGGCGGCAAACTAATATTTATCTTTTTGAACAGCCTGACCCGTCTATTCCCCAGCAGTCGAAAATTATTGTCGCAGATCGGCGCATCGCCCTCGTCGGCCGACGCCGTAAAATTGTAGACCGCGTGGGAATCGATGCCATATTTGGACTTGGCACCCACCACTACACCTACCTCCTTCAGGACTCTGAGACCTCGGCAATCACGCCTGAGGGCGGTAATCTTTACGAGTTTTACGTAGGCGGTGCAGCCGACTGGGAGGCGCCGTCTGGCCGGCATGCCTCGTTTGATTTAGTGTTTCATCCCGTTGGATTTTCTAGTGGCATTTCTGCGGTCACGACTCTCCAATACACAGCGACACTTCGATTACTGCAGCCGGTGCTTCATGAAAAAAGCTACCTATCGCTCGTTTTCGAAAACATCCGAAGTCGCGTCCAGACTAGTGGCTACACCGAGTCTATATCCGGAGAAACCACTAGTACTTGGTATCGCTTCGGAGTGGGACTGGCCATTAAACTATAGAAACTGCCCCCGGTAATTGTGCTTTCCGTGGCGAAAAGTATTTGGATAGGTGGTATTTTTTACTTAAATTTCAAGATCTTGCGCCTTTGAAATGTCGTTGGCGGTCGACCAGTTGAATCTGCTACCTTATGTTCTATGAAATCTCGTCCCGATTGCCCACATTGTTGCCCGTTTCCAAAAAATCGAGTCTCGAATGTGAGACGAAGCGGATTCTTTCGCCGGGCATCAAATC
>CAMDKS010000028.1 GCA_945900755.1 Bdellovibrio sp. ZAP7
AAAGGGAAGGAAAGGGGACAGTCGGGTGGCACCTTTTTGAAGGCACCTTTTTGCGAACGAGACTACTGCTGAGTGAAATCTTCGCCCTGCCAAGCTGATGCAGCTTTTGGAGCCATTACAATTTTGCCTTTGTAATTGCCGCAGTTTGCGCAAACAGAGTGTGGACGAAAAACGGATCCGCAATTCTTACATACTGAAGAACCTGGAGCTGTTAGAAAGTGATGTGAACGACGCATATCACGCTTCGATTTTGATGTTCTAAACTTTGGCACTGCCATAAAAAGCACTCCTTACATAAGGAACTGTGAACCTGCCAATAGCAGGGATGTAGGATTTAGTGGATTCGGGAGATCGGGTCAAGTGAATTTTACCAATGCTTACGATTTTTTTGATTTTTTTTCCGCTGCAAGCTTTTCTTTAAGAGCCAAAAACGGGTTGTTGCCGGCCATAGCACCTAATTCAGAGTCCATTCGGATCAAATCGGCTTCGGTCCGCACCAACGATTCCTCCTCGCTACCGCAGACCGTGATGTCAGCGTTCGAGCAACCAATCTGGCTAGGAATGGCACATTGCAGAGAATCGTTGATCATGACTTCCAGGTCTACCGCACCTTCTTCAATGAAATAAACCTCTAGATCTTCACTAGATAGCGCCAAAACCCGTGGCGCTGCATCCGAAAATGGCGGGCGAAACGTGGCGACAAAATCGCAGTCGAGCGGAACTTGGACTCCCTGCCCACAGCGATCACATGGACGAGTGGCTTCGGCCGTGACATGACCTGTGACCAGGACAAATCCCGCACTATCAGTACGCAGACTCACATCGCCATGAATTTTTGAACTCTCAGGGGCATGAGGAGATAAATCTCGCGAGATTCGGACGAGCCAATCCTCGTTACCAAGGAATTTAATTTGGTGTGGTGATGGCATCGTGTTGATGAGCAGTCGCATATATTATTGTCCCACGATTGATTAAAATTAGCACAAATCACTATGAACTCCTCATGTACACCTGTTTCTACACACCTGTCCAGTGCCATAATGACCTTGGCAAACCTTCGAGCTATTTACACTACCCATACGATATCAGCTAGTTACGTCGACACGGGCCAACCTCACGAATGATGTTATTCATGATTCTACCGATACAACATGCGTAAATAGCTATCTTTATGAGGTGTTGCATCCAATGCAGTTGAGATGGATCATACATTCGGGAACCGAAAAATTCGGCCCATGGAGCGCGTCACAAATACGTGAAGAGCTTCGCATGGGAAAAATTGACGCGTTCGATCTCGTTGCCCTCGTCAACAGTACCGAACTCGTCCCTATTTATGAAGTCGACGAATTATTTAATAGTAAGTCTGAGAAAACATTAGAAAAAAATATCGCTCTGGCCTTGGCCGAGGAAAATGTAAAACTTGTATCCGGCGAACATTTGTCCGGAGTGATGGAGCCAAAGACTGGGGTATCAGCTTTGAAGGTTGCACCCAGTCCGATAAAATTGATCCCCGCCATTCAAAAACAGGCCCGGTCACTACAGCCGCCACAAGCGCCACAAGCGCCACAAGCACCACAAGCGCCACAAGCACCACAAGCACCACAAGCACCACAAGCACCACAGGAACAAATGGCAAGCTCCTCCTTCGAGGCCCTAGCCTCTCCACAAAAAATTTCGCTCCCCGCAAGTGCGATCGTCAAGAAGTCTGGAAAGGCCTTCTCCGACTTAGCGAATGGTCCTGCGATTGCCAACCGCCGATACTACATTCGCGCTCCAGGGATACAAGCAACAGGCCCATTTTCAGCTCGGGACATCGTTCTCCTTTGGTACGCTAAAAAACTTGGGCCGCAATATACCGTTCAAAAAAATGCCTCGTCGAAACGCATTAATGTTAAGCAGTTTATAAGATTTTGCGAACGCTCTAGCCAGAGCGGCATCGCCTTTTTAGGACAGGGCAATCTCGCATTCTCCGCCAAGGATAACTCCATCCTTTGGATTATTTTTTCTGTGTTTCTCTCTGCATTACTACTCACGGCAGCTATATTATGGACTAAAAGCCCCAACTTTGATCGCAAGCAACAAGGGCAAACAACCGTGAAAACACTTCGTTTTCGTGACGAAAAGACGCTCGTCATTCCGCAGTCATCAGCATTCACGCCTTCGGAATTCACTCCAAGGAACAAAATAAGTTCCTCGAAAATAATTAAACCGTTCCCAAAGCAAAAGAAACGAACTCTTCAAAATTCTACGATGCATTACTGGCAACCTAGTTACTTTGCTCCAGTGGCCTCTCCTCCTGTGGCTGCAAAACCTAAAGCAGTAAAGCCGGTAAAGGCAGTCAATCCCGTAAATCCCGTAAAGGCAGTCAATCCCGTAAAGCCCGTAAAGCCCGTAAAGGCAGTCAATCCCTTTAGGGCAGCAAGTTCTAAGAAGCCTGCGTCCCTGCCAAGGAAAGCGGTTGCCATTGCGGTGCCGGTAGCACAGCCTGCTGCTCGCCCGAGGCAGCCGAATAAGAGCGCAGGTTCGGGCTGGACGGACGGAGCGGCCGTATCCCTGGCAGGGTATCGCTTTAACGCCGCAGAACTTGATGCGTGTACAGGAAAATGCAAACTTTTAATGACGGGCCCAAAAGGAGCCGTTATCGCCATTTTCTTTAAAGATGCCTACTACACAGACATCGTCGGTAAACAAACAGGAGTCACTATTGGTGGAACCATTCGCTTGAATGCTGACGGCGGAACACCCAGTATTATGGTTCAGAGCGCAAAGTAAGCACGTTATGCCTAATAATGAGTCTCTGGCGCGAAACTCGTTTCGTCGCCAGCGACGGGCAGAAACCCCTTGCCTTGAGGGCATTTAATCGCTATCTTCCCCCCCTCTGAAAAGAGAAATTGATGGATTATCGGTTGTCGGTATATTCGTCCAAAATAATCAGGTCATCCGCAAACATTGGCTTGTCAAAGGCAATGTTGCAAATTTGAAGGTGGCGCTCAAGATTTCGGGTTAAGTTCCCGTAAAAATGAGTGGCTTATTGGATGGCTGAAGATCAACTTTCAAGGAGAATTTATGACCGTTACAGTAAACATGAAAGACCTACTTGAGGCGGGTGTCCACTACGGTCACCAATCTAAACGATGGAATCCAAAGATGAAGCCTTATATCTTTGGCGCTCGCAATGGCATTCACATCATCGATCTTCAAAAAACCGTAAAGCTTTTTCAAACGGCGTGCAACTTCATCGAAGGCACCACAGCTAAAGGTGGCCACGTTCTTTTCGTTGGCACCAAGCGAATGGCACGAGACCTAGTGTCCTCAGAAGCAAAGCGTTCTGGCATGTATTACATCAATCAGCGCTGGCTCGGCGGCACGTTGACTAACTTCAGCACCATTCGCCAGTCCATTCACCGCCTTAAGCGCATCGAAAAAATGAGCCAAGACGGCACCTACGACAAACTACCCAAAAAAGAAGTGTTGATGTTTGAGCGTGAGCGCGAAAAACTAGAGCGCAACATTGGTGGAATTAAAGATATGCCGGGTCTACCGCGCGCGATCTTTGTTGTGGATGCACACAAAGAAACAATCGCCTTGGAAGAAGCCGCTCGCCTTGGAATTCCAATTGTTGCAGTGGCCGATACCAACGCTAATCCTGACGGCATTGACTATATCATCCCAGGAAACGACGACAGCGTGAAGTCACTTCAGCTGTTCATCACAACCATTGCAGATGCGTGTGTTGCTGGCAAAACCAAGTCCCGTGACAAAACGGACATGGATAGCCACTCCTCTGAAGCAGCTGCAAAAGCCGGTAAATTTTTTGATGGCGAGGGCAATTCCGTTGCCGTCACAAAGAAAAAAACCTTCGACAAGTAATCTAGAGCGGGCGAATCAATTCGCCTAGGAGACCAAGTATATGTCAGTACAGATTTCTGCAGCACAAGTTAAGGACCTTCGCGAAAAAACCGGCGTTGGCATGATGGAGTGCAAAAAAGCATTAGAAGAAAATGGCGGGGAACAAGAGCGCGCCATTATTTGGTTGCGTGAACGCGGCATGAGCCGTGCTGCGAAGAAAGCGGATCGTATTGCTGCTGAAGGAGTCGTTGAAATTTACATCAATGATTCTTGCAACAGTGCCGTTGTTTTAGAAATGAACTGTGAAACAGATTTCGTAGGAAAAAACGAAGACTTTCTCAAATTAGTTCGTGAAACTGCGATCATCGCTCACAAGAACCAAATTGATGATGTTGAGAAACTAGCCCTAATGACCATGTCTACGGGCGAAACTATTCAACAAACAATGGCTGCTTTGATTCAAAAAATTGGTGAAAATATGCGTCTACGCCGCGTCGTTCTCGTTTCGGCGCCAAACGGTCATATTTCTAGCTACATCCACATGGGCGGCCGAATCGGCACCTGCGTGGTTCTTGAAGGCAAGAAGGACGTTGAAGAATTGGGGAAAGACATTGCAATGCACATTGCAGCTGCCGCTCCCCGATACTTAAACCGCACTGAAGTCGACACGACTGAATTGAACCAAGAGAAGGACATTGCACGCAAAAAACTGGTTGAAGAAAAGAAGCCAGAAGCAATGATTGAAAAAATTCTCGAAGGTCAAATGAACAAATTCTACAAGGAAGTATGCCTTGTAGAGCAAATGTTTGTTAAGGATCCAGAAATCTCGATTACGAAACTTCTAGAGAAAGCTGACAAAAATCTTAAAGCTACCCGCTTTGTGCGCTTTGCACTGGGCGAAGGCGTCGAGAAAAAAACCAGCAACTTCGCAGAAGAAGTGGCCGCTCAGCTAAATCGCTAAGCGTCACCTGTGCCACAAAACATGCTATCGAACTAAAAAGGCGCCCGAAAGGGCGCTTTTTTCTATACTTTTATGGTGTGCACTTGAACATCTGTATATATACTATTGGGACGTATAGCCGCTTTGACAAAGCCTAACGCTAATTTAAATGAGGTCTCATATGTCCACAGCTATTCCCTTGCATCCAGAAGCTAAATACAAACGAATCATGCTAAAACTATCCGGAGAAATGCTTGGCGGTGGCCAGGGATTTGGAATAGATGGCGACTCTTTAGAACAGATCGCTGGTGAGGTGGCTAAAGTTCATCGGCTTGGAGTGCAGGTAGCCATTGTAATTGGTGGCGGTAATATCTTTAGGGGCTCCACCGCATCGAAAATTGGCATGGATCGTCCCTCAGCTGACTACATGGGCATGCTAGCGACCGTCATCAATGGCTTAGCGCTTCAAGGCATTCTTGAAAATAAATTCAATCTCCCGACACGGGTCATGACGGCAATCACCATGACAGAAATTGCTGAGCCCTACATTCGGCGCCGCGCGGTAAAGCACATAGAATCTGGACAAATAGTCATTTTTGCAGGCGGCACAGGAAATCCTTTGTTTACCACTGATACTGCTGCAGCACTTCGAGCTCGTGAAATCGGTGCTGAAATCATTATGAAGGCGACAAAAGTAGATGGCATCTACGATAGTGACCCGAACAAGAATCCAAAGGCCCAAAAATATGATGAATTGGCTTATTTTGACGTCCTCAACAAAAAGCTAGATGTCATGGATGCCACAGCCATTACCATGTGTATGGAGGCACAATTGCCAATCATCGTATTTAAAATGGGTGAGGCTGGCTGCGTTGAGCAGGTGGTGTTAGGAAAAAAGGTGGGAACCCTTGTTAAATAGAGCCTGTTCGGAGTTCCCTGACTCTGCGTTGTTCGTCGCGGTAAAATGCTCATTTACAGTAGTAAACTCCCAAGTTTCTAGAAATCTTTGAACCACGGAATCTTTTACTAACTTTTTGGAAGGAAAATACGATGAATGATCTTGTAACGACCACCAAGCAAAACATGGACAAGCGATTAAAATCGTTTGAAAACGAACTGAAGCAAGTACGCACGGGTCGTGCCACCGTCTCAGTTCTCGACAATGTGCGAGTCGACTACTATGGCACGCCAACACCGCTAAACCAATTGGCCACCATGTCAACACCCGATGCACGCACCATTACGATTGCACCCTTTGAAAAGAAGCTAATCTCTGAAATTGAAAAATCCATTCGTATTGCTGATATTGGGGTTCAGCCCATGAACGATGGCAACGTCATACGTCTACCGTTTCCTGCCCTAACCGAAGATCGCCGCAAAGATATTGCGAAAAACCTAAAGAAAATCGCAGAGGATGCAAAAGTTGGTATGCGAAATATTCGCCGCGACGCCAATGAAGGCATCAAAAAACAAGAAAAAGACAAGGCTATCACGGAAGACGAACGAAAAAAATTAGAAGATACGATTCAAAAACAGACGGATGGATTTATTAAAATGGTCGACGAACGTCTGGTGTCCAAAGAAAAAGAAGTCATGACCATATAGATGGATGCGGCCCAAGCTGCAGTGTCAGCGGCGAATACCGTGCCAGAATGAAGAGAAACAAAACCCCCGAAGCCATCTTAGCTTCGGGGGTTTTTTCAATTCTCTAGTTTCGCTAGATGCAGTGCGGCTAAATAGGCCGGCTCACTTACGGACAGTCCGCGGATTTAGGTGTTAAACCGTGCAATGCGAAGGCTGCATTGATCTCACAAAAATCTGGGGAGCGAGTCGTCGTATCACTATCGTTATCATTTACGATCAATGCTGCTGCATAAACATCAGTATACTTTGGAGCGGTCATAATCGTCTTGAAGGCAATACCGGAGACGATCTCGTTGGCAATCGCCAAACCATGTTTCGCGGTGAGGGACGTTAAAAGATCCCAAAAAGTTCCGCCGATGATCAAACCTTCAGCGTGAACTTCCCCTTGATCTGCTGGATATACTTTATCTGGCGCCATGTCGCGAACAATTCCACCAGTTGTCTTGAAGCCAGGTCCAAGGCGGCTATCGTTGGTCATGATCATCGAAAGGATATCGCCGAAGCCTTCTGAATACGCGCCATCTGCAATACCGCCAGAATTTGCATCTAGGCCGTGTCCCCACTCATGGGACATGACATCGGAGATGAGTCCAGTATTTCCGCAGCCGCCGCCGGCCGAGAAGAAATTGAGGGTAGAACCATCCCAGTAAGCATTACAGGTTTGGCCAAGGTTAACATTGGCGGTTACGACAACATTTTTCATCCAAGCAACATCAATAAAACGTTTCGCTTTTTGAATAATGGCATTCACATGAAAGTAGGTGTGAGTTTGAGCCACATCTTTTTCAGCGCTGACATTTACATTTAGATCCCAAATACCGCCGCTATCTACTGCAGTCTTCGCAACCAAAACGCCCGTGCTGGTTTTGGTATTGATCCGCAAACCCTTCAAGCCAGCTATGCTAGGCGCCGTAGCTCCGGTTGCGGTGAATGATCCATCAATGGCGGTCGCCGAAGCATTGGTAACCGTAACCTCTGACAAGGGCACGTCAACAAGGGTGCTTTGGTAGTAAGTACGAGGATACACGGCGCCGTGAGCTTTCCCCGAAGCATAGTGACGAGTATCACGCACTTCAAATATTTCGCCGTTTGCCGCTTCTGTTTGAACATCTAGTTTTTCACCGTCAGCACTAACAAGCGCTATATTCACGCGAACGAGCTTATATCCATTGGCCGTTGTCACAACTCTAAAAGCCTGACCACGCTCTTGAATACTGGCAGCTGAGGCTACACGTTCAATTGCGTCAGTTGCGCTAACGAAATCGGCGCGAGTATCATCTAACGCCTCACCAAACGAACTTGACATAACTTGCACTAATTTTCCGAACTTAAATCGAAAGTTGATCGCCGCATCAATAACCGGCGTTGAATCTCGCAGAACTTTGAAGGAGATAAATTGCACGTCATCACCCATAAGGGTTGCATCGCTATTTATCACAACATCTTCAAGCTTCACTTGCAAAATATCTTCGTGGGCAGCAATCCAATTTGTCGCCACATCCACAAAATCACTGGCAACGAAATTTTTTCCTTGATTGGCGCTAGATAGATCTCCGGTAATGAGTCGAACGGCGCCGCTACGAGCGTCAACTTCAACCGTTGCACCCGCACCGAAGCGCGAATTAAAACTCTTTTTATTTACGGACACCGTATTGGGACGAAGAGTTTTTTCGCCTTTTTTCATCAGTTGATTTATCGCATTAGTTGTAAAACTGTGCTGAGGTGCGACGAATGCTGACGCTGCCGTCCCTCCGCAAAATGTTGCGACTGATGCTAGACTTAGTTGAATGATTATTTTCTTAGCCATAAAACCCCCGTTCGTGTGTCTAAACCAATTGTACCTATTTATTATTTTACCTATATTTTCTATAACTCGGAAATCTTGGAGTATTATTTTTAATTATAATTCCTCACTCGCTGGATTCATTGGGGAAAGCTTCCTTTTTTTGATTCTTTCCACAAGTGTGGTGCGATTCATTCCCAGAAGTTTGGCCGCTTGATTGCGATTATTATCGGTTCTCAATAGTGCCTGAGTAATCAGGCTATTTTCCAAACCTTCGATGAACGCGACGAGGTCTATCCCATGCTGAGGAAGGGTTCCAAAGGACGTCGGCATAGTCATCTCTGGGACACCCGGCCTTGGATTCAGACTTTGTAAGGACGTAGGAGGCACACCTGAGTGGATTTTTGGCTGATTTGGCGAGGACCACTGGCCGGCAAATCCACTTGAAGCTGAAAAATGAGAAGCTCCGAATGCGCTTGAATGTCCTGTCAATGGGTTGGGACGAGCCGACTGAAACTCACGAGGAAGGTGCTCGACACAAATTTGTCCGCCTCCACGCATCACAACCAAGCGTTCTACCATATTCTGCAGCTGGCGTATATTTCCCGGCCACATCTGGACACTGAGGATGGACGACGACTCTTGATTAAACCAGCAGGGCTGCTGTTGCGGGTGCATGCGATTTGAGACTTCGATGAAGTAGGCCAACAAAAGCGGAATATCTTCACTACGCTCGCGAAGTGCTGGAAGAGAAACCGGAAGAACATTGATACGATAATAGAGGTCACTTCTAAAGGATCCATGGATGATCGCACCCTCGAGATCAACGTGGGTCGCAGCGATGACCCGAACATCCGATCGGCACAGTTCCTTACCACCAACAGGCGTGAACGTTTTTTCTTGTAGCACACGCAAAAGTTTAGATTGCAGGGCGGGAGCCATGTCGCCAATTTCGTCCAAAAACAATGTGCCACCATTGGCCCGCTCAAAAACGCCAGGGTGACGCTGGATGGCTCCAGTAAATGCGCCTTTTTCATGGCCGAAGAGTTCACTTTCCAATAGGTTTTCAGGAATAGCGCTACAATTGATGGCGATAAATGGCTTGTGACTACGATTGGATAGGCGGTGAATGGCTTGAGCTATCAATTCTTTGCCGGTTCCACTTTCGCCATTAATTAGCACCGAACTATCACTTCGGGAAATTTTCACCACTGACTGAAGAACCGCACTCATTGCACTACTGCGACCAATAATCTCAGGAAATGAGTGTGACCAAGTTTCTGGATGAACCGCCATTGTGTTTTCATGCAACAATTTTGCGGCAGAAATTGGCGACACGACAGATTCAGGACGCTTGTCAGAATAGCTCATAACGAGTTGCTTCTCCGTGCGAGTGGTCGAGATGCGCCACCCACAAAAATTGGGGGCTCGGCGCTTATCACACTTCCTAGGGTTGACACGGTTTCATTCAAGGGAATTAACTCGTGTCAAGAAAATAGTTTTGTTACCTGTCTTTTAATCATAACCTCATGTTCTACCTGGGTGCAAATGTTGCCGAGCATTATTTTTACGGCTGAAACCGTTGGCAAGACGCAACTTTAGCGAATTGTTGCGATTTTTGATGCGACTTTCTAACTTTATAACCATAATGAGATCAGTAGTTTGCGGGTTATTAAAAATTGGCGATTTGATAAAGAGGGCGCAAAAGCTGTGCGAGTTGCGATTGTTCACGATTGGTTAGTGAGTTGGCGGGGCGGTGAGAAGGTCTTAGAATCTATCGCAAGTCTTTATCCTGACGCACCTATTTTCACGTTATTTTGTGATTTATCATCTCTCCCAGAGACGTTCCAACACAGAAAAATCATCGTTCACCCAGGTGCAAATCGCCTGCGCTTTATGCGAAAAGCGCTTTTGCCACTATTTCCGATCTGGATTGAATCCATTAATCTTTCTGGTTTTGATCTTGTGATCAGCACGTCAAGTTGTGTGGCAAAAGGCGTGCTCGTTGATCCGAGCGCACGGCACCTATGTTATATTCATTCGCCGATGAGGTATATTTGGGATCAAAGAGACGAGTACGTTGGCGCCTTAAGAAAGATTCCTGTCGTTGGATTTATCGTTGATTTCGTCAGCTCCCTGCTAAGAGTTTGGGACACGGCGTCTTCGACCCGCGTGGATTTATTTGTCGCAAATTCAACCTTCATTCGGCAAAGAGTCCAAAAATATTATGCGCGAACGGCACTGATCGTTCCGCCTCCGGTTGACGTAAAAAAATTCAAAAGCTCAGATACCCAAGTAAAAAAAGGCTATCTCCTTGCGGCAGGAGCATTCGTTGGCTACAAGCGCTTTGATTTGGCCATTGCAGCCTGCGAAAAACTTGGTCGCAAACTAATCGTTGCTGGACAAGGCCCAGACTATGGACGACTAAAGTCTATGGCCGGCCCTCACACGACTGTGATCAATGCCCCCGACGATCAGTTGTGGACCACCCTCATGCGTGAGGCCGATGGCCTATTATTCCCTGGGGTCGAAGATTTTGGCATAACGGCTATTGAGGCCATGGCCGCCGGAACTCCCGTGATTGCTTATAAGGCTGGCGGTGCACTAGATTATATTATTGAAAGTACAACGGGTCTTTTCTTTGCTGAGCCCACGATTGACTCCTTATGCGCGGCCATCGAGCAGCACAAAGCCACCGTCTGGAGTCGACTAACGCTGGAGCAGCATGCCGCAAAGTATGGACACGAAGCATTTTCCGCCAAAATGCGCGTCATCATTGATGAGTTACTTGAACAAGATGTGACCCTATGAACCCACGGAAGCAAAATATTCTGACCCTCATTCGTATTACTGTTGATATCATTATGGTGCTTTTTGCTTGGGGAGCTGCCTGGGTGATTCGCTTTCACAGCGGCATGGAGGTCCTTCACGGCGTGCCAGCTGTGGGTCTCTATTTAAAATTAATGCCCTTTATCACCATTATTTGGATTTCTGTGTTTGCGGTTTCGGGGTTTTACCGCCGTAGCAATCGCCACCGTAGCGCCATCCTCGAAGCCCTGGACGTGCTTCAGTCCTCGACCGTAGCCACCTTGACGTTTATTACGTTTACTTATTTTTACGAAGAGTATCGATATAGTCGAATCACGATCGGTATTTTTGCGGCTATTCACCCGCTCCTTATTATTGCTGGTCGTAGCATTATTCGAAAATCATTACGCATCTATCGCAAGCGCGCTCCTCGCCGCCGAACATTAATCATTGGTTCTGGGGAGTTTGTAGAGACGGCCATAAAAATGGCCGAAATGGGCGAGGTTGCACCAAATGACATTGCGGGCATCATCCTCGTCGGCGATCAAAATCAAATGGATGTGGGCCGAAAAATTGCTGACGGCAAACAGCTGCGGATTTTTGAGGATCAAAACGACTGGCCAGCATTTTTTACGCTCCACCCTATGCAGACCGTGATCGTTGCTTTATCTTACAAGAATTTTGGCTGGATTGAGGAAAAACTCGAGGCGATCGCCAATCAAGTACCTGACGTCAAGCTGTTGCCGGACTTGATGAAGTTCACACGCTTGGCCGCAGGTATCGAATTAATATCAGGGGTACCGGTTATAAGTATTCATGATAGCCCCCTGGTCGGAGTCCAGGGAGTTTTTAAGCGAGTCGTCGACTTTTTGGGAGCTTTGGTGGCCATCATCCTTTTTTCACCAATTATGATGGCCTCGTGTATCATTATTCCTCTCATGTCGAGGGGCCCTATTTTGTATCGTCAAGAACGCATGGGTCTAGACGGTCAGACGTTCATGATTTGGAAATTCAGGACCATGCCAGTTAACGCAGAGAAGGCGACCGGAGCCATTTTTGCCAAAGAAGGCGATAATCGGGCCACTTGGTTCGGAAGAATTCTGCGGAAAACGAGCATGGATGAGTTGCCGCAATTTTTCAATGTTTTAATTGGTGACATGAGTCTAGTTGGACCTCGCCCTGAACGAACGATTTTTGTTAATGATTTTCGCCGCAAGATTCCAGGGTATTTTTTGCGCCACAAAGTCAAAGCCGGCATCACAGGGTGGGCCCAAGTCAACGGCTGGCGAGGAGATACTAGCATTGAAAAGAGAATTGAATGTGACCTCTATTATATTCAAAACTGGTCTTTAGGCTTTGACTTCCGAATTCTCTTGCTTACCTTTGTTAGAGGGATTATTCACAAAAACGCCTATTAGACTCGACCCCTTAGCAACGTTTTAAAAATATTTGCGGAGATCCGAAATGACCACCTCTCAAAAAAACCCCGTTGGTATCCTTGGCTTTGAATTTGTCGAGTTCGTTTCGCCGAAATCAGAAGATCTCCACACACTTTTTTTCGACCTGGGATTTTCTTGTACCAAATCTCAGCCTCAGGGCTTGGTCGATTATTATAATCAAAATGACATTCATTTTTTGATCAACAAAAACCCAAACTCGTTTGCCGCCGATTTCGCGAAGCTTCACGGTCCGAGTGTGTGCTCAACCGGCTGGCGCGTTGAAAATGCAGACCGTGCCTTTGAGGTGGCTGTCTCACGCGGCGCCAAGCCGGCATTAAAGACCGACTACCTGCGAAACGGCAAGAAGGTACCGGCCATCGTCGGCGTAGGCGAAAGCGTCATATACTTCATTGAAGACCACAAAAACATTTCGCGGTATGAGCAAATGGGATTTGAGGCCGTGAAAAATCCTACCCTTGCAAGCCCAAAGGGCTTTGCCCTCATGGATCATCTAACCAATAATGTTTATCCTGGCGAGCTCATCCCGCTTGCTAATTTCTACAGGGATGTTTTCGGCTTTGAGGACATTCGTTATTTTGATA
Organism: Bdellovibrio sp. ZAP7; assembly: GCA_945900755.1. Classification (GTDB taxonomy): domain Bacteria; phylum Bdellovibrionota_B; class Oligoflexia; order Oligoflexales; family RGVZ01; genus CAMDKS01. The sequence continues at coordinate 13,066 of CAMDKS010000028.1, forward strand.
TTCGTGGTGAAAAAACCGGTCTTTTGAGCTTTGCGCTGCGCTCCCCGTGCGGAAGTTTCTGCATTCCAATTAATGAGGGAACGGAATCAAAAAGCCAAATCAATGAATATCTCCGCGAATATAAGGGTCAAGGCATTCAACACATCGCCCTGCTCACGCCAAACATTCTCAAGACTATGAAGGATATGGAAGGCGCCAAGTTTGAGACCCTTGATATCGACAGTGACTACTACGACGAAGTGTTCTCGAGAGTCCCTATTGTTTCCGAAGACCACCAGAAGATTAAGGACTACAACCTACTGGTCGACGGCGACGACAGCGGTTACCTCATTCAAATTTTCTCAAAGAATGTTATCGGCCCAATTTTCTTTGAATTTATTCAACGCAAAAATAACCTTGGCTTTGGCGAAGGTAATTTTGGAGCCCTTTTCCGTGCCATAGAACGGGATCAAGAGCGCCGCGGGGTGCTATAGTGGCATTGCCCCAATCTCATCTTGTGGGCGTAGCCGCGGAGTTTCCCGAAGGGACCATCGTCGGCCGGACCGTCGCAGGGACAGACGTCATCCTCATACGGCGCCAGGGGCAGCTACAGTGCTACCTCGACCAATGCTCCCATCAGCCGGTAAAGCTAAGCGAATTTGGCGAGGTTTCAGGCGGCCGCTTGGTTTGCCATGCCCACGGCGGCACCTTTGACTTAGACGAGAAGGGCCGAGTCATTTGCGACCCACCCATGGACGCGCTTACACCTGTTATATGCAGCGAGATGGCTGGACAGGTATTCGTAAGTATTTAAACTCAACAATATCAATATGTTACTTGTTACTGCGGTTTATAATATGTTTTAACAATTGTATAGAATGTTGTTGACTTATTAATTAAAGTTATATACAATCCCGGTGTGTATAGCCATCTGGCTTAGTTTCTACTCCCCTTTCCTCTGCTGTCGTTGGTGCTGGCAATTGTGCCCAAATCTGTTGTTGCCCTGTTAGGAGTATTTATGTTCCTTAGACTATTTGCCTCTCTATCCGTTGCCGTATCTCTATCGTCATGCGGTCAGAATATTCAAAAATCCGAAGTGAAATCTTATATTCTTGGCGTCAGCCAAGAACACTCTGCTTACAAGCCATTAATAAAAAGCCTGATAGCCAACTATAATGCCTCCGTTGGAAGTACTGTTTTAGAATTTTCAGATTCAATGGATTCCGTCAATAGCCCTATCCTTATTACCAAGGGCCTTGAAACTAGGGACGGTAAAGTGGGCTGGGGCCAGTGGAGTTCCTCGACTGAACGCAAAGGCACAACTGTTCCACTTCCTGGCGCAAATGCAACTGAAACTACAAAGTATAGCCTTCAAGTGGAATTTGACGAGGATTTCTTGAGTAGCAACTCAAAGGAATCTGCTGCTGGAATTCCAAACTATGAAGTTCAAAAACTTTTCGCCCATGAAATCGGGCACGGCTTCCAAATGGAGCATGATCCAGATGTAAAACAAATTATGTATCTGGATATTTCTGGGGAAAAAAGTTTTGATACTTATTGGCCGCGCGTTCGCAGTTTTTTTGCCCTATAGCACCAAGTCTATACACAGTAGAATCTAAAAAGCGATGCCGATAGCCAATTTGGACATAATTAGCGCTCCACCAGCGTATTTATTAAAATTTGCCTGTTGAGCAGCTGCGTCCACATCATAAATCGCTTCCTCGGGACGCTTCGATTTAAGACCCATTTTCATAATTGGATAGGAAAAATCAACCAAATCAGCGCCAACAACAAATCCACCGAGCGGAAGTCGCAAGCCAATCGCGCCACCAATTGTAACAACCTTGACGGATGCACTACCAGGTGATTCCGATGTTATTTCCTCATCGATAGCTAACCACTCGCCGCTTAACATACTGAACCCCAATCCACCGGCCACAAATCCTTTACCCATAACACTTTGTCGATACCGCCCGCTAAAATGCGTTCTCGTTGCGGAGATGATGCCGATGGTTCCACGCGAATACGTCAACCCCAAATCGACGCCACTCCCGTTAGCTTTCTGCGTGCCGAGGCTCCCACCAAATGCAAGACCCTTTTCGGCGAGGGAATATCCCAGCACCGCCAGAACCGTAATTTTCGTCTTTTTTTGTGCTTCCCCTACAGCAGCAGGTCCCGGATCCGAAGGTTTTTCACCTTCACCCGAAGTTTTAGAGGACTTCCCCTTTGCCGATTTGCTAGATTTCGAGTCCGACGATTTCTTTGCACTTCCTTTGGACTTCCCACCTGCGAAAGACTCTCCTGAAAATAGTCCGACCGCTAAAATAATAGCAGCAGCCTTCATCCAAAAATTTTTCATCGCCATGCCTACCCCCGAAAATCCAAAACCATAATTATTTCACAATTGCTTTCGTCGCACTTTTTGAGTTATCCAATTCATTGCGAAAGTGACTTCTTAACTTAACCATATCGCTCATGCTGCTGCTCTGATGCCCTTGCAGCATAAATCCTTCTGGGGTTTTCATTTTACCGTCAATAGCTGTATCGGTAAAATCAATACGGGTCGATGAAACCTCAGAATAGCCATCACTGGATGCACTAGGGTTCACCGTTTTAGGTTTTTGGGAAGGTGCAGACTTACTAGCAGAAGTCTTTGTAGCGGCTCCTTTTCCTTTAGATTTCTTTTCCGCCAGGGCCACGGTCGAAAGACTGAAGCTAAAAATAATGAGAGTTACGAAGGCCATTAAAATTTGATTACTCATAGTTCTCCTCTACGTCGAATACAGTGTGCGAATGCACGTTAACTTTAGTGAGCCGGCGCTTTCAGTTGCTTCTCCAGTTCGTCCATTTCTGCATCGGTCGGCGTCGTCTGCTTGGCCACCTCAGGCTTCACAGGAACCGCCACTGGCGAAACCTTCTTTGGGGACACTGCGACGGCCTTTAGCTTTTGAGGTCCAGGGCTGCTAGCTGCTGCAGGAGCAGCAACTGGACTCTCTAAGGCTGCAACTGGGCCCTTTGATTTGTCGCTTGAACGGCTTGGCTGACGTGTGCCAAGCTCGTCGGCAAGGGCCCTCAGATCTTCATCTGACGCCTTTTCGCCGCGTGCCGTTTTCATTCCATTAATGTCCTCGATCAACGCGAAGGCATGATCCGTTTTTTCGGTTTTTTGAGGCGATGCTTTTATGTACGCTTTTAGGGTTGCGATGGATTCATCGAGTAGATTTGAGTTTTTTTGAGCAATCGCCATATTATAGAGGGCCAGCTGGTTTGTGCTGTCACTAGAAAGAATTTCTTGATACGTCACAATGGCTTCTGCATTTTTGCCACGGGAGGCATCAATTATAGCTAAATGAAGTTTCGCATCCTGATGACTTGGTGCGACTTTAAGAATCCGTTCGAATTGAGATCTGGCTTGTGCAAGCAAACGATATTTCAAATACAAAACACCCATATTCATGCGTACCGATATATCACTTGCATTTAAGTTAAGAGACCGCTTCCATATTCTCATGGCTTCGCCGTTATCTCCGTTTGCCAGTGCAATGAGGCCTAACATATTATGTACGCTGGAATCAGAGGACGACTCCCCACCGAGGGACGTAAGAAAAATAAGGGCCTTGTCGTAGTTATGGGTGCGAATGGCAATTTGAGCCAGCACCTTATGAGCCTCTTGATTTCTTATATCAATCATCAATGCACTGCGGCTTGTGGCCTCTGCATCAGCAAATCGATCTTGGGCCAATTGCAGCTGAGCAAGGCTGAGAATGGCCTGAATATCTCTAGGCCGCTCCTTGACAATGACCTCTAGCTTCTCTCTGGCACTTGTAATCGAAGTATCTTTACTACCATCAGGAATGGCCGTTTGTTGATTTCCAGGCGAGCTGATCACCACTTCATTACGACTCTTATCAACGATTTTTCCGCCCGTTGCTAGCGTGCGGCACGACGCCGTAGCCATCGCGAGAATGACAACGCTCACTGAAATCATCTGATATTGCTTCATAACACTTCTCCTCTAGTTGATAATCACGCACAAAAAAAATTTCCAATATTTGACCAAAAAAACCAAACTCAAAACCTAGTCCTTTGAAAGATCCTTAGTTGCGTCACTCAGCGAAACTCTAAGTGACATATAATCCGGCCTAGAAGACAGCTCATCAACAACCGCATGCTTCTGTGGAGCTAGCTGAACCATTTTTTGATATGTTTTCTGTGTCCAGCTAGTGAAGGTCTCCACCTCGCTCGACTGTAGGTATGCTGTCTCATAAAATTTGTAGGCATCATCTTTCAGGCCGAATCCTACCTTTTCAAGTTCACTCTTGAATTTCAGAGTCTCCGCCTGGCTTGCTTTTGCTGGCGCAGGTGCGTTAAATAGCGCGTTAGCAAAACCTTCATGCATCTCCCCTAAGCGGTAGTTACTTGCGACGCTATACTCGGCGTTCCGGATACTCAGAACTCGTTGATAAGCAGCATTGAGTCGAACCAATTTTGCTTGCTTGGCTGCAGCATCGGCCTCTATATTGCTGCCATTGTTGAGGTAGATCATCCCAAACGCCTTGACAACTGGCTCCTGCAGTTCAAACAGATGTTTGGCTACGATGCGCCTCGCCTCTGGGGCTGCCGGTGCCGATTTTGCCAAAAGTGTAGCCTCTAATTTTCCAAAGTCTTTGAGGGCACCTGAATTTTTTGAGTCGTCGGCGAGCCGAAGCTCAATGGTTTTTGCAAAAGCGAACAACGATTCATCTTTACCGTTGTTCACCGGATTGCTCCAAAACAAATTATAATCGGAAATCGCTCCCTTATAATCATGCTTCGCTTCCTTCAGCTTTGCCGATTGGAAAAGTGCGTCATTGGCGGCAACGTGCGTTGGATACCTGCGATAGAGGCCTGCAAAGGAAGCGGCCGACAAGTCAACCAGCTGAACTCCCCGATACAGGACGCCCGCATTGTACAATGCCGCAGGTGCTCTCTTATCGGAGGGATACATCGTCGCAAACCGTGTATAAGTCTCAGCAGCATTTTTGAACTGAGCAATGGCCTCGTAGGTCTCAGCCATACTGGCCGTGACGTCTGGCGCAAGCTTTGATGTAGGATAGGTACTTAATAGAAATTTTTGTGCTGCAATCGATTGTTCTACCTGCCCGCCTTTGAATAGATTCAGCGTGGCATTATAGACGGCACGATCAGCATTGCTGTTTTTGGGATACATTTTCTGATACTCAAGGAATAGACTGGCCGCCTTCAAATAGTCATTGGCCTTCTCTGACGCCACAGCACTATTGAAAATCGCTGTCTGAAGACTGTCGTCCACAAACTTCCTGACATTTGCATCCTGCATGAGTTCTTTGTTTGCGATGAATTTTTTTCCGTAAATAACGACATTGGTCCAATCAGATTTTTCGTTATAGTATGCAACGATGGTGCGAGCGGAACCCTGCCCTTGTTTGGTAGAGCTATACTTTGTGGCGATGCTATCGAAACGAGTTATCGCAACCTTATAATGACCGTAGTCAAAGAATATTTGAGCGGCAGAGTACCGCATCGCCAGGGATGGCGTTTCCAATGGAAGAAGATCCGTATAGAAATCAAGCGTGTTTGCATACAGAGATTTTATTTTAGGAATTGGCAGCTCGGAAGGCGCCTGTCCTGGAGGAGGCACTGCCGGAAACTTGGTGTCTGCATTCAAAATTGAAATTGATTCCACCGCATTAAAGGCCGCTTCCTTTGTGTATTTTCCACCAACAGGCTTTTGCCTCGCTACAATTATAAAATTCAACGATGCTTGAATGTAATTTTTTTGTGCCATTTGAATGTCCGCGAGGTAGTAGCGAACTTCATAGGCTGGCTCAAGTTTTGCAAAACTCTCAAGATAAACCGAGTAGAGGTTCGCAGCTTCCGTCTCTAATGTCTTATCTTTTATTTTTTGGCCTCGACTGTGAAAAAGTGTCCCAAAACGATGGGTGGTTCGCTCGGTCAAGTCATAGGCTCCCTTTAATACACTCGGGTTATCCTTGTTAGCGACCGTCCAATTTGAATCTCTAACGTAAAGCGCATGCATGACCTTGATCGTGGTCGTAGCTTTGGCAAATTGCCGCTCCTCGTCATAGATTTCTACAAGCTTCCTGTGAATATTGGGATTGCCTTTTCTCGTCGGAGATTCCGTGACAAGTCGGGTATAAATCTCAATAGCCTTACCATTCTTTCCATTTGCGGCATAAATCCCGCCTAGCCTTTCAAGCATCGCAAAAAACTTTTGCTCAAGACCGTTCTCCTTAAAATACGCCCAAGCACCCTCGGTGTCTTCCGCCTCAGCAAATGCCATGACTAGATCTCGAATGGCCTCGTCACGAAGCTTAAAACGAGACGTAGGATCCTTGTCCGCCAATTTTACGACAAGCTTAAATGCGGCAATCGATTTTCTAAGATTCTCGCCTGGTTTTTTTTCGCCCTCACCTTGACTGTTATAGAAGCACCAACCCAATTTATAAACCGCATATGCATGAGCTCGATGATCTTTGAACGCCATCACATTTTGATACGCGACAGTCGCCTCTTTAATGTTGAATTTGTCAAAATGATATTCACCAAGAGCCAGCCACGCATCAGGAATCAGGCGTGAATTTGGATGATTTTTAATGAGCTGATTATAGTATTGAATCGCGTTGTCATCATTCAGACGACCTAGAGTTCTTCCTAGAGAGTACAAAGCTTGGTCGGTTTTTGCGTTAGTAGGAAATTTGTTGACCAGCATGCGAAACACTTGGACCGCATTGAAAAGACTTGTTTCAGAGTTTTTGTATACAGCCTTTGGCGCAACTTTGGCCCGAACTTTAGGGTCACCTTTGTCCCAGGTATTGAAGTCGGCAACATACTTTTGAATTTCAAGATCTCGCAAATAATCGGCGCGCTCGACATGCTGTTCCCCTAGTCGAAGTGAGAGCTCGAATTCATTTCGAGAATTTCGCTTGTCACCTAAGAGCTTCTTAATACTGTCAATTGTTTGAAGGCGCAGCACGTCTGCTGCATCTTTGGCCTCCTGGGAAACTCCAACCGGCGCTGTGGACAAAAAGTCTACACCGTCTTCTTTCGTGGGGGCAGCCTGCGCGCCTGTATTCGCTTGTATCGCACGCGCAGTACTTCCAGCATAAAGCGGAGTCGTCAGGCTACAATAGATGAGTGCGCTAAGGATGGAGTTCACGATTTTATTACCTCTAGTCATAATCATCTCCTTACATTTTGAAGCTTACTTTTTTGACTTGCACAGTGGCTGAATTCTAAATACATGATATCCCAGTTCATCTACCCAATATTCCTCTTTGTCGTCTCCCGCCCAAGCCTGAGTTTTTTTGCCCCAGCCTCGAACGCCGTCCATTTCACTCACCTTAGAAAATTTGTCGTCACCATGAAGTTCTTTGCCAAGAAGTTGGTCTTTTTTACTCATTAGTAGCTCCACATAAAGAAACTGCCCCTGATCGTAAAGACGTTCGTACTCCGACTTCATGGCTTTAAGTTCACCATAAAGTCGTAAGCCAATCTCTCCTCGCAGAACTGAGGCCCAGCGATCCAGATAGCTACGAGGACTCTCCAAACGCTCGCGGCTGCCGAATATGCCCTTCGTATCAAGCTTCTGCATTTCTTTAATCGCTGCCGCATATTGATCACGCACATAGAGCAGATTATCTTGCTGCGAAGCCATAACCACCACCTCGCGCGGAAGTCCAAGTGCTTCTGAGGATACTCCTGTTACCGCATCCTCAAATAACCTGTAATAGGACATGGGGTCAGTGGTGCCTCGGCCTAAATATTTATCGAGCGACTCAATGGCGCCTTGATGCTGAGTAATGAATTTTCCTAGCTCTTCTCGAGAATCATCATAGCGGCACATCCAATAATAGATGATTGATGCAAGCATGGTGGCTTCGGGACTAAAGGTATCTTTAAAGAATGGACTTCGAACTCCATAAATCATACCTAATGCATGGTTTGGGTATCCGGCCAAAAATAAGGCCCAACTTTGCTCAAACAGCGAATCGTAAAACTGAGATCCGTCTCTACTGACCATGCGATACTGCTTTACGGAATCGCCAAAATTACGCTCTTCATAATAAATGCGACCGAGTGCCATGTTAGCGTGGTCAAGCATGGCCGTATATTCAGAACGGGAGAGATTTCGATGCTTGCTCCGCGAAGGAGCCACGATCATTTTTAAGGTCGAGATGGCCTCCGCATTCTTCTTGCCATCGAGGTGAATCATGGCCACTTGAAACAAAGCGGGCAAATAGTAGCGATCACCATCGTTTACTTTTTGATACGCCTCCAAGGCCTCCTGAGATTTCTTGACCTTTAAAAGTGCGTTCCCCAAGAAATAATTCCAATCTCCCCCAAAGGCTGGGGCAGGATTCCCTTTCAAATCGATCGTGGCGCCAATGTCTTCAATAATATTTTGAATCGGATAGGATCGAGAAACATCGCGCAATATGACCCAGCTTCTGCGGTACTCTTCGTCTAGCGGATCAGCCGCATCACGCAGCGCTTGTGCTGCGTAAACGGCAGATAGTATTGGATGCTTCGCCGTCGACATGAGTGTCGCTTGAGTTTGCAAAATAGACGCCTGCTGGTAACGAGTCAATGTTTTGAGTTCATCTGCAATGCCCGTGACGGCTGCCCACATGCCTTCATCGCCAATTTCACCGCCTCGATAGCGGCGTCTAAGCTCCTGAAACGCAGCCCAGACTTTGGGATTGCCTTGGGACGACGACACTGCCTTTTCTGCCGCGAAAGAATCTGTTGAAGACGTCAAAAAACATATGAGTGCAACACTCATGATCATGATTAGCCTTTTGGCTCCGACGTTCATACTTCCTCCAGTTTCGTAAATGCTAAGCATGGGCACCTATATGGCAGTAGCCAGATTGAGTCTGTTGCCTTACCGCTATCGAAACATAAAACTAACTCCCCCGTCGACGGTCCAGGAATTGTGCTGCGACTCCGTACCGTTTCTTGATTCTGAGTAGGATCGATTACGAAAATCCAGGCGCGCAGACCACCGCTGAGCAAAATAAAATCGCTGCCCACCACCAATGGCGAGAGCCGTTTTTGTTCCTTGCTGAGTTCCCACTTTTGATAGGCCTATGGCTCCGTAAATATCGACGTACACAATAGCCAGATCAAGAATGTTGACCTTACCGTATAGAGGTGCGCCAATCAGGACAAAATCTTGAAATGACTGGATCGGATTTACTTCAGCATCAGCGACAACTATTTTATTTGCATCGGTGCGATCACGATATGTTTTTTGATTCAGTGCCTTCCTATCTGCGGAATCTCTAACCGTGGTCAGAATGTATTGAGACTCAAGACCCACCCATTCGTTTAAAAAGACTCCCACACGCAAGCCTCGTGTGCGCGTTTTAGTGAAAGCCTCGTTGGTGACGCTACCGGCAAGCACCCCAACCTCTGGCCTCCACGCTTTCAGGAAGTATCTGTTTTGAAGAATCGACACCGCTTTTTTGGTCGACTCTCCCTTTAACTCGTCCGGATTTAGCTCTAAGCCTTCAGCCTTTGCGATGCCTGAAAACAGCGACAATGCTATGAGCATAACGATCATAGAAAAAGTACGCGGACTATGAATAGCTTCCTGCGTGGGGATGGGAATCATATAATTTATTTTTTGTGACAGCATAACAACATTCCTCTATTTATAGTGCACACCACTAAGTGGATAATCTCCACCTATTCACTGTGGATCGGTGGATGGGCCATCCATTCTTTAGGAAAAAAATGAGTATCCACACGCCACTGTTCCGTTATGTCCATTATAGCCTGTGGTTACTGTGCCTTGCCTAGTAGCCAAAATTGCCTAGTCCGGGGCGCACTGACCCCGAATTGGCTCCGAATTTGGAGTAGGGCTTAAAAATGCAGGCTAATTGGTGGCAATGACAGGCTAGGAGGCTTGTGAAAATCACCCGATGCGCCTGTTTCCATTGTGTTTTTAGCGGCATTTCGCTCGACATGATAACTGCTTAAAAATACAACGACGTCCCACCAGACATGGATAAAGATTGATTCTGACAGGGTCCAGCTATTATTTTGAGTGACGTTGCCGAGGTGAATGCCTAACAAAAACTGAGGCAAAGGAAAGCGATTTGACCCTAGATGAGCCGCCGCAAACAAACTGGCTTGAGCTAAATTTGACCAAGTATTTGATAGGCCAGCTTCGTGGAATAAGGGCATTCCCCAGCCGCGAAAAATGGCCTCTTCATGGGTGCCCGCATTATAGGAAAATCCTGCGGCAAACCAGGGGTCTTCCTTACTAAACCCCGAATTGTAAAATCCTTGTTGTGGGTGTAATGCTGAATACCAAGCAAAGGCAGCAACCACACCCAAAGGAATAAAGGTGCTTGATCGGGCTAAATATTTGAACTGAAACGGAGCTATAAGTATGTCAGTCGGGGAGTCCCCCTTGCCCAAAAAACCATACGCCCCAAATTTTTGCCGTTGCCAAACGGACGATCTGAAGGTGTGATAAAGACTAAGCCCTCCGGAGACTTGATAGGTTTGATTGGCAAGCAAGTATTTGCGAATGGCTACGTTCTTAGTCGCGAGATCGCCGCTCTTAATTTTGGTCGCGCCAAAATCGGACTCGGCATTTTTTGCATACTTGATGCCTCCGATGGCCACACCAGAGTAAATGGAACCGCTGACGTATTGCCCTCGCCACCATTGCCCAAAACCAGGCAAAATCAACGAGGCCACTGGCAGCAATATTTCGCTCGCATCCGCCTCAGGGCTGTCTGTGGCATATGACCAGGGTGTCTCGTCATTTTCGCCAGAGAGCGATGGCTCACAGATTAGGGAAACATAAATTATTGTAAGACGTAAAATTCTACTCATGTTTGTCCATGGTCCTCACAATATAATGGGAGTCCACGGTATGACCCAATAGTTCAAGCGACATAATGATCAAATTGTGTACGAACAGGCATAGCTCCGAACTCTCGCTCAAGAACCTTCAGGTCTTGTTGAACTAGAATGCTGTAACACACATGAGCTCCCTAATCATCATTACCAAAAAACAGTCCAACTTTTGCAGCCCATTTTCTAAGACCGCGAAACATGCTACCATGGAATAGACGAAATCAACAGGAACACTAACCGCAAGCAAAATTCTAAAAAAAGGCAGCGAAAATGACCGCATCTGGACCGTTAATCAACTCGACTCACGCGACAAGTGATTCCCTTGACGTAAAAAAACAGGAGCGCATGGCCATCATGGTGATTGCTGCGGTTCAATTTGTAAACATCGTAGATTTTATGATGGTCATGCCGCTCGGCCCCGATTTTGCGAAAGCTTTAGCAATACGCATCAGTCACATGGGCGTTTTGGCAGGATCCTACACTATGGCTGCAGCTGTGAGCGGATTGCTTGGATCACTTTTTTTGGACCGAATAGGTCGCCGAACGGCCCTTGTATGGGCGGTCGCAGGCCTTGCCATCGGAACTGCCGCCGGTGCGTTTGCGGTAGATTTTCGTACGCTGCTTTGGGCTCGCGTGCTAGCGGGCATTTTTGGAGGCCCCGCCACAGCCATTGGCTTTGCGATTATTGGTGACCTCGTCCCTCATGAAAGACGCGGAGCAGCGCTTGGAAAAATAATGATGGGCTTTTCTGCGGCCTCAATAATTGGTGTGCCGGCGGGGTTAGAGGTCGCAAGAATTGGCGGCTGGAACGCACCTTTTATTATGGTGAGTCTAATGGCTGTAGCTGTTGGCTGCTTAGCACATTTCAAATTACCTCTCTTAAAGGGGAATGTCGTCAGCGTAAAGTTCGACCTTTCGCGCAGTGTTTTTAAATCACTTTTGACTCAACGCACCGTTTTGAACAGTTACGCCCTATTATTTTGTGTCATGATGGGAGGATTTTTAATTTTTCCAAATATTGCCGGCTTTGTGCAGCTGAACCAACATTTCCCACGGGAGGAAATGGGGCGTTTGTATTTTATTGGCGGCATCTGCAGCTTGATCGTTATGGCAACGTGTGGAAAATTAATAGATAAATTTGGAAGTGTTCCTTGGTTCACGGTTGGCTCGTTGGGATTCCTTGGCACCTTGTATTGGGGAATGTACCAAGCACCCCCATTACTAAATGCGTACGCCTTGTTTATTGGGTTCATGCTCTTTGGCACCCTAAGAAATATAAGCACTCAAACACTATCGTCTAAGGTTCCTTTGCCGTCGGAACGTGCGGGGTTTATGTCAATGCAATCGGCGGTACAACACACTGCGATGTCAGCAGGCGCGATATTTTCGTCTCGACTGTTGAGCAGCAGCCCAACCGGCGAGTTGATCGGGATTGACTCTATCGTCATTTGTTCTGCATTGCTCGTTCTGACAGCCCTAGGCCTTATAGTCTCATTGGATCAAAGAGTTCGAAAGTCCGCTCATTAATCAGTTGCTCTGCGTCAATTCAGGACCTCTTATAGGTATGAGGTCGAAATTTCGCTACGCATCTGCGCCCAATAACAGCGTGGCGAGCTCAAAATCTAGCACAAAATGTTCAAAAAAGTGGCAAAATGTGCTGCCCGATATTTGCAAATAGGCTCTGAATGCCTTACGATCTTGAATGCCTTACGATCTGTATCGGATAAATAAAAGGAATCGACTTAAATATGACGGCTTCCGTGCGTCTCTCCCCATTTGATCTCGAAGCCATTATCAACGCTCGGCAAAATGTTGATGATGGGGACTCAATTGTCAGCATTGCCGTCTTTGGCTCTAGAACTAATCTCTTAGATAAGGGCGGTGATATAGACCTGCTCATAGAAATTACCGGAGACAAAGTCGAGCCCAAGAAATTGGCCATGGCCCTTCGGAGCCAAATCTGTTCTATGATTGGTCAACAGAAAATCGATTTACTTGTTTGGAACCAAAACAGAAAGTCAAACAATGAATCAACCAACAACTTTTATGACATGATCAATCAAAAAAAAATAACCATTTGGAGTCGAGCATGACTGATTTGATTCACAAGCAACTGCTAATCGATTTAGCGCTTGCCGAAAAGGCTGTTGCCATTTTTGTGAAGAGTGTCGAAAAATCGAAACTCTTATTGAATCGGGTTCCGACTAAGGCCTTGAGTGATGACGAAAGGGAAACTCTGGAGTCGCTCACTACTAGATATGCCAGGGCACTTGATTTTTTAACACAAAAGTTGCTTCGAACTATTGATAAAATTGAGCTCACAGATGATGGTAGCGTCCTTGATCGAGTCAATCGTTTCAAGAAACGGGGGGTTTTGCGAGAGGAAGTGAATTACGGCATTTTGAAAGATTTACGAAATCAGATTGCACATGAATATATTATTGATGAATCCGACCAAGTTGTGCACGATGTACTCAAATATTCAAATTTAATCGTCGAGATGTTCAATAATGCAAAGTCGTATTGTCAAAATCGGGGATTTACCAAAAACTGTTAACAGCACACGTCCCTGGCGCTTTCGCGCCAGGAACTAACTGCGAAGTGTATTGTTGAGATTCATCCATTGAAATCCTAGATTGCAATCGATGGCAGGAATTTCTAAAATCGTTAGAGCATTTTTGAGGATTTTAGCACCCACGCCTGTCGCATCTGTAGCAAAAATCTCTCCGTACGCATCGACGAAATCTAGAGCATCCTCAAGCACCACAGGAGAACCACTTAGAATCGCTGCTTCGACTGCCTTGCGAAACCATTGCCCAATTTCCTGCATATTGAAGCCAGCTTTTGACCCAACACGAATGCAGTCTCCACACAAAGCCACTAGTAGGTCATGCTCAATATTTTTATCGTAACGCCCAACAAAATAAGCTAACGACTTGTAAGCTCCACGCCAGTCCTTTGCCAACTGACTAACTCGAACACGATCCATAGTTAGGTCATAGGCCCGCATGGCAGCGTCGCGATTAGCTTGAATACGTTGCTCCCGCGCTTCAAATTGACGATGAAGGCGGTCTTTAAGGATGGCGAGGACTTGGCGACCCTCGGCCGGAGTAATGGTCTCGTGAACGTCAAATTCTCGATTAAGGGTCGTCGAGACCGCATCAACGGATGTTGATATAGAACTGTTAGTAAAGTCGGCTATTTGGGCAATCGTCCACGGTGTGTTGTCTGGCCAACGAATTAAAACCTTCTCGAATGACAGTGCAAATTCCAACATGCGACATCCCTTCCCTGGATTGTTGACAGATATTTTGCGAAACACTATTCCCTGTGTTTCGCATCCTTAAAAAACTTAACTTGTATGGACTGAATATATTGTACCTGACGGCACGAAAAAAAAGCAAAGCGAATCTTGCTCCGGATAATAATATCCAGAAAAAGATTCGCTTTGCTCTGTTTTTAATCAAATAACGAGCGTTCGCAGGCTATTTAATCCAAATAGCGCCCTGGTTTTGATCTACTGCCCAACTTTTGTTAGACAATTGGTTCAATCACCAAGACGCCAGTCGCTTATTTATTACCCATTAGTCCGAAGGCTACGACGCTTACGCATCATACGACGCTTATTACGACCAACCTTACGACGACCTTTAGGATGTTTTCTTCTATGACGTGAACCGTGCACTTTAACTCTCCATCTCTTAATTAGCTAATTTCAGCAGGAGCTGACAACTAGTCTGGGGTGCTATTTCCCCAAATTTCTCGCTTCAAGCCGGTGACAATACTTATCTGAGTAACGATTGGCAAGAGATTTTCTTGATACTAGGACTTATTCATGGAATAATTTTGTATTGTCTATTTATTCTTAATTTATTCGATGACTTAGCTGTGGAAATGGGGTGCCCAATGTCTGAACTTTCCGACAATTCTAGTGCCATACGTGCAAAAAGAAGCATTAAGTCCACTTTAATTGAGCCATTTCGTCAAATTAAGTTTGGTCTTTACGTCATAAGCGCATCGATCCTGTTTGTCATTATCGTGGCACTCATGTTTTTAATGGCCTTTTATGAACAATACCTTCATGTCATGAATCTATTTAACATGACTGATGTTAAAGATCAGATGGAGTTGGTAACGAATGACATATTCTATCGAAATGCGATCGCTATAGGCTTAATGCTGATCGCCTTTGTCGTCGGAATGTTCATTTTGATGTTCAAATTGACTCACCGCTACTACGGCCCTTTAGTCTCCATTGAAAGGTTCGTCGAGCAGATGACTCAAGGAAAATACAACAAGCGAGTCAATATTAGAAAGGGCGACGAACTTCAACGCCTAGCCAACCTCTTAAATAACATGGCGACAACCCTCGAAAAGGGTCACCAAAAATCCCGTTAAGTTTTGCCCCCCATCAACATCATGAGGTCAATCATTTTGAACAAAAAAGCCACCAAAAAAAAATCCAGCTCCACACAAAAAGTCGCTTCGAAAAAGCCGTCCCTTCTCGCTCGCACAACAAAAAAATCAGCGACCTCTAAGCCTAAGAAGAAATCTAAAGCTAAATCACGTGCCTCGGGACCAGTAAAAGGAGGAGTAAAATTGCCGGTAGCCTTGACTGCTCCCGAAGTATTTAAAGTTTGCGATACCGATATTTTTAAATTTAGTACGACCTCAAAAATTGGCGAAAGCCACGAGTTTATCTCTCAAGACCGCGCTGTTCGCGCAATCAATATGGGCCTAGGCATTCGCAAACCAGGTTACAACATTTACGTGGCCGGCGCACAGGGCACCGGTAAAACCAGTGTCATTCGCACTTTCCTAGAACGATGGTCTAAAGATTCTCCTGCTCCGAATGATTGGATCTATGTTTACAACTTCCAACACTCCGAAGTTCCAAAAGCGATTGGAATGCCTCCGGGAGAAGGTAAAAAATTAAAAAAAGAAATGGAAGCACTCGTCAAAATCCTAAGAGCGGAAATTCCTGCTGCACTTCAAAGTGAAGACTACGAAAATGCCGTGAACGCCTATCTATCGGCTAGCAACGATCGTAAAACCAAATTATTTAGCGACCTAGATAAGCGAGCTAAGCAATTAGATTTTGCAGTAAAGTCTACCCGCCTTGGAATTGAAACGGTTCCCGTGGTCGATGGCCGCGTTCTAACAGAGAAGGACTACGCCAAACTCAGCGAGTCACAACGAGAAATCGTCGAAGATCGCCGAGCACAAATTGATCCGGAAGTGCTCGAATTTGCCCGAAAAGTCCGCACGATCGAAGGCGAAACCCGCGAATATGTGGAGCAGCTTCGCAGCGAACTTGGTCGCCATGTTGTAGGCCAAGTCATTGAACCGTTGATGGAGGAATATAAGGCCAACAAGGGAGTTGCCGCACACTTGGATCAAGTCCGCAGTCATATTCTCGAACACCTTATGGACTTTGTTGATCCAGATGAATCTCAAGCAAATGCTAGTCCGCCGGACGCACAAGGAGAAATGTTTGGCCCCAACGATGAACGCAATCGATTCGTCCGTTACGCCATCAATGTTTTTATCGATAACAGTGACGCAGAAGGCGCGCCCGTTATCATTGAAACAAATCCATCCTACTACAATCTTTTTGGAAAAATTGAAAAGAATGTTGAACATGGTATGTACCTAACAGATTTTACGATGATCAAGCCCGGAGCCATTCAGCGTGCAAATGGCGGCTATCTCGTACTCAATGCGATGGACATTTTCAAAACAGGAAGCATTTGGGATACGCTAAAACGGGTGCTTAAGAACCGTAAAGGCTTTATCGAGGACATGGGCGAACAATACTCCCTGCTGCCGACCTCGGGTCTTCGTCCGGCACCAATTCCGTTAGACATGAAAGTCATATTGATTGGCACCGATGACGTCTATCACATGTTGCAGGGCATGGATGAGGAATTCACCAAAATCTTTAAGATTAAGGCCCACTTCGACGATAAAATGCCGCGGTCACGAGAAAACATTGCCCACTATGTGGACTTCGTTGCCACTCGCTCCGATAAAGAAGATCTCCTATCGTTTGACCGTTCTGGTGTTGCCGCCATGGTTGAGTATGGTAGTCGCCTGGTCGATGATCAAAGGCAGCTATCCACCCAATTCGGCACGTTAAAGGACCTCACCATCGAAGCCGACTTCATCGCTCGAGAACAAGAAAGTCGCTTCATCAAACGGCAGCACGTCGAAGACGCTCTCGATCAAAAATTCTACCGAGTCAATTTGATTGAAGAACAAATGTTCGAAATGGTAAAACATGAAGATGTATTGTTGACTCTTGATGGTTCGATTATCGGACAAGTTAATGGTCTTGCAGTCTATGATCTCGGTGACTACAGCTTTGGAAAAGTAAGTCGGATCACCTGCACGGTCTCCGCCTCGGCTGATGGGATTATCAATATCGAGCGTAATGCAAAGCTGTCGGGACGACTTCACGATAAGGGGATAAGCATATTATCCGGATATCTCACCGCCCTACTTGCCCGCGAGCATCATATTGGCATGGCGGCCAGTGTTTGCTTTGAGCAAAGCTACGGCATGATTGACGGAGATAGTGCCTCGATTACCGAAGCCACCGCCATTATTAGTGCCATGGCAAAATTGCCCGTGCGGCAAAATCTGGCCATGACCGGCAGTTTAAACCAATTTGGAGAAGTGCAGCCGATCGGGGGCGTGAATCAAAAAATTGAGGGCTTCTGGCGCACAGCAGAGATCCTCGGCAAAAAAGGCGGGAAATTCACGATCTTGATTCCCGTTCAAAATGCCCTAAACCTCATGCTCAATCGCCAAGCTCGCACCGCTGTCGAGGAAGGAATTCTTGAGGTCATCCCCGTGCGCACCATGGCCGAGGTCTTTGAAATTGCTACAGGCGTACCACTGGGAGCGACAAATCTTCATCAGGATCTCTTTGCACCAGGGTCTGCACTCTGGATCATTCAGGAGCGACAAGAAGAACAGCGCATTTTGCGAAAAAAAGAACGCAAAACTAAGTAGCCTTTGTGAAAATAGACATTCGAAATTTATCCAGCGACCTCGGCTCCAATTTTTCACTCAAAGACATCTCCTTTGAAGTGGGAGCTGGGCAAATTGTGACGCTTCTCGGTCGCTCAGGGTCTGGCAAAACGTCGTTACTTCGTTGCCTTGCTGGTCTGCGTCCATTTTCTGCCGCCGCCTGCAACATTCCGAAGCCTTTTGGCATGGTATTTCAGTCAAGCAATCTATTCAATCACTTGACGCTCTCTCAAAACATCAAAATCGCCTTAGTCAAAACTCAAGGCAAGTCAAAAAAAGAAGCCGAAAATATATGCGACCAAGTGCTCACTCAAGTGCAATTGACACACCGAGGCGACGCCCTGCCCCATCAATTGTCAGGGGGAGAACAACAACGAGGCGCCATTGCAAGAACTCTGGCCCTGAGCCCCAAAGTTATTTTTTATGATGAGCCCACATCGGCACTAGATCCTGAACTTTCTCTAGAAATCTACGACCTCATGAATGCTTTGAAAAGTGAGGGTATTATTCAAGTCGTGGTTAGTCATGACACGCAAATCGTAAAAAAAATTGCTGACAATGTCGGATACATGAAGAATGGTGAGCTTCGATGGTTTGGCAAAGCGCAGGATTTTCGCCTTGAATTTCCAAAATTAGAACAAGAGGAGCAAAAATATTTGCAGCTTTATCAGTAGGCGACTTCACGTGCTTATGATTACAACTTTGCTCGGCATCTATGCCTCTGGCGCAGCTGGAGAGCCTCAAGTTTTGCGTTGGGCGGCCGACACTGAAAGTGGTGCGCCATATGTTTTTTTTGAGGCCAATGATCCCTCAAAAATGTCAGGCTTTGAATTTGAATTGATTCAGCAGATCGCAACGCATCTTAAAATGACCCCAAAATTTGTTCAAAATTCCTGGGATGGGCTCATCCCAGGGCTAGAGCGAAGTGAATATGACCTGGCTATCAATGGGATTGAAATCACGGACGAACGCCGACGCATCGTGTCCTTTTCTTCCCCCTATTATGCCACTCAACTTCAAATCATCGTAAGAGCGGGGGACACTCGCTTTAAATCAATTTCTGACCTGAACGGGTTTAAGGTGGGCACACTGGCGGGAGCCCTGACTGAAAAAATATTACGAGACGAACCCAACATTGAAATCCTACCTTATGAATCAGAGGTGTCCGCCCACCAAGATCTACTCCTAAAGCGAAGTGATGCCGTATTTTTTGATGGTCCAATTGCAAAATATTATTCCTCTGTGGATACACGTTTTTCGATCTTGCCAGCAGCAGGCGGATCGGCAACTTATGGAATGGCTCTATCAAAAAAGAAGACCGACCTTCTTATTAAAGTGAATCAAGCCATTCAACACCTCACAGATTCTGGAGCTCTAAAGGAACTATATGAGCGCTGGGGACTGTGGAATGAGCCCACCGCACAAATATTTAACGATTCCTCGCCGACTCGGATCCGTCCGACCAAGTTTGAAGAGTATTTGGCCTCATTAAATTTGAACCGTGGATTTGCGGAGCGGTTGAAAATTTATCGCCTGTCCCTTCCGATCCTACTGGTGGCCGCCATGACCACCATCAAAGTAAGTATCGTCTCGATGATCCTTGCCATGGCAGGAGGGTTGTTGCTCGTTACGGCAAGATTATGGGGCGGCCCGTTTATGAGCGGGATCGTGGTGTGCTTTATTGAGTTTATTCGAGGAACACCGCTGCTGCTTCAGGTCTTTTTTATGTTCTATGCGCTCCCAAGTTTTGGCATAGAGCTCTCGCCCTTTATAGCCGCTGTTTTGGGGCTTGGCATAAATTACTCCGTGCAAGAAAGTGAAATTTATCGAAGTGGGCTTTCAAGTGTTCATCAAAACCAAATTGAAGCGGGACAAATTCTTGGGTTTACTCGGTGGCAAAACTTTTGGTTCATACAAGCCCCTCAAGCCTTTAGAATCGCACTACCGCCCATGACCACCGACTTCATCGCACTCATTAAGGATTCGTCCTTAGTCTCCGTAATAACGATGGTAGAACTGACAAAAGCATACTCCACGCTAGCCTCCACCTATTACGACTATTTTGGTTTTGCAGTCATCGCGGCGATTCTCTATATCTTAATTGGAATGCCGTTAGTGCTGGTCTCTAAAAAATTAGAAAAACGATTTTAAAAAAACACCCGACATCAGCTATCGATCCTTAAAAAGTTTGCCTCTTCAGCATGTTAGCAGCCGATGCTTTGTTTAGAGATCACGACTCGCTGGCCCAAGTCACGCAGGCTTCCATAGGGACCGTGGCCCCATCTCCAATAAGCGGCTTCAGATCACTGATGCCGGACAAGTAAAACTAGAACTCAAAACTTCATCGTCATATGCCACCACGCATTTGCTCATTACAAAAAAAGTGGACCAAAGAGGAATTCCTTGAAAAACTTGCGGCCCTCATCCCGCCCCCAAAACCCATCATGGTCAAAAATGCTGGCCAAAGTCTTTAAAATCGACGTCACTCAATGCATCCACTGCACCGGCACACTGCGGCCTAAAGGTTTGATCCCGAAGAGCCCCCCCCGGCGACGCCTCTTGCACGCCCAATAACAGCGTGGCGAGCTCAAAAGCTAGCACGGAATGTTCAAAAAAGTGGCAAAAAATGTGCTGCCCGATATTTGCAAATAGGCGTTGAATGCCTTACGATCAACTACCCAAGTTTTTTAAGCCTATTTTCTATAAATTTATTCAAACTTGTTCCTTCTGTTTGGGCCTTTACAACAAGATCACGATGGAGATTTGGATCGATCCTAAGTGGAATCTTTCCCGAAAATATTTGTTCTGATAGCGGAGTGGGAACGGGTAGTCCGCGGGCATCCAGGCTCTCCAAGTACCCCAAAATGGCGTCTTCGGCGTTAGCTGCGGCAGCTTCTAGGCTCTCTCCATGAGTGACGCATCCATCTAACTCAGGGACTTTGGCGATGTAAGCCTTGTCTTCATGGCTCCAAATGATATTAACCCTATACTTAAAACCATTTGCAGGCACTTGGATTTTATTTTTTCTCTTTGCCATCATTTCCTCCTAAGTGGCTAAACAAAGTCTTAGCTTCTTTGACCTGATACGGTTTTAGATCTTTGCTATGTGTAGCTAAAATAAACGTGCGCCCTCCACAGATCCAAACTTCATGACTTCCGCGAGTGCGATCAAGGGTCCACCCCTCCTGGGAAAGCAAAGTTCTAAGCTCTTTCCCATTTATTGACTCGTCTATGAGCTTCAATTTTAATTTTGAATTTTTACTCATATTAAAGCCTCAAAAATGAATCCGAGTACTATGATATCACAATTGATATCATAAATCAAATAAAATCGGCAAACGCTGCAACATCGGACGGTGACGTGTGCTGGCCCCGCATCGTCAGCGTTCAAAGGGCATACAAAAAAAAATGGTCGAAATTTTTTCAAAGTCGCATGGTGTAGTCGCAACACACATTGTACGCTTTTCGCCATTATTCTTGGTTGACAATGTTGCCTGATGAATTTTGAAGTTCAGCGCGCCGGATTATATCGAGCCTACCGCCCGAAAAGACTGACATCTTTGCATTTATTCTCGACAAAACATCGGGACGATTCTCGCCTACGACTAAATATCGAGATTATGCTGTTTCGACGAGCAGAACTCTTTGGCGAGCATTCTTCGGCTTATAGTCAACTATTGCCATTCAATCCTCGGGCTGACCCACACGTAACCCGTCTTCCCTGTTAGTTCACCAGTCAGGACTTTTATTTTCGCACCTAGCCGTTGATAAGTTGCCGTGGCATTTCCAAAATTCCCGCGAACGAATTCGCTATCTATGAGCTCAAAAGTGCTCCCTGTGTGAATAAGTCCGATTATTGATGGATTCGAAAGATCTGGGTCCCCAAATAGAACATCATCTGCTGTTATTGTGGTTCCTTTTACTCCAGCTACCATTGGTGAGTACAGTGACGGAATCAACGACGGGATGCTTGCACTCCCGGATACTGCTCGATTGGGGCGGAATACTTGGGGAGGAATTGTGTGCAAATGTACTTTCCACAATTGTTAAAATTGGAGTCTTCTATCAATGCGGGAACCGATCCAGCCAACTTAACGAGTGCATCGTCGGTCACTTCCGATATGTCCTTTCGGTCATCTGCGCCAAATATCCAATACGGGCGCCGCGAAAAAAGCTAAAGATGTTGCGCTGGTTACCCTGAATTTGAATGATCCTAAAATAGAAGAGAAAATCGTAGATGCGTTAGTAGACGGGGCTTGGAAAATGAGTCCTAACGTTTTAGGCACGACGTCCGACATTATCGTGTTCAAAAAGCATCCAACAAACCCCAAATACTTGAAGGCGTTGGTCGATGGGAAAGAGCTCGATGCATACCCGGAGGTTGTCGAGACCGTGCCATATTTTGAAAATCCGATCTTTTTATAGAACCAAATACCAAATTCATTAACCTCCGGACCCTCCAGTTGTACCAAAAATTACGAGGTTGTATCTTATTTTACCTAGCGCCTTATTTGTGGCACTGGCCGGAGTCATTGCGAGCACGGAGGAGGCTTAGGCGGCTTTTTTTCAGCCCACAAATTTGCGCGAATGGACCGCCATTGTATCGAGTCGTACTTATCCGAAAAGAGCTGAATGCCAATAATCATGCCGCTCAAGCTGACATTGACCAGTAAGCGGTCCTCCG
This sequence comes from Bdellovibrio sp. ZAP7, assembly GCA_945900755.1. Lineage (GTDB taxonomy): Bacteria > Bdellovibrionota_B > Oligoflexia > Oligoflexales > RGVZ01 > CAMDKS01. The sequence continues at coordinate 35,681 of CAMDKS010000028.1, forward strand.
CCACTAATGTTGAGGCCGGAACCGCAAAATTAGTAATATCCTTGCCGTTGCCTGCTACAAATCTAAGCCCGCCTGTGTAGGCATTAAACGCTTTCATTTTGACAGTACCGAACGGCTTGCCATTGATCATTGAAGCATTCTCAACCGACACAAAGCCGTAAGCTGAATAAATATCGTTGGCAGCCGATACCGCCGACAATGAACCACCCTTGCTTGAAAAATCCATCCGTACTTTATCAAACCCACTTCCAAACTCGTGGGCAAAACCCAGCCACTCTATATATTTAACTCCATCTGCTTCAATCCATTGTTTCAACATGGAATCGCTGATACTGAACTGGGTATCCCGCAAGGGACCACTGGCGGAATTCCCGATGCTGGGATTTACCGCGATATTTCCATGATAGTAGGTCATGCGTTTTAGGCTGGCATAATTACCGCTGGGGGGAGTGTCTGGAATGGCGTTGGCCGGAAGATTAATGCAAGCGGCGTTGGTTAAACATGCGATTGGCACAGCAGAAAGGGGCTTCCAATCAGGCGTCTTGTTCACTAACATTGGATCCATTGCTGTAGTGCCGGCTGAGTTGGTCCGAAGGTATTCAGCAGTAATGCCGTAAAAACCTCCGAGGTTTCGACACCGACTTCTGATTTTATAGTCACCTATTTTTGCAGACCCATTCGCCAAGACGATGTCGATATTATTTCCGTCTTTCAGGTTCACATATTGACTGCCGTCGCATTGGTTGCCAGAAAGAATGGGCGCTAATGTATATTCGCAGTTTAAACGATTTCTAAGATTCGCACGCACATCCAAAACTTGCTCTTGGACTTTGACATGTTTATTTGTAGCAATGTATAGGCGCATTCCCTCGGCCGCAGCAACGACAAGCGCACCAAACAACGCAAATCCGACCAAGAGCTCTATGACGGAAAATCCACGACTACACCTCAAATTATTCAACATAGAACACGATCTCCAGCGACTTTGGTTGGGGTTGGCTCTCATTTTACAGGTACATCGGTCATTTCAGAAAAATTCTTGAAGGCTCGGGTATCAATAGTGATTCAAAATTCTAGAATTTTTTGCACTCCTAGCCTGCCAACGACATGAAATTCCGTGCAAATCAGCTCCAAATCTACAATACCCCTGAAGCCGAGGTTAGGTCAAACCCAAGTGAAATACCCGGGGTCAAACTTAGCTGTAAGGAGGGGGGGTCAAACTTGGTGAAATCCGGCATTGTAACTTTTTAACTGTAGAGATCCTTAAAATTATTTCTTAAAAAGAGATTATAATTCCCTGCCACGTGACGGGCTCTACAAGCTTGTTGAATATATGGACCGCGGTCCCATCTCCAATAAGCGGCTTCAGATCACTGAAGCCGGACTAGTAAAACTAGAACTCAAAACTTCATGGTCAAATGGCACCACGCATTTGTTGCTTACAAAAAAAGGTGCCTCCTATTGCCAAAATCTCAACATTTGCGAGGATCTTGACTAAAATAAGGTCACCCCACGGAGCGACACCTCTTGCACGCCCAATAACAGCGTTGCGAGCTCAAAAGCTAGCACGGAATATTCAAAAAAGTGGCAAAAAATGTGCTGCCCGATATTTGCAAATAGGCGTTGAATGCCTTACGATCCGTGACCCAGACCTGATCTTTGCTAAATGAGGCGTTATTCCATTTGAATATAGGATTGAATCCTATATGCTTCCTATAGATGTGCGGACTTAATTTACTAACGGCGAGCCTTCGATGTCCCAAAGTCAAACGCCTATCAGCGATACAGAATCGCCTCATCCTTTAAATTCGGCGGCGGACTCAGCTCCGATGAGGCGAATCAAGATGGCTGCGGACCTTTTTGATTTTGCGTTTCAGGTCAAGCACTTCCAGTTAAAAACTCGCAATCCAGATAAATCAGAACGGGAACTTTACTTAATGACAATGAAGCTCCTAGAATCCGCATGTGCGAAGTGGTGATATGAACGGGTTCGTCGAGTCTTTAACAAGAATCGTGGAGCGCCTTGAAGCTGCACAACTCGACTATATGATCGTGGGCTCAGTTGCATCAACGATTTATGGTGAGCCACGGCTGACGCGAGATATTGATCTGGTCTTGTCATTAAAATTAGCATCCGCAGCAACGTTTATAGCTGCATTACCAAGCCACCTATATTATGTGCCGCCGTCAGAAATTGTGACCCAAGAGATTCAGCGCAAGGGTCAATTTAACTTATTGGATCAAATTGCCGCTTTTAAAATTGATATTATATTTTGCAAATCGAATCCTCACTCGGTGGCTGAATTTTTGCGGCGTCGACGCTTGCAAATTCTCCCAACGATCGAGGCATGGGTGGCTGCCCCGGAAGATGTTATTATCAAAAAGCTCCAATATTTTGTGGAGGGACGATCGGAAAAACACCTGATCGACATTAGGGGTATTATCGCCAATACCGAATTGGATCATATGTATTTGAAGGAATGGATTCAATCTTTGTGCCTGACAGATGCTTGGCAGGCGGCGCAGTAGGCCTCTGGCCGTAATCTGAGATTACTTTCCAAGCAAAAATGTACCGTGAGAAGTTGTCGATGACGGCTAGCCAAAGTCTTTAAAATCGACGTGTAGTGCCGCAATAATCAATGTTTATGATTTCATTGACGCTTTTATTTCTCTCTGGTATGAGTCGCTTTATGGATGATCCTGTCAAAAAACTTCGTTCGTTGCTAAAATTCGCTATGCGCGTTCTAAGTCAACTTTTATCAGACCTATGGGCGTACTACGCATCTCCATATCCGTTTCTGCGGGATTTACGCGGCTGATAGCATTGGGCGTTTTTCGTCGAATATTCCGACGAGCAAAGGTACTTTGGCTGCCTAAAGGTCGCGGTCGACCATCAGTTAGCGAGGATGTGGTTGAACTGATTCTTGACATGAAACGGTCAAACTGGTCCTGGGGTGCGCTGCGCATTTCTCTAGAATTACTTTTACTTGGCATCCATGTACACAAGAAGACCGTCAAACGGATACTACTTGAAAATTGCATGGTCCCGCCAAAAACTCGCGTTACACCTCCAACTTGGACAGCCTTCTCCACCAGGCCAACCACTCTACCAAAAATGGTGCAACGGAATTTGCGAGAGGTTTCATCGAAGTCTCAAATCAGAGGTGTTAAACAGAGTTGGCCCCCTGGACGTTGCTGGTATTCGACGATTGTCCATTTGCTATCAGGAATATTTT
>CAMDKS010000029.1 GCA_945900755.1 Bdellovibrio sp. ZAP7
AAAGTAAGCGCTGACGAGGCGGAGTCTTTTTTGGTTGAGCGAGTGATCAAAGAGAAAATTCAACTTAGTGAAATTGCGGAATGGATTGAGAAATTCAAAAGATAATGGGCTTAAACGAATTACGAAAAGTTCGTGAACAAACGAGACAACGGCATGGCACCTTTAAAAAGCAATGGAATGCCCGATTGCGTCTAAAATAGAGTGAAAAACGGAAATCCAATCGAGAGCCCCCAAGCTTGCACAAACCGAGTGTCGCGATGCCAACTCAAATAGTTCCATTCAAAAAATGTTCGTTTGCCGATGCGGAGCCAATAATTTTGGTAATTTTCGTTGACTGAAGTCGGTAAAAACATTCCAAAAACCATGGAGTAGTTCTGCATGCCGAAAGGGTGGCGGTAGACCAATTCAACGCCCTGCGGGAAAATAATTCGGTTGTCGAGTTTCCCGTTAGATTTATGGCGAAATTGAATTCCTTGAAATCCGAGATTTAGAGACAAAAGCAATTTTTTATCTAAGGCAGACCCTACGTCGTAGGCGTAATAGAATCCAAAGTTATTAAACAGGGTTTCTTGCTGAAAATAAGCCTCAAAGAATCGAATTGAATTGGTGTCGCTAAGGTCAAATTTGCCGTAGAGCATGATGGCAGGTGTGGCGAGTGGGCGAGCAACATCCGCGCCCTCACTGCTTGACAAGAGATAGGGTCCCAGTCCCAAAGCGGTTTTAATTCTAGGAATATGTGTTGGGACTATGGCCTTGACCTCAATAGTGCGTTGCTTGCCTTTACGATCTTTGACCGTAAAGCGTGCCGGCATATTTGGTTGGAGCGTCAAAATGTAAGGAGGTTCGGAGTCATCAAGTAGGCGAAAATTAGGAGTCGCCCAACGCACTTCCAGTGTGCCTTCTTCGGCTCCTAATTTGCCGTTTCTGGTCATATAACATCCAGCAGAAAGATACTCGTTATCAAAGCCACTAAACTGAAGATCCACGGCGGAACAGCTGTAGTCGATGGCTTGTCTTTTGTTTTTGGAAGTATCCGCTGCCTGGCTTGGATTATTGGAATTACCATCGATGATAAATCCAATGCTCCCGACGAGTTTTCCCTTCACAAGCACTTTTATGGGTCCAGAGGAGAATAGAGGAATAAACATTTCGATATAGGACTGGCCACTTTTATCTTGAGTGACAAAAGTATTGCCTTGATACTGTAAGATAAGATCCGCAGCCGGAACCTTGAGTGTCAACTTCAATCGTGCCCGCGGAAGTAGGAGCACGCTGTCCATGCGAATCCACTGTACGCTTCCTTCAACAAAGACGGCCTCGGCAATTAACGAGTCAATATCGGAGTCCACTGTAATTTGGTTTAAGGAAAGTGGAATCCTCTCTTCGCCAATCGATACCGCGCCAAAGGTTAGCGCATTCATCGCGGAGTCTTCTGCCCGGACTGTGCTCGCCTGTGTGGAGAGTAGGAGTGTGATGGCTGAAGCAAATACAAGCTTTAAATTATTCATTTTTAATTACTCTGCGGGTTGTTGATGGCGAATACGTTCATCTTTAACAATATAGACCACCGTCTGAGCCATATGGCAGGCAATATCTGCAATGCTTTCCAACTTGTTGGCCATCAAAATCATGTGAATTCCCATCTCTACATCAAGCTTTCCGGCGCGTACTTTGTCGATAACCAGTTTGTAGGATTGATCTTGAAGGGCATCCACAAGGTCATCCATCGCAGGAACTTCCCGAGCGAGTTTCGGGTCACGATTACTTAGGGCCGTCATCGCTCGTTCATAAACTAAAAAGGATTTTGTGGTCATATCTTGAAGTAAATGCCAGCCCTCAGGAAGTTCGTCTCGTAACTCCTTCGACTCGATAATGTGCCTCGCCACGTATTCAATACAGTCGCCAATCCTCTCGAGTGCGGCAGCGACGTCGATGGCGCCAAACATGAACCTTAGGCTCGCGCCTAAGGGGGCGCGTTTTGCGACAAACAGCATGGAAAGATTATCGAGATCAAGCTCAATACGATCCACTTTCGCATCACCGGCCACGATGGACTTTAAGAGTACGAAATCCGAACCATCAATGCCTCGTTTGAGGCCAACAAATTGTTGCATGACAACTTGCATAAGTTCTTCAAGTTTTGCGCTGATCTCATGGAGCTCTCGCTCACCAGCAGATTTTTGGGGCATATATATCTCTCATTGAAAATGAATTTAAAACGCATATTGTAACGGAAGCGCACGCAGACAACCAGCTGTCACGACAATGAGCCCATTGTCGATACAATGAAGTACTAGATGGATATTAATACGACGTCATCAAATAGACCTTACAATTTTGCCTTTTGTCGGAGAATTTTCGCAATATTTATGAAATGTGGGATAAAATGTAGAGCGATTTTGCATTTTTATACGTCTCGACGCCAGTTTCACGGAAAAATGGTTGAGGACTGTCCAATAAATGAACGTGTCGGGTCCTAATTTGGGGCGCAAATTTAGGCTTAACAGTGTTGACAGATTTGTCGCATACTACCTATAGTGGGCACGCTTGGTTAGAAGTGCTTTTTGACTTCACGCAAAGCAAAATGGAGGGTCATTAAAAATGAGCGTAAATCTACAAAGTGTCGTCATTTCGAAAACGTCAGACAGTCAATGGTTAGCCCACCACGTCCCGTCAGGACGCAAGGTTCAGGGTGCAACGATGGAGGCAGCTCAGGCAGCGATGCAAGAAGCACTTGGTATCAATGACGAAGGCTCGTTTGACGAGCCACTCACCAGCACGACTTTTGGGGGGGTGGCGCAGGCCATCGCCCTATTTTTGGAGGGACCTATTTCTCAATCACTTTCTGTGCATTCGGGCTTTGCGCGACTGGATGCCTTCACGTCGAGTGTGGCTCACATTCGATTAGGTGGCGGATGCAAGGGGTGTCCTTCGTCCCAAATAACTCTGTTCAATGGAGTTCAAACTCAACTTAAAAGTCGATTCGGAGAGGATGTGATTCTAGACGTAGTGATGTCAGAGAATTCTCCGTCAGTGTAGCCTTATAGAATTTTTTGCATGAGATAATGTGGCTTGTACTATCCTCCTTAAATCAGATATCCTTACCTTTTGCCGCCACTAGTACGTTTCAAAAAAACGAAGGGAGATCGTTTTGCTCTCACTTGCCACATTAGCCAGCTCCAATGTTCGACGCGTCATCGCAAGTCAGTGTTTGTCCCAAATTTGTGACAAATTGATGGTCGTGGCTTTAATGTGGGTCATTGCCGACAAATATGCTGCGGCATGGGTGCCTTGGTACGTGGCCGTTGGTGGGCTGCCGCATCTGCTCCTTGCTGGATATTCGGGACGAATTATCAGAAGATTCGGTGTTTTGAGATCTTTGGTTGGAAGTGAATTATTTCGGGGGCTGGCGTTAATTGTCTTTGCCTTTTATGTTGACTCAGAAACGCCACCAATCATGGCCCTCTTGATACTGACCGGGATTGTCAATTTTGCCTCTGCGATTTTCAATCCAGCGATCTTGACTCTGCCTCTTTCCATTGCCGATGACAAGACGAGGCCACAAGTCAATGCCATGATCGACGCATGTTTTTCTCTGGCCAACGTCCTTGGCCCTGTCCTCTCGGTCATTCTTTTTGCAAAGTATGGACTTCGCACTCTCATGGTTTTGAACGGTCTCAGTTACTTGCTTGCAGGTGCGATTCAGTCTGGCGTCATCATTCCAAATAAAATTCAAGACTCGAAGGTGGGGCCTTTAGATTCTAAGCCAGCTTCATCAGCCTCTCTGGGAACCATACTGCGTCGCGAGCATCTAGTGCGTCAAATGTCAGTGTCATTTCTTGCCATTAATCTTTTTGGTGCTCCATTTCTGATGCTCTTCCCACTTTATGTGAAACAGGTTTACCACCTCGATATTGGGGCACTGGCGACGTTAGAGACTTTTTTCGGAGCGGGTGCACTGGTTGGGGCGATCACTTTGTCGTTTGTTCCGTTTCTCTCCAAACTTGGACCTCGTATTGTCAAGTCAATCATAGCCGTAGGTCTGGCTCTCGTGGCCTTTTCTCTAAGTCGAAGTCTCACAGTCGGCAGTGCAGCTTTATTTGTAATGGGACTGAGTTTGACGTTTGCTAATATATGGATTTTAACTCTGTTTCAAACCATTGTCGTCGAGTCCGAAGTGCCTACGGTCATGGGACTTGTCAACCTCGTTAGTGTGGCGGCCACTCCTATTTCTTTAGGTTTAACGGGACTCGTGTTGGGATATTTTGACGTTACCGAATTTTCATTGACCTCATCGTTTGCATTTTTGGCTATTGGATGCGTACTATTATTTCTTCCCCGACTTCGAGAGGTGTAAATATGTCAGTGAAACCAAAAGCATCCATCACTAAAAAATCGGTATCCAAGAGCGCCACATCCAAAAAATCTAGCGATAGAAAAGGAGACCTAACAAAAAACTTTGTCATTGGCCGAGCGAAAGTTGCAGATGCTGATGAGTTATTGAGGCTATATTTTTTGATTTACCAAGGAAGTTACCCCTTGGCCATCTGCTCTAACCCAAAAGCAATGACTGCTGCCCTTGGGGATGTCGATACCTACTGGTATGTGATTCGCGAGCGGGTGTCGGGGGCGATCATTGCGTCCACAGTCTTTGAAACAGACCCGCTTTATCTTATCGGAAAACTAACGGGGGTGGTCGTGCACCCAGACTTTCGTCGCTTAAATCTCGCGAGTAAAATAATCGAGAGGGGTACTGGCGACCTTTTACTCCCGAAGGGGACACTTCGAAGTATTTACACGACAACCCGCACGATATCTCGTGGCCCGCAGATGATGTGCCTAGACAACGGATTTTTGCCCCTAGGGATTTTTCCTAACGCACACAAGCTTCAGGAATTTGAGACCCTAACCCTCATGGCAAAATTTGGCGAAGGGGTTTTGGAGGAGAGAAAAAATTTCGTGGCGGTACCTGAAAAAATTGCGCCATTGCTGGAGATTTTTCAAGAGAGTGTCTGCCTTTCCCGCCCCATTTCAACGACGTCCCCCGTACCTATGTCAAAAGAGCCCCCCTCTGATTTACGGTCAATGGACTTTGAGCTGATTGTCGCACCTGAGTACGTCAAGCGACGGTTTAACGAGATTTATACCGATCCGTATGACCGATTTTTTCCCTTTCACAAACCAAACATATTAATGGCACCCACCAATGGCGAATTCGAAATTTTTGGGTATCTCAACAAAGCAGATGGGCACCTCGCCATCATTGCTCTCAGCAAATCCATCGCAGAATTAAGTCACCGGCTCAGACCGCTACTACACTCCCTGCGAGACATCGGCGTATCTTATATCGAAATTCTGATTGGACTGCAGTTCACTGACTCGCTGAATGCACTGCTTGAGGCGAAATTTCTGCCCTCGGCCATCTATCCTGCCATGTTCAAACAAAAGAACCAAAATCGTGACCTAGTTGTCATGACTAGAACTCTGGAGCCGCTTAATTTTTCAGGAATGCAAATCGATGCTGGGTTTAAGCCCTACGTCGAGGAGTATGTAAAGCTTTGGAAGACCATGTATCTAGAGACTCTGGAGGTTTTTGATGAATACCAGTCCTAGTCGCCTAACGGTCCCAGAACCCGCAGCTCTGAGTCATGTCCAAACACTGTGTGACATTGAAAATCCCTATTTGGTCTCTGCGGAAGCTGATGATTTGTTTCTTGCAGCGATGAAGGAAATTATTGCCTGGCATATTGATCGCTGTGATTTTTATAAGAACTTGGTTTTGGAGCAGAAATTTGTTCTATCATCCCTAAAAACAATCGAGGATTGTTACAAAATTCCCTTTGTGCCAGCAAATTTTTTCAAACTTCACGAAGTAAAATCCATTCCCCAAAGCCAGGTGTCACTTCACTTGACGTCATCGGGGACCACGGGTCAGAAATCGCAAATGTTCTTTGACAGGTGGTCCATCGAATCCGCCCAGCGAATGGTGGATTATATTTTTGACAGCTATGGTTGGATCACGCCCAAGACTCCTGCTAACTACATTTTGTACAGCTACCAACAAGCTCAGGATTCGAAGCTAGGGACAGCCTTCACGGATAATTATTTGTGCAAGTATGCGCCTGTCCACGGAGCCTTCACCACCCTTCGGTTAACGGGCGACGGCGGGCATGATTTCGATGTGTTTGGTACGATGGATGCTCTTCAACGTTTTTGCGCAGAGGGGAAGCCCATTAGGATTTTTGGTTTCCCTGCCTTCTTGTTTTTTACCTTAGAACGTATGAAAAAACTCAACATCACCCCGTTAAAGTTTCCAAAAGATTCTCTCATTTTTCTGGGTGGCGGCTGGAAAGGGCATGCAGATAAATCGATACAAAAAGCAGACCTCTATCATTTGGTCACCGAGCTGCTTGGGATACCAGATGAACGAATTCGCGACGGGTTTGGGTCTGTGGAGCACTGTGTTCCCTATATCGAATGTAAGAATCATCAGTTTCATGTGCCAGTTTGGTCTCGGGTGATCATCCGAGATGTACGCACACTCAAACCCGTAAAAATGCGTGAGCAGGGATTTTTGGGCTTTGTCTCGCCGTATATTACCTCGGTGCCCGCTCATAGCGTGATGATGGGAGACCTTGCGACACTCTTTCCGCCTTCGGACTGTGGCTGTGGTCTTGGGACTCCCTACTTTGTGGTGCACGGTCGTGCCGGAACTAGCAAGAATAAGAGTTGTGCGATTGCCGCCGCTGAAATGCTTAAGAGGGAATCATGACCAACAGCCATAGCATCACGTCACGTACCCACCTCTGGTGCGGTAAAAAAATTGCAAACGACCAGTTACAACCAAGTTTTGATGGCCTCCGAAAAGACGTCGAGCGTGCCATGGATCACGGTCTTGACATTGAGACGGTGCTAAGAAGCTGTGAGGCACTGGCTCAAGAAATATTTGACCAAGCCCCGACGGTTTTGCCCCTACGCAAAGCCCTTCAAGAGGCGATCGGCGACGAAGCGGATGGGGGTCTCAATGAAATTGCGGCTTTTCTTCGACGATCTTCTCTTGAACAAAAACTGCTGAGGGAGCTTGGAACCTTAGATCCGTTTACTCCTCGGCGGTACGACTACCATCACCCAAGGTTTGAGTCTTGGGCACCACTAGGACTACTTGTGCATATTGCTCCGGGCAATTCGTTTGCTGTCGGCATTTTGAGTGTCGTCGAGGGATTATTGGCTGGTAACGTCAACGTGCTAAAGCTAAGTTCTGCGGATTCAGAGTTTCCGATGCTATTTTTGAGTCGTCTTGCTGAAATAGATTCTACCAATCAGCTGGGCCAATATATTTTTGCGGTACGAATTTCAAGTGGTGAAACGGCCTTGATGACGCGACTACTCAGTGAGGCCACAGGGGTCGCAGCCTGGGGCGGCGAAGAGGCCATTGCGTCCATAAAGAAAATGGCACCAGCCAATGCGAGGGTGATTGATTGGGGGCACCGCCTAAGTTTTTCCTATGTGAGTGAAGGTGTTTTAGATAAAAATTATACTGAGGTCATTCAGGCGATTGTTCGCGACGTTTGCCTCTTGGAACAACAAGCCTGCTCAAGTCCGCAATGTGTATACGTTGATTTGCCTGCGACTGATCCGAAATTTAATCAGTTTGCAGACCAACTAGCAAAAGAACTGAAGCTAGAATCTTCGAGACACGGCAGACCCGAGGTTGATGGGGCACAGGCTGCAGAGATTTCGATGGTAACCGCCGTCCAAAGATCAGAATCTGCGATGGGTTTAGGTCGAGTGATCGAGGCCGACGATCAATCTTGGCGTGTATTGGTTGACACAAGAAGTGCGTTGCGAGCCTCACCACTGTACAGATCGGTGTGGGTCAAGCCTTTGCCAAAAAGCCTTATTTTTCAGACTCTATGGCCGATGCGAGAATTTTTGCAAACGGCTGGTGTGGCTTGCCTCTCGTCAGAGATAGCAGATTTGTCGGCTAAAATGGTCAGTGCTGGTGTGTTGCGCGTGACGGAAGTAGGGGAAATGCTAGGAAGCTACGACGGGGAGCCTCACGACGGCGTTTATGCTCTGACTCGTTATGCGAGAAGAATTAGTTATCAATTGCCCAAAATCGGTGGGCGATTTGTGAGTTTTAGTGATCTTAAGGCCTCTGACATTCCGCCACCGTGGAATACTGCAAAGCTGCGGCCTGCGATCATGGGGAAAGAAGAGTTCCAGGCACAAGAGATTGAGGCGAAGGATTCAGAACTATTCTTCAAAAGTGGGGGGAGTTCTGGCGAACCAAAAATCTCGGTATTCACCTATCGGGACTACCATACGCAGATGCAGCTTGCAGGTGAAGGGCTCATTGCCGCTGGCTTTGAGCCGACTAGGGACAGATGTATGAATCTGTTTTTTGGTGGCGGACTATACGGAGGATTTTTAAGTTTCTTCACAATACTCGAGCACTTGCGAGCCGTACAATTTCCTATGTCGGCCCACATGGACCTTGGTTTTGTCGTAGATATTATTTTAAAGTATAACGTAAACACAGTGCTTGGAATGCCGTCCTACTTAATGCAGCTTTTTCACGCACCCGAAAATTACGAGCGACTAAAGAAGCATAAAGTTGTGAAAAAAATCCTGTTCGGTGGTGAGCATTTTAGCGTGCAACAACGAGACCTGTTCAAGCGAGAGTTTGGTGTCGAACTCATTCGCTCAGCCACATACGGTAGCGTGGACTCTGGGCCGATGGGGTATCAATGCAGCGAGTGTGAGGGGACGGTTCACCATCTTCATCATCGTCTACAGATGCTAGAGATTCTACAACTGGACGAAGATAAGCCGGTGGCGTTTACCAAGTCGACTAGTGGCGTGGGGCGACTTGTTTTTACATCCCTGGCTCGTCACGGTCAAAAACTGCATCGCTATGACATTGGAGACCTGGGGCGGTGGGTTGCTGGGGATTGTGCCTGTGGCCGAGTGGCTCCCCGATTCGAGCTAATGGGTCGATCAGGAGATGTGTTTAGAGCGGGAGGTGCTTTCTTTAACTTCCAGAAAATCGCAAATATCATCCGAGACTCTTCCCATTACACAGGCGAGCTACAAGTTATTATTGATGCAACCACGCCGAAAGGTAGCCAAAACAACCTCACTTGTGATCGTCTAAGGATTGTTGTCGATCCAAGTGCCGGAAGCCTTTTGTCCGACATTCAAAAAATGCTCTTAGATCAATATACTGATCTCCATGAGTTGGTCCTCGTGGAGCATTCCATGATTTTGGAAGTCATCGTTTCCGAAATTAAGGATTTTAAACGCACCCTTGGTAGCGGAAAGCTTCTAAGGGTCATAGACGACAGGACTTCACGGTAGAGGCCAGAGCTATGTGTTACTGAATGACAAGGAGAATCCAACTTATGCCTCATAGAGTATCCAAAATTTACACCTTAAATGAACTCGTGAACGTTGCGACATCAAAGTCCCCCTACTACAAAGACCTCTACCGCAACGTAGTCACAAGTTTGGACTCAACTCCCATTGAGCTTGCGAGTCTGCCCATCGTCGACCAAAAGGAATTTTGGGCTGCGAATACTATGGACAATAATAGACTTCTTACAGACGATACAAATGACGGAATCGTTTTTCGCAGTGGCGGCACCACCGGGTCTCCAAAATTTTCAATCTTTACTCGGCAAGAATGGAATACGTTTACTGAGATCTTTGGTGATGGAATGGCCGCAGGCGGACTGACTGCCGGTGAAAAGATTGCAAATTATTTCTATGGTGGAGGACTCTACGCATCCTTCCTCTTTATCTACAAATCTCTTGAGTATGCGTCAGTCCCAACCGTCCAGTATCCCATAGCCGGAGGTACCGACCCGCTTGAGGCGTTAAAAATGATGCAAGATTTCAATGTCGGCACCATGGCTGGTGTACCCACGGGCCTCATGACGTTGGGCCAAACATATCTTGCACACAAAAATGAATTGCCAAATCTTAACATTAATCGCCTTTTATTTGGAGGAGAATCCCTACAAGCCGATCAGCGAAGATTACTGAGCGAAATTTTTCCAGGGGTCAAAATCGTATCCATCGGTTATGCGAGTGTAGATGCTGGGCTCCTTGGTTATGCAGACCCCACCTGTGAGATTGATCAGCACCGAGTGTTTGGAGATTCCACTATGATTGAAATTGTCGATCACGAAACCGAGGCTGTGATTCACGACGTCCGTAAGCGTGGCCGAGTTTTAGTTACAAACCTCACCAGGACTCTCATGCCGATTATTCGCTACCCCGCAGGCGACGTGGCCGAGTGGGTGGATGATCCTCGCACGACCAAAAACCCCCGTTTTAAATTGCTGGGGCGTGGAGAAGAGGCTGCCCGCGTGGGGCCAGTATCTCTCTATTTTGATGACTTAGACCTTGTGATTTCTCCCTACAAGCAGCAGCTCAGCATCAGTGGCTTCCAAATGGAAATTTATCATCGTGAGGAGCGTGACGGTCTTATTTTGAGAATTGCGGTCCCAAATCCTGAGAGCATTACGAAAGCAGATACCACCAAAATATTGGATGGGTTGTTTGTACAGCGTCCCATGCTCCGTGACTGGGTAGCAACAAAAAAAGTCCATGCCACAACCATCCAATGGGTGCATCAGGATCAACTGCTTACCAACTCCAGAACTGGGAAAATGCGGCGAATCGTAGATCTGAGATTCTAATTTAGGGCGATTTGAACATATCGTCCAGAGTTATGACATGCTGAAAGACTTCCTTGAAATGTTCGTTGTCCAAGACTCCATTTGCAGAAATTAAGAGTGGAATACATGCCTTGCGGGTTTTAGTCATCGTCTCAAATATAGCAAGACGGACTTTTTGATTTTGGACGAATTTTTTGTCGATAATCAGAGGCTTTCTCGTGAATTTCACTTCGCATAGATTGATAACATGATCAGCTCTATCAATGAGCAGGTCAATTTCAACGCCAGGCTGATCTTTGTCGGGATCTGCCTGGCGTTGCCATTTTGAAATGGTCGAGCTGATACCATTGATTCCCAAAGCACGCAGCAATTGCTCGCTGTGTTTTTCACAAAACCATTCAAAACCATAGCCCGCCCAAGATGCCCAAGAAGGTGACGATTGCAGCGATATCCAATAGTTTTTGCCGACTTTTTTGTTTTTTATGGGCTCGATCCATTTCAAAAAAAACAAGGAAAACTCATCTGTAATCCTGCAAAAGCTCTCTCTTTTTCTATAACCAAACGGCACATAATTTTTAATAAATCCTGACGCCTCTAGTTCTGCAAGGGTATCCTGCAAGGTTCCATCGGCCATTTTTAAAGACGCTTTGAGGTCTTTTCTCATAACGCCATGGCGAGATTTTGCCAAATATTTCATAATAGCATAATGAAACTTTGAATGATCGAACAAGGCCTCAAATAGTCGGTCGTATTCTTGCCTCAAAGGTGCCGCGTCTTGAAACATGAGCTGATCGATGTTCTGAGCAACAGACAAACCACTCTTCAGTAGGTCGAGATATTGTGGGACACCACCAGTGGCCAGGTAGAGTTCCACCAGTTGAAAGAGAGGGTATTTGATTTTTTTCTTATCAAGGAATTGTCTGGTTTCATAGAGATCAAATGGCTGTAGATGAATGGTGTCAGTGAGTCTATTGTAAAGCCCGCCTTTGGCATTAATGACTTTACGTATCATCCATGATGCAGAGCTACCACAAACGATCAATATCACATTTGGTAGTTTTGACCAGTGAGCGTTCCACGCATGATCTAGGGCGTTGAGACAGCTCTGACCCAACCAGGGCAACTCATCAAAAAAAAGGATTTGCTTACCGTGTTTACATTCGGTGGTTAACTGGCGTGTCAGAACGGCTAATGCCTCTTGCCAAGACGGCGGGGTGGATCCGGCGGCGTTACGGAGATAGGTCGCTCCATAACTTTGACTAAAATTGAGCAATTGCTCAGAGGTACTAGCACCTTTTTGCCCCACGAGTTCAAAAAATTTTCCCTTAGTCGAGAAGAATTCTCGGACCAAAAAGGTTTTTCCCACTCTCCTGCGGCCCCAAATGGCCATAAAACGCGGAGCTTCCTGATCACAAATCTTCTGGAAGGCCTCTATTTCTTTTTTTCGACCAACAATCAAATTCTAACTCCTTAACCAAAAAGTACTGATTTATCTACTAATTTAAGCATAGATAAATCACACATCTAAGTCAAGTAGAGTGATTTATCTATGTAAAAGAGTATAGATAAATCAGACTTATGGGCGTACTACGCATCTCCATATCCTTTTCCGCTGATTATGGGCGTTTTTCGTCGAATATTCCGATGAGCAAAGGCACTTTTTCTGATATAGTCTGCAGTGTAGAATACTCGGCGCCTATTATTGAGTTGCTAAATTTCTTAGACCGAAAGCGAAACCAATTTTTTTGAGTCATTATTTCGACCATCTTCACGATTTTGAAACAGGCCGCCTGCGGATTGTAGATCTTCGTAGCCCAGGGGAATTTAATCTTGGGGCGATGCCTCACGCGGTTAACATCCCATTATTTACCAACGAGGAGCGCGCTGCGGTCGGGACCACCTACAAACAAGTAGGAAAACAGGAGGCCATGGAGCAGGGGCTCGAAATGGTGGCTACAAAAATTGAGGTATTTCTCGACCAGCTTATGGCGTTAGCTGGGACTGACAAACGCATCGTTGTCCACTGCTGGCGAGGAGGCATGCGTAGTGGCTCAGTCGCTAAATTATTGAAAGCGGTAGGCTTAACTCCCATTTTATTGACGGGTGGCTACAAGTCCTTTCGTAATGAGGTTCTTGCCCATATCGACCAGCTGAGCGAGCATCCACTGCTGGTTTTGAATGGGCGTACAGGTTCAGGAAAAACAGAGTGCATTCGCCACCTCGTAAAAAACGGCGCCGCCGCCATAGACTTTGAAGGCATTGCCTGTCACCGAGGAAGTGCCATTGGCGACATGAATATTGGCAAACCACAGCCGACGCAACAAAACTTTGAAAATCAGCTCGCAGCGGCCTACTATCCTCTGCAGAAAGTTAAAAGAATCATTGTTGAAGTTGAACAGGATATCGGTTCAATCCGTTTGCCGCCAAAGCTCAGGCGTCATATTCAGGCCTCTGACATGGTACTTTTGGAAAGAACACTGGAAGAAAGAATTTCTCACCTTCAGAAGGAATACGCCTTAGAATGGGGAGAACGTGAAGATGTTTTGTTCGAGGAGCGCATGCAGCTTCTCAAAAAGCATATTCAGGGGCCCATTCACGGTCAAATTCTCGAGCACGTTAGGCTTCGGAAATTTCCAGAGGCCATTACCCTATTGCTGCATCACCGTTATGACAGATGTTATGACAAAAGCATTGCGCGACAACAGAGTCAATTTAAAGCGTCGATTCAAATGTCCATGAACTTAGATGTAGTCTGCCAACGATTACTTCAACTGGCAGCGGTCGACTAGACGCATAAAATCTGAGAAAAACAACCGAATCTATTTGAGGGCGGCAATCAGTGCCCGCACATGATCGACAATGGCCTGTTGGCCGTTCTGCCGCGCTGCGTCTCGAATGACTACTAGCTGTGACTTGATGGCGGCGATTTCATTGGCATAGTCATCTCCAAGGAGAGCAAACGTGGATAAATTCGTCACACCCGCTATGCGTGCTCCTTGTGAGGCGGTTGATCCCATCTCGGTGGCGGAAAGTCCAAGTAGAGAAATGCCTTGCAGTGTTGTGACGGCGATTTGTTCGGCGGACTGACCGTCGAGTGTAAATGCGGCGAATGAGGCCTGATTTTTGCTGGCGTTAAGGGTCTCGGCTACTGCTGCGCGTAGTTTGCCAAGAGAATTTAAAGACTTGGAAGCGACACCTGCTCTAATCTCTTCGGTGACTGCTGCAGCAAGGGTCGCACGTTCATCGGAGGAACCAAAGCGGTCTATTCCCGAAATGGTGGTGGTCATCTGATTTAATAGATCTTCCAATGAGCGAGACGGAGCAGCAGGCAACGCCAGCATTTCAACCGACTGTTTAAGGGTGCGAACATAACGAGTTCGACGATCATTTTCGGTCATCGTCAAGCCACTGTCTGCGGGTGCGGATCTCCAGGCGCGCAGAGCCCCCGCATTAAGTATCAGGTTGACTCGTAGAGATTGGGCACCGGTCGAAACGTAGTATCCGACTAATTTTCCGAGGGCCTCGGCACGATTAGACGCAAGCTTTTTGACGGCATCTGAATTAGGTGTCAGGATCGGGTCTCGGAGGCGAGAAAGGATGGCGTTCCTGTGAAAATCGAGGGCTTGACTCATGGTCAATGTCTCTACGCCTCGAGCATCAGCAGCGTCTGTAAAGCGAGTCAACGCATGTTCCAATCCTAAAACGGGAATGGACTCCGCGTCGTAGCGAATGCAGTCGGGATCAATGCCGTCAGAGATGTCATCAGCGTCGGTGTCGCTACAGGCAGGAATAATTTTATCCGTGTCCTTTATGTCTCGTCCTTCATTATAGAGGTAACTAATCGCTTGTCGGTCGTACTCGAGCTTTGGGCCTTTGGACGAGCCAATGGCATCCATGAGGTCGACTTCATGCTGGTAGTAATTATAATCCATAGCGGAATAGGTGGTCGGATTGGCAGAAAAATCAGCCGGCTTCGTGCCGTCAAAGGAAAGGGATCCTTTAAAGTTGTGGTCAAGACCAAAGGCATGGCCCATTTCATGGAAGAGTGTGGAGATGAAAACGCGGCGTCCGAAGTCGTCGACAAGTTTAGCGGCATCGTCATCGGAGGATGCGGCAATCATTTTTGACTGGATGGGAGAGGTTGCTACGTCTCGGGCATCTCGGAAACAGCGAACAACGTCACGTCGAGCGCCAAATAAAACCTCAGGGGACTTTGGCCCAAATTTGGCGTCAGCACCGTGGGGCAACTCACGGGCGTCACTAAGTTTAGCTGCGATATTGTACCAAGCATACGGCATGTAAATAAGGCTGTGACTTTGAATCCCTGACATTGGATCTGAGGCATCGGTTTCATAAGCAGCGCCAGCATCACTCACCGTGTCAAAATTTACGACGTTGAATCGAGGATCTCCAATTTTTTTGCCTTCAGGGAGTCGACCCTTAAATTGTACGACGTCACGCCCCAATTGATCGTGGAAATAGCGGTTCCAGCCTTCGATCCCACTTTTCATTTCCTTCATAAATTCTTCTGGCATATTGGGAGTGACATACCAATCAATTGTGGCGGAGGTCTCTGCTAACAAAAATCGATTTGCAAAGGATGTTTCTTCTCGTACAGGAACGCCATTGACGATTCGGCGTTCAACAAATACTTTTTCATTCGATAGGAACATAAATCTCGAGGCAAAGGGATTCACATCCTCATTGTTTTCAATGCCTTTATATCCCTCAGGAACTAAAGCATCGCGGGGAAACAGTGACTCCATAAAGGTCTGCACTCGGCCATCGGCGAGCATTAATCCAGATTCTTGCAGCAAATAGTCGCCATTTTCGTCATAGGTTAAAGAGCGAATCCAAGAACTGATCGGAGCAGGAGCGTCCTTGCCGTTCATAGATTTATGCACCAGCATTCCAGGACGATCAATAGCAACGGTAAGGGATCTCGAATTTTCGGAAAGTATTCGGTACTCGGCCACCAAAGTTTCTGGGTGATTGATATTACTTTCAAAAAGCCGCCGACTATCGGTCATGACCTGTAGCTTGTCGCCGAAAATTTGAAAGGTCACAGGTATGTGCCCCAAGGCCGTAGATTGATCTATCAATTCATATTCTGGGTTAACAGCCGAGGAGTACTGGAGGTCAAAGCCGTACAAGAACGTCCGATTGAGGATCTTCGATTTTTTTAGCGTGATTTCACCAGTAACATTATTTGAGGCAGGCGACGACGCTCTCTCACTATTCAAGGTGTCGGCGCGGGCGAGGTTCTGAGCGTCCATTCCAGAGCGAAGGTTGCTGATAGGTCGTGCAAGTTGGTGAACAATAAGATTTGATGCCATGGCTTCTGGATTCGGCTTAAGGGATCTGCGCTGGCCTTGACCGCAGCTAGATAGAATCGATAATAGTAATATCAAGTTTTGAGCTGCGTTTTTCATAGAATCCCCTTGTATTTTTTAGACCGATCGTAAGGCATTCAACGCCTATTTGCAAATATCTGGCAGCACATTTTTCGCCACTTTTTTGAATATTTTCACGTGGAGACAGCCCTGGCTATTATCAAATTGAGTTTATTAACCCTACGGCCGGCCTCCGAAAAACGATGTAACCCCTTGTTTTAAGAGGCTTGTTTTAGACCGTTCAATTTTCCTTAAATTTTAAAATTCTCCTGCCGATGTAGTTAGTTGAAAGTCAGGAGGAGGCATCATGAAAACCTATCGCCGTATTTCATCCATAATTGCAGGGGCAATTTTGTTTCTAGGAGCCACCGAACTGATGGTCGGTTGCTCAAAGAATGGTGCCGTTCGCCGCGGGGCTAAGGACAAATCACCCGCCACAACCACAACAACCACGGAGACTACAACGACAAACGGTGAGACCGTCGCCTCGTCGTCCTCACTGGCCATTGGCTACCCGGAAGGCATGAGCGTTTCATCGGGTTCAACAGCCGCCGTCACTTCTAGCTCCACTGATGCGACCACAGTTAGTTATGCTTCCGGAAGTTTAGCAATCCCCACAAGCCTCGCATTAACAACGGCCGACTCTTATGACCCAACTGCAGCCACCCCCAAAGAACGCATCATGGATGCGGCCAAACGCCTCAAAGGTGAATCGAGTGAATGCTTATCTGCACATATTTTTAATCCAGTGCCAATAAATTCTGACCCATGCTACAACCCGGACGGCGACCTTGCCGTTGTCAATCAAACCTATCCGCCAGCAAATCCAAGGTTTCCCAATGCGAGCGGCCTAACTCAAAGTGGCGAAGCCTGCCTTGCCGCCTATTCTCGTGGAAAGATGGCTGAAGTTGCGGCGATTGTCGATCAGGCTCAGGCTCTAGTCGAGGGCATGATTTGTGCTGCATACAAATCAAAAAGCAAGCAAGAGCTTCCAAAAGTGAATGAAGCTCTTGACCTGACAACGCCACTTGCTGTCACCATTGGAGCACAAGTAGTAGGTGCTGATGCTGACCTGACTTCTGCTGCCGGGGCGCCCGCCATCGTAAACGGACCGCCACCCATGGCCAATTTTCGAATCAAAAAAGCAGAGTTTAAGCGCCTCGATAATGTGGACGGCCGTGCCGCTTTTCTGTCTCAAATTATCATGGAAGTTAACGGAACTGTACGTGAAGTTCGTTTGATACATATGCCTTCAATAACGGCCGGAAACACTGACTATAAGGGTCGCCTATCGATCCGAACGACGCCGGTACAACGTGCTGGCATGGCAAGTAATCGGCAAGACTATCTGGACCTCAACTATATGATGGATCTTGATACCGCAGATGGGGGTAAACCTGCGACCCGCTACCGCTTGACTCGGGCGATGTTTAATCATGCAGCGTTAAAAACCATGAATGTGGATCCGTTTGCAGGCCTCGGCCAATTAAATTTGAATATTTCTGCAAATTTCGGCGATGCACCTAACGCACAGGGATATGGACGATTCCCGACAGATGAGGTCAACGACTTAAATCTTACTATGGCTCAAGTAAATATGGCGGAGTACCAGGGAAACCCCTTGACCAATGAAGGCCGCCTCGCTTTCTGGGTCAATCCGGGCGGCAATTACAACGAGGCGGCACGTGGCTTCATCGCGGATCGCAAACGAGTTTCTGCAGACTCTACTCGCCTTGGCGGCTGTGCTATTAGTGGTGCAGCCCTCAAGCCTGATATTTCCGGAAACTATTCTATACGTAAGGCACAAAGAACTGGTTATCAACTAAAACCAACGGGCTACTACCATCCAAACGGCGGAGATGACATGGGAAACGACAGGGTCAACGCCAAATGCGCAGCAGGCGACTGTCAGATGGCCCCTTATGTTTATAAACAGTGTTACCGGCAAAACGATGCAGGTCGCTACATACCATTCGGAAACACTGACACAACAAAGAATTATGACGTCATTAATGTTTTAGCAACACCCGGCGTTGTCAACGATAGAATGCCAGCTGTTGATGGAAAAATTGGCGCGCCAAAATAGCCATGTACAATTAGGGGCTCTGGTGCAAAAATATCTCGGGCTATACCAATTTCAATCGGTATTCTGATTCCTTCAGCACCCGTCCAATCACGGCGCTGCGAGGAAATTTATTTTTGACGGCTGCGAGAGCTTGCGCCTGATCTTTTTCGCAAATGGCAAACACAATGCCCCCGGACGTTTGGGGGTCAAGGGTGAGCCATTTAAGTTCTTGGGCAACGGCGCCAAAGTCGACTTCTTTTTCCACATACCGCAAGTTGGTGCGGTGAGCTCGATTTAGCACCTCGGCGCGAAGAAGATCCAAGGCCCCTTCCAGAAATGGGAGTGCAGCCGTATTCACTTCTACGGTGACACTACTGGCTCTGGCCATTTGTACCAAGTGGCCTGCAAGGCCGAAGCCGGTGATATCGGTGCCAGCTTTGATGTCAAAAGCGGTTAATAATTCCGGAACTCGGTTTAAAGTCATCATGCTATTTAGGGCATCATCAATGGATGCAGCCGACGCCTTTTTTGATTTAAGTCCTGAGGTAATCGTTCCTGTGCCCAGTGGTTTGGTTAGGATCAAAACGTCTCCTGCATTCAGCCCAGCATTGGTCCAAACTTTTGTTTTGTCGACAAATCCAGTAACAGAAAAACCAAGCTTCAGAGTGTCATCGTCGATGCTGTGGCCTCCAACGAGGCAGGCTCCTGCCTCATGAATTTTGTCGATAGCGCCTTGCATGAGAGGCTTCAGTAATTCGAGAGGCAAGGTGCTAGATGGAAACGCCAGGATGGTCATGGCTGTTTTTGGAGAGCCGCCCATGGCGTAAACATCTGAAATGGCGTTTGCTGCTGCGACGGCACCAAAATTGTAGGGGTCATCGACAATGGGTGTAAAAAAATCCAGTGTTTGTACCATGCATCGACCATCGCCGAGATCCCAAACGCTGGCATCATCCATGGTTGACGTACCAACGACGAGTTCTTTTGCGGAATTCATTTTAAGGGAGCCTAAGACGGCTCGCAAATCATCGGCCGGCAATTTTGCGGCGCATCCACCTTTGGTTACAGTTTCTGTTAGTCGAATTTTTTCCATATTAAATCCTTGAGAATCGCAGAGAGTTTTCAGTCGGTGAAGATATGTCTGTGTGGTGCGTTTGTCCACCTGTTTATGTAGTCGGAGCGAGTCAGTTTTAAAAGTGAGGGAGAGAAGTAGGTCTCTGATTTTATCGACAATTTTAAGTGTCTGACGCAGTCGCACGCAGGTGGCACGCAGGCTGCAATGTCGTTCGCCAAAATGCAGAAATAGTGATTTTATAGTGGTTAAACCGACCTCAATTTGCAAGGAGACCACTGTGACGCAAGCCTTTAGTACATGCCTCGGACTGGTTCTGAATCTCGCCTCGTTCGCAGGGACGACTCAATGGATGATGAGCATAGGCAAGCAGAACGCCCTAAAAATAACGACACTTTGGCAGGCCGAATACGACGCTCATGTTTGCGGGCGCGCTCTTGCGGCCGTTGCTAATATTCACGGGGCAGCGACGTTAGCGAGTCACAAGCATCCATCAAAAAAGAAAATCATTGCCGCCGCCGAGTTGTACTTTCGCCGAAAAATTTTCGCTAAATATGAAAATGAATTTCAGATGACATCCAGTCAATGTTTTAACCTGAATTCTCACGAATTGATTGCAGAAATGTATCTTCGTAATTCCGATGCTGCGAATGTCAATGATCCAAATTACGGATACCGACTTGTGGGTGCGAATCGGTTAAATGATGTTTTATGAATTGTGATTGTTCGGAGTTCTTAAGAGGAAATAGAAGAATGGAATTTAGTCCCTTAATTATGGCCGCCTTTGCACTCATTTTGTCGCTAACAGCCTCGGCGCTGACCCTTAGGGCGCAAAGTGCTTTCTTTGAGCCATTGACAACGAGAACGCACCGTTTCGATTGCGAGGACCCACTGAGCCTTTTAACAAATCCGAATACGCAGCAGACGGTTTTGTTTTCAGGAGAGACTGAGGATTGTATGCTGCCCAATCTCTATAAGGATCGCGCTAATGACGAGTCGCGAGTCGAGGAGATGTTTGCCACGCTTCTAGCTCGCTGCGCCGCTGGAGAATGCCAATGAACGTAGAGGACCTCCCGAGAACCGTCCTGACTTGTGGGGCCTGTCTGGTTTCCGGTTTTATTCTGGCGATGTGGTGTATGCCACTCATCAACTCCAAGCCGAGAACGCCCATTCAAAAATCAGGTTTTGCGGTGACTGTTCCTGTGACTCAGCTCAAAAATGTTGGAAAACTCGGCGACCTTCGTGGGAAGGTGGTCCGTTTTCTGCGAGTGCCTGTTGACGGAGGGTCGCCCTGTATCATTGACCACATGCCGCTTTCGATTTCGGTTCAAGATGGACTGGCTGTGTTTTCTGGGGCTCTTGAATCCCTTGAAAATTTTGTGATTCATGTTTCTCTTTCGGATTTTCGTTCCATTGAATTACTCGATGCCACACCAGGGGCAGAAAGAGCGCAGCTCCCATCTTGTCGGCTGCATCCGAGAGTGTCCTATGGGGAGTAGAGGCCTGTATGTTCATGTCTTCTGGATTTTGTGGTGGCTGCTTCAAGCCACGACTGCAAGTGGCGAGGAGCCCCAAAAAATTGTCATTCATGCGGGCGAAACTCGCTCTATTCAATTGGCCAATGCCCTAAAGGTTCACGTTACTCGAAAAGGAATCATTCATTTGGTTCATGAACATGATGATTTTTGGAGTTTGACGGCCATCCGGACCGGGATCGTGGCCGTGGAAACGAAGATCATCGGAGCTGAGCCGCGCACCATTTTTATTGACGTCAGGCCCCATCCTGATCCTGTAAAATCCAAAAAAGCTCAAACGACCGAAGTGGTTCCCGAAAAGGAGCCCGAGTGCGAGCAGCCGATGGATGGCTCGCAATTTGAAATGCATGCGATCATCGAATTAATCGACGACACTCAAGTCGAGACGTCGGGAGTCGATAGTGATGTCAAATTGAAATTATCGCGTGGGGCACCGCTGGCGCAACTAATTCTCGCATCAGAACCGCGTCACTCGGCGGTAAAGCGACATATTATTGGCGATCCCATTATCACGACGAGAGCTTGTGAAGACATCATCATTCGTGCTGGCGGTGAGGATCAAATTGACGTAAAAACGGAGGATGGTCACGCCGTCAGCACATGGAAAAGTCACGGTTTGGATATTAGGATGAAGATTGTTCCCGTAGATTTAGCAAAGATTAAGATCCCATTTTCGGTTTCCTTACGAACGCCATCAAAGGGTCGTGGGTCCTACGCTCTAAACGAAATCACGTCTTCCATCGAGGCCAATGTGGGCAAAAAAATTCTCGCGGCAGTCCTGAATTTGTCGTCATCTTCGACCTCAAAAAGCGAGACACTATGGCTTGCAGGCGTGCCGATCATTGGCCCGTTCTTCAGGCTAACGGATGACTCGAAATCAGCTTCTAAGCTACTTCTTTGGTTTGAGATTGATCAAAGATCAGCCGATAGTCCAAAGCCATAAGTATGGCGCATCCAGGACGATGTTTCATCTTTGCTGACACTTCGCTTTTCTAAGCTGGCATCAAGGGATGTTGTCCAAAGCGGTGCGGTTCGAAAGCGAAAGCCAGTATGGATCAGGGTCGTTTGATCAGTGCCTCCTGCGTCCTTATACGTTTTGGATGTTAAGGAAGGGTTTACGACAAACGTGGTAGATCGAGACAGCAGCCAAGAAAAATCACAAAGGGCTTTGATGTGCCTATGATCGTATTGATCGAGTACTCCAGTTCGGTAATCTACGTTTCCATATTCAGCTCTAATCAGCCAATTGAAACGATTCATTTGCGCTGATAATCCGGAATAGAAAATGAGGTCCAAGTGGCTGTGGTCAGCATCACCTGTGTACCGGTCTAAATCTATATCAAGGACATCTGTGCCGCCGGGTAATGGATCAAGATATTTATCAGATAAAATACCAAACGTAAGATTCCTCCATTTTGGCCTAATGCTCCCAAGACTCCACCCGAACCGATCTCGCTGCCTTGCCCCACCTGTGATTCCAGTTCCTAAATGTCCCGCCACGTCAAAGACCCAGCGATCGGGGGCGAGAGCACCTACGGTTTCATGATTGCCGATTTCCATGGCCAAAGAAATTAGATTCATCATCTTTGTGGCAAACGAAAGACTCCGGTCATAGGGGGTCGTTAAGCTATGAACTCCAGACAGCTTCAAGCGTGATTCATTCGTGATTTTTCGGCTGAGCCACCACTCACCGTCGAAACCATAGACAACAGACCTACTCGAATTTGCCGTGGTTTGATTGGTCGTCACTTTCTTTGAATTTATGGGCAAAGCTTGGCCATCCATAAACATGCGGCCACCGACTTTTGCACCACGAGGCCGATTAGTTCGCCATTGGTCACTTATCTCGAGATTTTTTAGACCTCGGCCTTCGTCCGTTTCAAGCAGGGTCATGGTCTCAAGCCAACGAAGTCTCTCTCTGGAATAATCAAGTTCTAATGCGGATTTCGAGGCCAATCGGCCCAATTCGACCCGATCTTTAAAGTCACGTCGCTCCGCCGTATCAAACCAATCCAAAGCCTTGTCGTGGCGTCCTAGCATTTGATTTGAACGGGCAATCATAAAGGCATTCCAGGACAAATCATCATAGCGAGATTCTAGGCGTTCAAAAAAGGCGAGGCTGGCTTTATACATGCCAAGTGAGAATTGGCAGTCTCCAATCAAGGTAAGTATTTTGTCGCCGCCAGTTTTGTTTTCTTGGCGTGGTCCAAGCAGGTCTAGAGCATCGGCGCAATAATGCCCGAGAAATGCCGCATTGGCCCGAGCTAGTAAATCACCCTCGGGTTTAAGTGGATCAACCAGATCCCATTCCACTCGCCACCGATCGAGGGTTGAAGGAGCGATTTTTTTAAACCACCAAGGAGACCACGTCGCCGCAAATTGGGAGGGATCCTCGGCTTCGAACTTTTCGGCATCAATTTTTTGACATTTCCCGTCCTTGCCTATGGTAAAAGACCGAGAAATTTGCGGTTCAAGGATGTTAGCCGTCTCACTTCCGCAGTGAATTTGACCTTCCACTATCTCTGATGGGCTAACTATTGCCCGTTGGACGCCGTCTGATCCGATGCCAATATCAGCAAAAAGTAGTAGTCCGCCTTTAGACTCAATTCTTGCACCAGCCACAACGGCCAGTGCTGGGCTTGGAGAATCTTCATGCAGGCGGCGCCATTGTCCACGTCCGGAAATTAATTCAAACACATTATTTTTAAATCTAAACGTTGAGCCAGAGGATACTAGCCATTGATCATTACGACCAACCTTGCGAACAATAGCTTGAGCGCTATTGATCACGGAATAGATGACGTCATCGTGCGCGCGATCCAGCCCTTTGATGCGCGAAATTTTTTCCAAGACTTTTTTATTCGGATAGGTAATCGCGCCAGAATAGGCGACGATCATCCACTCGCTGCGATTGATTGTGGTCACAGTGCCGGCCTTAACGGAGCTCAGAGTGTCAATTTTAATCGGAGAATATAGCGGTTTGGCAACGGTTGCGCTAAGGGAGACTTGTGCGGTCGAGATTCCATCGTCATCGTGAGCGATGACCGTGTAGATATATTCGCCCGGCGAAAACATGGTGGTATCGATTTCGCATTTAGATTTTTCACACGCTTTTTTTCCGCCAATCCACCATTCTATTTTGGAGGAGGCATCGTCTGCAATGGCTTCAATCGTCACAACATCGCCGCGTGTTACGGCTAGGGGGCCTGCTGTTAGCTCCGCAATCTGAGCTCCGAGTGCTTGACCTGCAAGAGCAAACGCTGTGACGCTTATTCCTAACTGGCAAATGGTGCCGAGAATGGTTTTCATGGTGAAGGGCGAGGGTGGTAGACGGTGCATGCGGGGGATCGTCTTTTCTGAATGACAATGGTGAGAACGCACTTTGAAGGGACAGTAAAAAACGGCTATTTTTTGAATTTTAGGGCGAGTGCTTTAGCGACTGCGGGCGTGACGACTCCGTCCAGTTTAGCGGTGATTTTTCCATCCGTTTTATCGCCTTTTTGAGCTAGGCAGCTGGCAATTTCTTTGACGAGGGATGAACTAATGCTGGAGAATTTCTGGTGGCAGGGAATAAAAACCGTATCAATATTGGTTTCAAGGTGAGCGTTCATATGCGCCAATTGCAGTTCAAAGCCAAAGTCCTGAGAGTCTCTCAGACCACGCAAAAGAATAGAGCATTTCTCCTCTCGAGCAAACTCGGCGGTTAAGCCTGAAAAAGTTTTAAATGAGATATTTTTGATTCCCTTGCACGCCTGTTTGATCAGAGTCATTCGCTCGTCAGGAGTAAATAGCCCAGGTTTTTTAGGGTTGTGGCCAATGGCAATCACCACCTGATCAAACATTCGACTAGAGCGTTTGATGATGTCGATATGTCCTAGAGTCACGGGGTCAAAACTTCCTGCGTATAGTGCTTTCGTGCTCATTAGGTGTACCTCCAAATTCCAAAGTCAGTGGGCTAAATCTTTTGCCAGATGGTGATGAGTGTGACCCCATAGTCTCGTTGCTTAATCAATTTCAGACCTGATGCGTTTTCCCAAGCGGCGGTAAATTTTAGGGCTTCGATTCCGCACTCTAGGGCAAAAATTCCCCCGCTCACGAGGATTTTGGGGATATCTACCGCTCCGTTGCCTAAAAAAGATTCTGCCCGCTCGTACGGTGGGTCGGCCCAAACAAGATCATAGAGCTCTGGACCACAAGCGCCAAGGAAAATTTGCACATCTTTGGCCACTAAGGACCAGGGATCGAGGGAAATCATTTGTTTCTTAGCTCTGGCTTCTGCTTCATGGAGGTTTGCCTCTAAACAAGTCAGTGCCTCAGGGGACTTTTCAACGAAAACAGCGCCTGATGCACCTCGGCTTACGAGTTCTATGCCAACGGCGCCACTGCCCGCAAAAAGGTCTAAGACCTGGGCCTCAGGCAGCCACGGCTGGAGCATGTTAATGGCTGCCTGCCGCACCCTCTCACGGGTGGGACGCACCTGATCGCCCGCTGGGGTCTGTATTTTTAGGCCTTTACTCCAGCCAGCGGATATTTTCACGGAGGGCTCCCTGTTCTTTATGAATGTCCCATTAAATTCTAGGAAATTATTTATCTCGGTTGAGTACAATTTGCACTTGATATTTCGCACAGTTGCCTTATGTATTCACTTCCGTATTTTATGGATCTTAGTTAAAGCCCCGTTCGCCTACGTTTTGAGGAACCCAAATAAATGAATATTCGCCAAATTCAAGAAGCTCGTGAACTTTACGGTATTGAGGGTTGGGGCAATGGTTATTTTGGAATTAATGATCAGGGGCACGTTGTAGCCAACCCAACAGGGGAAGAGCATATTAGCGTATCTCTACCTGAGGTCATTGAAGAAGTTCGAAAAAAGGGCCTGACTGCACCAATAATCATTCGTTTTCCGCAAATTATTGAGGGTCAGCTACAGCGGATGCACTCGTCCTTTAAAACAGCTATTAGCGACAATGCCTTCAAAGGCCGCCATATGGGCGTCTTCCCTTTTAAGGTCAATCAGCGTCGTGAGTTTATTGATGCCATCGTGGAATCTGGGCGCAAGGTCGCCTATGGCCTAGAGGTCGGAAGCAAAACGGAATTTATTGCTGCACTTGGTTATAAACTTCAAGACGATGCGTTATTCGTTTGTAACGGATTTAAAGATGCCGAGTTTATTGAATTGGGCTTCATTGCGAAAGCGATGGGCAAAAACGTAGTTATGGTTGTTGAAGGACCGGACGAACTAGAGATGATCATTGCCCGCACCGCCCACTACAAAGAGTGCCCTGATATCGGCCTTCGCGTGCGCCTCTATTCTAAGGGCTCAGGCAAATGGGAAAAAAGCTCGGGCGAGCAATCAAAATTTGGCTTAACGACTACGGAAGTGATCCATTCGCTCCAAATTCTTGAGCGCGCCAACCTCAAAGAGAAATTGGCGATGCTGCACTTTCACATTGGAAGTCAAATTACCGAGATTAAGCGTTTCAAGGGAGCCTTAAAAGAGGCTGCGCGAGTCTATGCAAAAGTTATAAAAACGGGTTTTCAACCCTGCTACCTGAATATCGGTGGTGGCGTTGGGGTGGACTATGACGGCAGCAAAACTAGCTTTGAATCTTCAGCAAACTACACGCTTCAAGAATTTGCGAACGACGCTGTTTATGTACTTATGGGAGTTTGTGATAACGAGGGCGTCCCTCATCCGACCATCGTTACGGAATCTGGTCGCGTCATCGCTGCGTACCATAGCGTCGTAGTCACAAATATTCGTGAAGTTCAAGGGGCCGACGTCAATATTGATGCGGACACCATCTTGGATCTTGAACACGTCGATCCAAGTGCCCACAAAGCACTGAACGAGCTTCGTTATATTGTCAATAATATGACGCGTAAAAATTATGTTGAATATTATCATGACTCCATCGTCTATCAAGAAGAGTTATTCACACTTTTTAATCTTGGTTATTTGCAACTAAAAGATCGAGCCGTTGCCGAAGAATTGTATTACCGGATTTGTCGCAAAGCGCTTTATTTCTCGGGATTTGAGCGGCATCCTTCCGAGGAGTTTGAGGGCCTTCAAAAGGTAATGGTTTCCAAGTACCTTGCGAATTTTTCCATTTTTCAGTCCATTCCTGATTCGTGGTCGATCAATCAGTTGTTTCCGGTCATGCCTCTTTCTCGGCACGATGAGAAACCAAATTTAAAGGCGACCATTGTTGACATTACCTGTGACTCTGATGGCTGCTTGACCACCTTCATCGATAGATCAGATACTAAGACTGTTCTTGAGCTCCATCCGCCAAGCGATTCTCCGTATTATATTGGATTTTTTCTTGTGGGTGCCTACCAAGAATCCTTAGCTAATGAGCACAACTTGTTTGGGGCTATTCACGAGGTCGAAGTTCATACGAGTCCTGACGGTGAATGGGAGATTACCAAAACAACCGAGGGTGACTTGATCGACGAGCTGTTGATTAGCCGAAACTATGACATGGAAAAAATCACAACCGCCTACGGCGATCAACTCGACGAGGCGGTCGCAGCAGGTAGGTTGACTCAAGAGGTCAGAAAGCAGCTTTACGATAAGCTCATAGTCTGCACCAAAGGGTACCCGTACCTGTCTGAAGAGTAGCCGTCTAATTATCGGTTAGCCGTATTTCGGCAGCCGATATTTCAAATTTGATAAATTCCCAAATAGCTTCCGAAACAGCCGTTGTATCATGGCCAGTGGGATTTTTTTTTTATTTTTTTGCAGGCCCAACTTAAGTTTTTGGGGAGATGTCCGAATAGTCCTCCAGACAATATTTTATTGGGAGTCTGATCATGGGCGTTTCGGGACAAATATCAAAGACAGGGGAGTGGGAAAAACTCACGCTTTTTGGCGACATAAATGAAGATGCCGACGTGTATTTTCCAACGCTGTTAGCGGCACTCGGAAAAAACGTCATTGTTAATTTTCGGGAGGTTTCATCTATCAACTCCTGCGGTGTGCGAGCTTGGATTACATTCCTGCGGGAATTCGAAGTTAGCCGCTCGATTGTCTTTGAAGAGTGTACACCAGACATCATAAGCCAAATAAATATGATTCCAAACTTTCGCGGTAAATCGACAATGAACTCTGTTTATGCAAGCTATACCTGTCAGAATTGTGGCCATGCGCAGAATCATTTATTTACCAAAGGTCAAAACATGCCTGCGTCTGTAGGTGAAGGTGCAGGTGAAGTCCCTTGCAAAAAATGCGGCAAGCCTTCAGAGATGGATGAACTCGAAGAGGAATTTTTTGCGTGGCTCTGAATGAAGTGCTGAGTTTAAGGTGCGGTGTTGGTGATGTGACGTTGAATAGAAGGCAAAATGTGTTTTTGAAGTAAACGGTTGCAGGAAGTAGGATCCATTATGACGAAAGAAGTAGATCCAGTAATGAAGGCATTTCTTCCCTTTGCGGAGTTTAGCAAAGTGGTGCTCGATGGCTGTCTGGTCGTCGACGCAACCGGTCGCATTCTTAAGTCCAACCAGGAGACGGCCGCGATCACCGGATTGACATCCAAGCAG
Organism: Bdellovibrio sp. ZAP7; assembly: GCA_945900755.1. GTDB lineage: Bacteria > Bdellovibrionota_B > Oligoflexia > Oligoflexales > RGVZ01 > CAMDKS01. Next base: position 28,293 of record CAMDKS010000029.1, read on the forward strand.
CTACTTAAACTGCAGTCCATGGACGAGTCTATAAAAATCTATATTGGTGACGCGCACTTGCCAGTATTAGAGTTGTTGCAGAAGATGTCTATATATAGGGCTGACCAAGTCAAGGCCGTTTCAAGTGGTGGAGACGAGTTGGTCGTAACTTTGAGCTACTTCCCATTTGTAGTGGACGGAGTAGTCATTGGCGCATTTATTCTGCTAAGGAATATGACGGGTGAAGCGGACCGTGACAAAAATTATAGTGATAAAAACAAGAGTTCCATTACTGACTCTTTGACTGGCCTGTACAATAGAAGGTATTTTGAAGATACCATGGCCACGGAAGAAGCTCGCATCGCCCTGCTTCCTGTGGGTAGTGATCACCGCAATCTAAGCATTATTATGGGAGATATCGATCACTTTAAAAAGGTAAATGATAAGTATGGTCACCCTGCTGGGGACTACGTTATTTTGACTGTCGCCAAAATTTTTCAAGAGTGTTTCAGAAAAACAGATATCGTTTGTCGCTACGGCGGCGAAGAATTTTTGGTCATACTTCCGGCCTCGGATGCAGAAGGTTCAGCTGTTGCGGCAAACAAAGCCAGAGCGGCTATTGAAGCTTATCGATTCGTATTTGAGGGCGTAACGATTCCGATAAATATATCCATCGGAGTTGCGCAAATGATGGTTGGATTTGAAACAGGAAAAGGCACGATTGCTCGCGCAGATGCGGCGCTGTATGAGTCCAAACATAACGGTCGAAATCAAGTAAGCATCCATACAGGCAATCAAATTATCGGTACCAATAAAACAGCGGCCTAAATCAATTTTAGTGCATGGTCTCGGTGCCAGCAAGAAGCTGGTCTCCCAGTTCCTCTATTTTGTAATTTAAGATTTGGCCACGTAGCTGAAGCTCTACGCCTTCACAGGTGTAGGTTGACCAATCAATAGTAAGATAGGTTTCTTCCCCGTCGGACAAATATTCTTTGACGTAGGCGTCCATAAAATCGAGTAAAAATTCTCGCGCATCGTCTATCTTGAGGTCCTGCTCGGCAAACATCATTCTTCCTTCAATGGGATAGAAATAGGACTTGTCAGCGTTACGGATAATGATTTTCGCAGTTAGCACAGGTCCATCGACCAGGCTCTCAACTTCGAAAAATCTCTGTCCCAGCCACGCGCCATATTTTTGCTCAAACATCATGGCGAGCAACTGATTTTTCTCGGTGGCTGCTTTATTAAATTCGGAGGATTGACGGCTCATTGCAGCTCTCCCTTGGTTGGAGTTGGGAATATGGATCGGATTGAACTTAGTAGATCTGAGTAATCACCGACGGTCGCCAGAGGGCGAAAACGGGTGCGTTGGATGCCGTCATGGGATTTGATTTCATCGTTAATCAAAGGGAATCGATTAAATAGCCCCTTCAAAACGTCCGCCCCTTCAAAGCCAAGAGCGTCACCGAAGTCACGATCGATCATCCAAAGAGCGGAACCGAATTTTCCAGCCCGCCAAAGTCCTTCAAGCTTCAAAGCTGCGGTGGAGTTAAGCAGCTTAAGGCCAGAAATGGCTTCTTGGCGAATCGAGTCTACGGTGGAGAGAGCAAATTGAAAAATAGTTTTTGGGTATTCGGTAAACAGAATATCCACAGCCTTTGATACATCGCCTGACGAAAGTACTTCGAGACCAAAGCTGACGATGTGACGGGTTTGTACTAAAAGACGGGTTAGACCTGTGACATCATCAGGCTCTACTAAACAAGCCGACGATACCGCATTGGCGAGATAGGCGAAACTTCGCTTAACATTATCGACCGCTTCCGGATCGGCGCGACCTGAGTTCATCGCGGCCTTCATTACCGTGTCGAGAAAAAGAACATTAGCGGCGCTAGCCACGATTTCTTCTGAAGGACGACGGTCGTCAATTTTCCATTTTGAGTACAGGGCTTCTCCGGAAAATGGCGAGAACAACTGGTAGCTTTCTTCTTTTGTGACAAAGCCATCTTCTTCTAAGCGTGCGTTACGGAACTGGGTCAACAGATCTTCTTGCTCGTTGGGCGGCATCATCGCGGCCATTCCAAGCAAGGAATAAATATAGGCGGCATCTTCGCTGATGGACGAATAGATCAGGCTGGTGACGAAGTCTTGGACTTTTTCGTCTCCATCTTTGACTTTCCACCACAAAGTATTGCAAGGCATAGCCGTGAATTTATCTTGTTCATCGTGGGATACTTTTTCATAGGCTTCCTCATCCAACATTTCGATGTAGGGGCTGAGAAAAGCGACTTGATACTCTTCATCAAGCTGACGAAAACGCACGTAAAGCTGTTCTGGTCCAACATCTTTATAGAGTTCAAGCCAACGGATGGCTTGGTGAATGACTAGCTTTCCGTCATGCCACGCCTCGTTATCCATGATCGTGACCAGCTGCTCGGCCGAGATTAGGGGTAATATATCGAGGGCGACCTCGGCCCCTTCTGAGACGAGGGCCAGGTACATATCACGGCGGTGCACAGCCTGTGCTGCTGCCTCGGGGTCTTCGGCATCTAGGATCTCGGTGAAGTCCACTTTGGGGGCTAATTCACTAGATTTATGGGAGAAAGGGCTCTTCCATATAAGTGACTGCCAGCCGGTATCAAGGGCTTGAACTACGGATTCTTCAGATAAGCGACTAGTCATGCAGGACTCCTCGGAGCGGTTGAGAGGCGGGTTCTACCAAAAATGACGATAACTTGCAACTTTTTTGCGCACAATTTGCTCCCCCCATTTGTTTTGCACGGGTGACGATTTAACAGCCTATTTAAATTAAAGATTTCCAAGAATTACGAATTCAAGATATAGAACTGAATCCTAGGAATATAACGAGGAGACAGGTTTGCTGTGATCACGGGATCTATTACATCTAATACTCAGACACCGACTGCGGGCACTCCAAGCTTGAGCCGAGACATGCTCAATCCAAAACAGCTGATTGACGAAGCTCTGTTACCCGTCGCTGGCGACCTCGAGGCTTTGGGCCCCCTGCTTTTAAAATTGCTTGAGTGCAACACCATTTCTGGGAATCACATTTTAAATCATGTATTGGCAGGGGGCGGTAAAAGAATTCGACCGGCACTCTTTTTTCTCGCGTCGAGAATTGTCGGCTATAGCGGTCCGCACTTAAATCCAATGGCCGCTGTTTGTGAATATGTTCACACGGCCAGTCTGTTGCATGATGACGTCATTGACAGCAGCACCGTGCGTCGAGGAAAGCCTACTCCCAACTGCATTTGGGGCGACGAAGCGGCTGTTTTAGTGGGAGATCTTATTTACGCACGCGCCAGTGAATTGATGGCCGAAACCGGAAGTTTGGAAATTGTTTCGATGTTTGCTCGGGCCATTCGCTTAATGAGTGATGGGGAACTCTTGCAGTTGGAGCATTTATTCAACCCAGCTATGTCTGAAGAGACGTATTTGAAAATCATCAAACACAAAACCGCAGTCCTACTGGCCGCTGCTTGCAAAGCTCCCGCCGTGTTAGGAGGGGCATCAGCCGCAGACTGTGAAGCTCTAAGCGAGTTTGGCCGATGTTTGGGGTATGCCTTTCAACTTCTGGATGATGCCTTAGACTATGCGGGTACGGATTCTATCTTTGGCAAAAGAACCTTGGCAGATTTCCCGGAAGGAAAAATTACGCTGCCAATCATTCTCTTAAAGTCACTGGCGACTCCGGCAGAGTGGAATTTTGTGGAGAGCCTTATTCATGAAGAATCGGTTTCCGCAGCGTCCATGAAAAAAATTCTTGAGCTAGTTGATTTTTACGATACTGCAGGCAAGACCCTTGAAGCGGCCTCTAAATGGACAGAGTCCGCCTTGACAGCTTTGGCTCACTTTCCTCCAAATTCGGCTCGTTTTGATTTAGAAAATCTTGCCAACCGATTACTCGTGCGATTTTCTTAACACTGGAGCAACGTCTTTGCCAAAAAATTCTCTCGTGTCTAAATCCAAAAAGCCTCTGCTTCTCCTACAGAAGTTTGATGCGAAATGGCACGAGTGGACCATGAGTAATGGATTGCGATGCCTGCACATTCCTCTGCCAAAGGGCGATCCCCGTTTTCAGATGACGTTATTGTTGGGGACTGGAAGTCGGCACGAACCAAAAGAGCTTTCTGGAATTTCTCATTTCTTGGAGCATATGATGTTTCGCGGCTCTGACCGCTATCCTTCCTTTTCAGATTTAAGCGTGGCCTTTGAAAGTCTTGGGGGCGAATGGAATGCCGCCACAGGCCACGAATACACGGAATTCTTTTATAACGGCACGGCGACCAAAATATCAGAGATTGTTGCTTTGTTTGCGGACTTTATCATTCGCCCAGCCATGCATGATTTGGAAACGGAGCGTCGGATCGTCCTCAGAGAGCTGGAGGGTGAATTTAATGAAAATGATATCAGCACAGATCCTGATTATCATATTGCAACGCAAGTGTGGGTCAACTCTTCGATGGCCATGCCCATCATTGGAACGCCTGAGACTCTAGCAAAAATTGACATTGGAGCCCTCCGGTCGTGGTACAAAAAACACTACACGCCAGCCAATGCTGTTTTATGTGTGGTGGGTGGCAAGGTTGAAGAAACCAAAAAACTTTTAGATACTGAATTTGGATCATGGCAGTCTGGACCTAAATTGGTGACTCCAAGCTCCATTGCGACGAAATTTTCTGGCCCAAACGCTTTTTGGGTGGAAAATAGCGACAATGAATACGTGGTTCAAATAAGTTTTGTGTGTGAGGGTACAGGCAGCCCCAAAACCGCGGCCTATGAGCTTATCACACGCATGCTCTCCGACGGGTTTAGCAGCCGCTTGACCCGGCGTATTCGCGAGGAATTGGGGCTCGTGTACGACATTAGTGCCGACCTTCATCAATACAATGGCAGCGGACTTATTAGCATCAACTCCAGCGTATTGGGTGAAAATCTCAAACCATTTTTTCGAGAGGTTTTTGCGGTGCTCGACGGGTTATCATCCGAGAAAATTTCTCTGGAAGAGCTAGATCGCCACAAACACCGCGTCCTGGTAGACCTTGATATTACGACCTCAGAGCCCCCAGCCTTAGCTTGGCGCGGTAGCTGGGCCACTCTTTCAAACACCGAAGCCAAACTTTCGCAGTGGGCTGAATCCTTTCAGCAACTAGACGCATCGCTTCTTGGAAAATTAGCTTGTGAAGTATTTCAGCCCATTAATCTTTGCGTCACGGCTCTCGGCCCAGACGAAGACAATATTAAGCTAGAGCTACCTAAAATGATTCGCAAGTGGCAGCCGCAAAAGCACTAGACTTTGCTCCGCTAGATCCATTCATTATAACTTAATTTCGTAGGCAAATATAAACTGGCTAAGGATGTCTTGCTGCCGCACGAATAGATTGACGAGCGTCCACAAGCATGACGTGTGTTTCATACTGAATGCGCGCCTCCATACTGGTGGCACCCACCTTACTAATCTCTTGAAGGTGGGCGATAAGCTCATCGGACACGAGAACCGCTCGTGCGCACTCTGAGGCGCCCAGACCACCGGCCTTACGGGTGGCCACCATTTGTTTGAATCGATCGGGCAAAAGTTGGGTCAGACGTTTATAGACCTGCCGATGCTCCCGAGCGTCATGGCTGAACTGCTGAATTTTTTGCACTAATTGTTCGTGCATCATCCGCAAATTCATTTTAAACCTCCGTATCCTCTTGAGTCATACCATCCTGATCTTACCTAAAGGCATCGAAGGCCGATAGATTTGTTCCAAGCTATAATAGACAAAAATTTCCAAACCTCAATCTATTCTGTGACTACCGTCCAAACCCTTGAGCTGGGCTGATTTGGGGCGAAATGGCCGCACTTTAGGTGGGGCGAGGTTACCCCTGTGCCCTTTTGGACACAGGTAATAAATTGAGATTATTGGCTTTTTTTTAAAACCATTGGTGAATTTACCCAGCACGGTCCTTGCTTCATAACCATTAAGACGCAAGGACATAGCGCAAGAGCCTCCATGGAGGGAGGCAGCCGATCACGGATCAGGAGGAATGACATGGCGATGTTTAGACAATTGATGAGACCACGAATTTGGATGGGGTATATCCTGCTTGCATTGCTGGCACTGTCAATAGGCGCAGAGATTGCATTCGCAGGAGAAACGACCACGACGGTCACCACCTATGTAGTCAGCACTCAGGAAGAGCGCACGACGACTAGGTGGACTCTCACGGAGTGGCTTCGAATCAAAGAGCGCACAAGGCTCATGGATGTCTGGCTCGCCATGTTTTCCGGTCCCAAACAAAAAGTATTTGCACCAGAGCTAAATGTGTCAGTTCTTGCAACGCAATCGACCATGCAACGCAAAGTGGATGGAGCCATGACTGACAACGGAACCGGACAGGGAACGTCCGCTAAGGCCCAAGTTTGGCTAACGAATCTTATCTCGTCGCGAGTGGGTATTCGCATGCTAAATATTGATCTCGGCTTTGAAGCGGGCGCCCATGACTCAGGAGTGTTGACCGCTAAAATAGCGGACGATTCTGCGGCGGCTCTTGCTTCTGTTACATCCATTGAGCCGGCGCAAACGCCGTCCGCTAGAACCAATTGGTATACATTTAACATGAGACTTTTTGGCAAGCATATTCAAGATACGTCTTTGGTTTTCAAATACGGACTCATGCAAACTAAAAATTCTTTGCACCTTTCTGGCGCCGTCACCGGTCCAGAACTTTCGAAAAAACCTGGATCCCAAACCGCTTCAGGATCCACGGCTGGCGCCGAACTTCAAATCTATATCATGCGAGGCCTTGGCCTCGAAGGGACTGCACACCAGTACCGAGCCACGTCGGTCGCCTTTGGTGATCATGCTTTAAAAGGAACTTACGGTGAGGGGCTTGCTTTTGTCGAAATTGGTGTGTTGCGCCTTCAAGGCGGAGTTTACGAGGAGCGGTGGACCGGAAAATGGAGTGACGTGAAAACCTCGACCATTGAACATGGGTATGTGGGCGGCATCAAAATTCTATTGTGACCCACGTCGTACAATTGGACTGCGGCAGCGAGAATGCCGTATACTGTCTTTACTAGTAGATATGTGGGTCATAAATAGGTTACACATTCTTTTTTCGGTTTGCGTTAATGTTTTTTTGTCCTAAAGGAAATTCATGCTGAAACTTCCTAAAAATATTGTGAATCATCCCAATGTTATTGAGATTGAAAATTTGTTTAAGCGCAATTTGCGACTTTTGCACGCAAATGGTCGATTGCAGGTTCCCGTGTGGCCCTTTGACACAAAGAGTCAAAAGGCGTTATCGCTTGTCTACGGATTCAAACATCTGACCCAGGGGCTAGAGTCCATTGGCGCAGAGCTTGACAAGGAGCTGAAGGGGCTAAAAAGCCTACAAAAGCAGCCAGGACAATCACAAAACCAACGCTTGTCGCGCCTGATCATTTTGTCGAACGACGGCAGTGATCGGTTTTATCATCAAGCAGAGACCTTATTAGTTAAGCATAGTGATCGGCTCATGGCGTGCATTGTTGATGCAACGGCAGATCAATTAGGTGAAGCTTTTACAAAAAAGTCTAATCCCACCAAAGCGCTTTTAATCGATGATCGCAAAGCGTTAGAAGCTTTTTTAGCGGCCTTAGCCGAGGTATATGATTGAGCCAAATCGTTACTTTTTTGTAGCGATTTGGCTTAAATATATTATATGATTGAGCCAAATCGTTAAGTTTTGATGGCTATTTGGCCAAATTTTGAAAAGGTACTAGCACTACAGGGCCCGAATAATCATTGACTCCCCCGTGTCCGTGTGTATGATCATACACACGGACACGGGGGGAGTTATGCGTACTAACATTGTTTTGGATGAAAAATTGGTGGACGAGGCCCTAAAGTTATCGTCTTCAACCACAAAAAAAGACCTCATTCATGAGGCACTTCAGTTGTATATTCAGTTTAAACGGCGGAAAGATATACGAGAACTCAAAGGCAAGATTCGCTTTGCGGATGACTACAATCACAAACGCATGCGAGTTGGCTGATGGTCCTGGTTGATACGTCGGTACTTATTAACTATTTTAAAGGTAACGACACCCCGGGGACCCGCCATTTGGAGGGGTTACTGGAGGGGGCGTTTTGCATTACGCCGATAATTCTTCAGGAGCTGCTGCAGGGATCACGGGATGAACAGGAATTTAATACTTTAAAGGCTTATCTTCATACACAACTTTTTTGTTTTCCGCTTGATCTAGTGACTACCCATGAAAACGCCGCCAAAATTTTCATTGCTGCCCGCAAACGCGGCGTGACGATTCGAAGTTCAATTGATTGCCTTATTGCTCAGATCGCAATTGAAAATAAAATTCCGTTGTTACACGACGATAGAGACTTTGATGCGATTGCCAAAATTTCAGCATTGAAGATATTTTAGATCAACCTCGCAGACTTTCACTTAGCCTTCTTCGGCTCGTCAAGAAAATCAACAAGCGTAAATTTGATCATGTCACGTGAAGAGACGATTTTCATTTCGCCGTCTACTTAAAGTTCCTTTGGGGCTGTGCGCCGAACTTTAACTTCAATGCCGTAAGGGCCAAACTGCGCCAGGAGCCACAGGTAAAGCGATAGAAATCAACGGAAAATCTGCCTGCGCGCTAAGACATTACTGACGAATAGTGGTGTTCATGCGTTATTTTGTCGTTGGCACATCATATGCATTGGAAAACTCGGGAGCCGCTCAAATGGTTTGGCGGTACGGTTGGAGATTAGGTGCGGCATGAATCGTTGTCGTGTTTGATATTTTTGGGGTAAGCATGAATACGAGAATCTGGTACAGGCTTTCAGTTTTAACGTTCCTGTTGGCGATGATTCTTACGTCGTGTGATCACGGCCCGACGGGGAGATCAGATTCTGCATTAAAAAATATATTTGGCACGGATGATCGTTCTCCCATTACCTCAACCGCGGCACCTTGGGCTAATATAGGCCGGTTGAGCAACGGGTGCACTGGGACGTTGGTTGCACGAGACATAGTTCTGACTGCGGCCCATTGCATTTATGACAACGCAGCAAGTGGTCCTCAAAATCCACTTCCAACATTTGCCCCGAATTATATGAATGGCGGATCGAAGGATGAGGGCGTTGCTACTGAGTGGTGGGTTGGCACCACGGACTGGGTTACCTATCCTGCACACGACTGGGCGTTAATAAAATTGGACCAATATCTTGGTGACATTTACGGATGGATGGGGACCAAAACAATCGCATTCTCGGGCGCCCTACCTTACACTATATCCTTGGCAGGATATTCTGCTGATTTTGAAAATGGTTTAACGGCTGCAGCTCATATTGGGTGCATGATCCGCCAAGCAACTCAGAACAATACATATCTGTATCATGATTGCGACACGACACGGGGGTCATCTGGTGGACCATTGTTCGCTATGTGGGAGAATCAAGCTTACGTTGTAGGAGTCAATACTGCGGAGAATCGAGACGGCGGCGAGGAGTCGCTGCGCCTTGGTTCATATGACGGTACTCACCCCAATTCCGGCGTGTGGCAAGTGGCCATTGTAAATAAAATTTTGGAATGGAGTAAGCAAGCCGACCCTAGCTACTTATCACTTTGGTGGACAAACACTGGCTCGCGGTGGGGGTTTGGAGTAGGGACAGATGAAACTGAGGCCGAACGCCTAGCCAACACAAATTGTGCGGATGTCGCTTGTGTCAAAGCGTTCACTGTCGCGAACTCTTGTTTTGCGCTTTCTTCTGACGAGCATGGGTCGCTAAGTTTTAGTCATGGTTCTGGTCGAAAAAATAATGAAGCTCGTGCGATCGAAGCCTGTTCTAATAGTTCTACGTACAGGAGCGAGTGCCACATCGTTGCAAGTGAATGTCAACACTGAGAACTAGGACAAATAGAAGGGGCTCCCTATCTAGCAACCCTTTTACTGACGCACTTCGTGTGGATGCGTCATTGGCGCTTTCGCGGCAAAGACTAATTGCATGATTTTATTGGGTTAAAAGATAATATACGACCACCGCTCAGTATTCCCCATAAACAGCCGACAAGGCTTATTGGGAATGGGAGGGAGATTTGGCGACCAGCCGTTTAAAAAGATCCAATTCGATTATGCGCTTGGCCATGTTTTTGGCGATGACGGATTTTTTCGTGTCGGCTTGTGCAAAAGGCACCCATGTTTTTTACATGA
>CAMDKS010000030.1 GCA_945900755.1 Bdellovibrio sp. ZAP7
GGAGTTCCCTGACTCGGCGTTGCTTGTCGCCGGAAAATGCTCATTTACTGGAAGTAAACTCCGCCTTTCCGACTCCTCGCGCCTTGATTCAGAGAACTCCGAACAAGCACTAAGTAGCAGTTTTAGCTTGAGGAAATTGTGAAAGCCAACAAAGTAAAATCCATTGCCATAAAGTTTGAACCTCTTTCTGAGAATGACGCTACAACCTTGCATGCGTTTCTTTCGCAACAGTTGTTAAAAAAAACGGTGACACTAGATACTCCCGAAAGCGGGGCTAAGAATTTAAGAGGTGTATTTAGGGTCATGAATCGCGGAGCCATAGGCAAACTGACGATGGTGACCGTCGCTATGGCAAGTGTGCCTCAGCAAGAAATCGCGGTAGAGATCATCAATATTTCTATTGGCGGCGGCCTATTTTCCATGGCAAACGACGTGGCTCTTGTAAAGGGTGGGATTATTTATTTTACCCTTGATTGCGTTCAGCCTGCAATTTCTTTTCAGGGCACGATTTTAGGGCGTCGCGGTCAGTAGTTCGTCCAGTAATTGCTCGGTTCCCTCTTTTTTGAGGGACGAGATGGCATGTACTGAAAGCAACGCCACGCCACGACTGCTGAGTGCTGTTTTTAGAATTTTTTGGCGCTTTAATCGCTCGCTGCGTGAAATTTTGTCGCATTTCGTCAAAACTAGGCTTAGCGGTGCTCGGTCACTCAACGCAAGGGCCAACTGAATGTCGTCGCCATCGAAATCGCGACGAGGGTCCCAAAGAAACAAAAATCTAGCGACGACTGGTCGAGCAATATACCCGTCCATCAAATCTTGCCATTCTCTGTGTTCCATGTTCGCTGTGGCCGAAAAACCGTAGCCTGGTAAGTCTACAAAATGCCATTTATCGTTGACGCAAAAGAAATTGGCCATCTGCGTACGCCCAGGCTTGCGACTGGTGCGGGCGAGGCCTGTATGATTGAGGAGAGCATTCATCAAAGACGATTTGCCGACATTTGACCGACCAATGAACGCAAATTCAGGGTGGGACATTGGGGGGAGTTGCTCTGCCTTGGCAGCACTTGTAATATATTCAGCCTTCATGATGGGCTGCTTCTACAGTGATAGACAGGGCTAGTCAAGCACCATTATGCGTCGTAACCAGTCGAAATGATAGGGTGTCTTAAGAAGTAAAGGGATCCCCAAGGTATGCCCTTGGAAGACAAAATGATATGAGGTAATGTCAGATTTTCCAAGTGAATGCGGATGTTTATATCCAAAATGGGAACGACCAATGCTCGGGCCTAGACGATAAACGAAACTTGAAAGCGATGACTCGCCGAGAATGATGATGGAGACTTCACAATGAGCCGAATTCAACTGCTGGACGACAACCTGATCAACAAAATTGCCGCTGGCGAAGTGGTCGAACGCCCTGCCAGTATCGTCAAAGAATTGGTTGAAAACTGCATCGATGCAGGTGCCACCAAGATCGTTGTCGAGCTTCAAGAGGGTGGACGAAAGCGTATTTTAATCTCCGACAACGGGTGCGGTATGTCGGCTGCTGATGCTTCGAAATCATTGCTGCGTCACGCAACCTCAAAAATTAAGAATGCTGAGGACCTGTTCAATCTGCAAACGATGGGTTTTCGCGGAGAAGCCTTAGCCTCGATTTCGGCGGTTTGTCGATTTACACTGATGACCTGTGAACAAGGGTCGATGCAAGGAATTCGCCTTCACACCGAAGGCGGTGGAACCTTCGACGAAACACCGTGGCAGAGTTCGGGTGGCACGACGATAATTTGCGACGATATTTTTTACAATGTTCCTGTACGTCAAAAATTTCTTAAGGCCGCCGCCGCTGAGTATGGAGCCGTCCTAGAGTTTATGCTGGCTGTTGCGATTGCTTACCCAAAAATTGATTTCACCATGGTACATAACGGCAAAGAATCACTGCGGGCTGCTGCGGTGGTGTTTACACCCGATGAAATCCAGGCCAGTGAGGCAAACCCTTCGGCCATGAGCGAGCGCGTGTTAAGAACTCGTTTTGCTCAAGTTATGAAAGGAGATGCGGGACTTGGGATGGTGTTTACTCAGGCCCAAACGCCGTACGCAACCATGACCGCCTTAATCTCGGCTCCGGGTGTGGAACGCGGATCTCCGAAAGACATGGTGCTGTTTGTCAACGGACGTTGGGTCAAGGATAAGTCTCTAAGGTTTGCGGTGCTTCGTGGCTATCATAGCCACTTGTTACGAGGCAAGTATCCAGTGGTAGCTGTGTTTATACATCTCGATTCTGGGCTTGTGGACGCCAATGTGCATCCAGCAAAAACGGAAGTCAGGTTACAGTATGCGAATGAAATTCATTCGATGGTGGCCAGTGGTATCCGTGAGGGTTTGCGGCGCGCAGATTGGGCGTCACATGCGTCCACAGGCACTAGCTTTCCAGCGGCCGTAGCCACTTCCCACGCCATGTTACAAAGCCACTCTAGCCCTTCCCCTTGGAACGAAAGTGCATCTGGGGGCGGAGGTCGTGTACGGGCCTTCAGTGAGCGGGAAACCTCTGCAAAAGGTCCGATCTGGCGTGATGTGACGCCAGTCTCAGCAGGTATGTTTGATGATTTGGCTAGCGGGCGGCAAGAGTCTCGCCCAGCGTCCCCAGACCTATGGGGCACAGTGGATTCTTCGTCTATTTTTTCCCCTACAAGCAGCCAGCTTGGGCCCGCAGGGGCAGGGGTAATTCAAACCGTGCCGTGGGATGAGCTGAGCTATCTCGGCAGTGTTGCGGATTGTTATCTGATGTTCAGCCACGGCGACCGGCGATCTGGAGCGCGAATGCTTGCGGTCGATCAGCATGCGTTTCACGAACGAGTGCTCTACGAACGCCTAATCCGCAATACAGATCTATTGCAGTCTAGCCAGTCATTGCTCGTGCCGGAGGGCGTGACTCTCCGTCGAGAGGCGGTCGAGGCCATTCGCAGCTTAAAGCCACAGCTTGAAGCTAATGGCTTTCGCATTGAGATCATCGACGAGACGATGGTGGAGGTGCGGGCGGTTCCCGTATTGTTATCCAAATCTGATCTTCAAGTGTTGATGGAGTCTCTGGCCGAGCATGAGCAGTCGCCGATGCCGTTGGACGGTAACGTCGGTTTAGCCCACGATATTTTGGCGACGATGGCCTGTCATAGTGCGGTTCGTGCAGGTGAAAAGCTTGGGGACGTTGAGCTTAAAATGTTGATCAACGAAGCTCGCGACGTGGATTTTTTCCATAACTGTCCCCATGGCCGCCGAGTGTTCAGGTGGTGGGATGAAGCCCAGATAGGCCGCTGGTTTGACCGATAAAATAAAATCACTGCTGCCACACGGCGCAAAGCCTGACTTCATCGTCGTGGGTGGGCCTACGGCCTCGGGAAAGTCTTCGTTGGCTCTTGAGCTAGCGGTCGCCTTGGCGGGCGAAATTATCTGTTGTGATAGCGTGCAAATCTATCGAGGATTTAATCTCGGATCAGCCAAGCCGTCACAATTCGAGCGGGACACGGTTCCCCATCATTTATTCGACGTTTTTGCGTGGAATGAAAATTGCGATGCGGCGATTTATGCCGCCAAAGCAAAAGCAGCCATCGCATCAATTCGAACAAAGGGCCGTCTACCCATTGTGGTCGGGGGGACCGGCCTTTATCTTAGAGCACTCCTTGGGGATCAATGGGATGATGATATCCCTAGTGATGAGGGCCTTAGAGCTCAGCTAAACGAGCGGGAGAGTGGTGACCTATTCTCACAATTGTTGGCCCTTGATCCACGGCGTGCTGGCCAACTTCATGTTAACGATCGCTTTCGGGTTCGGCGCGCTCTAGAAATCAATCTGCTTACGGGTGCCCCCGTGCGTCCAGTGAAATCGTCCATGGACCAAAAACGTCTGCACTCAATGATTTACCTAAATCCGCCCAAAGAAGTCCTACACGACAGGATCAACCTGCGAACCAAACAAATGTTGAGCGAGGGATTGGTCGAAGAGGTTAAGGGGCTGTTGAGTGAGGGTGTATCGGCCGACTGCAAGCCGATGAAAAGTATTGGCTATAAGGAGGTTGTAGCGATGCTCGATGGACAACTCGCCCCTGGTGAGTTGGAGCCGGCGATTGCGTTAGCCACCAGACAATATGCAAAAAGACAAACGACCTTGTTCAACAAGGTGCTCTCGGACGCCGTTCTCAGGCAGCCCCCCAATTCTGGGGAGATTGTTGAATGGGTGCAAGGTTTGGTATAATCCCCTTATGGAATATTGATTTTATTGTTCTGGGGAATAATTATGCCGCTTCCAAAACCACCGAAAATTCGCTTAGCCGTTGTCGGAACGCCTGCGCCCGAAGTTTTTAATTTCTATCAAGTTGTGTCTGTGATGTTGTCTCTTTATTTTAAAGCGGGAGACCGTCAAGAGATCAAAGAAAATAAAGTGGCCTGGGACGACGCTACTAATTCCTTGCTGACGCAGGTTGGGAATGCCTTCACTTTATTAGATTATGCGCAATCTAGTGCCAGAGATCAAATTCCGCTTCAGCCAAACCCCGTGTTGACGGCACGCATAGGTAGACTGGCATTAAGAATGATTGCGTGTGAAGAACAGCTTAACGTCTGGACGCCCCATGCGCGCTGGGCCAGAATTTTATTGATGCTAGAAAATAAAGTGAAAAATATCGCGCAGCAGATTGCCGACTACAATCCGTATGTTTCAGCAGAAATGTTGGCGTTAATCGAACTCGGAGGAGCGCGTCGAGCCTTTGTGGCAAAGTTATCGGAGGATGCCATTCGCGATGCCTTAGATTTGCAAGCAAGTTTCGCGCTTCCACAGGCAATATAGGATTGGGCAATCAAGTGTGTTGGGCCGTTGAGTCATAAATCTGTAGGTTAGGGTGTCTGTAAAATGGTCGTAAAACAAGATGTTCAAGCTCGATTCAATGCGATTGCCATTCAGAATGTTGCCGCTGTGGGTGCAGATGCCCATGTTGAAATGTTGCGCCGCTCAATGGTGCCATTAAATTTCGTACAAATGAAGGTCGCAAAAACGATTCAAGATGTCGATGTGAATGCAAATTTTATGATTGTGGCCGTAGATTTTTCGAACATGCCTGCCGTACAAGCCCTTGCACGTTTTGTGACAGGTGTCTCTGGTTTTAAAGGTGCGACCATTGTTTATGCTGTCGCTCCCATCGTGCTGACGGAGCAAGATTTGTTGTTTGGTGTTGAATTGGGGATTAAGCGGATGTTCTTTGGCGCTAACCGCGACGAAGAAATTCGTGGATTTATAAAGCAGTATGCACTCGAGATCACCGAAAACGGTTCCATCGCGTTTGTTGAGGCGGAAGTAATGAATGCCTTGTACCAAGGCAATGAAGAGGGAATTAAGGCTCAGTGTAAGAAGATGTCCCTCATGGATAAGGCCAGTGAGGACGTAAATCGTTTATCGTCACTTTTATATGAAGCGAGGATGGACTATAAGCGGATGGAATTTCATTTGCAGCAGGTGCTAAAAATTAATCCACAGAATTTATGGGCGGCCAATTATCTCGGACGGTTTTATTTGCGTAATCGCCGAGTGGCTGAAGGGATCGAAATTCTTAAGAAGCTATCTCGCTTTCATGAGCTGAATTCAGAGCGAATGTTGACCTTAGGAGAGGCTTATTTGAATGTTGGGCGAGGGAAAGAGGCCGGCGATGTTCTTGAAAAGGGTCAGCAGTTAATTGGCGCAGCTGACGACCGGTTTAGCGAGGGTTTGGCGAAGGTGCAAATTCTAAAAGGCGATATGCAATCGGCTTTATTAAAACTCGGCAAGAAGCATTTAAGCGCACCGGTGCTAGCGTTCTTGAATACGCGTGCGGTGATGGCGTCTCGTGGTGAAATGATTGACGAGGGGGTTAGGCTTTACAGGGAGGCCGTGGCTGGCTGCGATCCCTCCGATAAAGTAGTTCTGGCCAAACTCTGGTTCAATATGGGGTTAGCGTATGTGCGCTCTCATAAGTTTGATGATGCCATTGGCGCATTGGAAAGTAGTGTGCGGATTGGTGGACTGGCCTATGATCGAGCAACAAAGACTCTGGCGTCCGCTCGCGCGCTCAAGGCGCACAAGGGTGGCACACCAAAAAAATTTCATGGCGAGGAAATGGAATTTGAAGAGTTCCAGTAAACGTTTTAATTGCGGCGGCTTCTCACTAGTCGACAGGCTCCAAAAAGAAAATTAATTTCCTTTTCAATAGCAAAACCCTTAGACCGCAAGCTGTTTCGAAGCTCACTTGGGCTGTAAAACGTGGCGACACTTTTCGGGAGATAGGCGTAAGCTTCTTTCTCGCTGAAAAGACGTCCTATTTTTGGCAAGACATGATGAAAATAAAACTGAAAAACGCGAGACATAAACCCTGATGTTGGCGTGAAGAACTCCAATATGAGGAATAAGCCTCCGGGCTTTAATACTCGTGCAAACTCGGTCAAAGATTTTTCTTTGTCGATGACATTACGAAGTCCAAAGGAAATACTGGCGCAATCCACAGACTGTGAATCAAGTGCAATGGTTTCGGCTGACATCACTTGCCAGTTCATGCGATCAGAAAGCCCAGCAGCTTGTGCTTTTTTGTTGGCTACATCCAGCATGCCTTTGGAGATGTCACAGCCAATAAAAGAACTGTATTCAGGGTGTGCTTTAGTTGCAGCGAGCAGGACGTCACCCGTCCCTGTGGCCATGTCTAGGTAGGTCCCGCCCTTTCGGGAGGGGATCATCCGGACCAATATTTTACGCCAGCGGAGATCTTGCCTCGCGCTTAAAACGCGGTTCAAAAAATCGTAACGATCGGAAATTCGGTCAAACATCGCAGCGACCATAGGTTCGCTAATGCCCATGCTGAGCCCTGACGACGTATTAGGGGATGCCTTTGACACGGTGTGCACTCCTTACATTCGCTCTAGTAGCTTACTGCTACGGTCCACGAATTTCTGCATCATTTCGGCGGTGAATTTCCCTTGCTGTAAGTAAGCAAGGTCATACACGTGGTCAACGGCCATCTGTAGATCTTCGTCCGAGCCCGTAGCCCTGGCGATCGTCAGCAATTTTTTGATGGCAGGATTGCTTTGATTGACGATCAAGGTGTGCTCGTCGCCCCAGGGGTTGTCGTTTTCCGACATTGGGCCCTTGCGGAACATGTCTTTCATGCGGCGCATGGACTCATCTACAATGAGCATGCCAGGCAAAGCAGCGGATTTAAACGCTTCAACTTTGACCAAAACATTTTGTTTTGACATGTATTTTCGGAACAATTCGTCCAATTTTTCGCTCGGCTTTTTGTTGTCTAAAGGATCCACGAGCTCTACAGCTGTGTTGTCTTTTAAGTGTTTGGTGATGTCAGAATCGACGCGTGAAAACTTATACTTGCGTCCAGACTGCATCTCAACAAACGGTAAAAAATGCGTATCAATAAACGATTCTGCAAGGATGACGTCAACTCCGGCACTAGTCAGCATCTCAATGATGCCAGCTTGGCCTTGGCTGTCAGAGGCGTAGATCACGGCGTTCTCAGTTTTTTCTTTGTTGCGCTCAGCGTACTGATCCAAGGTTAAGTATTCATCCTTGGTGGTCTTGAAAAGTGTGTGCTCAAGCATCCGGTCGTAAAATTTGTTGTCGCGTAGCATCCCAAATTTAACGAATGGATTGATGTCGTCCCAATGTTTTTTGAAGGTGTCCAATTCAGTTTTAGACATACCTGCTAGTTTGTCGGCAACTTTTTTAACGATGTGCTCGCTAATTTTGCGAACAGTTGGGTCTACTTGAAGGTAGCTTCTGGACACGTTTAGCGGTAGCTCTGGGCAGTCGATGACCCCTTTAAGCAAGGTTAGAAATTCAGGCACGATTTCTTTGCAGTTGTCCGCCACGAAGACTTGATTGCAGTAAAGCTTTACTTGGCCTTGGCTGCCTTCGAACTCTTGTTTGACTTTAGGGAAATAGAGTACGCCCTTAAGATTGAACGGATGATCGACATTCAAGTGAATCCAGAACAACGGGTCAGGGGATCCCGGAAAGACCTTGTGAAAGAAGTCGATATAGTCTTTGTCGTTTAATTGAGACTGAGCCTTGGTCCAGATTGGATTTGGATCATTGACGACCTTGCCGCCGATTTCGATTGGATAACGGATAAACGCACAGTAGCGGTCAAGGAGCTCCGTCAATTTAGATTCTTCCAGCATATCCATAGAGTCTTCAGCGATATGAAGAATGATATCGCAGCCTACAGTGGTACGAACTCCAGGGGTCAGCTTGAACTCGGTACTGCCGTCGCACTCCCAGTGAGCGGCGGTCGAGCCTTCTTTGTAGCTTAACGTGTCGATCTCAATTTTTGAGGCGACCATATATCCAGAGTAAAAGCCTAGGCCAAAATGCCCAATGATCTGCTGCTCGTCAGCTTTGTCTTGATATTTAGAGACAAAGTCTTGAACACCAGAAAAGGCGACTTGATTGATATATTTTTTGACTTCATCAGCCGTCATGCCGAGGCCCGTGTCGGAAATCGTCACCGTTTTTGCATCTCTATTAATAGAGACCGTGATTTTGGGCTCAAGGGTGTCGCCTTTGACTTCGCCAATGACTTTTAGCTTGGCGAGTTTGGTGATGGCGTCTGCAGCGTTAGCTACAAGCTCACGAATGAAGATTTCCTTTTCAGAGTATAGCCAACGCTTAATGATGGGGAGAATATTTTCAGCGTGGATTGAAATTTGGCCAGTCTCGGTGGTCATAATATAGATGCCTCCAAATGAAGTGAAATAGTTGTCGAAAGAGCACTATAGATCCCTATATCAGTCTGTCAACACTACTTGCTGGGGAAACGTGTGAAAAAAGAGGGACCAAGAGGTTCCTAATGTATACCAAATAGCCCCCCATTTGGGCTAGGGGGTGCGTGAGGGCTCTAAGCCGAAATGGCTAGGGAACTCACAATCTTATTGTGTAATTACAGTGGGTTGAATAGATTTTGGGCCGCCACAATGGCGGCGGTATATAAATGTCTTATAAAATCTTTTAAAATGATTGTTGAAAGAGCTTGACATTTGTAACGGACGTGCGTATAACCCAAAACACAAAGCGTATTTATTAAACACACAAAAGGAGATCAAACATGATCAAAACAACAAAAAGTCAGATATTCAGCCTTGCGCTAGTATCCATGTTCGCCGCTAGCTGCGGTAGACCAAAGTCGGCCCCAGCCGCTGGTGCACAAACACCAGCTCCACTGACCCCTGCAGGACCCATCGCACCACAGGGTCCAGCTAATGGCCAAACGGCACAATTAGATAAGTTGGCTGTGGAGATCGTAAATTTCGACGCGATCAACGGCAAATCCATAACGAACGGAACAAAAATAGAATTTCGTTTGAAGAATTCACAACCATCCACCGCAGGTATTCAATTTAAATGTGTGATTTGGGATGCCAGAGCCACAGGCGTTGAACCAACAGATATTTGCACCTCGCCAAAGACGATTGAGTCCCTTCCAGATGGACAATATAAAATGAAAATCGTTGCTGTTGAGGCGACCTCAGGCAAAACGGAAAATCCTACGATCGTTAGTTTTTCAATTGGAGCAGCTCAAGGCGGCCAAGGCGGAGGTCCAGTGGTAGGTCCAGGCGGTTCTGGTGCTCGCCCAGTCATGGAACAAGTGGGCGATCTTTTCCTCGTGACGGTGCCCCAAGGAATGCACAAAGTATATAGTGCTAGTACGTTTGAACAACCAGGCTTCGTTAAGTTTCGCATGATCGACGCATCTATGCGTGACACAGCGGCTCCTTATCCCTTAGCATGTCGTCCTGGTGCAAGCTTTGAACAACTCGTACTGGACGTTAGTCCTGCGGGCGCTCAGTTAAATTACTGTGAGCAGACGCCTCCGATTCTCATGAACGCACCAGCAGATCCGTTCTACAACACATTTCGCTGGAGCAACATGAACACGATGAGCTACAACAGCCTTGCGATTGCCTCAGATTCCTCTTTGGGTGGAGTCGCTCCAGGAGCACCGCCGCAGACTCTGGCAAAGATGTTTATCAACGTGTTTACAAACCCGAATCAAAATCACAACGGATTTCAGGCTCCGTTTGCAACCGAGTTGAATCAAACAGCCAGTCGTCTTCAGCTAAGTTGTGGATCGCAGAATATTCAGTACCTAGGAGACGCGGTCACTAATCAAGGTTACTACTCATGGTCGGTTGCTGTAGCCCCACTCTTCGGTTGTGTAAACCCACGCGGCGGTCGCTGGTATGTTGATATTGCAGCCTTCCCTTTAGAGCACGTCACTTCGTTGCTGCCAAGCATCGGTTGGAATGGTTGGATTAGCCAAGGTTTTGCGAGTCAGCGTGCAGCAGAAATCGTAGTTGAAATTGGACCCTTCGATTATGCTCCTCTACCGATGTCGGTTTCTCGACAGGCGCAAGAGCTGATGTCACAGCACATCAGAAAGCTGACCTACTAAGTTTTTTGTGTACTCCCTACCGTCAAGGTCTATGGTTTTTCCTTTCGATACACTTTGACTCCAAGCGTAGAAAATTAAAACCCCCCGTTCGCTGCTGCGGATGGGGGATTTTTCATTTGTAAAACGAGACTTTCGATAGACCCATTTTTTTTTTGGTTACGATTTTTTTGCTGGTGCTGAAATTTCTAGAAGTTCAACTTCAAACAATAATACTGAATTGGCAGGAATGCTCGGACGTCCTTGTGGGCCGTATGCGAGGTCCGACGGGATCGCTAGTTTCCATTTTGCGCCGACCTTCATTAGCTGGAGAGCTTCTGTCCATCCTTTAATGACGCCGCTTACTGGAAACTGAGCTGGTTCCTTACGATCGTAAGAGCTGTCAAACTTAGTGCCATCGGTTAAAGTTCCAAGGTAGTGTACTTTTACGGTGTCAGAGGCAGACGGAGTTTTGCCGGTACCTTCAGTGACGACCTCGTACTGCAAGCCTGACGCTGTTGTTTTTACGTTTGGAGCCTTTTTATGCTCTTCAAGGAATTTAGCTCCTTTTTCGATGTTTTCTTTTCCTGCTAGTTCTTGTTTAGCGGTAACATCTTGACGCATTTTGGTCATCGCAGCTTGCATCTCTTCTGGAGTCATACGAGAAGGCTTTGAGTTCAGGACATCGTCAATGCTCGCAGCGAGCACGGCGGTATTGATTTTCAGATCTTGGCTCTTCATGGAGCCACCGATTTGTTGGCCAATGGCATAAGCAACCTTGTCGCCGTCGGATTCAAGCTTAACCGATTTTTCGCCCATTTTTTTCAGTTGGTCACAGCCACTTAGTCCAATGGACGATGCAGCTAGAACCGTAAGTAAACATTTCATATTCAAACTCCTTAGAATTGTGATTCAGATGCTCAGAAGCACTTATTACTTGGAAAGGGTATCTGAAAAGAATTGGATTGGGAATATTTTTTTGATCGGTGCAGACAGTTTTTGCACTACAATCGGCTAACCCATGGATTATCAAGCATTTCGATATGTAAAAAATTAGTGTTCTAAGATTATTTTTTGCCCAATTTTTGCGGCTGCACCAGTATTTTGCGCAAGGAGCCTAAAAACACCAAAGCCCCCGTTCGCGTTGTCTAGTTGTAAAAGGGCAGCGCCAGAATTTTTGACGCTCGCGGTGGATTTGCTTTTCCCCTCAATAATCCATTCGTCGGACGAATTTTCGAGTAATATTCCTTGGAGGCGTTCTTTCTGTAAGCTCGATTTAAGACTTCCGACGAGGATAAACGAGCCTTTTTCGGCCAGCACGACCCCGTCATAACCAAGGACGTCAAAAAGTCGCTTTAGGATCTTCACTGGATTCAACTTGTCGTTGAGTTTGCCCGCTTTTGAAAAATTAATTTTTTCAGGTTTTTTGCCGACGAAGAGGTCAATACCCGCACCACTGTTGAAAAGGATAACGTTAGCGCCAGAGTATTTCATGAAGTCGGCCGGCTTCGGCGCACTGGGAAGTTTGTTTACTTTGAGGTTGTAATCAAAGCTTTCGGCGTTGGCACAAGTTAAAAAGCTATTTTCTTCACATAGGTCGTCTTTAAACGAAATGGCGGTCGGGTTAGGCTTCTCAAGTGATTGTAAGATGAGTACTTTGCGCGGAAAAGTAACGTCTTTTATCCCTGAAATATCAAGTGAAGAAGACCAATCTTTGGCATCCGGCGCCGTCTCGGCTAGTTTTCCGTAGGCCTGATCGAGAGATCCGCTTAGGAACGCTATCACATAAAAACATCGTACCGCATGGTGAATCCGTGCATTGTGAATCCGTGATGACATTACCATGAAATAGCCACTCCTGCGCCGACAAAGGTTAACGTCATAGAGAACGCGTCAATTTTTGAATCCTCCGAGGCTTTTACAGATTTGTCAGCCAGCGAAAGCTTTTCTGCGACGACGAATCCCAAAAGGGCCGATTTGTAATTGGTACTTCCAAGTTTAAACGATGGCCCGATGGTCAAAAACGTATCGAGTCCAGCTTTAATTGCGGTGATGGTGCTTTTTGAAACGGCGCTGACTGCGCCCGCGTAATCGTAGCTGACCCAAGGTCTGACTTTGTACCAAGATGAATTCCATTCCGCCCCAATTTCTAGATTGAGGCTATATCCGCGCGGCATATAAAACTTGCCAGTTGAAGACGCTATTCCTTGATCATCGACACTGCGAACTAAATTCGCATCTAATGCCCATATACCAAGCTTTGGAGTGAAATCAATGCGATCCACAACATGGGATAAAGAGGTTCCAAAAGATTTTCCAATAGTATGGCTAGACCAGCCGAGTTTTTCTGGTACCCCATTGCTCGAATCGGTTACCTGTGAGGTCTTGTCGTAGTAGTATCGCAGCCCGTTCACGATCCCCCCGCGAAATTCTGCGATTAATCCGAAAAAAGTCAATTTTTTGAGTAAGGCACTTCCTGCTAGGACTTGTTTGCCGTAACGTAACCCGATAAAGCCTGACGCTGCATTAGCTTTGATGCCGGTCAAGAGCTTGGAAAACATTCCCGCAGCAAGCGCCTCATCAAGTATTTTTGCAGCCTCGTTTATTGAGTCGTCTAATTCCGGCACAAGCTTGCCGGCCCCTTGGGCATCGTGAAACGCTAAGTGCTGATTCTTAGACGCCGTTTGAGTGGCTGCATCAAACGTCCAAGTGACAAAGTATTTTCCAGCCGATTTGTTAGTCATTACCTTTTTTTCGTCAGACTCAGAACCCGCTTTCACATCAACGAAGGCAGATCTTGCGGCGTTCCCTGTTAGGTCAGTAAGGTACGCGCCGTCCGCATGAGAGACCCTGAAAGTTTTTAGAAGCAGTGGTGGCGCCGGGACTGTGTAGACGCGTTTTCCTGAGGGTGGAACAAAGGCCACAGATTTTTTGAGATCGAGAGATTTTTCAAGAGATCCCTTCCGCACAAAACCCATCATTGGGAGCTCATTAAGCAGCCTTAGGCTTACTAGTTCGGCAAAACCTTTATCCGAAAAAAACGTCATGGCCCACACACTGCCAGGGAATTTTGCTGACGCCATCAAATCTGCATCTTTGTTCTCCGATGCGTAGAGGCTTAACGTGGCTTCGGTTTCGCCTTCAATAAAGCGCAGCACCCAAGGATTCGGTGCGTCCTTGCCAGCCGTAAACTTATCAACACCTTTATCTTGAATGTAGCAAGACGCTACGGTAAAAACGCCAGTTCCCCATACACCCTTTCCTGCCATGAGATTAGCGGCGAGCTTTGTGCAGGCAGCGGCCCAATCCTTGACTCCACCCTTAGATTTAATGGATTCGGCATCCTTACGCCCGAGGTCTCGGATCCAGACAATTTTAAGGGGCGACGGTGCAGTTTCATTGTTTGAGGCGGCAGAGGCAGACCAGCTTGTTGTTATGAGTAGCTGCGACAAAATACCAGCAACGCCCAGCAGTGATCTTTGCCTGGGCAGGTTTTTTTGTCGGCGTTTTCGGAAATTTTCCAAAGTGATGACCACGTTTTGTAAATAAAGACTTAGAATTATGTCATGATATTAATACTAACATACGATGGACGATAGACACTATTTTTTTGACAATGGGACCTCAAGACTTAGTTTAGAATGGACGACGTTAGTCACCAAATATGTTGAAATCAAGCGATTATGTCACCCTAATTAATAAGGGAAAATGTCACCTTGTTGCCAAAACGACCAATAAAATTCAAGCCGTTTTGCCCTGTTAACAGCCGCGTAAATCCGACAGTTTTTGCATGACAATGCGGGCTAAAAAAATGAACACTAAAATGCCCCAGGAGACTGGGGCTTTCGTTTGTTCGATTCTGATTAGCCGGATGGTCTCAGAATTCGCCATTAACAAGAATGTTCTCAGCCTGCGCGAAGAAGTGAAGTTCAGTGGGGGTCGGATTGTCGTCAAATGCATCGTGCGGCACCATGAGGCCATTCAATACCTCTATGGCCTGATTGAACATGACAAACGACAAACAATAAGTGAGCGGCTGATTCGGTCGCTGCAGCAGCTTGTGATTAAAGATATTGAAGACCAAGAATCAGGACAGTATCGAAAAGGCAATGTGATGATTACAGGCTCAAGCCATCGTCCACCCGAGGCTTATGAAGTGCCAAAGCTTATGGAAGAGCTAGTGACTTGGGTCAAAACGAATCAAAGCAAAATGCATCCAGTGGAGCTTGCAGCCCTTGTGCACCACAAACTTGTGCATATTCATCCCTTCACGGATGGCAACGGGCGAACCGCTAGGCTTTTTATGAATTTGACCTCGATGAAAAAGGGTTATCCCATGGTAATCATTCTTAAAAATGATCGGCAAAAGTACTACCGTGCACTGGATAGAGCAGATCGCGGAGACAAAACAGATATTGAAAAATTGATTGCTCAGGCCGTTGAGAGATCCATGAACATTTACGTTAAGGTAATTAAGTCAGGGGCTTCAAAGAATGAAAAACTAGTTCGACTTTCTGGGCTCACAAAGAAAAGTGGATTTTCAGAAAAATATCTCAATCTATTGGCGAGATCCGGAAAACTCGACGCACATAAAGAGGGTCGGGTTTGGTTATCAAGCCAAAAGGCCCTAGAATCTTATTTGCAAGAACGAGAGCGAAAGCGCAGCGGCAAGAAAAAGTAAATTACCTTAATATGGCATATAGTTTTTTTAAATCCATACCATATTAAGAAGCCCTAACATTCCTAAAACTGATACTGCACTACCGCTTTATTAAGATGGCAGGTTAATAAAGCGGTAGTACACTCGACAAACTCTGGGGCGCCAACCGTTAAAATTGATCAACAAACATCGTCAACCATAGAACGGCTCATATCAGGCGGAATAAAATCAGCAATGAATTCATCAGCATTGATTATTTCGGTACTACAGTACGTTCGATTCGGCAGACAAAGCTAAAAGCTTGGGCGACGATGCCAATCGATGCTGATTTGGAGAGACGGGGTTGTGACGAATCGTGGTCCGGACCAAATCTCGAATCCGGCAACTAAAAATTAAAAATATATTTGTTGGCGCTTTCGGGCGGTAGGCTCGACAAAATCTGGGGCGCCATGCGTTAAAATTGCTAACAAACATCGTCAACCAAGAATAATCGCGAAGAGCGTATAATGTGTGTTGCTACTACACCCACGCCAACGTTACTTTCAGAATTGCTTTTCCGACGCTATAGAGATATGTTATTAGAGGTTATTAGAGGTTCAGTCAGCGTCTGGAATTAATGCCTTATAAATCAGTAGGTTATATTTTTTGAAACCCTTATCCCAACACTGGAAAAATCGCATCGCAGAGGCCCTAGAAACTCAGTGTGAGCAGAACGATATAGATTTCAAAGAAGATCTGTCTGAAAACAATACTCGACTAAAAGAGCACATCAACGCCTTGGCACACTGTACAGGTGGGGGAGCGTTAGTATTCGGCGTGAATGCCAGATTTCAAAAATCAGACCGCAATCTCAACTCGGAAGAGATCATAGCCAGAATTTCAAACCTTGCGCACGACACTCAAGAGCCACCACTAGGCGTTGAGGTTCACCAAATTTCAACCAACCTTGGAAAACTTTTGTGCTTGCATATTTTGCCACCTAAAACTCGCCCTGTTTTTATCAAAGATAAAAGCCCGTTCGGCGGACAGGCCTGCTTCAAACGTACCGGCAGCCAAACCGTAGCTATTACAGTCGAAGAAATTCGCAATCTACTTGCTACCACTCAAATGGTCTCCTTTGACGAGGGAACGGTAGAAGGCGGCACACTCACCGATCTCGATTTTCAAAGGTTAGAAAAATCTATCAATGGCTTCAATTCCGAGTTGGGCGACAGCAAACAGAATCGTGCCGCACTGATTGACAGTGGTGTTTTGGCGCAAACCGCCAGTACATCAAACATAACAATCGCCGGCTGGCTGATGTTTGCCAAAAATCCGCAGAGTCTCAGACCTTTCAAAAATGCTTTCATCGAATTCCAGCAGTTCCGAGGAACGACACGGAACGAGCCTCTCAAAAAAACTGAAATTAGAGGTTCGCTGCCCGAACAAATCGAAATTGCCATCGATTTATTGATGCAGCATATGTGGGTACTTCCGACTATTGTTGGAGTAAAAAGGCAAGAAAATCCCTCCTATGATCGTCCCATATTACGAGAAATCATTACCAACGCATTGGTTCATCGAGACTATTCGAAGATGCATCTGCCAGTAAAAATCGCTTTGTTTACAGACCGACTAGAACTTGAGAACCCAGGCAGCCTGATGCCAGGACTCACCGAGCTAAACCTTATCCAT
The DNA here is from genome assembly GCA_945900755.1 of Bdellovibrio sp. ZAP7. Lineage (GTDB taxonomy): Bacteria > Bdellovibrionota_B > Oligoflexia > Oligoflexales > RGVZ01 > CAMDKS01. The sequence goes on from CAMDKS010000030.1 coordinate 16,786, forward strand.
AAACGCTCTTGGCGAAACCCTTTAGTCGCAGAACGTCTAAAGGCTTACGGCTTTGGAGAAATGGATGGCCAGGGCATTGACCGCCTTTTCGCTGCAACTCATAAGATTCACCTGCCAGCACCGATATTTTCAGCAACTGATGACAGTGTTAAGGTCACCTTGTCCGGGCCAAAGAAATTTGAAGATTACTCGCCGCAGGAAAAGCGGTTGACCGTAATTGTAACGCTGATTTTAGCAGATAAAATTGATAATGAGTCTCTTCGCCATGCGTTTAATATAGATCTTCAAACGGCCGGTACCCTCATTAAGTCCATGGCCGCAGAAGAGATCATCGAACCAGTCGGCAAAAGTCGTAAATACGCACAATACAAGCTAACCAAGCAATACCAAGAAAAGATTTTCCAATAGCAGCCCAATCAGTCGAATTTTTACACCGATGGCCGTAAAACTAGCGCACCATATAGGTGTAGGGACAAACTAAAAACGCCTGAGCACCTGCCGCCTGCAATTTTAGTGCTCTGCTCCTCAAGTCAAATGCTAGACCATTGAGGGCCATCACGTAGATTCCCTTGCCACCACTGGCCCTCAAAACTTTAGGAAAATTTAATCCAAGCCAATTCTTTCTTTAGAACTTCCATCGAAGGCCGATTTGCACTCGACATCAACCGATCTTCCTTGCAAACTGCGATCGCCGCCCAAGTGCCCCTGCAAGAATATGTAAATTACGTACTCCGTGCATCACCAACCGAGGTGGCCGCCAATCCGGAGGCTTACATGGCCTTGGCCTACTCTCAAAATAATCCAACCTGATCAATTTTAAAAATTATGTCGATACGACCCCTAAATTGACGGCGCACCTCCGTACGTGATATCGCAACTGACTTGCAGACTAGCCAAGTTTCCGCATTACACTGCTTTTATGCACTTTGACCTTACCTTTGCTAACATCAACGGTTACTGTTTCACCATTTGCGAGCTTTAGTACTTGGTGATCATTCACCTCGTTTACATCATCAAACTCTACTCCAAGCGTATCGCCACTCGGTGAAATCCACGCAACCCCTTTACCCGAGGTTGAGTCAATCGCATCGCCGTAAGGTCCATCAGTCCAATAAATCGAGAGCGGGCCTGATCCACCAAAAACGCGAAAAGATACTTCCGGCTTCTTCATATCTTCAACCTCCTCATCTTTTTGTGGAGAGCACGAATTTTCTTACCCGTTGGATACATGCTTGCGAGGTAGTTGCCGTCTTCAAGTAACTTGATAACAGCCAAGAGATAGCGGCCAGACTCAAGCTTGTAAAATAAGTGATACACCTGGGGTGCTGTTAGCCAAACTCAGGGAATGGCTTCCTAAGCGAACAGTGGAACCAAGACCAAGAGTATCGAACTTTTTTCCGCCACACCATGCAAAAGAGAACTAGGACAAACAGAAGGGGTTCCCTATCTAGCCCAAATAAAAGTTGCCCATTTTATAATCATAGGGCTGTTATTTCTTGCTGCTTTCGCCTCAAAAACACCCATCTCACTATTTGCCCGCACCCTCTGTGTCAAAAAGGGTGTAGTGCAAACAAACATCGTCAACCAAGAATAATCGCGAAAAGCGTATAATGTGTGTTGCTACTACAACACAATTGCAGACAAGGCGACACGTCAATTTTTCCCCAATGTTCCGCCATCAATTTATAGCTCAGGTGCAGCAGCTGATCCATGATTGATGCGAACGGTTGCACTACTCGTTTGCATATTATCACGAGAATTGACTGAGTTTGCGTACTCCCCTTCGACTTGGAAGGAATAACGTGTTTCACCACTTGGAAGTTGTTCGGGGGTCAGGCATTCGACGACTTTAAAATCACCCCACTCGCGGAGAGGAGCTTCGTCTGCGGCTGACATTTCAGCAATTTCTAATATTTTATATTTTGGCAGGTTGTGCTCGTCTGTTACGGTAAATTCATATAGTTTCATGCGGTTGATTCCTATCAAAATCTTCGTCAAACGGTACATATGGAATGTTTGTATAACATAAGTAATATCAATCGTCATCAAGGGTTGTAACATGTCAAAGGCCTCGACATTACAAGGAAAACTTACCAAGGCTGACGTTCTATCGGGGCGCGGTGATCTTTCGCCATTCCTTGTACATTTGACTCGGACAGGTAGGGTAAAGCTACCCGCCGATATTTATGGTCTTCGCCGGGACGACAATAGAGCTGTTTTTGCCAAGAAAAATTTACAGAGTATTCTTGAGAAGTCGGTCATCAAGGCTATCTCGCCGTTTGGTTACTTCAACTACAAAGTTCGGTTAGAAGAAAAAGGTAGACCTGCAAAAAATCCTGATTCAAAGATTCAACGAAAATGGTTACGCAGCGTTTGTTTTACGGAAACGCCCATTGAGCATGTGCATTTTCAAATGCGACATATTGCGGGGAGAAATTTACATTTTGAGTCCTATGGTTTGGCTTTTTGGGAATCGGCAATCCGCAAAAAGGGTGGCAATCCACTATTTTATTTTGATTCAACCAATCAGGCGGTTATCGCAGGCTTAGACGCGATAGCGGTATCAGAAGACTGCGAACGTTTCAAAAATACGTTGCCCCTTTACGAGAGTTTTGGCCCATCGCTTTATGCACCGAAACGTGAAGTTGATTTTCGGTGGGAGCGAGAGAGGCGAGTAGTCGGGGATGTCGCGTTTACGGCTGCGGATGTTGCCTTCGGTATTTGTGCTCGTGATGACATCGCTTATTTTGAGAACCTAGCGCAGCACAAATTTCCATTCGTTGATCCAAGGGATGACATGGCCGCGGTGAAGCAAAAGCTTGGCAAGCGTTTACTGTCGAGATAAGGGCTTTAAGGGTGGGATATTTCAGGTGGCTCATAAACAGAGAATTTTCCAAATCCGCCTTGTGAGCGGCGACACGGTTGCTGGAATAGCTGGATCGACGGCAGCATCGCCTGCTAACTGCTTGGCCGATGGTGCAACGGGCTGCGTCACGACAGCATGCTGAATAGTTACAAATTAAAAATATATTTGTTGGCGCTTTAGGGCAGTACGCTCGACAAACTCTGGGGCGGCAAGCGTTAAAATTGTTCAACAAACATCGTCAACCATAAATAATTGCGAAAAGCGCATAATGTGTGTTGCTACTACAGTTGCTACTACACTACTACAACTGCCAATTCAAATACTCCAATACGGCAGAAACAAAATCTTCCTATCGAGGTCAACGATAGTTGAACCTCCATACAAAACTATCCCGAATTTTGATCCGTATTTTTTTACGAAATCCTCGAGTAGACCCGTATCAATTTCTGCGTGTCTCGCGGTCATTTTTACTTCGACAGGGATCACAGCACGCCCAATTTTAATGACGAAATCAATCTCGCCTGGTCCAAACGACAACGCATCGTTAGAGGGTTTAATCGTGAACGGTTTATAGTAATAAAGACTAGATTTTTGTGGGATTTGCGCAAGGTAGTCAACAAGTCTAGTATGCACGTAGGATTCAAGCCGAAAACCTAGCTCTTGGCTCGAAGGTGTCGTGGTGGAATAATAAGAGACAAGACCTGGATCTACCCAAGAATAAGTAGCAAAGTAAGTTGAGTGTGTCGTCGAAACCGCGTCGAGGTATGGTGTTTTTTTGAAAAGGTAGCCATGATTCATCAAATGATCAATCACCCGATCGACGACGGTTCGTTTTGTTGTCCGAAGGGATTGCTGTACCCCTTTGTAGGTAAACTCTTGGGAGTTTCGATCCGCGAGGAACTGACGAATTTCATCATCTGCTGCAATGGTTGTTTGATAGGTTTCCGTTATACCACTTTCAGCCACTAACTTGACGACAGTCATTGCCGATTTGAGGTCACTGGCCAGCCAAGCTTGCGGTAATCCACCCACGACCAAATAGCGTTTTACGACGGCTGTTATCTCATCAACAAGTTTTGGTCGAACAGGTTTGTAGGTGGACAAATCTTGGGGGTCAGAAATAATATTTAAAAAATCTCGGCAAACACCGTCATCGCACAATTGATTGTGTGCAAGAATCTCTTGCATCGACAACGGAAATTGAGGAACAACCTGGGCTCGCCTCTGAAGTTTATCGCTGGCAATCGTCCGCAAAAAAGCTGGATTAGATCCAGACACAGCAAATTTTGCGGCTGATTTGTCATGAGCAAGCTTTACTGCGTCAAATATCTCCGGTTCCTTTTGCACCTCATCGACAAATACAAAGGGTTTATCGGCTCCTGATGACTTTATGTCGTCAAGAATACAGGTCGAAGACCCTCGCACTCTCGCCCGAAACTTGGAATCATCTCCTTCGTATTGAAACAGGCGATAGCCCTCTTGCCCCAGATCACGACAGACCTGTCCAAGCAGGTACGTTTTGCCACATCCGACAATCCCTGGCAGAATCACTCCGTGGCTTGATTTACTGAGTAAAATCGACTTCAAAAGGCGAATATTGTTCCTATAAATATGCAACTGGACACTCCACGATAAAAGACCTCCTGTATGGAAATCTCATTTTAGAATACAACATTTACCTGAAAATCTCAAATTTAAAAATTAGATTTACATAGAAAATCCAGAGAAATTGAACCTGTACTACCGCTTTATTAAGATGGCAGGTTAATAAAGCGGTAGTACACGCCTATCTCAGCTGCCGGGCTTGCATTTATAAGAATGGTAGTGTATAATTTGTTATAACAGGAGGTCCTATGATTTCGCAAAGAATTAAGATCCGAAAAATGGGCAACAGTCACGGAATTTTAATACCTCAAGAAATTCTTAAAAGCATGCAATGGGAAGCTGGTCAATTTGTTGATCTAATCTTGGAGTTAAATGCATTGGTACTTGCCACGCCAGTGCCGACTTTAAATGATTTAGTAAATAGCGTTCCCAAGAAAATGAAAATCAAAGAAGTTTCCACTGGGAGGCCTGTTGGAAAGGAGAAGGTTGACTGATGTATATACCTGAACGAGGTGACATCTGCTGGTTAACATTTGATCCTCAAGCCGAGCACGAACAAATGAAGCGCCGCCCTGCTCTGATTATTTCTGAAAAAATATTTAACGCAATTGGTTTAGCAGCTGTGTGCCCAATTACTTCTGCGCCTCCTAAGCATGGCTTTCATATTAAGCTGCCAGAGACGCTTCGAACTGGTGGATGCGTCATGACAGAGCAAATTAAAAGTTTGGATTTTATTTCACGTAAGGCAGAATTCATTGAATATGCTCCGTTTGGATTTATTCAACAGGTTAGATCAATCGTTGCCCAGTTCATTTGAGATTCTCTTAGCTTTTGAAATCTGGTATCTTGTTAAAGGCATCAGGTTTTGGTCACGAGCTTTGTTGCCCTGCGTCAATTCAGGACTTCTTATAGGTAGAGCCTGTTCGGCGTTCCCTGACTCTGCGTTGCTTGTCGCCGGAAAATGCTCATTTACCGGAAGTAAACTCCGCCTTTCCGACGCCTCGCGCCTTGATTTAGAGAACGCCGAACAGGCTCTATTTATGAATTCATTGATGATTTTAAGAAAAATATCGGCGACCGCCGCATTGACCTCTCAATTTTATCCAAAGGTGCCATAAGCACTGAGCCATTTTGGATTGCGACCTTTCCTCTCGCGCGCCAGCTTCATCAGTGGAGTTGACGGGCATTTTTTCGACAATAATCGTCAACCAAAAGTAATCGCGTAACAGCGTATAATGTGTGTTGCTATTACAGGCTTTCTAATCGTTCTCGAGCGAGGTGAAGTTGCTGACCTCGTTGTTCATCTTTGGCCTGTGCCGCCGATTTATTGAGCTGGCAGGTGTTACGCGCCAACGAAAATGGGGCCACCAAGACGGGCACCAAAGACTGCGCGGCGGGGACTGTGGCCGATTGTGCGGCCGGAGGTCAATCTGGCTGTAAAACGGTTTCTTCTTACATCTCCGTAGAGACGTCGTTGCTGACCGCAGCCAACATTAAATCAGGCGTCACCCTTGCCGGAGTTCTAGGGACGTCTGCAGGCAGTTTAAGTGATTGCTCGAGTGATGGCGCAACGGGCTGCGTGGCAACGGCGACTTATACTGCCGCGTTAACAACAGGAGCCGCAAGTAAAATTCTATCCGGCCAGAGTGTGGCTGGTGTTGCAGGTAACGTGACTCTACCAGCAGCCGGCAAAGTTTATACCGGGATTACGTTTGGTGTAAGTGCTGGTCAGACAGGAACTCTGACGATTCCGACAGCCGGCAACGTCCTTGCGGCGTCTGGCACTTTCGGTGATCCGGGTGCGGCTGTGACGCCGACCTTGACGATTCCAACCGCCGGCAACGTCCGCACGGGCAACGGCACCTTCGGTGTCGCCGGCACCGCCACCACTCCGACTCTCGCAAATTGCAGTGCCGACGGCGGCGTTGGTTGCGTGGCGGTTGCAACTTTTAAAGCAGCAGATATGAGCGTCGCGATTGCCGGTAATATTAAAACTGGAGCTACGATTGCTGGGGTCGCAGGCTCGGTGACCGCATCCCCAGCGGACTGCTCAACTAACGGTGTAACAGGTTGTGTCACCACTGCCACCTATCAGTCTGGTGACCTTACAAACCTCACCGAAGGAAATATTAAAAACGGAACAACGATCGCTGGAGTGGCAGGTCTTTACCCTAATGCCACCTACAAACTGCCAAGTGCAGATGGGGCGGCAGGACTGACGAATGCGACTTTTGATGCGAAAGTAAAATCAGCGACAGCATTTGAGTATTGGACTGAAGCCGGAGCTCGCGAGGAGAGTGTAGGGGATGCGGACATCACGGCGGCTAATATCGCAAACGGCGTCTCTGTATTTGGACTTTCCGGCACCCTCACAGGAGGCTCAGCTCCAAATGCTTGGGATGTTCGCGTAGGTACTGTGGTCAACGGTGTCACCGGCAAACTTAAGGTCAACTGTCGTAATCGTGTTCGTAGTGCCGTTTATAACTACGACGGAGCTGTTGGGTCCATTCCAAATACGGGGGTTGCTACCGTCAGCACTAACTATGATTATTGGGACACCATTGACGATTATAATAATGGCGTCTCAGGGCTTCCAACAGGTGTCGTGACGGGATATGCCGCCAAAGTTCCTCAGAATCTGCAGATAATCCGGTCGTTGCTGTGGAAAATAAATCTGAAATGGTTGTGTTCAAAACTTGGTTTCTAAGTTTTTGTAGTTGAGGTGTTTTTGAGTGAGCTGAAGTCACCACGGACTATACAGGTGCGGCCCACATCATATTGAGAGATAGTTTTGCAAAGTTGCTGCCGAAGACGATAAGAGTCGGCATGGCCAAAATGCCCTAAGTTGCTGTTGATGCGAGGGAGCAAATCATTGAGATCGTCGTCTGGACCGAGTGCAGACAAATTGACCACATGCGCAGCAGCTTTAATAACGCGTTTACGTGGGTACGTCCGGTTAGGCAGATGAAAGCCCCGAGATGATCCAGGCCCCGAGCAAGAGACGATAGCAAAAAATTGAGTACGTAGATTTCCAATCGGTAGTCCTTTGCCCGCAACGACTTTGAACAGGTTTTTGTGAGGGGGAACCAAAGCTAAAAGCTTGGCCGATGATGCCAATCGATGCTGATTTGGAGAGACGGGGTTGTGACGAATCGTGGTCCGGACCAAATCTCGAATCCGGCAACTAAAATCGTCAACCAAGAATAATCGCGAAGAGCGTATAATGTGTGTTGCTACTACACATTCGCTTTGAGGTGCAAAAAGGGTGTGTTAAAGCAGACAAATTCCATGTTTCTTAATTTCATGAAGAATCGGTGAAATAGCATGTCTGTCGAGCCAATCGTGAACCGACACAGGAATTGCTTCAATATCAGGATGCACGCGAACGGCGTGAAGGTTTACCAAACACCCTTCTTTAAACCTGTTTTTCCCAAAGCTTCGCGACATCACTGCGAAATCAATATCGCTTCCTTGCTTTGCATCACCCCTCGCATGAGAGCCGAAGAGAAATATTCCGTCGACTTTGACGCCGGAATCCAAGATTCTACGGCGTAGCTGAACGGCTAATTCTTGAAATTCAACGAAATCCATTTTAAAATCTCTTTCGCATTTTTAAGCTGTAATTCCGAAAATTTTTTTGTTGCCAATTTATCCAAACTTGTGAACGTACAAAGCCTTTAGCTTTTTTTCCAAACTAAGGTGAAGAAAAAATAGACCTCCAGAATATCGACTGGTTTTTGAAATTATATCGGAGGCAGTCTTAAGGTCATTTGCAGAGCTTTTCTGCCAATAATCGATCAATTTTATTTTTTGGGCTGGTGAGAGTGACATGTTATTGCGGTTCCAATCGTCCGTGTTTGGTAACAACTTTGATGCGTCCCTAGTGCTATTGTGACTCATACCAGAGAGAAATAAAATCGTCAATGAAATCATAAACATTGATTATTGCGGCTGTTACGGTTAAATCCTAATGACATAAGATCTGCCATTTATTTGGGCTAAATAGGGAGCCCCCTTCTATTTCTCCTAGTTCTCGGATTGAATTTCAACTGAAAATTTACACCAACCACCACGGCCAAAAGACCAGTTTTTTCTGTGGATCGGCAAATGGGACGCCTCCATACAACACGATTCCGTAGGGCACTCGGTATTGTTTGATAAATGCGCGTAACTGCGAATCGTCGATCTGTGAGAGATTGGAGGTTGTTTTGACCTCGATTGGCACAATGCGATGACCCACCTGAATCACAAAATCGACTTCGCCGAGCATGAATCGCGTGCTGCCCGAAGGATCTACCAGAAATGGCTTAAAATATCCAAGCTGTGATTTTAACGGCATTTGGCCGAGTATGTGCGATAGGCGAGTATGAACCACCGACCCAATTCGAGCTCCGATTGATGCAGAAATATCTAGTTCGCCAGTAAGATATGAAATAATCCCAGGGTCTGTGTACGAATAAACACACAAATAGGAGCGTCGAGACTCATTTGGAAAAACGGGGCGTTTAACAACTAAGTAACCATGTTCAATGAGTCCTTTAATGACATCGTTAACTTTATCACGCCGACGCTCCCCAGTTCTTTGAAAAATATTTGAGTATGTAAATTCGCATGAATTAATTTTCGCTAATTCAACTAATACCAGATCACTAAAATTAAGATTATCGGAGTGAATCGACTCAAAACCACGATCAACCACAGCACGAACGGCTTCTAGCGAGTCGCTCCCACTCGCTAAATGGGCTAAAGGCAAACCCCCTATTTGTAAATATCGCTGAATGATTGCAGCAATCTCTGATGTCAGCGACAAGTTCCTATTAAGAACTTCTGGAACCGCAGAATCAAATAAAAGTGACCGAAATTCATCAGCCACGGAATGCAGATCAGAGATGCCTGAGTACGACAGGATTTCAGGAAGCGAAAATCCGCCCATCGCAATAAGTTGCCCTCGCCGTGGTAGTCGCTTACGAGCGACGGTGTTTAAAAACGCGGGGTTTGATCCAGAAACAATAAAAGAAATTTTGGCGTGATCGAAAGAATATTTTATCGCATCAAAAATCTTGTTACAAGGATTCTTCCCTGCGAATGTCGATGGCAAAGGCAACCCCACCCTCATTTCGTACTCTAAATAAAAGGCGCTCTTCACGTTTTAGTGACAAAATGCCAGCACGCTTAAGATCTGGTCCGAAAAGTAGAACGACGTCCTTGGCTTCGTCTGTTCCGGAATCGAGGACGATGACCCCTGCACGCTCAGGGTTATAGTGAATCACTGTTCCGGAACATTCTCCAGCTCGCTCGTCGGAGTTCAGAACCAAAGTTCCGCCTCTGGTCACAGATTTATGAAGGCGTGTAAACATTTCATCTTTAGCATCATCCTCTTTAACGAACACATAAAGCATGTGCTTGGCTCTTGTCATGGCTACGTACATCAAACTAGACATGATCGGGTGCTCTGGCGGCAAATTGTATTCGCTAAGGTTGAACGCAATCACGACCTTAGATTCCAATCCTTTGAACGCAGCGATCGTCGAGATTCCAATTTCACCCGACTTAGTGGGGTGAGGATTACGAAGCCGTTCGGTGGAGAGCTTTGTGAGCTTTAATCCTGAAATAGTATCCATACCAGCCAAAATGCTGTCTTTATTCTCGGGAGCTCTGGCAGAGAGCAGCATGATTTCGTCGTCATTTACGCCGAGGTCATCGGTCAATTCGCGAATAAGTTCGGTCATCTTAATTTTGGCGTCAGCACTGTCCTTATAGCGAATGACAGCTGGCATGAAGCCTGCGCGGTCACTTGTAGCGGCAACCTGCGTATTTGCAGATCTCCTGAATCCACGGGAGAACTCGCTAATTTGACGGGTGTTGCGATAATTTTTGTGAAGGCGCATGTAGATTGTTGGGACAGGAAGGGTTTCCTCTGGTCTAAACCCAGATTCGCTATCTTCGGCCCCACCAAACACACCTTGTTCACGGTCAAAAAATGTATAGAGCTTGGACTCAGTCGGATTTTTTAACATACTCTCTAAAGCAACCCACCAATACGGCTGAATATCCTGGGCCTCATCAATAATTAACACGTCGTAGCGATTGCTTGAGGCATCAATGGCCTTTCGTAATCGTTCGGGAGCCTCTACTTGGACGTAATCTTGAGGCGTCAAACTCCAATCACTTGGAGTCACCAACAAGTTTACACCGTAGGAACTAGCAAGTTCTTGGATGCCACGTACTTCTACGCCAGCGCCGATGTCAGCAGAAATTCTCGCGGCAAGTAATGGGCTACTTACGAGATACAAAACATCTTGACCCTGATCTCGAAAATGGCGGGCAAGGGTCATGGCGAGTACCGTTTTACCAGTGCCGGCTTCGCCCTCGATGCCGAGGCGCTGCACACCCGTCACTGGGCTTACGATGGCGTCATGCATCAGATCACTTTCTTTGATCTTGGCCTCATGGGTGTCGATATATTCGCGAAGTAGTTGTTTGGATTCGAAGGTTGTTCCAATGAGGAGACGGTCAAGGCTGGAAGCAACGTCGTTAAACTTCAAAAAATCTTCACGGTGAAAGGATCGAGCAACACCCTTTAAAAAAGACTCCAAATTTTCAAGACCTCGGCGACCAAGCAGAATGGACGGCTCGATGGTCGTGTGAACTGGAAATTCAGACTCATCGACCTGTGGAAAGCATACGGCACTGCTCACTGGGACATTAATATTATTTGCGCGAAGAAAACGGACAAAGCGGTTACGCCAGACGATGGCTTGTTGAAACGGGTTTTTGATTAAAAATGAACGACCGTGGCGATTTAAAGAATAGAATTGTCCCGTCTCACCATCAAGGCTAATGCGCCCGCCTTTTACCTCAACAACAATGATGCCATGGGCTGGGTGGTAGAATACGAAATCTATTTCACCGTCCTTGACGCCCTCGCGCTCTTCTCGCGTCGACAGCGCCACTGAATGGTAAACGCGCCAGCCGTCAGGAAGCTTCCTCGAAATCTGATAGACTTGCTCCTCAGCTTGGCTTGGGAAAGCAACTTCAGTTTTCGTTACGTCAGGATGTAGGATCGCCATGGTGAGACTCCGATAAGATTGGGGACATAAGGTCCCACTTAATGCTAATGCAACCTCCATTCCATGACTGTGCCAGATTAAAGCGTCCTTATTTCGTGGGCTTACGGATTTTTTTGCGATCTCGGTTGTCGATTTATTGGTCAAACTGTCGAAAGTTTGGAATGTGGTGTCCTCTAAGTGTGAGGTAACGGCATGATATTATTTGAATTTTTTTTCGGCTGGAGGGTGGCTCATTAATTGCTTAAGAACGCAGGGTTACACTAATCGCGATAACGAAAATTTGATGCATTTAATTTGGCGGAGGAAACATGAAATTTACAATGAGCCCATTTTGGACCACACATGCCGTGATGATCGGAGTGGTCGTTGCAGGCCTGACCATGGGATCCTGCGCAGCACCGGAGTTCTCCAACACGCCTGCGCCTTCGAGGAAGCCTGGTATAGATAGCCATAAAAAACCTGCAACATTACCGAATAAACCAGCAACGGACGACACGACGAGCACCGATGATACTCTGCCGCCTACCAATCCTACCAATCCTACCAATCCTACCAATCCGCCTGTGGTGAATCAAAATGTTGAATGCTACAAGGCCGATGCCTTTATTTGTAAAATTGAGCGTCTGATCACGGACAAAACAAATAAATACCGTGCATCCCGTGGGCTTAAGGGACTCACTCACGATCCTAAGTTGTCGTTTGTCGCCCGTGACTGGAGTGCACAACAAGCGCAATCAGGAAACATTGGACACAGAGGATTTCCCAAAGCTCGTGTGAGCGTATATCAACGAGAATTTGGAGTTTCTAGATCTTTGTATGCGGAAAATGTGGCTTACACGGGAGGCGGTAACTCCTCTCGCACGGATGCCGAAGCAGAGGCGATCGCAGAAGAATTTGCTGTTATGTGGTGGAACAGCTCAGGCCACCGAGCCAACATGGTCGGAAACTATCGCAACCTTGGCGTCGGTATTAGTGCGGGAAATTCTTCTTGGTATGCGACCCAGATTTTCGATTAGTCAATGACCCATATCAATTTCCTGGCGCTTTCGCGGCAGAGACGTGTGCACCGTCTCAAATCAGAAAAACACCATCCTTTTGCACTTCGGCATGGATCGGTGAGACTGGAAAACGCTCGAAAAATTCGTGAAAACTTAATGGGATCGCTTCGGCGCGATGATCGACGCGATTGGCGTAAATATTGACGAGAGCTCCCTCTTTAAACCGGTCAACGCCGAAATCCCGAGACAATATCGCCAAGTCAATATCACTTTCATCGGTGGCGACACCCTTGGCATGAGAACCAAACAAAATGATGCCATCGACTCGAATGCCATCAGCGCGCATATTGTGATAGATAGTTATGGCAATTTCTTTAAGTTGTCTGAAATCCATAAATAAAGTTTTGTTCCTTTGGTCAAGTATTCGGCTGCAAATTCCTTCGTGGCCTCGCTGTAAAAACGATTCTTCTCCGATGGATATCGGGACGCCATATTAAATTCGTTAATCTCCGACAAAATATTTTCACGCTCTGGCGTTAGTTCAATTTCACAGAGCTTAGCGAGAGAAAGTGAATTATGAGTGAGGGGAGCATACTTCTTGTGCTTCTTCACAAAAAATGATTTGAGAGATTTCTCGATGCTCAAATGCAAAAAGAATAAACTAGCTCCATAGCGATCGGCTTTATGGCAAATATCTTTAGCGGTATTAAGGTCGTCTTCGGCGCCCTTTTGCCAATAAGCTATCATGTCGGGAATTTTATCTTCCGGAATGGCTTTGTCCTGTGGGACCATGGCGCTCCTTTCATTGCTTTCATACGTTCTGAGGCATCTTAGCCCTGTAGTGCCGCAATAATCAATGCTTATGATTTCATTGACGATTTTTATTTCTCTCAGGTAGGAGTTGCTGAAATTCGCTATGTGCGTTCTAAGTCAACTTTTATCAGACCTATGGGCGTACTACGCATATCCGTTTCTGCTGATTATGGGCGTTTTTCTTCCTACAGCGAATACTTTTTCGCCATCGCCTCAAGGGTGACTTGACGAATTTTTGAGGCATTGCCAGCTTGACCAAACGAAATCATGCGGGCCTCAACCACCTTTGCCATGGCCGCTCGGGCTGGCTTGAGATAGTGGCGCGGATCGAATTCTTCGGGTTTCTCTGCTAGTGCTTGTCGAATCGCAGCTGTGATGGCAATTCGATTATCCGTATCCACATTGATTTTGCGAACGCCGTGTTTAATTCCCTCTTGAATTTCACTGACCGGTACGCCCCAGGTTTGCTTCATCTTGCCGCCGTATTTGTTAAGCCAGTCTTGGAGGTCTTGCGGGACAGAGGACGATCCGTGCATCACTAAATGTGTGTTAGGAATTTTTTTGTGGATCGCCGCAACGCGTTCCATCGCTAGTATTTTGCCGTCTGGTTTGCGCGTAAATTTATAGGCCCCATGCGACGTGCCGATGGCAATGGCCAGGGCGTCGACTTTAGTCCGTTTCACAAATTCTTCCGCCTCGGCAGGATCGGTCAAGAGTTTGTCGTGGGACAATGTTCCCTCAAACCCGTGTCCATCTTCCGCTTCGCCGCCGCCAGTTTCTAGTGATCCCAAACATCCGAGCTCACCTTCAACCGAAACTCCGATAGAATGAGCCACCTTGACGACCTCGGCTGTTACTGTGGCATTGTACTCAAAATCCGCAGGGGTTTTGGCGTCTTCTTTTAGAGATCCGTCCATCATCACCGAGGTGAAACCCTGTTTCATCGCAGAATAACAAGTAGCAGGACTATTTCCGTGATCTTGGTGCATGACGATTGGAATGTGTGGATAAAGCTCAGCGGCAGCAAGCATTAGATGGCGAAGGTACGCATCCTGGCTATAAGAACGAGCCCCGCGCGACGCCTGAACAATGATCGGACTGTCGGTTTTATCGGCCGCTTCCATGATTGACTGAATTTGTTCCATGTTGTTGACGTTGAACGCCGCAACCCCATAATTGTTTTCAGCTGCGTGATCGAGAAGAACTCGTAATGGAATGAGTGCCATGATTTTAACTCCAAAAGTAGAAAAAGTGATCTTAGGTCTGTATCTGTTTGATAAACGTACGAACAAGATGCGGAGCCATTTAATAAATTAACTCCTTCCGATATACGCCTCAATGAACACTCTTTCAACGACTTCTAATGAGATTCTGCTGAAAAAGGGCGAACTCTGCGTTGTTCGTCGCGGCAAAATGCTCATTTACAGTAGTAAACACCGATTTTGCCGCTCCTCTCGCCTTGATTTCGACCATTTTGAGCAGAATCATACCTATTTCATCAAAATCTAATTAGTCGCTCGCGCAAAAGCGCCAGCGACGTGTCGTGAAGGGCTTCATCCCTGAAGGATCTCGGGTCTAAGTGCCTGAAATCACAAGATCTGAAGGGCTTCATCCCTGAAGGATCTCGTGTCTTAGTGCATGTAAACAGGCGTTGAATGCCTTACGGAGCGTATTGGAATACGCGGCCGCAATGTTTAGAAAATGATTCAATTGTTCCTGCGACAGGGCTGCCGCTGCAAGCTGCAGCGAGGCCGGACCATGTATTAACCGTTGAACAAATATTACCGATATTTTTAGCTGTTCCTACTGGATGACTAGGAACACCTTCAATGTTTTTCGCATTGTGAGGAGGAATTGACAGTGTACTTGAATAGTAAGTGTCCATGGGAGGAACTCCTTTACTAGAAGCGTAGCTAAATAGGCTCAGAACTGATTTTGCAGCGTTACATCCAATGGAAAAGGCTTGGGTAAAGCAGGTCGGTGACGATGGAACTGGAACGGACATTCCAGCAAATCTACCTAAATAAGCTACAAGGTTGGTCACTGTAAATTCACAAGCACTCATTGAAATTCCCTGGGAAGTACACCATGCTTGGGAAGCAGTGTTGTATCCCCAAAGAGCAACGCTGCCGCCAATGGGTGTCGATACGTCGTTAATTGCGGCTTGTGCTATAGATTGTAAAACCCCGAGAGCACAGTCGCCCACGGAAAGGAAGAATAATCCTAGATCTGAATAGAACCTTGCCCATGCAGCTGCTGCTGCACCCGCAGCTGCATGGTGTTCTGCGCGGAGGCTCGCAGCCTTCTTTTTTAATTCGAGTTTCAATGGAATGAGCGAATTGATTTGATCAGTCGAACATGCCCTGTCTGCATGGAAGCTGACTGGGGTAATCGCAGTTGCTGCTCTGTCTGCCGAGAAAGCTCTGGCCAGTCTTGTACTTGGAAGACCGATTCCTGCAAATTGCAATGCACGTTGTGCCAATGTCACGACGGTAGAGCAATTACCTTCTGGGGCTCCGGAATCTCCGGCTAAAATTCTATAGGTCGCATTGGATATAACCCAGGCTGCGTCATAACTAACTGTAAGGGAAGTATCGTATCCTTTATAGTCACCTGGGATGCTCTTCCTAACCACCCGAAATGCCTCGACACTTGGTCCACCAACAATATTCGCAATCCCGCAAAATTTTTCCCGATCAGCATCGCCCAAGGTGATAGGAGTCGCAATAATTGCTGCACCGCTTGTATCAGTTAGTGTTGGACAATCCGCCATAAAAATGCGATTTTCAATTTAATTTCAGTCTTTTGCTCACGTTTATTTAAGTTGCTAGGGGTCGTATTTATTGCGGCACTACACCGTCTGGACGCGTCAATGGCGATGTCGCAACTGGGAATCTTTTGATTCTTTTGTAACTAGTCTCTGGCGCAAAAGCGCCAGAGACTAGTTAGGTAGAATCTCGCCTCTTAGTATAGCAGCGGACCAAGCCTGCCAACCCCATGCCCGCTCCACATCCTGCTTGGTGACGGTGTCGCGATCTTCGACATCAGCGATGGTTCGAGCGACTCGAAGGCATCTAGTGAGACTGCGTGCACTAGCATGGTGTGAAATAATGTGTTGAATCATTTGGATCGATTCATCAGCAGGAATTCCAAACGTACTTAGAATATGCATCGCTGGAATGTCGCGATTTAAGACAGCTCCTGTGTACCTTTGCCGCTCGGCCGCTCGGCTGCGAGCCTGCCGCACAGTTTCGCGCATTCTTGAGGTTTTATTTGATCCTTGATTTTTGTGAGCGAAAAGTGTGGCCATTTGGTCGGACGGCTCCTCCATGTTAATTTGAATATCAATGCGGTCTTGTAAGGCGCCGGACAAGCGACCACGGTACGCCTTTATGCGCGAGGGAGGACAATCACACTTTCGCCGTCGGCTGGAACCCCAGCCGCACGGACAATTATTGGCAGCCGCCACCAGTAAAATTTTTGCGTTCCAAACACTGAACGCTCCCGCACGACTGACCGCAACTTCTCCATTCTCAATGGGTTCGCGTAACCCCTCTAAGACGTCGCGATGAAATTCTGGCAGCTCATCCAAAAACAAAACACCGCCGCTGGCCAGTGACATTTCCCCTGGAGCCGTTGCCGTGCCAACCATTGCAGCCAGAGATGTATAGTGGTGGGGTGCCCGGTAAGGAGGAATTCCTGAAATGATGGACGGAGAAACTTGGGAGCTTACGGCGCTATGGATGCATAACGCTTTGAGATGATCTTCCGAATTCATAGGCGGCAATAGACTTCCAAGCCTTCGTGCGAACATACTTTTACCGGTGCCAGGCGATCCCTTCATGAGCACGCTATGCATGCCTGTTGCAGCCACCAAAGCGACCAACTCCATGAGGGGAGTAAGGTCCATGTCATCAAAATTTGGTTCGTCCGTGCGAATGCTTGCAGGCTCGTGCGCAGGAACTTCTCCACCTGCTCCGGTCACAAGCCAGGAAATGACTTCGCCAACCGTGTTGAAGCCGTGAAAGCGGAATCCCTTTTTCTGGGCATCGGTGACTTGACCTAGAGAATGCAATTCCTTTAAATTATCTTTTGCGACGACAATGCCACTTAGCCCATGACTCATCGCTGCCGAGGCCCAGGAGACGACTCCGCTGACCGGCCGCAACTCTCCGTTTAATCCGACCTCGGCCGCAAACATCCACTGTTCGCAGTTTATGCGCCAATCTGTTTGAGCTACCACGGCGGCAAGGCCGACACAGAGTGCGAGATCAAGGTGGCTGCGATCAATTTTAGCCTCCGCCGGGCTCACGCTAATTAATATTTTGCGAGAGGGGGCCGTCCAACCAATTCGCTCCAATGCGGTGCGAGCGCGCTCTTTGCCGTCCTCGCAAACTTGCCCAGCACTGCCAATCATCGTGATCCCCGAGAATCCACGCGCCTGTGCACATTCGATTCTCAGAGGTGTCGCTGTTTTTCCGTGTTGGGTGGCAGACCATACAACGGCCACTCGACCCTCGTCGAAATCGTGGTCGGCCGTGGTTTCGGCCAAATGCTTGGTCGGCAATTCCTGAGTGTCGATCTGGTCAATTTTCATAGGGTCTCCTAGGGATTTGTTAAGGAGATCCTGTCACGATTGAAGCGTTTTGCCACAGGCCTAAATATTTCAAAAAAGGCGGAGGATAGGGGAAAATGCTGGATCCAAGTAGCTGATTTTACATTCTCTGGTTGTCACGGTCGGTTTGGAGTATGCGGCACGCCGCTCAGTCACGGGTAGGGTTAAATGCTAAACCTGAGTGTGGTCGTGTGGTCGTTGGCCGATATTTTTGCTGCCTTGTTTGTCCCGACTCAAATGAGGGAACATTCTGAAATTACTGCCAAACATGGATGTCAAAAGCACTACAATTTTGCTTAAAAATTTGTTATGTTAACCCATCAAAAATGTCTTGGGCGGACGTCCGTAGCGTTTGCCTGAATTTTAGAGTGATTGATTTGACGTAAATTATTTGGCGAATTTAGTTTTAAATTCTGTCTGCATATTCTGATAATCGGATAGCGAGGCCTCCTTTGACCATTCAACTTGACCCCTGTAAATCTTATCTTTCATCGGCCATTTTTGGCGCGATTTCGAGCCTTGACGGCGGAGATCAGATTGGCGTCAAGTCGGAAGATATTTTTGGAATGCTAGAAAAACCTCGGCAAGACGATATGGGTGATTTTGCCTTGCCGTGTTTTCGTTTCGCAAAGGCATTAAAGATTGCGCCACCAAAGGTTGCAGCGACTCTCGCAGAATGTCTCGCAAAGGATCCAAGTGGCTGGGTTGCACGAGTTGTGACAGTGAATGCGTTTTGCAATATCTACATAAACAAGAACAAAATGGCCGCAAGTATTATTCCTGATGTGTTGTCTGGAACTGCATTTTCTTATCCAGTGGCTCCAAAAAATTCGCACGCTAGAGTGATGGTCGAGTACTCACAGCCAAATACCCACAAAGAATTTCATGTGGGACATTTGCGCAATGTTTGTCTAGGTAGTTCTCTTGTAAAATTGTTTCGCTACTGCGGCTATGACGTTGTCGCAGCCAACTATTTTGGGGACGAAGGTGCCCACATCGCCAAATGCCTTTGGATGATGAAAAAATCGGGGAAACAACCGCCAGCAGGCGTCGATAAAGGTGCGTGGTTGGGCGAATTTTATGTGGCCGCCACCCGAGCTCTTGATAAGGCGGAGGGTGACGAGCTGGCTGGCATCGAAGCAGAAATATCCAATATCCTTTCGGGCATCGAAAGCAAATCAGGGCCATGGCACGACCTGTGGCGGGAAACTAGAACTTGGTCCCTTGACGCCTATAAATCTATTTATCAGTGGGTGGGTGCAGAATTTGACCGAGACTTTTTTGAGTCAGAGGTCAGCCGCGAATCGCAAGTGATTGTCGAAGAGTACCTAAAAAAAGGTGTTTTCAAAGAAGATCAAGGTGCTGTTGGTGCTGATCTTGCCGATTATAAACTAGGATTTATGTTGGCTAGAAAACGCGACGGCAACACACTTTATGCAACCAAGGATTTAGCCTTAGCGCGCCGAAAATTCGATGAATTTAAAATTGACCGCAGTATTTACGTCGTAGCCAACGAGCAAAATCATCACTTCCGCCAGGTATTCAAAACCTTAGAGTTAATGGGTTTTCCTCAGGCGACAAAATGTGTGCATTTAAGTTACGGAATGGTCGTGTTGCCTGACGGCAAGATGAGCTCGCGCGCAGGGAACACCGTGCCTTTCATGACCCTGAAAGAATCAATTCTGCAGGAGTTGCATCTCATCCTCGACAAATATAAGGGTGACTGGTCGGACGAAGAAATTCATGAAACCGCCAAACGCCTTTGTATCGGTGCTTTGAAGTACGGAATGTTGCAGGCAGATCCGGCGCGGGAAATTGTTTTTGATCTCAAAGATTGGCTAAGTTTTGAGGGCAATACCGGGCCCTATCTAATGTACAGCTATGCTCGAACGATGTCGATTATTCGTAAAGCTGCAGAGAGCGGGCATAAGCCGTGGAGTGCTGAAGAGTCTCAAAAATTTAAATTTACAATCGAAGCAGCCAGTGAACATGAACTACTGCGCGCCATATATGACTTCAATACGGTGGTCCTTGAGGCCACGGAACAGTGCCGGCCAAGTCATCTATGTAGTCATTTGTATAATATGTGTAAGTCGTTCAACCGTTTTTACACGGATGTCCCTGTACTCAAGGCGGATAGTGCGGAAATTATTCGAATGCGTTTGAGTCTTATTCTTGCGTTTGCAAAGACGTTAAGGGAAGGCCTAGGGCTAGTCGGTATAACGCCCCCTGAGCGAATGTAGCGCTTTTCTTTGATGTGCGAAATTTATTTTTTAGTGAGGCAATTTGTGCTAGGTTTTGAGCTGGCTACGCTGTTATTGGGCGTGCAAGAGGTGTCGCTCCATGGGCTGACATCCGGCTTCGATTGAAGGCGCCTGAAGTGGACGGTCCAATCACTAACTTTAAGTTGGCAGCATAATAAAGCGGTAGTACAGGGCAGTTTCTATGCCTTTTTAGATTTTGAGTTGCTGGCATCATGATGCGTTAGGACTGGAGAGAATTCTGACATAAATCTCCCATTTTTCATCCCCGCTGTTGGATGTTGAGGTGGCTTGCAAGCCCAATAGCAATGCCTTTCCTGATCTTTTGCCATCAGTAATAACCTCGGATTGTCCTTCCAGTCTCCGGTATTCCACTCGCGGGCATCGCCGTTGAGATGCTCTAAAATTGCCTTTTCGCTGATAAGGATGCCGTCCAATATCTGAGGATTAATTCGCCCCACTCGGACTGAATTGTCTGGATAGCGAATAACAGAAAACAGCATAATTGGCTTACTTCGTCCTTGCTCGGGCGGGAGATTCAAAATTTTTGGCTTCTTGTGCCCGTCATAGTCGCCCTTTTTAATCATCAGCATGTTAGGATTATTGAACCAATTGCCGGAATTCCAATCCGAGTCATCTCCCCTTGTGTGACGTAGTACGGCCTCAGTTGTAAATAAAATCGCATCAAAATTGTTAGGATCAACTGAACTGAACGAAACGCTGTGATCAGGATTCTGATGGGTAAACAAAAATTCAACCAGTTCGCCCCGTACATCTTCTTTTTTCAAAGGATCTCCTGACATTTTGTGTAAAATTTTACTGTGCGTCATCGTAACATAACCAAATAATACCGTCAAATTCATGCGGTCTTGGAGCAGGGCTACCGCATCTAAATTGCCATGATTTTGAGAGGTTATGATTTTCCTGTTAATCGTACATCAGTCTATTTTAGTTTATGAACTCCTTTTCCAAATTTCCGCTCTTCCGTTCTTCCGCGTTCAATTCGGTGCTGCGGATCACCC
>CAMDKS010000031.1 GCA_945900755.1 Bdellovibrio sp. ZAP7
GTTTTTTTCTCTGATTTGTATCGCCAGGAAGAAACGCCTGTTACCAGAGTTTCAATCCCCAATAATCGCGATATTTCTGTTTTGTGCTGAAGGCAAAAATTTTCAAACGCGAAGCCTCCCCAAGTATTTACAGCTGGGTTGTTCTGTTCATTAAGCCAGTTTTTCGAAGCGGTTTTTTTTTGAGAGGTCCAATACAAATGAAACAAACAAAACTCGTCTATAAGGCGGAAATAAGATTCTTTCTTAACCCTCCCAAACGGAACATAGTTTTCAATAAAGCCTGACATCTCTCGGGTTTTAATATACTTATTCATTGTGCCACCAGTCTTTAGTCCAATAGCCTTTAGCAAGTCGTTTCTTGTGATGCCGCGATTCGTTTTAGCAAGAGCCTTTACAATTTTTTCATAGACTTGATACTCATCAAATAGAGATTTAAAAAGTATTTCAAATTCATCTTGTAATGCGCCATTTTTTTTAAACAACAAAATATCTATTATTTCTGCGGCGGATTTGCCCATTGGCATTAAACTCCAGTAATATGGGACTCCACCAAATACCAGATATAGTTTTAAAATTTCGGAGTCAATTAGGTGAAGTTTTAAATATTTGGCAAAATCACGAATCTCAGAAAACCTAAACGGACTCAACCTCATCTGCTTTGTGACCCTATTATGAAGACCTCCCGTGGCTAATATTAATTTTTCGTGCATCCAAGATGCTGCAGATCCGCAAGTGATCAGTTTAATGCGAGTGTCTTTTGACCAGTGCTGATTCCAATTATAATCTAGACTCTCTAAAAACATAGACCTTGTGCTTGCAAGCCAAGGCAGCTCATCAAAAAAGAGTAGTATTTTTTTTTCTTTTCTAAGTAACAGTTGTTCGCCTAGTAATCGCAAGGTTTCATTCCAGTTATTAGGTCTTGCTATCTTTAATTTAATCGAGAAAGCTTGCTCTATCTGGTGGCAAAAATTATCAATCTGAGTGCTAATGGAGGCATTTTTATGGCCTGTGCATTCAAAGTAAAAAAAGTTTTCTTTATGCTTTCGACAAAATTCTCTTACCAAGTAAGTTTTACCTACTCGTCGTCTCCCGTATATAGCTATAAATTCTGGTTTATTAGACTGCAATGCTTTTTCTAGGCGTTCTATCTCTGTCTTTCTTCCGATAACGTTCATTAGATACTCCAGTCAGTTTGCAACCTTGTCACAATATTTGGCTGGTCAGTGTCAAGGCTAACCAGCCAAATCTAAGTTAACCATAACATTTGGCTGGTTAGTGTCAATAGTAATCAGCCAAATCTAAGTTAGCCATAACATTTGGCTGATTAGTGTCTAGTCTGGACTTAAACAATATTGAAGTTTTCAAATAGAGTTTCAATTTTTTTATCTATGATGTTTGCAGCGCAGATGCGTACCAAGACATTCGGGAAATTGGTCGGCCATCATTGGCCGCACTATGCAACCATCTAATATCTATAGCTGTTAAAGCTCGCTCTCCAGTATGCCGATAACCAGTGGGAACACCCCCACTGAGGATCGAGATTATGGAAATATCGTCCCTTGCTCGCAGGTCTTACGACCACCGGCTAAAGAATTCAGTTGCATGTAGTCGAAACTCGAATCTTTTTCCAGAACTGGCCATTCCCAAGAGAACCACGTCGAGATGGGCCTCAGGAGTCAGGTTATCGGTCGTAACGGCGTCAGAATTCACTGAGAATCAGTCGGATCTGGTGGCAAAGCTCAAAGATTTGGAGGCCCGATGTCGCGGCCTCACAGCAACTCTAACGCTGGTCAGGGATGCTTTCAATATCTTCGGACTATCTATCGACTGGAGCCGCCTCCCTGAGGGCGAGGCCAAGCAAAAACTCATCACGGCTGTCGACAACTGCTCAACCGAAATTCCGCTGGGACTTTGTCTTAAAGAAATTGGGCTCTCTACTTCTAGGTACTATCGCTGGCGAAAACTTGCCGTTGTCTGCCAATTAAGCGATGAGCCATCATGCCCAAAGCTCAAGCCGTCGAAGCTCACCCCCAAAGGAGTTGTCTGAGATGAAAGAGCTTGTAACATCACCAGCATTTGCCCATTTCTCCATTCGAGCGTTGTCATGGCTTGCTAAGCGGACCTGTTCGGTCTTTGCATCGGCAACTACTTGGGGCCGCCAAATCAAAGCTCATAAATGGTTGAGACCTCGAATACGCCTATACACAGCAAAACCAAAAGTCGGTATTCGTGCCATCAGACCGAACCAACTCTGGCATATAGATGTGACGATTGTCAGACTTGTTGACGGCACAAAAGCGTATCTTCAAGCAGTCATTGACAATTATTCTCGGTATGTTTTGGACTGGAAGGTTTCTGCCGATATCAGCGCCGTAAATACGCGAGACCTTCTTCTGTCGGCACTCGCAAAGGCGAAAATCCTTGGAGACGTTGGCAAGCCTGAAGTTTTCAGTGATGGCGGCCCCGAAAACGACAACGCCGATGTCGCAGGACTCGGGGCGTTAGGACTTTTTACGCTTACCCTAGCCCAGATTGACGTCACATTCTCAAATTCCTTAATTGAAGCTCTCTTTCGCTCGGCCAAGCATAATTATCTTTTCCAACAGCGACTTGAAACCCTTGAGACTTTCACACGACACGCCTCATTTTATTTGACCCAACACAACGAGGTGATGCCTCACAATGCCTTCAATGGGGCGACTCCCCTGGAAATGTATATTGGCTCGTGGGGACCAAAATGCAACACTCAAATAACCGAGCAAGCAAAGGCCAGCAAGGCAGCACGGCATGCTCACCATACAACTAGGAACTGCCCGATCTGCCCATTCTAACAACTCAATTCACAAATACCAATCTTTCGCGGGAATGTGCGATCCCCTCACGTCAGCCGACGATCGAAGGAAATGATGGTCGCAAATTAAAATAGGTCCATCCCCAACTATCAGACTCCAACTAAAGGTCATTGAAAGCAGAGAAAGAAGGAGGGAAAACAGTGCGGCCATCATTGGCCGACTAAATTCCCAAATGTCTTGTTACGCACCTGGGCGGAGGTGCGAGACGCGGATGCCCACAACATATATCAAATAGCATTCGACTTGTTCCCGTGGGCATAATGGTTGTAAGACTAAGGATGCTGCTATTAATAGGCTCCTAGTTTGAGAAGCGAAGTTAGGCGTACAGCGCCACAAAGATTGCAGGCAAACTCATAATATTATTGATAAAAAAAATACACCCCTTCTTTTAGCTCACCCCTCCGCGCAATTATGCCGACAAAGACTTTGTATGTATGAAGGGAGGCTTCTTGTCACGAGATATTGTAAAAAATAAGACCAACGTAAAACTAATGTCGCGTACGGATAAGGTCGCCATTCTGCTCATAAGCCTTGGCGAGGATCTGGCGAGTGAACTTATTCAAAAACTTCCTGCCGCTGATGCAAAGCGAGTGTTGCAAGCAATTTCCGTCACACAGAATGTGGATGCGGAGTGCGTGCTTGCGGTTCAAGAAGAGTTTCAGTCCCTACTACTAAGTTTCAAGCAGTCGACGCAGGACGGTGGCAACGCTGCTCGCCGAATTATTTTAAAGGCTTTCGGCACAGAAGCTGGGTCCAAATTCAACGACACGCTTCCGCACCGCATACCCGCTTGTTTTCAAGAGGCAGAATCCGTCGACAGCAAGACTCTCTGGCAAATTCTGCAAATCGAACACCCACAGACCATTGCGTTGATTCTCGGCCACTTGAGTGCAAAAAAAGCGGGAGAATTAGCGAATCAAATGCCGCCGGTTCTACGCGGAGACATACTATCTAGGTTAGCAAGCCTCAAAGAAGTTGATTCTAATGCTCTTGATGATATCGATTCTGTTTTGTCGAAAGCGATCGAAGCGGCAAAACTTCGCAACGTACAACGTATCGGAGGCCCGCGAAAAATGGCCGAGATTCTAGCGCAGATGGGCGCGCCACAGCGCAAAGAAATACTAGAAAAACTCGAGGGCACAGCACCAACCCTAGCGGCGGAAGTCCGCTCTGGACTATTTACGTTTGACGACATTCAAAAGTTTGACAAGCAAGGAGTAGAAAAGCTACTCAGCGTCGTTGCACCCGCTGACCTTGAACTAGCCCTGCGCCGAGTCAATGACTCACTCGCACTGGCCATTTATGGCGCGATGTCCGAACGTCGCGCGATTCAATTGAAGGAAAATATCGCTGCCGCCAAACCCTCGTCCGTTAGTAAAATCGAGGCAGCCCAGCAAAAAATAGCCGGCATTGCTGCGGCACTGCTGGAAAACGGCGAAATTCGCAACCCCCTCGACGAAGTCGTGTAATAGACTGGACTCAAATCCGTCCATTAATGACCAGCTTTTTCCCCTGTTTTTGTCATAACACCAAAACGAATCCCGTCAGACATTTTTCTGCCACGCCTCAGCACTCAAATTATTGGTATTTCTGCCGATACCCCAATGACTTAACTACAAGGTTGGAAAAATAGTTGTGACTAAAATGGAACTAAAAAAATCGTGTCCCCAAAAAATATCCGGCACCCATTTCACGGATAAAGGCACGTTTTTCTGCTTTTCAAAAACTGTGGCCGCAACGTCCTGTGCCATTATAATGTTAGTCGGATGCAAAACCACAACACCGCCTCAGACACTGGAAAAAGAAAGTCTCACTCCAAGGGTCAGCGCTGGAATCCTTTTGGAATTCGATAAAAATTCGATTAATTCCTCAAAATTTAGTTTACGCGCTAATTTTGGGACGCTCCAACTTTGGACCATGCTGTCGACTCCAGAGCTTGATGCCAAGATTAAGCCACGGATTGCCCCTTATCACCTGGGCCAATCTATAATTCTGGACAATAAAAGCCTGCGAGGACTTGCGGGAGCCATCACCGCCAAGGCCACTGAGACCTCCGTTATTTTTTTAGGACTACCCGGCACCGGCGCAGGCCCTATAACTGTAGGCACACCGACCACAAAAGAACCCCAAGCCTCAATACAAAGGTCGCCGGATAAATCGATTGTGGTTCTCACAAAATTTGATCGCCAATACATAGACAGCCAAATTTTTTCGAACGCATTCTTCACCAGCTGTCCTACCACATTTTTCGCAGATGACAGCCCACTCGCAGAGCAGCTAAAGGCGCATTCCGGATCCGTAAAATTCGCCCTCGAAACCGCCGGCAGTGAAAGGGGAGCTCCCATCATCGACAGAATTACTGTACGCCCCAAAGGGCTCTCGTGGATGCTGCACTGCACCTATGCAATCAGCTGGACCGACATTGTCGAGACAAAAATTATGGCCGATTTAGAGTTTGAACTACACCTTGACGGCGACAAAGTAATTTTTCCACAAGCACAATCCTCTTCCAACCATTTGCCCAGTCATTCAGAGCCAATGGTCACAGAAAATGGCACCTTCGGCACCAGATTTCAAAAGGACTACAGCGCACCCGACTTAAATGCCACGCCCAATTATCACTGGAATCCTCGGACGACACCGATCGTTATCGACGATCTCGACAACACTTTTGGTCAACCATTTGCCAATTCCGAACAAGGACAATGGATTCAGGAGGCCATAAAGATTGCCACGGCTGATCTTCGCATTAAATTTCCTGCCTTGGGCAGTCGCATTGCACTGCGTTCAGAAAAGCCAGCCCTGACAGGCACCATTGCCTTTGGCTTGGATGATCGCAACGAGTCCGAGGGCACAGAATTGATAATGTTGGACGACAAGACCGGTGAACTACGACAGGTCCGAATTATTCTAGGAAAGCGTTATCAATATTTTGGCCACCCTAAAATGCTAGCAGGATTTGCTGAAAACGGTCTTCTTGAAAATGTGCAACATGCCGTCAAAGAGTCATTTCTCACGATGGGCATCAGCGAGGTTGGAGGCGCTCTTGGACTCCGTCCAAATTACAGTGGTTATGGAGCAGCAAATAACTGGGGAAACGATCTGCAATCCGTCATGTCGTTTGTCGAAATGGCCCTTCCAATGGAATTCCTAACGGACAGATTGGAGTGGAAAGAGCACGATATTTTGAGTTTTAAAATACTTTATGCAAACCTTGATTCAGAAACCAAATCCACTCAGGCGCAGTTGCTGGCCAAAGCGATGACTCTTTCACTCTCAAGTGATGAAATGCTCATTCAAAACCGTACAGGCAGGCAATCTCGACCATTTCAGCAAGCCCTGCTTTTTTTAGAAACAACGACTCAACCACAAGTGGCTCACTTCCGAGCTCAGCACCCTGATTGGAAGGAAAAAATGGCTAGTATCTATCTGGAAGCCTACGGATCAGAAACGGCTCTGGTGCAAAAATCGAAATAGTGCAGTAGCAACACCCATTGAAGTTTTTTGAGAGGCTCAACCATAAAGCAGCTCATATCAGAGTATTTCGGCGAAGCCGGTCACCAGCTTACTCCGAAATACGCACTCTATTCCAAAAAATCGTCAAGTCTAACATAATGATGAAAATAATTGGACGCTCGCAACGCCTTGTCCGGGCCGTGAACACTAATGAGCGCACGCTCGATCATCCAACCTCGCGGAAGCTTAACAAGCTCGCAACGTCTTTGCATGGAGGCAATAATCGACGAATCGATAGGTTTGTCAAAATATTTGATTTCGCAAACAGTCATAACTTTATCGTTTCGTCGAAATGCTAGATCAACCTGAAAACCTGGTGTCGCTCTTTCATATATGGGACCGAATTCAAGGAGCTGATCTTCGAACCCCATGATTTGAGATAATTTTGTAGCGTTGCGGACACAAAATCTTTCAAATGCGAGCCCCGACCAAGGTTTCCACTGCGGTCCGGTCAAGCGGTGGAACGGGGTTCGACCAGCTCCGGCACGTATCAATTTCAGATGAGGCTCCATAAATTTCGCAAAAAAAACGAGGAATTCATCGCACACACGGTATCTCTTTATTTTTGTGTTTTCGGCTTTGCCCAAGGGCACAACCGCTTCCACCATATCTGCTAAAATCAGATTGTCCATATACTGCTTTAGACCACCACCCGACGAAATTTTCAGGTGTTCAGCAATTTCTTCGAGTGATTGAGGCCTTATAAGCAGGTACTTCACAATTCTCTTATAAACAGAGGCCTCTCGAAACTGACTTGCGAAAATTCGATCTAACTCATTCACCATGACGCCCTGGGGCGAGAAGCAAAGCCTGTCGATGTTTTGGTGAAAAGAAAAAGATGTATCGACCTCCTCCAGGTATTTTGGAACTCCTCCGAATGTCATTAAATAAAGAAGAATCTCTTCATGGCTACGAAGACCGCGCAGCATCACTTTGGCAGCACTGAGGTCCAGCCCACGAAGATGAATTTCGGAAGTGACCCGGCCATAAAGTGCCTTTGAACGCAAAACCTTCCTCACCATAAACGACCCGATGGATCCGCAGAGTATTAGTAAAGGTCGGTGCGCCTTCCAGTGATTGTCCCAATAATATTTGAGAAGACTGATCAGCTTCCCTTGGTTTGCGGCTTGCCATTGAAACTCGTCAAAAAACAATATGCATTTGTTCTTATTGCTAGCCAGATAAGTGGTGAGATAAGCGAGAACTCCATCCCAATCCTTAAACTCAATGCCACCTAAAAGAGGGTCTCGAATCTGTTCACGAAGTTGGGAGGTAAAGTGCATGATTTGCTTTTGTGTACCCTCGCCTTCCAAGGCTTCAAAGAGAAGGGCGTGTCGCTTCTCGCAAAATGCGCGAATCAACGCACTTTTACCAATACGTCGTCGACCATAAACAACAAGTAATTCGGCTTTAGCGCTCTTTACTAAGCCTTGAAGATGTTTTAGCTCTACTGCTCGACCTGCAATCATACCTGAATCCTTATTGATTATCCGCATAGATAGTAGCTTAAACTATCTATGCGGATAATCAACATTCAAAATGGATTATCCGCACAGATAGTACAGACAACTATCTGTGCGGATAACGAGCATTCGCTGCAACCCACTGTAGTTATTGAGTACTGCTAGCATCCGCCTGAAAACTACAGTATTTAACCTACAGGGGATAAATCGATGAGTTATCTATATTCGCCGAGATCCTTCGCCTTCGGCTCTGGACACGTCACTGGCGCTTTCACGCAAGATGGAACAAGGATTGCTTATTGCGTGCGAATCCGTTTATAATCCCGGCGGCACCTTGGATAGACTATCTATTCAAAGCTGATGTTAATTTATTCTTAAACAATTAATTATTTGGAGTATTTATGAAATTATCAAAGCGCCTTTCTGCTGAAGCATTGGGAACTATGTGGCTGGTACTCGGTGGGTGTGGAAGTGCTGTATTGGCAGCAGCCTTTCCTTCGTTAGGAATTGGGTTTGCGGGTGTATCGCTCGCGTTTGGACTAACCGTCCTGACCATGGCCTATGCGATCGGCCCTATCTCAGGATGCCATTTAAATCCTGCCGTTTCCATTGGCCTATGTGTAGGCAAGCGATTTCCTAAGAATGAAGTAGGCCCATACATCATCGCTCAAGTCCTAGGCGCAACAATCGGAGCGACCATTTTGTGGTGTATTGCTAGCGGCGGCCCAAACTTTGATTTGTCAGCTGGCTTTGCCTCCAATGGTTATGGCGAGCATTCGCCAGGGATGTTTTCGATGCAGGCTGCATTTGTCTGTGAATTTATTATGACATTTATGTTTCTAATCATTATTCTTGGCGCCACCCATAAAAAGGCTGCTGCTGGATTTGCACCAATAGCCATTGGACTAGGCCTAACTCTCATTCATTTAATTAGTATTCCAGTCACAAATACTTCCGTAAATCCTGCACGAAGTACCAGCCAAGCTTTGTTTGCTCAGGGATGGGCGATCGAACAACTGTGGCTATTTTGGGTCGCACCGGTTGCTGGCGCAATCCTCGCAGGCATCGTTTTTAATTGGTTAAGTTCAGAAGAATAATAAACACTAAAACAAAAAACGAGATCTCGGCGCTTCATGATTCTGCCGAGATCTCGTTTTTTAACCTTGAGAACGCAATCCTAGATCCTAGGGGCACACACTGGCGGTAGCGCCAATGGTATTGTGCATCCCGTTGTCAATAAACACATCCACATGCTGACGTTTGCGCAGTTATTATTGACACTATTAGGCGGTATCACAGAGCCACCACTTTTTTGACAAAATCCGTTTATCCACGAGCATGTCCCAGTGCAACTTGTCTGAACTTTGATTGACTCACAGCTGTTGCTTCCTCCGTTGATATTGCCTATTGCTTGACACTCCCCGGTTGCTCCCCACTCACAAGTTGTGGGACAATCTGTTTTTTGAATATAGGCACGACAATACTCAGGCGAGCCAATAGTTGGAGGATTGATCTGAGAATTGGATGAATCCTTCAATGGCACACAATTCACATTCTCCCATCGACACGAACTGTTACACGTTGTCTCCTTAAACTTAGCGCAATAAGAAGCCGTTCCCGAGCACTGGGAGCCGATCATTGTACAATCAGGCAATGATGAGCATTGCTCCTTATTAGTCTTTTCCGAGCACTTCGCGTCTATGGCACCCTGCCTTCCCGGGTCATTGGAGGCTGTTTCTGGTTTACAACCAAACGTCCCACTTACCAGTACGATTGCGACGCAAAAAGCCATGACACATGAGGTCGGCTTGAATGAGCCCATAGATCTTAAAACATGCGAAATTTTCATGTGCAAGCCTCCTTTTTCCAATTATTCTTCGCCGCCACGGCCACCAAAAAAGTCGTTTCCTTTATTATCGACAATGACAAACGCAGGAAAATTCTTTACTTCAATCTTCCAAACCGCTTCCATTCCTAGTTCTTTAAATTCTATCTGCTCTACCTTGGTAATGCAATCTCGGCCAAGTCGCGCGGCTGGTCCACCAATGCTTCCTAGATAAAATCCCCCATATTTCTTGCAAGCGTCGGTCACCTCCTGTGTCCGATTCCCCTTACCTAACATCACCATAGAGCCTCCTGCCGCTTGAAACTTAGCAACATAGGGATCCATTCTTTGGGAGGTCGTCGGCCCGAAACTACCTGACGCGAAACCTTCTGGAGTTTTGGCCGGACCGGCATAGTAAACAGGAAACTGCTTAAAATAATCAGGCAGCCCCGCTCCCGATTCCATAATTTCAAGAATTTTTGCGTGGGCGATATCGCGAGCCACAATCAATGGTCCATTGAGCATGAGCCGAGTGGCTACCGGTAATTTATCAAGGACTGCAAGAAGCTCTTTCATAGGTCGATTTAAATCGACGTAAACCGCTCCATTTGCTTCGGGTGTGGCCGCGCCGGCCTGAGCACTGTCAGGTAAAAACTGCGCCGGATCAATTTCAAGAACTTCTAAAAAAGCCCCATCCTTCGTGATTTTAGCCTTCACTTGCCGATCGGCAGAACACGAAACCCCAATACCTATGGGGCACGAAGCTCCGTGACGCGGAAGGCGAATGACCCGAACATCGTGTACAAAGTATTTTCCGCCAAACTGAGCACCAATTTTGCTTTCACGGGCCCACTGCTCGACCAGCCCCTCCATTTCAATATCGCGAAAGGCTCGACCTGCAGCGTTACCCGAAGTTGGAAGTTTGTCATAGTACCCACAAGATCCTAGCTTGACGGTCTTTAGATTCATCTCTGCCGAGGTTCCTCCAATGACTAGGGACAAGTGGTAGGGCGGACAGGCAGCCGTTCCTAAGCCTCCTAAGGCCTCCTTAACAAAGGTTTCCATGGATTTCGGATTTAATACTGATTTTGTTTTTTGATAAATATAACTTTTATTGGCACTACCGCCACCTTTTGCGATGTACAAAAACTCATACTTATTCCCAGGCTGTGCGTACAAATCGATTTGGGCTGGCAGGTTTGTACCCGTGTTTTTTTCCTCAAACATTGTGAGGGGCGCCAATTGAGAGTAGCGAAGATTTCGGCGGAGGTAACAGTCAAAAATACCTTGGCTAATCGGTACCTCATCATTGACGCCTGTATAAACATCCTCGCCCTTCTTACCCATGACGATGGCCGTGCCGGTATCCTGACACGAAGGAAAAATTCGCTCGGCGGCAATCACAGCATTTTTTAGGAGCTCGGTGGCGACAAAACAGTCGTTTTTCGACGCCTCAGGATCTTTTAATATCTTCGCCAATTTTTCCAAATGGGCGGTTCGCAACAAATGCGACACGTCGTCGAAGGCGACATCGGTAAGTTTGGTGATGGTTTCAGGTGCGATTGTTAGGATTTCGCGCCCAGCAACCTTTTCAACCTTGATGCCCTCTTTAGTTATAAGGCGGTACTTGGTTGAATCCTCTGACTTCTCAAAAATTGGCTGATAGGAAAATGCCATGGACGACGAACCTCGCTAATGATTTATTTACAATAATCATAGCATACATGGTCGCATCAATTGGCTACAAAGTTCACAATCTTACCCGCAACGTAAACTTCCTTGCGAATCGTCTTGCCCTCAATATTACGTTGAACACCCTCAAGAGCGCGAGCTGCAGCCAAGACTTCCTCTTGGGTGGCTGTTTTTGTGACCTCTAGGGTACCGCGCAATTTTCCGTTCACTTGAATGGAGACAATGATCGTATCGTCCACGACTAAGGCTGCATCAAACTTTGGCCACGCCACGTAAGCGAGTGTTGTTTGATGTCCCATGCGGTTCCATAATTCTTCGGCGATATGGGGCGCAAACGGACTTAGCAGCAACACGAATGCCTCGCAGAGTTCCTGGGACAAATGGGTTTCTTTGTAACAGGCGTTAACGAATTCCATCATCGCAGAAATCGCGGTGTTGTAGCTCATGGCTTCGATATCATCGGTAACTTTTTTGATTGTTTTATGGAGAACTTTTGTCAGCTCAGGAGAAACACCCGTGGGCGCAAATTTTTTAGCATCACCAAATTTGAAGGCTCCGGCATCGTCCAAAAATAAGCGCCAAGCCCGGCCCAAGAATCTGTGACAGCCAACAATTCCTGCCGTCTGCCAGGGCTTAGTTTGAGTTAGTGGACCCATAAACATTTCATAGAGGCGTAGGGAATCGGCACCAAAGTCCCGCACAACGTCATCTGGACTCACGACATTGCCCCGTGATTTAGACATTTTCTCGCCATTTTCTCCGAGAATCATGCCTTGGTTAACCAATTTGTGAAACGGCTCTTTAGTGCTAACGACGCCACAGTCAAACAAGACTTTATGCCAGAAACGTGCATACAAGAGATGCAAAACCGCGTGCTCCGCACCACCGACGTAAAGATCGACCGGCATCCAGTAGTCTTGATTTTCTTTGCTAAATGGCTCTTTGGTGTTTTTTGGATCGATGAATCTCAAGTAATACCAACACGATCCCGCCCACTGCGGCATAGTATTGGTTTCTCGTTTATAAGATTTTCCGTCTTTGTTTACGGCAATCCAATCCGTCGCTTTACTTAAAACGGACTCGGGCGTACCGCTTGGCTTAAAGTCGTCAAGCTCCGGCAACAAAATTGGCAAATCACTGATATCCACAGCTCGCACGTTGCCATCTGGATCGTGAAGCACTGGAAACGGTTCGCCCCAATAGCGTTGGCGACTGAACAACCAGTCACGAAGTTTATAGGTCGTTTTTTTGCGGCCAAGTTTTTTATCTTCTAGCCACTGATTCATTGCGACGATGGCGTCCACTTTATTTTTTCCGTTCAAAAATCCAGAATTCATCAGCACGCCATCACCAGTGTGAGCTTGCACAGTAATATCTGCTTCTTCACCACCCGATAGCACTCGTAGAATCGGGATACTGAATTTTTTAGCAAATTGGTGATCCCGTTCATCGTGACCAGGGACAGCCATAATTGCACCGAGGCCGTAGTTGACCAACACATAGTCGGCGACCCATATTTGGATTTTTTCACCGTTTACAGGATTGATGGCATACGCACCAGTGAACACACCCGTCTTATCTTTGCTCTGGGCGGAACGGTCTAAATCACTGCGATTTTTTGCTATTTGCACGTATTCGGTTACCGCTTTTTTTTGTGCGGCTGAGAGAATGGACATCACTAAAGCATGTTCTGGGGCCAGCACGCAAAATGTCGCGCCAAATAGAGTATCTGGACGAGTTGTAAATACCTCAAAAGACTTTCCCAGATGACCCTCGACGTCAAATCGCACCTCAGCACCAATAGACTTCCCAATCCAATGGCGCTGCATATCCTTAATGGATTCAGGCCAATCGACCAACGCCAAATCATCTATTAGTCGGTCAGCGTATTCCGTGATTTTCAAAACCCACTGGCGCAAAGGCCTGCGTTCTACAGGATGGTCGCCACGCTCTGATTTACCATCGATAACCTCCTCATTGGCCAACACGGTTCCGAGGGCTGGACACCAGTTTACGGGGGCAAAACTTTCGTAAGCAAGGCCACGCTCAAATAATTTGAGAAAAATCCACTGCGTCCATTTATAGTATTCAGGATCAGTGGTATTTACTTCTCCATCCCAGTCATAACTAAAACCAAGATTTTTTAATTGCTCTCTAAACCGATTAATGTTTTTGGCGGTGGTTACGGCCGGATGAGTTCCAGTTTGAATGGCATACTGCTCAGCTGGGAGTCCAAAAGCGTCCCAACCCATTGGATGCAGGACGTTGAATCCACGCATGCGCTTAAATCGGGCGGTAATATCCGTGGCGGTATAACCTTCAGGATGACCCACATGCAAACCCTCGCCAGACGGATAGGGAAACATATCAAGAGCGTAGTACTTTGGTTTAGTTTTATCGGGCTTGGGGGTCTTAAATGTTTTGTTGGTGACCCAATAGTTCTGCCATTTTTTTTCCATCTCTGCGGGTGCGTACTCGTTACCAGCCTTGACGCCGGGCTCAGCTTTAACATCGGATTTTATATCATTTTTTTGATTTGCTTTGGAATCTGTCATCTTTGGGCCTGTGCTCATTATTCTAGTCCTATTCTATCCCTGCGCGATCTTGACACATGGGGCTCGATGAAACTCTACTTTGTCGCCCCACTCTATTTGCATAATACCACGACTTCCATCGGCCGCAATGATGGCTTTTT
This sequence comes from Bdellovibrio sp. ZAP7, assembly GCA_945900755.1. Classification (GTDB taxonomy): domain Bacteria; phylum Bdellovibrionota_B; class Oligoflexia; order Oligoflexales; family RGVZ01; genus CAMDKS01. The sequence continues at coordinate 14,044 of CAMDKS010000031.1, forward strand.
CACATCGATTTTCAATCACTAAGGCTCGCTCATCAGGATCAAAGAAACCCGAAACCAAATGAACATTTTTACCTGGCGCACGATATATTTCTCGGACTACAAATTGAAAACTCCTCTCCTCACGAGGCATAATCACACCACCTGCCGCACAAATTCCAGCGGTACTTCCAAGAGCGGTACTAATCCACATCCCAGAACTTTTATGCTCCTCGCAACGATTTCCAAGATTCAATCGATAGCGCGTAGTCGCGGCAGGATTAGCGTTGGAATAAAGAAAATCATTTAGTGCTGGGGGAGAAAAACGTGCGGCTGAACCGTCTGCGGGGGTAATTTTCGCTCGCAAACGACAAGCCTCCGTGAACTTCATATCACCCTTAACAAGACTTTGAACCATCGACTCCAACCGCTCAATACCGCCCACACATAAATACCCGACACTGGTGCCCGAAGAACGTATGCCGACCAACTTAATCTTAGCTGACTCAACCCGGTGACTCGCTGACAGCAGAGCTCCATCTCCGCCGAGAGTCATCATAATTTCCGTATCGTCATCGGGACGCCAGCTCTCGTCATCCACACTCAGCGTGCGAAACGGCAAGCCATGATCCTTTAGAATTTTTTGAGCCTGGGCCACAGACGCTAAATGATCTGCGTGTGCCAATTTAATCTGATTAATATCAGATTCAGGCAAAGCGCCATTTTGAAATTGAGATTGGTACCATGCACCATGCCAATCCCAAGTCGACGTTTTTGTGATGAGGAGAACCGTTGCCATTCTAAATATCAGCCCCCAGCGGCATCGTCGCCAGAAGGTCCGTTTGAAGCCTTGCCAAGTGTCGTATACTCAGGGTTTTCCCAGATCTTGCCCTTTTCCTCAAGATTTTTGCGAGTGGACAATTGATAAGATTTCAATAGAGCATTGGCGGCTACTGCAGACGAGGTCTTAGCCAGTTCCCTTAACTTCTTGTCTTCAAGCTTTGACTCATCAGGCACGACACGAGATTTTAATCTTAAAATAAATTTGGTGCCACGCACGTCGAACACCTTGTCAGTGATGTCACCTACTTTTGCAAGGCGAGCCACCGCATCGACCAAGTCGACACCACCGCCGATGTTTGGCAAACTTGAAGAACCCGAAGCAATGTTGCCTGTAGTCTCCCATTTTGTATTGAACATCTTCAATTTGTCGTCAATTGATTTTCCAGCCTTAAGGTCCGCCAAAATCCCATCGGCACTTTGCTGAAGCATGGCTGGGGAGCGTTCTTGTTCTAGTAATTTAGTTGCAATTCCAGTCGTTGCTTGCTCCAACGTCGTGGCATGAGCTTCCTGTTTTTCTTCGACTTTGATGACATGAAACCCGAATGGAGATTCGACTACGGCGCTGATTTGACCCGCTTTCATTGCAAAGGCCGCATCAGAAAATTCTTTCGCCATATCTTCGCGCGCAAAAAATCCGAGATCGCCGCCACGTGTTTTACCTGAAGGCTCGTCAGTAAGTGTGGTTGCCAATTTCGAAAAATCTGCGCCTGCGGCAGAAACTTGTGCTAAGACTGCGGCAGCCTGTTTTTGTGCGTCGGCTTTGCTCCTTAGCGCACCCACTCCAGAGGCGTTTCGTGCTCCAGTATAGCCTATGAGAATATGCCGAGCCTTCACTCGCTCCTTGGTGTTGTAGTCAGACGGGTGACCCTCAAAATAGGTTTTAACTTTGGCTTTGCCGGCATCATCTAAAAACGTCGTGACGTCCGCTGCGGCCACAGTAATTTTGACCATGGATGCGTCAATCTTCAAGAAATCGGCCTCCATTTTTGTTTCCTTAAATCGATAATCCAGGGCCGCCGATTTCCGAGAGACGTAGCTAATTGAACTTACAAACTGTTGGAGCGCTTGTGTCGTCAAACTCCGACGCACGTCACTATTGAACGTGGCTTCGGTGTGTTTGTTCGAACGCAAATAATTCTCAAACGCTGCGCTACTAAATTTCCCGCTCTCGTCTTGAAAGGCTTTGGCATCACGCAACACTCGCACAACATCATCGTCTTGAGCTTCAATACCTGCATTCATTGCAGCTATATTGGAGATCCGTCCTTCGACTAATTGCTGCATAACATATTTTGGAATTTCTCGTTTAATCGACTCAAATCCATCTTGATACTGAGCCTGCAGACGCTCACTCATGGCTCGGTATGATCGCTGAAATTCTGTTTGCGATATTTTTTCGCCTCCAATTTTAGCGGCACTTCCTGATAGCATCAACGTGTTACCTTTGGGTGTGCAAATACCGAAAAAGGTCATGGCAACCATTGACAGGCCCAATAATAAATAAGCCCCCGAATTGCGAAACAATTTCTGGCGATCCATATCCGATATCGATTTATCTTTCCAACGCAACATTTTAGTCTAGCCTCCCTGAAGTAAATTCTTTATGACGTAAACACTTTGAACCGAATATTATTGACATCAAAAGTGCCTGATTTTGCAGGGTCTTGTCTAATACTATATGCAAGATCGCCGTCTGCACGAATATGAGGCATCCTTTGGCTCAAAATAATTTGCGCGGCACAGGCAAAACCTATTGCTTGTCAGCCACCGATGGGGTTTACTTTTAAAACACTTATATTAGTCGGATTTATGTCGGAGAGTCTGAGAGATTCGTTATAATGAGTGTTGATAGATCTGTGGATAAGTGCTTATTTTAATTTCATTATTTTTCAATATGCCCAATGATTACGGAGGCCTTTATGATTTTCGATTGGTTTGCAGGACTTTTTTCAAACGATCTCGCCATTGACCTTGGCACGGCCAATACCCTTGTTTATGTCAAAGGCATTGGCATTGTTACCAACGAGCCCTCTGTTGTGGCCGTTCAACGCGATGCCCGCGGCGGAAAAAAGATTCTTGCTGTCGGTAAAGAAGCCAAAGAGATGCTTGGCCGAACTCCAGGATCGATTGTCGCTATTCGCCCGATGAAAGACGGCGTTATCGCAGACTTTGAAATTACTGAAGCGATGCTACGTTATTTTATTGAGCGCGCCCACAATCGCCGCACCATGGTTAAGCCTAGAATTATTATTTGCGTTCCTTATGGAATTACAGAAGTTGAAAAACGCGCTGTTCGCGAATCTGCAGAATCTGCTGGCGCTCGTGAAGTCTACCTTATTGAAGAACCAATGGCAGCGGCCATCGGCGCAGGCCTTCCTATCACTGAGCCAAGCGGTAGCATGATTGTTGATATCGGAGGCGGCACGACTGAAGTGGCCGTGATTTCTCTTGCTGGTATTGTTTACTCTAAATCAGTTCGCGTAGGCGGCGATAAAATGGACGAAGCCATCGTCAACTACCTCAAGCGTAAATACCAACTCCTTATTGGAGAGCGTACGGCTGAGCAAATCAAAATTACAATTGGCACAGCGTATCCTGACGAAAACATTCAAACCATGGCGGTCAAAGGCCGGGACCTTGTTGCCGGTATTCCTAAAACCATCGAAGTTAACAGCGAAGAAATTCGTGAAGCGATCATGGAGCCAGTGAACACGATCGTCGAAGCCGTTCGCGTGGCCCTTGAAAAAACACCTCCAGAACTCGCTGCCGACATCGTCGACAAAGGCATTATGCTTGCAGGTGGCGGCGCATTGATTCGCAACCTCGACATCCTACTGCGCGAAGAAACAGGCTTGCCAATTATGATTGCTGACGATCCATTGTGTGCCGTCGTTCTCGGCTCCGGAAAAGCTCTCGATCAAATTGACATCTTGTGTCAGGTAACGGTTCAGTAATCGCTTGGTTACGAATAAAGTTTACGGATAAAAAGGTCGAAGCAGTGTATACTTGCTTCGACCTTTATAATTGTGCCGGCGTGAGAGATCTCAGATTACCAAGAATTCGACGATGAATTCTTTCGCTCGTTTCGACAACAAAACGACTCAGGAGCTGTGAGAGCATGGAGCTAAATCGAATTCGCTTTTGGGTGCTGATCTTAGGCATATTTGTCGTCCCACTCCTGTTTTTTTCCACCCAGTTTGCTCCTTGGAGTGACGGCACCATCTCAAGATCTGCCACTCTCGTTCAAGATATTTCCTATCCCTTTGCCTGGGCGTGGCACGAGACCTCTACCGGCCTTGAAAACAGTTGGGAACGATATTTTAATTTGAGCGGCAAATCTCGCGAAAATTCTGTGCTAAAAACTGAAAATGATCAGTTGAAAGCCAGGCTGCTGAACTACGACGAACTCCTCATTGAACTAAATCGATTGCGAAACCTTTCCGGTTTTTCTCAAGTCATTGCCGATAAATTTGTAACGGCTGAGGTTGTCAGCGGACAACGTGCCTTACCATTTCGAACCATTCGAGTGTCAAAAGGCAGTGACGCCGGCGTCAAAATCGGAATGCCGGCCATCGCTAGCGCTGGCGCAATTGGGCGCATCATACGCGTGGGCTTATTTTTCTCAGACATCCAACTGCTCGTCGATTACGATTCGAACATCGATGTATTTGTACAACGCAACCGCATTCGCGGAGTCCTAGGCGGCTATGCCAACGAAAGTTGCCGTCTGCATTTACAGCGAAGCTCTGAGGTTAGAATTGGCGACACCTTAGCCACTTCAGGCATCGTGGGAAGTTTTCCAAAGGGCATCCCTGTCGGAAAAATTGTACGAATTAGTTTTGAGTCTGACAATGTAAGCCAAGTGATCACGGTAGCCCCATGGGTGGAGCCCCACCTCATAGAGGAGGTTATTATTTTGTTAAGAGATGATCCGGAATTGGCTAGAATTGCTGAGGCAGGAGGCACGGATTGGTTCGATAAATCCATGAACCCCGCTCAAAATGAAAAACGAATCATTAAATAGGCCACGAAACAGTGAACATTGATTTTGCAATAGAAACCCCTACTTTCGCCACGTCAGATGAGCAGCGTCGCAGATGGTGGCCTATTCGCCCTTATACGGGATTTTTTTTGGCTGACATGCTGTGGCTTATTGTCATTGGAACGATAGATAATCACATCCTTCCGACGCTAACGAGCGGCATCCTGCCATTTTTAATCATGACCCCTTGGCTTGTTCTTACGTTTGTTGTTGCGCCTGTACCCTGGTCGATCGCCATGCTTCTGGTCGGCTCCCTGATACAAGAAACCAATTCAGGTTGCCCACGAGGCATGTATTTGACCGTCTATTGGATTGTATTTGCATTTATAGTACTTTCCAGAAAATTGTTATCGTGGCGGCATGCGGTACCTTGGATCGTTACGTTTTTTATTTCCTCCTTTTTTATCTCAAGCTTTGAGTCACTTCTTATTTTGATTCGCCAAGACGGCACCCAATTGGACTTCTTCCATTTTTCGAGGCAGTTACTCCGCGTTTGCCTGTCGGTTATAGTAGGTCTAGGCTTGGCTTATCCTTGGATGATGAGATTCAAAGGAGAGACGGCACCTCCATGAAAAAAATGTCACGCTCCCCACATTTATTGATCGAAAGTCGTTTTTTTGCCGCAAGCATTGCGATCGTCATAGCGGCACTTGTCATGTGGCTGAGGTTGTGGCAATTGCAAATCTATCGGGGTGACTACTACCGCCGCATCTCAGAAAATAACCGTGTCCGAAAAATCGACGTGCCTGCGCCCCGCGGCATGCTCTATGATGCCTGGGGTAAAATTATTCTCGGCAATACGGCAACCTCGGAATTGATTGTTGTCCCCCAATACATGAAAAATCCGGATAAAACCTTTGACGTTTTGGCCCGACTGCTCCATCAACCGCGAGAAGACTTTGCGAAAAAATTTAGAAGAGCTAAGTCCCAACCGAAATTTATGCCCATCACCATGATTCGAAATCTCAGCCTCCACGAGGTCTCGATCATTGAGTCAAATCGGCTATTTCTGCCGGGCATCGAAGTACGAACAACGGCCCGACGAGAATACAAGACAGGAGCATCCCCGCACACGCTAGGACACCTTGGCGAGCTTAGTCCGACGGCCATGGAGGAATTTAACGCCAAGAACAAAGACAACCCGTACTCAATCGGAGACCTCGTGGGGAGGTCAGGACTAGAAGCGCGTCTTGAAAAGTATTTACGCGGACAACACGGCTACAAACTCATACAAGTGGATGCGTTTGGCCGCGCTTCCAATCAAAATCAACAAGACTGGGATCTGCCGATGGCACCCGCAAAACCAGGATCAAATGTTCAATTGACCATTGATCTTGAATTGCAGGAAACAGTTTCCAAAGCATTTTCTGGAAAAAATGGTGCCGTCGTGGTCATGAATCCCAACACAGGTGGAATCTTGGCTCTAACTAGCCTTCCAAGCTGGGATCCGTATATGTATCAGCGCGGGCTTAGCCAAGAAGAATTTCGCGCCATGACTCTCGACCCACTGCACCCATTTATGGACAAAACAACCGCCGGAGAATTCGCTCCTGGGTCTACCTACAAAGCACTCGTGGCTCTTGCTGCCCTGCAGGAGGGGGTCGCAACTCCAAACAGAACCTTCGTCTGCAATGGCTCTTTTTCGCTAGGCTCTCAAGTCTATGGGTGTTGGAAGAAAACCGGACACGGCGTCGTAAATCTTCAGCGCGCACTGATGCAATCCTGTGACGTATTCTTTTATCATATCGGCATTGAGCTCGGTGTCGACCGAATGGCCAAGTATGCGCGTGATTTTGGCCTAGGTACAAAATTGGGCTTGGACATAAATCCGGAGCGTCCAGGTTTAGTGCCCACCCAAGAATGGAAAATGGCCACCCACAAGGAGGTTTGGGCTGCGGGTGAAACCCCGTCCATCGCCATTGGTCAAGGCTACAATTTAATGACGCCACTCCAACTTGCCGGCCTATACTCTGCGATTGCTACCGGCGGAAAAATGTGGAAGCCTTACATCGTAAAGCGAATCTCAACACCCGAAGGCGTGACTCTAGACGAAAGGGTTCCCATCCTTGTTCGGACGATTGATTCAATTACCCTAGCCAATTATGAGCGAGTACGAGAGGGCCTTGAAGCTGTGGTGATGAATGACGAAGGAACGGGGAAAAATGCCAGGGTCCCCGGAATTCGCATTGCAGGAAAAACGGGCTCCGTTCAGGTGGTCAATTTGAAGAAGAACAAGAATCAAACGGACGTTTCCATTTTGTGGAAGGAGCATGCGCTGTTTGCGAGTTTTGCCCCCGTTGAAAGCCCCGAAATTGTCGTGGTGATCATCAGTGAACACGACGATAAAGGTGGCGGCGGAGCCTCGGCTGCACCGGTTGCAGGCCAAATACTTAATTCCTATTTTGAACTAAAGAAACGCCGCGCAGGACTTGCGATCGGTGCAGCCGAGAATCCAATTACTGCGCCAACAGAGGTAACCGAACATGATTGAGCCCAAAGATCAGATGGTGGGAGTCGGTGCCATGGCACACGCCCCCGTGTTATTAGTACCTGGGCAAGCCATCCGAGAACCTACCCTGATTTGGTCAAAGATTCTAATGGCCGTACTTTTTATTCTCATCTCGATCGGAATGGTCAACCTCTACAGTGCTGCCTCGGGAACTAATCTTTTTTGGTCCCAGCTAAAAAATCTAGCCCTCGCCTGCACCGCCTTTTACATTTGTGGATGGATCATTTCACCGCGTTTTTACAATACCTATGCCTACTGGATCTTTGGGGCCGTTTGTGTGCAATTAATTCTCGTCGATATCATTGGCGGCATTTCCATGGGCGCACAACGCTGGCTAAAAATCGGGCCAATTGTTTTTCAGCCATCCGAACTTGCAAAAATTGCTGTATCCATCGTCGTCGCAAAATATTTTTATACCTCGCGCCTTGCAAATCCCTATACTTTGCGCGATCTATTTCCACTCGCCGCGGTTGTTGGCGTTGCATTTGTCTTGATTTTTGCCCAACCTGATTTGGGAACTGCAGGTGTCTGTGCCATGATTATGGCGTGCCAGCTAAGCTTTATTCGCATCAATGGAAAAAGCCTTGTGCTCGTGGCCATTGGAGGCTTCACTGTGGTCTTGGCGGCTTGGTTTTTCATCTTGCGCGACTATCAAAAACTTCGCGTGCTCAACCTCATCAATCCAGACATGGACAGTAGCCACACTGGATACAATGCGCTTCAAAGCTTCATCGCCATTGGTAGCGGTAAATTTCTAGGAAAAGGCTTCATGGCCGGCACACAAACGCAGCTGCAATTCTTGCCGGCTCGGCATACAGATTTTATCTTTGCGGTTTTCTCGGAGGAGCATGGATTTCTAGGCACCACCGTCCTCTTCGTTCTATTTGTAACATTAATTTACATGGGTATTGCCATCGCAAAAAACGGAAAAGACGTTTTCTCGTCACTTTTAGCGGTGGGAATGACGGGAATTATTTTCGTATCCTTTGTGATTAACACAGCCATGGTGCTAGGACTATTTCCCGTCGTAGGAGTTCCCCTACCCTTCTTTTCGTATGGAGGGACCGCTATGATTGTATTTTGTTCGGCCATGGGAATACTCGTGAGTATTGAGCGCGAAAGTCTCGATCTTTTCCGTAAGGCTTCGCCGTTTCAAAGAAAAGCAGCCAGTGGCAGGCAAGCAAGACGCAAGCCGTAAATGATTTTAGTCGACGGTAATGATCTGCGTGTCGGGATGAAATTCGTGGCGGAGAATGCTTTCTATGCCTTGTAGCGTGCCTGTCCTTGAGCTTGGGCAGCTGCCGCAGGCACCTTCATATTTTACCGTAATGATGTGATCCACGAGCTCTAAAATAACTATGTCCCCACCATCCGCTTGAAGACCTGGACGAATTTCACGGTCAAAAACGTCCTCCAGTTTGCGCCGGTCAGCCGTCCAACTGGACTCGTCCACTTCTACTTCATCGGTTGCAAATTCGGGGTCGTGTCCAGGTAGAAATGTCTTCACGACTTCCACAACTTCACTCTCCAACACCGGCCAATCCCCAAAGCCGTCTTGGGTCACGGTCAACACATTTTCAAATAAATGCACCGCAGTAACATTCGGCAGGCCAAGAATATTTGTGGCAAGCGGCACGTGTAAACATTCCGCAGGATGAACGAAGGTTACTTTTCCCGATTTTTTGACGTCCTTAGCCGTAATAAACTTCAGGGCATTAGGGTTTGGGGTGGACTGGGTGATGACTCGAAGTGACATGGGACGTTACCTATTCTCCTACTTCAGTTGAGACTAAGGGAGCTAGCATCGTCCCTGAAATCGTATTTGCTTGGGTGCCAGCCGAAACTAATCCTTTTTGCATCGCTTCCGTCAGCGTGCGCCAGGGCAGCAACACGCATTTTGCACGTGCAGGATAGTCTTTGATTGCATTAAAAGCAGCAGCATCGCCGTCGATTGTTACGGTTTTTCCACGGATCATGTCTTCAAACTTAGCTACAAATTCCGCGGCTCGACTAAGATTCAAATCGGTTAGTGCCCCGACCATAACCGAAGCACTCGCACGGCAAAGGGCACAACTTTGCGCCGTAAACCCAAGATTTGCAAATTTTTCTTTTTCGATGATGGCCAACACAGTCACTCTATCACCACAAATCGGATTAAATCCGTCTGCTTTGTGCGTGGCAAGCGGCATTTCACCGTAGCCATGCGGACTGCGATTGTGATTTAAAATCACTGTTTGGTAAATAGTTGATGCCTGTTGACTCACGCAAAAAGCTCCTGAGTTTTAGCAAGGCCTTGAATCAAAGCTTTGATATCCTCTTGATCATTATAGATGCTAAAACTAGCCCGCACTGTGGCCGGTACGCCAAACCTCGCAAGCAATGGCTGAGCACAGTGGTGCCCCGTCCTGACTGCGACTCCCTGTAAATCCAAAATAGTGCCAACATCATGGGGATGAATCTTCCCCACGACCATACTAAAAATTGGTGCCTTGGGATGAGATGTACCTAAAATTATGAGGTTTGGAACATCGCGAAGGGCCAATTCAGCCGCACCCAACAACACTTGTTCATGGGCCTGAATCAGGGCAAAACCTACGTCCTCCATCACAAAACGAATGGCTTCGCCAAGACCAATGACCGCTGCTATATCCGGGGTCCCTGCCTCAAATTTTGATGGTGCATCTGCATAAACTGTTTTCTCAAAGGAAACGGACTTGATCATATCGCCGCCGCCAATTTGTGGGGGCATGATCTCAAGGTGTTCCATTTTGCCAAAAAGTACACCGACACCTGTGGGTCCAAACAATTTATGGCCTGAAAATACTAAGAAATCACAGCCCAGTCCCTGTACATCTATGGGCTCATGGGCGACCGCTTGTGCCGCATCAATCATGATTGGAACCCCCGCGGATTTTGCGGCGATGACCAGCTCTTTTATGGGATTTATAACGCCCAACGCATTGGATATCCATGTACAGGAAATAAATTTAGTACGACTAGTGATCAGTGATTTGAACGCAGGCAGGTCTAGACTACCGTCTTCACGAACGGGGGCCACGACCAGCCGGCACCCAGTCTCGTCACGAAGCATTTGCCACGGCACAATGTTTGCGTGGTGCTCCATGGTTGTAATCAAAATCTCATCGCCTTCTTTTAGCCGAGACTTTACAAACGATTTGGCCACAAGATTAATGCCTGCGGTCGTACCAGAGGTCAGAACAATTTCGCGTTCGTCGGCTGCGTTCAAAAAATCTTTGACCGTAGTCCTCGTGGACTCATAAAGAGACGTCGCCTCTTCGCTCAGTAAATGCACGCCTCTGTGAATATTAGCTGTTCCGTGACGGTAATAGCGGTCTACGGCGTCGATCACTCGTAGCGGCTTCAGAGTGGTTGCGGCAGAGTCCAAGTACGTCAATTTCTTGCCGCGAATGTCACGACTCAATACCGGAAATACTTTTTGTAATTCAGCGGCATTTAGCTTTCCATTGAGAGAAAACCGCGTCATGGTTTTTCCTCGTTCAATATTTTCCGTGCTGCAAGGTCTATCACTTTGGTCGTCAGAGGGTCCGACGGAGAATGTGTCAGTGCGAAAAGTTTAAACCATTCTCGAACTCGGTCCCTTAACAGGGCTCTTGCATCGTCATCTTTCACCTTCATCACGCACTCTTCAGCAAATCCATGACAGAGCATCGCGGTGGCCTCGGCCTCGCCAATACAGCGGCTCCGCAAATAAAATAGCTCGGCGGGATTAATCGACCCGATCGCTGCACCGTGAGTCGCCTTGACGTCATTTGCGTCAATTTCAAGCTGCGGCTTAGTATCCACTTCCGCTTCCGAACTGAGCAGTAAGTTTTTATTGCTTTGGTAGGCCTCTGACCCTTGAGCATCTTTTCGGAGATATATTTTTCCGTTAAATACCGCCCGCCCCTTATCCGCCAAAATACCTTTATAGAGCTGGTTCGTTTTACAGTTTCCAACGGTGTGATCCACTGTTGTATGATGATCGACATGCTCCTCACCTTGCAAAAGGTAAAGTCCATCAAGTGTACACTCAGCGCCAGGGGCTGTAAATTTGACGTCGATATTGATCCGAGCAAACCTTGAACCTATCGCCAAAGAAAATGTATCCAGCTGACTGTCTCGATCCAAAACTGCAGTAACGGAACCAGTATGAAACGAATTGGGTGACGAAACAATTCGGTAGTAAGCACATTTTGCTTTTGGCCCGAGTTTAAACTGAGTCAAAGAATTGGTCCATTCTCCAACCCTTGGTTTAAGGGAAAGCACATCCATTGAGATAAATTCTTCGTACACTATGACGTCGGCCAATTCAGGAACCGAGACCACAACTCGGTTAATGCGAGCTGCATTTGGATGGTCTTTTGTGGCTAGGTGAATGATGTGGATCGGCCTCTTAAGGAATTGTTCAGCATTCAATACAAGCACGACGCCCTCGTGAGCCAAGCCGGCGTTAATACCCGCAAACAACTGATCCATCCCCTGAGTCGATTGCCATTCGTCCCAAAAGGTCGAGTCCTCCTCTAATTCTGCTTCCGACAGCGTTCGAAAATAATCAGAATCCAGCGCCTCAGAACCTGGCCACGATAGGTCTAGGCGGCCATTGATAAATACAATAGGAATCGCATTTACAGCTAGGCGTGCGTTGATCCTAGCAACGAGAGATCCGTCGACCGGTCCGCCATCGTGACGCAGACCATCAATCAAATCAAATTGGCGATCGATCAGTGGGCGAAGGCTCGTATACTTCCACTCTTCGTCACGAGTATTCGGGATGCCCTTGGCGAGGGCAAGATTGATCGCACGTTCACGCCGCTCAATCGTTTGCCGGCGAGTGTCTTGGAGGCCAGTCTTGCGGACACTCCAGGCCTCTTGAATCGATTGAATGGTTGAAAACGTGGTCATAACAATACCCTAGTTGTCGGTTTAGTTTTGAAACTCTTTAAGAATCTGATCGTAGCCATTAGCCTCAATTTGTAGGGCCAATTCTTTGCCTCCGGTTTTAATAATCCGGCCTTTGTAGAGAACGTGGACAAAATCAGGGACAATGTAATTGAGGATTCTCTGATAGTGAGTCACTAGCACGATGGCATTGTCTTTTTTGCGAAGTTTGTTGACTCCCTCCGCAACGATTCGCAGCGAATCCACGTCAAGTCCGGAGTCCGTCTCGTCCAGAAAGGCTAGGCGTGGCTGGATGACGGCCATTTGAAGAATCTCATTACGTTTTTTTTCCCCGCCAGAAAAGGCGACATTTACTTCACGATCAATAAATTTTTCATCCATGTTCAGGAGCTTACATTTTTCGATTAGAATTCTCCCGAACATCTCGTCGGTCGCCTCTTTGGCTCCCTGATGCTTACAGATGGCATTATAGGATGCCTTCAAAAAAGCACTGTTTGGCACTCCAGGTATCTCCACAGGGTACTGAAACGCAAGGAAGATTCCGTTTCTAGCTCGCTCTTCTGGGGCCATATCAAGGACATTTTTCATTCGCAGGTTAACCTCGAATTCAATATGGCCAGACGAAACCGTGTAATCAGGGTGACCTGCAAGAACTTTTGACAAGGTACTTTTGCCAGACCCGTTCGGGCCCATGATCGCATGCACTTCACCGGCATTCACTTTAAGGTTGAGGCCGCTTAAAATTTCTTTGCCGTCAACAGCTGCGTGGAGATTTTTAATTTCTAACATTGGTCTTCGAATCCTTCATCCATTTCAAACTTCTACAGTTTACGATGCAAAATGCAGTAACTCACAGCCCGTTTTCGCCCCAAAACATTGCAGGGCCTATTAACCGACACTTCCCTCTAGTTTCATCTCAAGCAATTTTACAGCCTCGATACTGAACTCCAGTGGAAGCGTCTTAAAGACTTCCTTGCAAAATCCATGAAGCAGTAAACTTACCGCTCCTTCTTCATCGACGCCTCGGCTCTTCATATAAAAAATATGATCTCCAGAAATTTTCGATGTGGTGGCTTCGTGTTCGACAATCGCCGATTTATTTTTGACCTCAAGATAAGGATGTGTATTCGCCGTGCATTGATCGCCAACTAGCATGCTATCGCATTGACTATAATTACGGGCACTCTCGGCCGAAGGCAAGATCTTGACTTGACCTCGGTAGGTATTACGAGATTGATCACAGCTAATGCCTTTACTGATTATGCGAGACGACGTATTTTTTCCAATATGCACCATTTTGGTGCCGGTATCCGCCTGCATCCTATGATTGGTGAGGGCTACGGAATAGAATTCACCCGATGAGTTGTCACCCTGCAAAATCACGCTTGGATACTTCCAGGTTATGGAGGATCCTGATTCGACTTGAGTCCAACTAATTTTACTATTTGTACCCTGGCAAAGACCGCGTTTGGTCACGAAATTATAGATTCCGCCCCTTCCATCTTTATCCCCAGAGTACCAATTTTGAACGGTCGAATATTTTATTTCTGCGTCGTCGAATGTAATGAGCTCGACCACCGCTGCATGCAATTGGTTTTCGTCTCGCATAGGAGCGGTGCAGCCCTCTAAGTAACTTACGTAGCTGCCAGCTTCTGCCACGATGAGAGTGCGCTCGAATTGACCCGTTTCCTTGGCATTGATTCTGAAATAAGTAGACAGGTCTAAGGGGCACCGCACGCCTTTAGGAATATAAACGAACGAGCCGTCGGTAAATACCGCACTGTTTAAGGCTGCGTAGTAGTTGTCTTTGTAGGGAACGATCTTGCCAAGATGTTTTTCGACAATTTCCGGATGCTTCTGAATCGCTTCCGTCAGAGAACAAAAGATGACCCCCGCGGCAGCCAATTCTTCCTGATGACTAGTGCCTACAGAAACGCTGTCGAAGACGACATCAATGGCCACACCCGTGAGACGTTTTTGCTCGCCCAGGGGAATCCCTAGTTTATTAAACGTCTCGATCAATTCTGGATCAATGTCGGCAAGGGATGCTGGCCCTGTAGCTCCGTCGGGCTTTGATTTGGGAGCAGAATAGTAGCGGATCCCTTGAAAATCAATTTTGGGATAACGCACATCAGCCCACGTCGGCTCCTTAAGAGTTAACCAATGGCGATAGGCCTTAAGGCGAAAATCACGTACGAACTGCGGGTCATTACGTTTATCGGCAATTTTGTTGACGACGTCTTCGCTGAGGCCCATTGGAAACTGATCTGTTTCGATTATGGTCTCGAAACCGTATTTGTATTCTCGGTCCGTTAAATTTTCTTTAACGATCTCAGCCATCGATAGCGACCTCTGAACGGTGAGTCGCCGCTTTTGAACTTCCGGTTAAGCAGCCCGCTGAGCCACTACGGCACTCTTGAACTCTTGGTACATCAGTCGTTGGCACAGCCTCACGGCCGCCATGTTCGGCTCTCCAGTTTTCTACTAAGAGGCTAAGCCTAATTCCAGAAAGGCTCGTTTTAACGGCTCCGAAAATCGTATTCCAAGCATCTTTAGACGAGCAACTGGACTCAAAATCACAAATATGACTCGTCAAAATGCAATCGACCGGCATCATATTACCGCCCTCAACCGCATAAAACACATCCCACATCGTAATTTCTGTAGAAGCACGACCAAGCAGATATCCACCACTTCGCCCACGCACGCTCCGCACCAGATCTGCACCGCGAAGCTTAATCATAATCTGATCCAAATAATCTGTCGGAACTCCCTGACGATGCGCTATTTCATTTCGCCGCACCAACGCTTGAGTTGCGCCGTGATGGGCTAAATCAATCATAATTTTTAGAGCATACCGACTTTTTGAGGTAAGATTCACAGGTTTGTCTCCGATAACTTATAGGTCAATGCAATGACGCTATATGTTTACCCCATAGGTCAACAATGAGCAAGATAATCTAGGTCAATCTTCCTAAGATATTGGGAAACAAATGCAAGTTATTTAAGCATAAAAAAACCTGAGTAGGCTTATACTCAGGTGCTTTTGGCCTTCGCTAATGAAAAATAGCCTGCTCAAGCTGCATGACGTGTCCAGCGGCACGCCTCTGGGCCGCTGCTGTTTCAAAGGCGATTCCCGGAGCCAATAGATTAAGGTCTAGGGTTTGCATCTGGTTTTGTCCAGACTTCAACGCCACATAGACCTGATAGAGATATTCTCGCGACATGCTGGTTTCGCCGTATTGGGCAATCCTATTGTAGGCCGCGACGTGTTTGTCCAACATTTGCCCAAAAATATTCGAAATTTGCATATAGTAGGCACTATTACAGGCCATCGCCAACTCTCCAAATCTCCGAACATCCGCGATCAAAGCCCAATGCATATTGTGAATGTCTTGCACTCGATTCAAAATATCCGAAAGGGCAGCGACTTGTGAAAGTTGATAGGGGATATAACCAAATGCAGGACTTGGGTTTGGATCTAAAGCTGGCGGCAAATGCGTTTGCGGCTGCGGCTGAGGGGTGGAAATATTCCCATAGGTCACCGCAACAATACCACTTTGAAGTGTGGGTGGAGCTTGACCAACATCCACCGTGAGTAATAGAGACTCGACCGTCGATGCGAAGAGCGTCGACGGCGTTCCAACATTGGCATAGTCTTCTGTCCAATCGTCCCTGCGAATTGGCGTAGGTTGATTCTGCCGAAATTCGCTAACGGAGATCCCAACAATTTTCCAGCGCTCATCTTCTTTAACAAATAATGGCGCACCAGAAATTCCAGAGATTGAATCACAGTCGTGATGAAATTTACCGTCAACGATAGAGCGGATACTGCACCCCCAGTTGACGCTTACTGTTTTGCCTTCGCCAAGGTCACTATTGTATCCGCCAAGATTTACGGTATACGGCAACGAACTTGTCAAATCCTTGGACGAAACGGCGAGCGTCCCCTGACTTTCGCCGAGGGCCGTTGAGAGTTCAACGATAGCCCAGTCCATCTTTCGATCTTCCTCTGGTGTTGCGCCACCAACCCATGCACGAACTGGAGTTGCCGTGGCGGATCCGGTACCGTTGATCATGTTCGCAACAAATTTTTTGAAGTCCGCGCGCGGTGTTGAACTGTTGTCTTTGATGATGCAGTGTCCCGCGGTCAGCATCAATTTTTTGCCAATCATAGTCCCTGTACAACCAACATCCAATTTTCCGATTGAAGAAAAAGGTGCTGATCCATCGGAAACTAAAACTCGGTTATCTGTACCAAAAACATTCCGAGGCTCTGATTTTTTGGAGACATTGCAGCCAAAAATAGACATTGCGAAAAAAGTCAAGAATAATTCTGATTTCATATTTTTCTCCGTCATAAAGCGCTAAAGGTTTGATAAACCGCAACTACAAGCGGTAAATACCTGTCTTTAAACGGAACTGCAAGAGATTTGACACCGATCAATTCCTATGGTTCCAGCGATTGCGCTAACACGTTTTTTGCAACAGAACGCAATCGCGGCCGACTCGTGCTTCATGTATCGCATCGAGTCGGCCGCGGCAAGGATAGGTTTAGTTTTGTCTACGAATGTCCGAACCAGCGACTTTTAATACCGAAGGGAGCTTGAAGCGGGCAACAACGGCCGGCCAGAGGCTATTCTCATCAAACCTGTTTTCCTTGATCTGGATCCCGACAAGAGTGTAGTCGCGCGCGCAATCGTAAAAATCCGAGCTATCTGTGGGCCTCGCCTTTACAAAGGCAGCAACCACATCTGCGATACTAAGGGTCATGGATTCGCCGAAAGCGACCGCTTTAATGATGCTATCATCGGCGCCCTTGAGGTTGCTGATCACTACTGACCCTGACGATTGCTCGCCAGTATTTTCTGGGTCTCGACATTCGAGAGTGACCAAAACTGCCGGATACCCGGTCCAGGGATATTTCCCGGTGTTTTTGAGCTCGACTTGAGTCACTCGACCACGGGCATCAGAGGAGACGCCGGAGCTGTCAAGGTCAATGGTTTCAGCGGGAATTATGACGGCTTTGAAGCTTACATCTGCTGACTCTCTTTTCATGATTGGGAACGGTAGTGCTTCTAATTTGAGAGATACAGTCTGGGTTACAGCGCCTGTGGGAGTCGCCAGAATGTCGGTATCGACTGTGTCGCAACCGTCGGCTCTGCTCCAAATGAATAGTCTGCCATACAAGATGCCTTGGCCAACAATCTCTGCGGAACTCTGAAGTTCCGGCGTAAATCGGTAGCACGCGAGGTTTTCTCCGACGGCGCTAACGGCAAACGCCTTCTGAGCAAGTTTTACCGAGACCCCTGCAGGGAGGTTGTAGGGCATGCTAACGAACAGCCTCGAATAGATACTGCGCATGACAATCAACTCACCTACCTTGATTAGATCCTTTGGTATTACTTCCGTGGAAGTGTGCGTAGTCAATCCGTCGATGATGGTGAGATCGCCAAAAGCACCCTTCATTTTACTGTCGTCTATTCGCGACAAATTTTGCGTCACAACCGTTGTTGAGTTGTCAGTTTTGTTGCGGAAAACAACTTCTAAGAACGATGCGTTGTCGGTAGTGTTACTGACACTCTCTGCGCAGGTTTCAATATAATCAGAGACAGCCCGGATGCAAAACTTTACCGGTTCGCCGCCGGTGACGACGCGTACCCTCGTAATCGTTTGCGCAGCATAAATTGATGTACTCGCCATTTTTAACCGGCATTCTTTACCAAAAAACTGGTCGACCGGGATCGAAGCATATGAGTCGTAGAAATAATCGTTGGTCGAGCGACATTGAAACACCTTGGTTTGGAAAACGTCGACTAGACCACCTTGGTTGAAGCGGTGTTCTTCGACCAAATGGTCCAGAGCGCTTAGCTTTTTCCAGGCCCCCATCACTTCATCGACCCTCTGGCCTTGGATATTGAATTTTGCCACAAGTGCCTGCAGGCTGGCCATTGGTGCTAGGGCAGCCTTCAGTTGTTGATGGACCACGCGCAACGCCTCTGAGTCGGGAAGGTTGAAGCTCTGGTCGACGGACTTTTCATAAGCAGCCGGTTCTGGCAGTGTTGTTTCGGCAAGAAGTTCGATCTTGCATGGACCGAGTTTCTCGACGGGGGCTGGAGAATACTTGATCATGTTAAATTGGCCGAGACCTACGTCACTCGAGTACATTAAAATTGCTGCGGATTGGGTGGCCTCGGCAGAAACCAACAAGGCCTTCATAGATTCGTCACAAGTATTCTTGATCGCGGCGTAGACGTAGTAGTTAGTCGCTGCTTTGCTGCCGATTTTGTCCTTTGACAGGTCGAGAGATGGACGGTGCATACTAGGTATTTTGCAGTTTAGGGAAAACATTCCGGTGGCGTTTTGCGATGCGACGCAGTCGCGTTTGGCGTCAAACAGGACTTCCACGACGGTGGCATCGACCTCACTAGCTGGAATCTCGGCTGGTTGCCTTTTTTCGATCATAGGCCCATGTGGAGCGTTTGGGGTTATGCTCGTTTTCGGCTCGCCGCAGGATGCGATGCAACTTACAAGCACTGCTGCGAAGATGGTTGAGAACAGGGGCATTTTTGTCGGTAGCATGGTGTATCCTCAGTATTCAAAATGGTTTGACAGATAATATAAAAAAATTGCTCGCTTTATCGACGGTGACGATCCGTGTTGCAAAAGTCACCGACGACACTATAGCAAGCAAATTCTGTGCCAGGATCCCGCGAGGTAGACAATCCGCATGGCCGACTGCGAATTGCCGACGGCTACGAACAAAGCCAACTCAGCTGCAATGTTGCAATGATGCGATGATTACAGGTCGCCCTGAGATGGCGTCAACGTTACAGTGTAGGGTATTAACGACGCTGTCGCCGGCTTTGATCCTCAGAGCAAGGACCGGGGATGCGCCAATTTGGCGTATCATGAATTATTGATATACCACTCCGACATCATGCCCTGTTAGCAGCCGCCTGAAAACTACAGTATTTGACCTACAGGGGATAAATCCATGGATTATGCCCTTGCGAACATTTAGAGCTCAACATCCATTCACGCACCGGCTGAATTTTTATTGTAATACCATCATCTTCAATCACTTCCGAGTGGTTGTGAGTTAGAATTCTAACATGTGATAGATTTAATTCGCGGGCAGCCATTCGCAAGGCTCTAAGCTCTCGCTCTCTCGTTTTTTGCTCGGACATAACCCAGGCCACTTGAATAAGCTCTTGGGTGACACCGGTGCTTCGAATTATGAAATCAACCTCATGCCCTGTTGAGGTTACATAATAGAAGAGATCCACATTAGGACGCGCACCGCGGCGTAATAACTCCCCAAAAACCAAATTTTCAAGAAGCCGACCGTGATCATGGGAGATCGCGGCCCGCTTGGCGCAAATAAAGCCGTTATCATAGCTATAAAGCTTACGATCCGATTTCATCCGTTTACGTGGTGAAAAATGGAACTGCTCTAATTCAACTAAAAGATAAGCCTCCCGGGCATACTGCATAAATTTTTTGATGGTAGGAGCTGAGATTCCATCGCCTTGAGCACGGCCCAAGCTGTCATAATTAAATTTAGACGAAACTGCATTGAGAAGTAATCCATAAATATCATTGAGGCCGGCAACATTTCGCACTTTATGACGGCGAACCACATCTTTTAAAACAACCGACTCCCATAGAGTTGAAAGGTATTCAACCGAATCCACTTGCTTCATAACCACCTGGGGAAATCCGCCCCGAATTGTATACTGATCAAACGCCTCTAAGGTATCGATATACCCAGCAAAACCAAAAGTCGGTATTCGCGCCATCAGACCGAACCAACTCTGGCATATAGATGTGACTATTGTCAGACTTGCTGACGGCACAAAAAATTTTATTTAGTAGATAGCAATCCTTCATTTTAATGGTAAAATAGTATCAATACTAGGCCATTATAAAGGTATACTTTCGTCATGTTTAGTTTAATTGAATTAAAACAGGTGCTTACAGATCAGATGGATGACATTTTACGGTGTGATGACGAATTATTGCCACGCAGGAACGAACGACACTTAAAAGAACTCATTTATTCCTCGAAGCTCATCAAAGTCGTCCTAGGAGTGCGGCGGTCCGGAAAATCCACCTTATGTAAACAGTGTCTCGAAAGAGGTGCGACGGCCTATGTCAACTTTGACGACGAAAGATTGGCCATTCTTGATACTAAGGATTTAAACAAAGTTATCCAGGTCCTAGACACGTTATATCCCGACGCTCGATATCTGTTTTTTGACGAAATTCAGAACATTGAAAAATGGGAGTTGTTTGTCAATAGGCTTCATCGTGGCGGCCGTAATGTTATACTCACAGGAAGTAACGGTAAGCTATTAGGTAAGGACCTAGCCACCCATCTCACGGGTCGTCAGGTTTCCACCATTTTACGGCCGCTCATTTTTAGTGAATTTTTATCTTGGAGGATGCCGTCCTTTGCGTCAAGCAACCAAGCAATAATCACCACAACTGTTTACTCAGAACTTAAGAGGCATTTTGACGAGTTTTTTGAATTGGGTGGATTTCCCGAGGTTGTTCGTGGTGAACCACAAAAGATTTACCTTCAAGAGCTTTTTGATAAAATTGTCACTAGAGATATCGTACAACGCTTCAAGGTCAGGGAAGCTAAGGTCTTAAAAGAAATTGCACTATACTTGATACAAAATTCCTCCCAAAAAACTAGTTTTAAGAGTTTAAAAAATGTCTATAATTTAAAAAGCATCACCACCGCAAAAAAATACTATGGGTACCTTCTGGATGTATTTCTACTTGATGAGCTGAGAGGGTATTCCTATAAACTCACAGAAAGATCTACGTCCCCTAGGAAAACGTATTCCTGTGACCTTGGGGTGATGAAGGCTTTGTGGTCGAAGCCGACGGTGGATTTAGGAGCCAAATTGGAAACGCTAGTATTTCTAGAACTACGAGCAAGAGATGCAGAGATCTACTACATTCACGAGAATAAAAAGGAGGTAGATTTCTGCGTTGTAGAAAATGGAAAGCCTAAATCTCTAATCCAAGTGTGCTTTGACTTGTCGCCACCAAAGACTAGGGAACGGGAAATAAGGTCTCTAATTGAGATTGGCGAAAAATATGGTGTCAATGACTTGCAAATTGTGACCATGGATGAAGAAGAGCATATACAGGTTAAGTCTCACAAAATTAAGGTCTGGCCAGCCTACAAATTTTGTTTGTCGATTGGCCTAGAGCCGTGGTCGACTGGTAGTCGAGATCACTCGAAGTATGAGTCGCTGCCACGGTATAATTAAACGTTAAAACTGTGCCTGGAGATCCACTTGTATAATTGACGACCGCATCGGTAGTACCGGTTTCAAGAGTCAATTGCGGCGTACCTGTAACGGTTACGGATTCAGAAAACGTAACTAGTCGCAATGCTTACGGCGACACTTGAAGCAACGTCGACTGTTACGGCACCTTGTCCCCCAGGCGTTACATCAACGGTATAAACCGTTCCAGAAACCACAACAAAATTTCCTAAACTAGCACTGGTCACTGTCAAGTCACTCACATCAAAACCTGTTACCGCACTTGAAAAAGTGATCGTCACAGGAATCGGTGAAGCACTCGTTTCCGAGAGAGCTGAAGAAGTTAAAACCACCGAAGGCTGCTGAGAGTCATAGACGACTGAAATCACATTTGATGCCGTGTTCGTGTTAGTAGCAGCGTCTATGGAAAGCCCGTCTGCGACCGTGATTGTCACTGTACCGTTACCACTTGGGATCACGTTAAAGGAATAGCTTGCCTCTGCTCCTGTAAAGCCAGCGACCGTGCCGTTGGTAACAGTAATATCTGCAGAGGTGAAATCCGTAACGCTTTCAGAAAAAGTAGCCGTTACTGGAATCGGTGTAACGCTTGTGGGAGTACTGGAGGTTGTTGCTAAGACCACTGACGGGCGAGAGCCATCAAATTTGCGTGTAATA
>CAMDKS010000032.1 GCA_945900755.1 Bdellovibrio sp. ZAP7
AAGGGCCGTCGAGAGCCCAAGCCTCACGTTTTTTGTAAATTTTGTCGATCGCAGCCACTCCAAGAACCTTAGATTCAAAGTCGAGCCAGGATTGAAAGCAAGTGGGGTCCTTTGCTTTCAGATCTACGATTTTTGTTTCACCAAACTCAAGAGTTCGTTTAACAACCTCGGCGCGCGCTTTGGCGGGAGATTTCGCATCGGAATTAATTCTCGACAAAAATGGGAACAGTACATTACAAGACGCCAACTCATCACCAACAGTCCACGCATCTTGGACGTTTAAAATCCACGGATAGGCCAAGGCCACGTCCTTTGAAACGAGCACTCGGCTCAGGAAATCCATCTCCTCAGTACTAGGCTGCTCGTCCCAGGTCCAACCAATTAAAATTTTATTGGCGGCCGCTAGATCATTCTTGTATTTTGAGCCCGACTTTGTAGACGACATCTCAAACAAAAAGGCCGCTTGCCGCAATTGGACATAATCGTTGCGAAGACTCTGGCCACGGACCTGTGGCCAAAATTCTGCCGCCAAAGAGGACCTTCCAGTCTCGACGTAGGCGGTCCAAAGGTTTGCGGCGAGTTCTGGTGTAACTTTTTTGTAGAGAATTTTACGGCGTTGTTCAAAAAATTCGGTGGCTTGCTCCCACTGCTCCTTTTTGAAATATTCATCGATTTTTGAGGCTTGAACATCTTTAACGGGAGGCAGCATGGATTCCAGATAGCGACTGGTCGGGTATTTATCTGAAAATTCTTTGATTTTTGAAACCATCAAATCCGTTTTTTCACGGTCGCTATAGCTACCCGCATCACAGGCCCAAGCCATCTCCATCAAATTTTCTGGAATACTTTTTTCTTCTTTGACTTTGGCCAATGCTTCGCGTGCATGTTTAACATTGTTTCCGAGGTAGGCGGGCATTTCCATACAGATTCCACGTACGTCTGCAATTTTTGCCGCCTCCGATTTTGGAAACTCTGACTGAACACGAAAATACGCCAGACGCGCCTTCTCGAGAAGTTCTTTTTTTACGGCTGGTTTTTCTGTTTGCGCCCGCACCAATATCGCGTCACCAATCCTAAGAAGGGCCCACGCCAGAGAATTAGTCTTGATCAACCAGTCGTCACCCTTCACCTCAAAGGCGTAATCTGTGGCCATTTTGAAAATGTCCTCGGCCTCCTTTGTTCGCCCCAGCCAAAAAACACTTTCGGCCCGCAACAGCGCCTGAGCAGGGGAGTACGCCCTTCTTTCGCGATCAATGGCCCCTGCCATCGCATACATATCTTCGGCTAGCTCGTAATTGTTTAGGTCATAATAAATGTCTCCGACGCGATTAAACATCCTCGTAGCCTGCAATGGATTTGGATCTTGCCTGATGCCGGTGTCGAGTTCTTGTATGGCACTAAGTAGGTCTTGGTTACGGATATAGCACTCGGCCATCAGTCGCCGGAGGTCTGATCTGTGGACGGTGCTGCCGTGTTTCAGCAATGCACCTAGACCGGCTTCGACCGCGCCAAAAACGCTGGGGATTCGGTCAAACCTGTAGTAGATGACGGCCAGATTATAGAGAGCCCAACCCGCCTGCTTATCAATAAAGTCATGAGGCACGTCTCTTCTCAAAATGTAAGCGGCAGCAAAGAAATAGGCTGCTCGCTGAAGATAGGACTTTAGCTCTAAACGATCGGGATCAGCGCCAGGAATTTTGTAGGATTTTTTGTAGATGGCCAGTGCGTTAATCGCCATGAAGAATTCTAGGATTTTACTGGTGGCCACATCATCTGTGAAATTCTTTCGTGCATTTAGCCACACGTCGTAGGCTTCCTGATAATTGCCCTCCAAAAAAGCAACGCGGCCGACATTCATTCGTTCGACGGCACGTCCTTGTCCCTTCTGCGAAAAGACCAAGGAGTCTAAGTCGATGTCGTCAATATCAAGATCAAATGAGAGTGGCGGGAGTTTGAAAGGATACTTCCAAACGATCTCTTTTGTAATCGGTCGATCGGCAGGCTTTTGATTGAAGTCTGCGATAAAAACATAGCGGTCTAGGATTTCTTTAAAGGTCGATTTATTGAAATCGATCGCCTTTTCTTCCATTTTATTTTCTACTTTTGGCTTGTGGGCTCCGGGATTTTTTTCATTTTTTTTTGTCGCCGCTGCCACCGGTTGCGCAAGCACTAGCAAAATGGCAATGGTCCTAGGAATTAGCCGCATCATGGGGCTCACTGTCCTTCTTCAGACTGATTGTCCTGAGCATAATTAATATGAATTTCAATCCGGCGATTCATGCCGCGCCCCGCTTCCGAAGTATTTTGGGCAACGGGATGAAGGTCTGCGTAACCAGCAATGGCAATTTTGGTGGAGGGATATCCTGCGGTTTTGATCATGTATTTGGCCACAGAAGCGGCGCGCAGTGCGGATATTTCCCAATTCGAATATTGACCTGCTGAAGGAACATTATCCGTGTGGCCTTCGATCACAATGGGTCGACCAAGCTCCATCAATATTTGAGACACCTGCTCCATTTCTTTTAAGGCTCCTCTGCGCATTTGGTACTCGCCAGACTCGAAAAAATGTCGTGCCGCCAATTGAAGCTTGAATCCAGTAGATGTTTTTTCCACACTAACAATTCTCTCTAAGCCTTTATCACCTTTTTCTGGATTCTTGTTTGGACCGTAAAGCCTTTCTTCCACGAGCAGGCGTGTTCGATTCATTTCCGCTTCAATGACTTTTGCGCGGTGTGCGCCGCTAGGGAATTTTTGTGTGATAGGCTCGCGTAGCTGGTCTCCTTTGAAGTTGTCGAAAATCCCCATGCCTTGTTGAGCGGGAGCAACTTTTCGGTCAATGGGAATTTCTGGTAGTGGCATATTGAGTGCATCGGCAACTGACGCAACCACAACTTTGTTGACTTCTGTTGGCGTGGAGCCACCTTGTTTCAGTGCGTATAGTACCACGAACAATGCAAACAACATGGTTAACATGTCGGCATAAGGAATGATCCACCGCTCGTGGTTTTCAAATTCCGGACATTTTGCTTTTATTGACATACGCCCCCAAAGTTCTTTTAGTTGCTAGACTGCGACGCTAGACTAATGCTTTTCTTCACCGTGTCCATGCACGAAGATGGCTAACTTTTGTTCGATCACCTTCGGGTTCATGCCGGTTAGAATACCTTCAACACCAATGACCACCATCGCTCGAGCGTGGCCGTCGATGACTGCTTTTCGCTTCAATTTCTTGCCAACGGGAATTCCAACGATATTCGCTGCGGCAACACCGTACAACGTTGCCACGAAGGCAACGGCAATTCCCGGACCGATTTTTTCTGGCTGATCAAGAACCGACATTACGTGCTGCAGTCCCAATACGGCCCCAATAATTCCAACTGTTGGAGAGAGTGCTCCAAAGTCTTCCCAAAATTTTACGGCGACCTCGGCATCTTCAAAAACAATGTGAGCGGCTGTTTCTAGGGTGTCCCTAATGACTTCTGGCGCTGTACCGTCGACTGCAAGACCGATGGCCATTTGTAATGGTTGATAGGATAGCGACTCGCGCTTTTTTTCGAGGGCGAGGATGGATTCCTTGCGCGCGACGGTGGCGCAGTCTAAGATTTCTGCCATGATGACGGCAGGATTTGCTGACGGATTTTTAAGGAAGATACCAAGGGCTTTGAAAGAAGAAATAATATCCGGCAATGGATAAGCCACCATCAAGGCACCAAATGTGCCGCCGAACACGATCAATACCGCCGTCAACGCCCACAATTGGGACATGTGACCGCCCTCCATGAGCATGCCTGTGATGATACATCCTAAGGCACAGATTGGACCGACAATACTTGTAATATCCATAAATTCTCCCAAGGTCGTAAACGTAAAAATTCGTCGTATTATTTTCTACATTGATTGAAAGGATGCTGACTCATGCTGAACTGATTTTACAGGCGCGGAAGCTCCGCGCAGACACCGCACCTTAAATTGTTCTACCAACATCGCAATTTGCTCCATGGTCTCGCAAACGATCAGCATGTCGCCATTAACAAAACGCAATAGAGTGTCAGGTGTCGCCTCAATATATTTCAAATTTGCTAGTGTGACTAAGACCCGCGATTTATCTAGTTTAGTCAAAAAAATCATTTTTCATCACCTCGTCCGTTCTAGGTTTAAAGCCCTGTGATTACAGGCACACAATGGCCTAGTCGTTTTTGCCCAGGCACGTTTTGCAGTGCTTTCTAAATCTGTCAAGCATCAAATTAGCGTCAAAATTTGCCTAATTTCATACATTTCAAAATAGAGCTGGAAATACACTGCCTATACATTTATGGTACGGCTGCTGTCCCCTGCATGTCAAATGCGGGGACCCTGTAACTCTCTGATTAATCAGGAGCTTTTAGGTAACACTCGAACTTTTTGGAGTTTTATTGTGGATTTTCATGATCTCTCAAGCGCAAGTAGGAATTTGAAGGCAAAATTCATTCGCGTTCGGGGGTTTCTTTGACCTCGATCAAAAGGCCGAACGCCTAAAGGATATCGAAGCACAGATTGAGGGTATGGCCGACTTCTGGACCAACCCAAAGCTATCGACCCCGATTTTGAAGGAAAAAAAGGCCTTAGAATTGGCTATTTCACGGGTGGCAAAGCTTGAAACCCTTGAAGGAGATATCGAGGCGGCGATGGAACTGGCGCAAGCCGGCGAAACAGAATACCTAGACGAAGCCAATAGTCTTTATGCCGAGCTGAATAAAGAAATTCAAGCCCTAGAGGTTCAAAGCCTGCTCAGTGGCGAGACTGATATGAATAGCGCAATTTTGACCATCAATGCTGGTGCGGGTGGTACAGAGTCTTGCGACTGGGCTAGTATGCTTTACCGAATGTACCTCCGGTTTGCCGAGCGTAAAGGCTGGCAGGCGGATGTTCACGATGTGTTATCAGGTGAAGAGGCCGGCATCAAGAATGCCACGATTGAGATCACCGGTGACTTTGCCTATGGTTTGTTAAAGGCAGAAAACGGAGTTCACCGACTCGTTCGCATCAGCCCATTTGACAGCAACGCACGTCGGCACACGAGTTTCGCCTCAATCTTTGTTTCGCCGGTGATCGACGATACGATTGAAATTGACATCAATCCTTCAGACCTCCGAATAGACACCTACCGTGCCCAAGGGGCTGGGGGACAGCACGTTAACAAGACTGATTCCGCTGTACGTATTACCCACATTCCCACAGGACTAGTGGCCGCCTCCCAAACCCAGCGGTCTCAAATACAAAACCGGGAAAATGCCATGAAACTGTTGCGTTCTGCTATGTACGAGCGTGAGATGGACAAGAGACGTGCGGCCCAACAGGCTTTGGAGGAAACCAAATCTGACATCTCCTTTGGCCACCAGATTCGCAGCTACGTTCTGCATCCGTATAAGCTTATCAAGGATCACCGTACTGATTATGAATCACACAGTCCAGATGACGTACTGGACGGCTCTTTGGACGAATTTATAAATGAATTTCTCGCTCATTCCAAAGAGGCTAAGAAATCCACATAGTCTTATTTCCAATATCTTACCGGGCGCCGTTCCTTAAACTCTTCTCCTCAATTTTTTGACAGTTCTCCACTACCTCAAGTACACTTATAGATGAGGCGCTGTGCGAATTATTGCGTGCCTACGAAGGAGAATGTACATGAATGCTAAAGAGATTATTTCGACGGTCAAGGCGGGCGGATTTGATAAACAATATGCAGAACTGCATTGGAAGGGCACTTTCGAGGACTATCTGAATATGGTGCTGGAGCATCCAGCCATTTCGCGCACCGCTTTTCAGCGCATGTATGACATGATTATTGGTTACGGCTACCGCCAATTTAAAGAGCACCGAAAAGAGATAACTCATTGGAATTTCTTTGACGATCCCATAGATGGCGGCAAGGAAGCTATCTTTGGCCTTGATGTGCACCTCATGAAACTTGTTAACACGTTTAAGGCCGCCGCAGCTGGCTTTGGGCCTGAAAAACGGGTCATCCTTTTGCACGGACCCGTGGGTTCGTCCAAGTCTACGATCGCGCGACTCTTAAAAAAGGGTTTGGAAGTTTATTCCAAAACTCCCGAAGGCCGAATGTACACATACTCCTGGACTAATTTGAATAAAGTTTTAAAAATGGACGACACCATGCGGTCTCCCATGAACCAAGAGCCTTTGTATCTGATTCCGCCAGAACGTAGAGAAGCGGTGTTGGCACTAATTAATAAGGGGCGAGACCGTGCCACTGAAATTCGCATGGAAGGTGATCTTTCGCCAGCCTGCCGCTACATTTATCTAGAACTCATGAAGCACTACAACGGTGACTGGGAAAAAGTTATTAGCAATCATACGATGATTCATCGTTTGGTTCTAAGTGAGCGCGACCGCATAGGGATCGGCACCTTTCAACCTAAAGACGAAAAAAACCAAGACTCCACCGAACTTACCGGGGACATTAACTACAGAAAAATTGCTGAATACGGCTCTGACTCTGATCCTAGAGCGTTCAATTTTGACGGGGAATTTAATATTGCCAATCGCGGCATGATTGAATTTATCGAAGTGCTAAAGCTAGACGTCGCCTTTCTTTACGATTTGCTGACCGCTAGTCAAGAGCACAAAATCAAACCGAAAAAATTCGCACAGTGTGACATTGACGAGGTCATCATTGGCCATACCAATGAACCAGAATTTAGAAAACTCCAGAACAACGAGTTCATGGAAGCCCTGCGCGACAGAACCGTGAAAATTGACGTCCCGTACATCACAAAATTGAGTGAAGAAGTCAAAATCTACGAAAAAACGTTCAATGCTGCCACGGTTCCTAACATTCACATCGCACCGCACACCATTGAAATGGCCGCCATGTGGGCCGTATTAACTCGACTTGAAGACCCTAAAAAAGCCAACCTAACCGTCATGCAAAAGCTCAAACTTTACAACGGAAAGACCACTCAAGAATTCACCGAAGACAACGTCAAGGAGCTTCGTAAAGAGGCTGTTCGCGAAGGGCTAGACGGTATTTCTCCACGTTACATTCAAGACAAAATTTCAGCAGGTTTAGTCCTCGACAAAGGTAAAGGATGCATCAATCCTTTCATCGTCTTAAATGAAATGGAATCGGGACTAAAAGGTCACTCGTTAATCAACAATGAAGAGCTCCGCAAGCGTTACCGCGAGCTTCTAAGCGAAGTGAAACGCGAGTACGAAGATATCGTGAAGCATGAAGTGCAGCGGGCCATCTCCGCAGACGAGCATGCCATCGACAAACTTTGTGGGAACTACATTGACAATATTAAGGCTTATATTCAGCGTGAAAAGGTCAGAAATCCCTATACGTCGCAACCAGAGGAGCCAAACGAAAGACTCATGAGATCGATTGAGGACAAAATCGACATCTCCGAAAACCTCAAAGATGATTTCCGGCGCAGGATCATGAACTACATCGGAGCGATGGCGATCGAAGGCAAAAC
Source organism: Bdellovibrio sp. ZAP7 (assembly GCA_945900755.1). GTDB lineage: Bacteria > Bdellovibrionota_B > Oligoflexia > Oligoflexales > RGVZ01 > CAMDKS01. Next base: position 7,479 of record CAMDKS010000032.1, read on the forward strand.
ATTCGAATTCCGTAGCAATGAGCGACTTCACAAGGCCCTTGAGCTAAAGGTCTTTGAAGATCAAAAAGACACCATCAAGCTCACCGTGCACGTTTCCAAAGTGGTCGACAAAGAGGCCCAAGGAAAAATAGACATCGTGAAAGAGCGCCTCATTAAAAATTACGGGTACTGCGAAATTTGTGCGAGTGACGCCCTAGAATTCGTGGCTGGTATTTTTGCACGCGGCGACATCTTGAAAGACAAGGATCGCAACTAAAGAAAGATTTACGCTATGCCTAACAACATGGAGTCTGATCTCAGTCGATTCCGAAAAATCGTCCGCGGTAAGATAAAGCAAGAGCTGCGACGCTTTATTGCCAACGGCGAACTTATCGGGCGGCAAGGTAAAAAATCAGTCAGCATTCCACTGCCTCGAATTGATTTGCCAAGATTCCAATTTGGAAGTGGCGAGGGCAGCGGCGTCGGTCAGGGCAAAGGTGACGTTGGAGATGATGTTGGTCAAGGTCAGCCTCAACCCGGCAAGGGCGAAGCCGGTGAGGGAGAAGGACAGCACAGCCTTGAAGTCGACGTTTCGTTAGAGGAGCTTGCGTCCTTACTTAGTGAAGAGCTTGAATTGCCGAACATCGAAAACAAGGGCAAAAAAAGCATTGAAAGCAGCCAAAATAAATACACCGGAATTGTCAATCAAGGCCCCGAGGCCCTGCGGCACTTCAAGAGAACGTACCGCGAGGCCCTAAAACGCACGATCGCCATCGGCGGCTATGATCCAGAAAACCCGCTCATCATCCCGATAAAAGAAGACAAACGTTACCGCAGTTTTAAGGTCACCGAAAAGCCGATCGCCAACGCCGTCATTATTTATATGATGGACGTGTCTGGGTCCATGGGTGATGAACAGAAAGAAATAGTACGCCTCACAAGTTTTTGGCTTGATACATGGCTTCAGAGTCAATATGAAGGCATGGAACGTCGCTACATTATTCACGATGCTACGGCTAGAGAAGTCGATCAAAATACGTTTTACCGCACCAGAGAATCCGGCGGCACACTGATCAGCTCAGCGTATCGCCTTGCCCTGAAAATAATCGAAGATAGTTACCCGCTTGAAGAGTGGAATATCTATTTATTTCATTTTTCTGATGGAGATAATTGGTCTGGAAACGATACAAATGATTGTATGAAGATGCTTGAAAGCCAGATTATGACGAGAGCCAACTTGTTTTGCTATGGCCAGGTCGAAAGTCGCTACGGCTCGGGACAATTTCTTAAAGACCTCGAAAAACATTTCGGAAGCGACCACGATAAGCTAACCTTGGCACAGATCAAAGACCGCGATTCGATTATGGACGCCCTCAAGACGTTTCTTGGCAAGGGGAAATAGTATGTACATTAAAACTGCTTTGCCTCCTGACCTTAGGGAGGTTGTCGACAAGCTGGAAGCTGCCGCGCGAAAAGCCGGCCTGGACTTTTTTCCAACTATTTTTGAGTTGATTGATTACAATCAACTGGCTGAAGTGGCTTCCTACGGCGGATTTCCAACCCGCTACCCGCACTGGAAGTTTGGGATGGAGTACGACAAAATTGCGAAGAGCTACGAGTATGGGCTCAGTATTATTTATGAAATGGTTATCAACAATAATCCCTGCTACGCCTATTTGCTGCGAGCCAATAGTATGGTCTACCAAAAAACGGTTATCGCGCACGTTTTGGGACACTGTGATTTTTTCAAAAATAACTACTATTTTTCGCACACTAATCGCAAAATGCTCGATCAAATGGCCAATCACGCCTCCTTTGTGCGACGTGCGATCAATGAAATTGGCCAAGACACCGTCGAGACCTTTTTGGACGTGGTATTAAGCATCGAAAATTTGATCGATATTGCCTCACCTTACCGTGCACCTGTGACCAAGACTGATAGAGACGGTCTGGGCCATGACGCCACCGTACACGTACCGAAGATCGAAACAAAAGCCTATTTGGATTCCTACATCAATCCAAAGACTTTTATCGCCGAACAAAAAGATCGCCTGGAAAAGGAACAAAAAAAGGCCAAAAACTTCCCCGAGACGCCTCAACGCGATGTTTTAAAATTTCTGATTGATCACGCACCACTCGCGGCTTGGCAAACCAAAATTATTGAAATCATTCGCGACGAATCCTATTATTTCGCCCCGCAAGGCCAAACCAAGATTCTGAATGAGGGCTGGGCCACTTACTGGCATTCCATGATGATGGAGGAGTTGTGCCCCCTTCACGAGAGTGAGATTGTAGATTATTGTGAGCACTATTCAAAAGTCGTGGCCACCGCGCCTGGTGGATTCAATCCTTATAAAATCGGGGTCGAGCTATTGCGCCATGTGGAGCGTCGGTGGGACCGAGGTCAGTTCGGCCTAGAATACCTGAAGTGTGACGACTACAAAAAAAGGGCGGAATGGGACACTAAGGCTGGCCTAGGTCGCAAAAAATTGTTTGAAGTGCGAAGCGTCCACAATGACATCACCTTCATTGACGAGTACCTCGACGAAGATTTTTGCCACGAACACAAAATGTTTATTTATGATTACGACAAGAAAACTGGAAAACAAGTTATTTCCAGTCGAGATTTTAAGTCCATCAAACACCAGCTACTTCAACAGCTCACAAATTTTGGTCAGCCAATCATAGCTGTTGTCGATGGAAACTATAAAAACCGGGGCGAATTGCTTTTGAGCCATGAACACAACGGTGTGGACCTCAAACAAGATTTCACGATGGAAACCTTAAAAAATATTTACGCTATTTGGGGCAGACCTGTTTATCTGGAGACCGTAATCGAGGAGGTAAAGCGAATCGTGTCGTTTGACGGAAGGAATCATGATGTCCAAAAATCCTAATCTTTGGCTAACCATTCTATTCGCCCTCGGCGCGTCGCTCGTGGCAAACAGCTCTCTAGGCGGCACCCCGGCATCGTCGACTCGTATGCCGATCATGTATTATGCGGGCGTAATACCTGTGCAGTGGGACAAAGATGAGGTCTGGCAGGATCTGAGCCAAGTAAAGAAGACCATCGATAGTGATTTCTCGGCGGCAGTGAAATCCAGCAAGCGCTTTTCAATGATTAATGACGAGCTGACTAAATCTCTTTGGAAAACGGTCGCGGGCCGCAAAGAATTGGTAGCCGATTATGAAAATAGTGCGTTCCTCAATATGGATATCTCCGCTCGCGGCGATATGGTTGTCCTTACAACCAGGTTGCTATCTCCGACCTTAGAGACGAGGCTTCAAGAGAGTGATGTTATCCCACGAAGTTGGTTGCTACAGAGTGATCGCGATCAAGTCGCATCTCGCCTTGTCGACCTTGTGCAGCGGATGATCAATCGCCTTCCATTAGATTCCCACGTCACCAGCGTTAGCGGTGTCTACACGACCGTATCGGCCGGCACCGATCAAAATGTAAAAATCGGCAGCAAATTTGATGTCGTTGCAGCAAATATAGAGAAGATTCATCCTGCTAACGGCAGCTGGCTATCCTTTACGACCATGAAAACTGGCACCATTGAAATCATAGAGGTGAAGCCTCAGAGCTCGATTGGCAAGATAACGTCTCTCACCTTTGAAAATGCGATTAAGCCTGGTGACGGCATTCGGATTGAAGATATTTCTGGAAGAAGTCGATTTGCACGGGGCGAGGAACCCGTTTCGATGGAGTCGGCTCATAAAAAAGGTGGCTCGAACGCGGCACCAATGCCTTTAGCTGGAACGTCTCCTGCTGCTGTTAATCCTGGTGCGCGAACTCCCAACACCACTGATCCTGCCGCGCAAACTCCCAACACCACTAATCCAGAAGCGACTGCTGCGCAAACTCCCAACACCACTGATCCCGCCCAAACACCTCCTGCCGCAGATGCAGCCGCAGGCAAACCGTTGGAGGCTGCTCCAACAGATAGCTTTACCGCTAAAATGATGCCCAAAGGAAGCGAAATGCGCACCTGGTTAGGGCTAAAAATGTGGTCTATTTCTGGCAGCGCTTCTGCTGTAGCACAGCTTCCCATTTGGATTGTCAATAGTGGTGGCGCCGATATTTACCGCAATTTTTCAGACACCATCGACTACAATTACGGCCTGGATTTGGGCTACGGAAAAACTGGCGCAGGAAGTTTCTTTGGATATGATCTCCACAGTGGCGGCCGATGGCACATGCGTTTGAAGGACATTTTGCCAGCAACGGACGACGTCTATTTTGGATTGATCGCATCAATGTCCAGCGTGAGCATCACAGGGGAATCTACTGGTGGCTTTGACCTAACGTTAATGCGTCTAACTATAGGCGTCCATGGGTGGGCTAAACCAGATTTTATTGGCGACAAAGTAGAGTGGACTGGCGAGATTTTTTACCCCTTGTATAAGTCAGGTCAGTTTGGAATCAAGGGTTCGCATCGAGCGATTGAGTCCGGTTCAAGCCTTGCTTTCCGCCTTGGGGGCTATCTTGGCGCAAGGCCTGAAACGGGATGGCAGTTCGGTGGTGCCTTTGATTATGAAAGTAGTAGTTGGGAGCTGGCGAAAAAAAAGACCGCAGAATACGGGTCGATCGGATTTCTCGCCTTGGCACGCCGCAGTCTATAAGTTAGCCATTAATTCTTAGTATCTACGGGAAACACTCGCGCAAATTTTGCGTCCGCGCCAAGAACCAAACAAGACGGCTGATCCCAGCTGGCTACACTAACCAGTCGTTTGCCGTTTCCTAAGTCCTCGTCGTAGGGGTGATGAAAATGACCAATTACAATGGTCTCGGCCGTGGTTTCATTCAGTTTATTCGCAGCCGATTCAATTATTTTGCTGTGATTTAGGCTTCGATAGCGATCTTTTTTTCGCGACGTGCGCGCAAACCAAAGTGTGAGATGATCCAACAAAAATTGCGGAAAAATAAGCGCTAATACACTGACGACGTTGCTGCGAATTATTTTGCGGTAGAGGTCATACCAAGGATCAAATCGCAACAAATCACCATGCGAGATCAGAATTTTTTGGCCTGTCATTCCCGTCCAAACTTTTCCCTCACTTGGCACCACCTCAAACTTGTGGTGACGAGACAATGCCTCTAAGCCAAATTCGTGATTGCCACTCACAAACCACACCACTGCGCCTGATGCCACCAGCTTATCTAGCCCTGACAACAAACGAGAATATTTTCCTCGAAAATGTTTCCCCCAGGCAAAAAAGAAATCAAAAATGTCTCCGTTCAGCACAAAAGATTTTGCGTTGACGGCCGCAGCCTGCTCTACCAACTGGCAAAGTTGGAGATAGCGCTCATCGTCACTATTACGAATGTGAACATCACTAACGACGACGAGGGCTGGATTTTGCGGCAATTGAAAAATTTTCACTTTTTAATGGGGCCCGATCTTCGAAAATCAGCAATTACGTATTTTGGCATCCTAACAGTAACTGTATAACATGTTACGGGAAATACTAGATTTTTTGGCGAAAAATTAATCTCCAAGTTCAATATTACGTCGGATTTTGCCGATAATATGTCTATGAACGCATCTTTTTCAAGTTTTTTCCACCCTCGACATCAAGCTTTTGGCTTGGTGGGTGTCCTCATACTTTTGCATTTTTTTAGTGCTCAATCAGCCCTCGCTGAGACCACCAATAAGCGGATGATTTTACCTGGTACGCGTGCTCAGGCTATGGCCGGCGCCTATACCGCCATATCTGATGATGCTTCGGCGGGTTGGTATAATCCAGCCGGACTTGGCTTTATTCAGGGTCCAAGTGCAAGCCTTACCGCTAACAATTACACGCACTCTATAAAAACCGTCTCTGGCGGCACCACCGATTCGATTTTGGCCGAAAACTCTTCGGCCATGTATCCCGGTTTTGCGGGCAGTGTGACAACTCTTGGACCGGTGGTCGTCGGGTGGTCGTATTTTACTCTTGAGAAACAGAATACTGACGAATCCCAAATCCTAGACATCGTAGCAGAGCCCTCGTTGGAACCATTTCGTTACTACCGCAGTAATTTGACCACTGGCAATTTGATTCATATTGGCGCAAGCCTCGGAATGTCTTTGGGCACACATCTGTCGATTGGCATCAGTGAATTTTACTACCGAAGAGAACAACTGGCGGCACTGAAAGAAAGATCCCTTTTCAGTAACTCTGTATTTTACGATAGCTTTGTTCGGCAGAGCACGAAGAACGAGGGTACGGTCACCGTTTCAGGAGCTATGCTGCGTATGGACTCGGTGACCCTTGGATTATCTTTTAGAATTCCTCGGGCACTTACTGACAAAACTGACCTTGAGACAAACACGGTTGTATACACCAGCGCATCACCAGAGCTAGGAACTACGACTTTGACCACGCACCGAGAAGACGAATTAATTGTTCGGACGTGGAACCTCGGACTTGCGTGGCAACCCACTTCCTGGCTCACACTCAGCACCGATGCTATTTATTATCCGGCCACCGAATCCCCATGGCGTGGTGCCGGTGGCTTCAACACTAAAAACGTATTCGACGAGAGTGCCGGATTTGAACTCCGCTCGACCTCTTTGCTACTGGGCGCAGGAATTTTTACCAATAGCTCTTTAGTGAAGAATCCAACTCCGTCAGCATCGTCCGTGGAGCCTGCGCGAGTCGACTATTTAGGTTACACGGCAAGCCTTGGCTTCGCGAGCAAACAGTCGGAAACACGGATCATTTTGGTTCGCCAAAATGGCAAAGGCAAAGCTCAAGTGGTGCAAGGATCTTTGACTATGCACAACATTACAGATACGACTGAAAGTGTGTGTTTATCGAGTCGTTTTCAATTTTAGGCGAAATTTGACTTCCAACTACTTCAGTGACATTTTTTTTAGAACCATTCAAACTAATTTTATCCCACGAGGTATTTATGAAGATTAATCGATTAATTGCCGTGCTATTGGTCATGATCTCGGCATCAAGCATTTTTTATCGCTGCGGCAAAGCCAAAAAGAAAACGGCGATTGCTACGGTGAGCGGCAGCGTTAAAAGTGGAAAATTTTAAACAAGGAGATCTCTTCATGAAAAATTTCAAATTATTGTCTGGGCTGGTACTAGTTTTGGTTACAACGTTCGGAAGCGTGAATGCTTTTGCCCTATGCTTCAACGGATGGGCAACACCAACGACGATCAAGTACAATTTCAAAGGTCTATCGGCTAATAACGATGAGGGCACTGCCGCGACTCTCATTGCGGACCCGTTTTCAGTGACCTTCAACCGAACGGATGGTAATTTTGGTAGCGTCGCCGTGTCTGATATTACCCTTCCCTTGGGCCGGTATATAAGTTTAGGATTGACCTACGCTGATTCCGTGGATGTGACGCTTGACGGCGTTATATTTGATGGGAAAGGCAGTCACAATTGTACCGCCACAAGCCCACTTGCCGCCTTGATAACACTAAAGGTGATGGAAAAGGCAAAGGCGCTATCACTGCGTCCCTTAAAATCAGCCTTTTGGTCGACCTCTATGATGGTGTCGTGATCGATGGCGGAGTAGGGAAAATTTTAGGCGTCCCGGCCATTCTTGCGGTCGCTGGCGATCCGGGAGCAGCCATTCATATCACAGTCCCCCAGAGTGCATCCGGATCCACTGTTCCGTTTAATGCAAGTCTACTTTTTGGTGCCGACAAATCTCTTTTGAGTGCGACGGTTAGTCAAGGCGGCGCTGCGACCGGAGGCGATCCCCTGACTCACAGTTGTCAGGGAGGAAACAATGTGGCCATTACAGGTGCCTCGTCAAACTTTCCTTTCCTACGTTTAGGCAGTGTCTCCACAACTGAGAACACGAATAAAGGCCAAGTCATTTTCCCGATGGTTAGCAGTTGTACGACGGTGGCAACATGCAATTCTGCCGGGTCTGAGCAAATCGATAATTTATTCCAAGCGGTCGGGAACGCTGTTACGATTTCCTGCGTCGCTGATTCCACGGCCGCTTATCAGACGGCCAAGTATTCCCAAAATTATACGGGAGGAGCAGGAGGCACTTCGGGAACGGATACCACTGCAAAAATCGTTAGAATTGTAGATCCAGGCAATATATTTGGTGTATGCGCTACTAGTCCATGTGTGGACACTGCTGTTGCAACAGGCAAGGGCGGTTACCTCTAGCATGACTTTGCGATTAGAGGCGAACAAGCTTGAGCTGAGGAATGATCTATGGAAAATACCGTGAAAAATACCGTAAGAAACGTTACGTCCCAAAAAATGCATTGGCTTATTTGGCCAGGAGTTCTGACGTTAGCCCTTGACCAACTGATGAAGGTTGTTACCGCTAAAAGTATACGGCCCCATCAGGCATTTCCGATCCTAGAGCAAAAATGGCTACTCTGGACGAGAGTACCGAATTCTGGTCTACTTTTTCAGAATTTCGAGATGGTGTATACACCTGAGAATGCTTTGTGGACCCGCTACTTGCCTGCCCTTGCGCTCGCTTTTACGGCCATCCTTTTGATTAGATTTGCTCTGAAGTCGGACGGCGGCCGCGTGTCTAAGTTAGTCGCCGGCGGATTTAGTATTTTTTGGTTTGGCGGATTTTCAAATGTTCTGAGTCATTATCTGTCTATTTTTGTCGATGATACGATATCCGCTCAATTATGGCCGGGCAGCAAATATTTTATATTCAACATGGCGGACGTTGGAATCTCTCTGGGCCTATTTGCCGTTTTGATTGCGGTGTTGTTAGAGACTCTGCGCCTATTACCGCCTTTAGGCGCCGGTTCTGATGTAAATATAGGCAATTCTTAATTTCCTATTGCGTCTAATGACAACAACTGGTTACATGTAGTATCTGATATTTTACTACGTCGCACGGAGTCATCAATGAGTACCATTTCCCTTGAAGATCGAGTTAAACAATTAGTCGTCAAACAACTTGGCGTCGAAGAGAGTGCCGTCGTCGGCAAAGCCAAATTTATTGAAGATCTAGGCGCTGATTCCCTGGATGTTGTCGAGCTTGTCATGGCGATGGAAGAAGCCTTCGCGGTGGATATTCCAGATGAAGAAGCCGAGAACATTCGTACAGTAGACGATGCCGTGCAGTTCATCAAACGAGCCGGCGAATCTTGAGTTGAAAATTTGGGGTCCTTGAGGTCCTCTTTTTTTTAGTCTATTCAGGTTATATCCTCTCGAAATAGTCCTCATCCCATCGACCTGTAAAAGGAAGCACACTAGTGGCACAAACGATTGGCATTGGCTGCGACCACGCAGGCAAAGAACTCAAACAACTGATCACTGACATGCTAAAGCTTACGACCTATACGGTTGTAGATTACGGCGTTGCTGCCGACTGCAAAACTTCGGTCGACTACCCAGACTATGCTGCCGCAGTTGCGGGAGATTTGTCCAAGGGCAAACTTGATCTTGGCATTTTGGTTTGCGGAACAGGTATTGGCATGCAAATTACCGCTAACAAATTTTCGGGTGTGCGTGCTGCGGTGGTTTGGGACGAACTCTCTACTAAAATGGCCAAAGAGCATAACGACGTGAATGTCCTATGTCTCGGAGCTCGGATGACCAATCATATGCGAGCCTGTGATCTGACTAAGCAATGGCTCGACACGGCCTTTGGCGGAAGTCGCCATCAAATGCGTTTAAATAAAATTCGAGAAATCGAACAAAAAAAATAACAGCACGCTTCGACCCTCATACTTAATTAAGGAAAATACACGCGTATGGTGCAATCGAATATCACTCCGACACAGCATCCTTGGGACATCCTAAAAACAGCGGATCAGGAAATCTATGGCCTCATCCAAGAGGAGCTTGGCCGTCAAAAGCAAGGCTTAGAATTAATTGCCTCAGAAAACTTTGCGTCCACCGCCGTCATCGCAGCCATGGGCAACATCCTTACAAATAAATACGCCGAAGGACTGCCTGGGAAGCGTTATTATGGCGGCTGTCACGTCGTAGATCGAATTGAAGTGATTGCCATTGATCGCGCCTGTAAATTATTCGGCTCCAAGTTTGCGAACGTCCAACCGCATTCTGGAGCGCAGGCGAATGCGGCCGTCTATCTGGCCTTGTTAAATTCAGGCGATAAAGTGTTAGGTTTAGACCTATCTCATGGTGGCCACCTGACCCATGGAAGTAAAGTAAATTTCTCGGGCATGCTTTACGACTCACATTTTTACGGATTAGACCCAGCAACCGAAACCATTGACTACGATGACGTCCTTCGCATCGCTCAAGAAATTAAACCTAAAATGATTATTGCTGGTGCGAGTGCCTATGCTCGTACCCTAGATTTCAAACGCTTCCGTGAAATCGCCGATACGGTGGGTGCTTATTTGATGGTAGACATGGCTCACATCGCAGGCTTGGTTGCTGCTGGTGAACATCCGAGCCCTATACCGTATGCCCACGTTACGACAACGACCACTCACAAAACACTGCGTGGACCTCGTGGCGGCATCATTCTTTGGAATGACGAAGCCTTAACCGCTAAAATCAATAAATCTGTATTTCCGGGAATTCAAGGAGGTCCCCTTGAACATATTATTGCCGCCAAGGCTGTTTGTTTTAAGGAGGCCTTAGATCCAAAATTTACCGCCTATCAAAAACAGGTGGTGGCTAACTCAAGAGCCCTTGCCAAGGGACTAATGGACAATGGAATTAAACTTGTTTCGGGCGGTAGCGACAATCATTTGATGCTTTTAGATCTTTCTGGCAGCGAAACAACGGGCAAGCAGCTTGAGGATGCACTTGGCAAAGTTGATATAACAGTCAATAAAAATACAGTGCCTAAAGAAAAACGTAGCCCTTTTGTGACGAGCGGCATCCGTATTGGCACACCCGCGATCACAAGTCGGGGACTTAGGGAGCCTGAGATGGCAACATTAGCAAATTTAATACATCGGGTTGTTAAAAATATAGACAATCCGGCAGAACTAGATAAAATTCGCCGTGAGGTTCTCGCATTAGCTGAGAAATTCCCGCTCTACCCAGAGTGGGCCCTTTAAATCGCCAAGTGAGGCGAGTCAATCGGAGTTTAATTTGCGTTGTTCTGGTTGTGGACATGAAGATACAAAAGTTTTAGAAAGCCGTCTTTCTCATGAGGGGCGGGCTGTCAGGCGACGCCGCATTTGTCCTTCCTGCCAATACCGTTTTACGACGTATGAACAAGAGGAGGCCTTCGTCTTTCAAATTAGAAAGCGAGATGGCCGAGTCGAAAGCTACAATCGTGCAAAATCTCTAAGGTCCCTTCAGGTCGCCTGCCAAAAGCGCCCAATCTCCACCGAACAAATTGAGGGCGTACTTTCTCGCCTCGAGCAAACCATTCAAGAAACTGGCGAACGGGTTGTGGCGAGTGAAAAATTTGGGGGCATGATTCTAAAAGCCCTCATCACTCTCGACAAAGTCGCCTATGTGCGCTTTGCCTCTGTGTACAAAGACTTTCGCGATACCGAGCAATTTATGGCCGAGTTAAGCTCTCTTCAATCCCCAACACTCTAAGACACTTATGTTCACTGGACTTGTAGAAAGAACTGGCCGCATCACGGCAATCACCAGCGGTGACAAAGGTACTTGGACTTTGGCCGTAGATCCTGGTCTAGATTTTGCGCGTGAACACGGTGCAAGCATCGCTGTGAACGGTGTGTGCCTCACTGAAATTGGCCAGTCACTCGAAGGTGGCCTGACGTTTCAAGTCAGTCACGAAACTCTCGCTAAAACATCCCTTGGAGATCTTACCAAGGACTCTCAGGTTAATTTGGAGAGAGCTATGCGTGCCACAGACCGCTTGGGTGGGCATATTGTGCTAGGGCATGTCGACGGCACAGGAGTGGTGAAAACGATTCGTCAGGAGTCCAATTTCGTCTACATAGAGGTACTCATTCCCGAAGCTCTGGCCAAGTACGTGGTCAGCAAAGGCTCGATTGCGATCGACGGCACAAGCCTTACTATAAATCAATTACAAGACCTAGCAGGTGGCTGCCTTTTATCTTTCATGCTGGTTCCAGTAACTTGGACGACGACGGCATTTGCCAAGTTGCAAATAAATGCTAGAGTAAACATCGAAGTCGATATGATTGCCAAACACTTAGAACGGTTGACCTTGCCTTGGAAAAAATTGCAAACACCTTAGCCCTCTTCTATGTATATTTATTTGCATATATTCTATCCGTTTTTGTCTCCACTCCGACGTCCGCTCTTACCTGGTCTGACGTTCAGTCGAAAGCCTTGTCCACCGCTCCCGACCTCCAGTTAGCTAAAGCCAATATCGCCTCTGCGGAGGCGGCCGTAGACACGGCTAAGGCTTTGTTTTATCCCACCGTTTCATCCTCAATTACGGCTGGTCGCTCGGTCGATTCGCAATTAAAAAGATCCGCAAATACCTACGGCGCGGGAGTGTCCCTCGATCAAAATATCTACTCATCTGGGCGAGATACCGCCAAGCTGAATGCTGCCAGTTCATCGCGATCTGCGGCCTTCAGTGAGGAACAGAGCACCTCTGTGATTCTTAGAGCTAAACTATCGCGGGCTTGGATTAACGCTCTTTACCTTCAAGAATTATCTAGAATTACGTTGCGCAACATCACACGCCGCGAATCCAATGAGCAAATTGTTCGGCTACGTTATTCAAGTGGCAGAGAAAATAAGGGCTCGGTTCTAAAAACTGAGGCACAGACCCTAGAAACTAAACTAAGTCGAGTAGAGTCCGTTGCAAAATTTGCGCTCGCGGAAGGTGCCCTCGCAATTTTGATTGGACAACCACTGGTTGAAAATGAAGAACTTGCGGGTGATTTGATGAGTGATGTCGTGGCCCCTCAAAAATCAAGCCTCCCGCCAGTCATTGCCGCGAAAGAGGCGGCCCTTCGATCCTCAGAAGACTCTTTAGCCTTGGCCAAAATTCAATATCTACCAACGTTGGGGCTATCAGCCTCGGCTCACAAATCAGCGTCTCCAAATCTCCCCTTACTGGCCCCCGTCTTCTCGGCTCAACTTGCGCTCAACATACCCATTTTCAACGCTGCAACCTCGGCCGGCGTGCGCTCGGCAGCGTCCAAAACGGCGGCGGCGACCATTGAGCTTAATGCCGCAAAACTGGCTCAGGAACAGGCCATCAAAACCAAATGGTCGGACCTTGATTTCGCAAAAAAACGCCTCGAAATCTCTCATAAAAATTTCGAGGCCTCGGCCCTACTGGGTGAAATTTCTCGGAAGCGCTATGCTCTTGGCCTCGGAAGCTTTCAGGATTGGAATAATTATGAGAGTGAATTACTGCGATCAGAAATGGACGTATTATCCTCTGAAAAAACGGTCGCTGATGCGCTTACTGACTACCACGAACAAATTGGCGTAACGTTAGGGGAGGTTCTTTGAAGTCAAAAACAAAAAAAATTCTGATCGCATCCACTGTCATAGTGGGTCTCGTCGCAGGCGGGTTGTATTACAGGAAGCTCGCCGCGAATAAACTTGAGATCACCTATAAAGAACATGTCGTGAAGCGAGATGATTTAGAAATTTCTGTCCAAGCGACCGGAAGCATTCAGCCTGAAAATCGCTTGGTCGTGAAGCCGCAAATTGCTGGCCGTGTGGACCAGATCTTAGTGGACGAAGGCAAAACCGTCAAAGCGGGCCAAATATTGGCCTGGATGAGCTCTAACGACCGAGCTGCGTTGGTCGACATGGCGACGTCCCAGACCGCAGAAGAACAAAAACACTGGGAAGAAATCTACAAGCCAAGCCCGATTATCGCCCCACTGGGCGGAGTGATTATTTCAAAACAAGTCGAACGCGGGCAGACCGTGGCCACAAATGACGTGATCTTTGTGATCTCGGATAGACTGATCGTGTTGGCTCAGGTGGACGAAACCGATTTGGCCAAAATAAGTTTGGGTCAGTCGGTTGAAATTCGCGTCGATGCCTACGGAGACAAACCGGTTCCAGGCAAGGTCATTCGTGTGGCCTACGAATCAAAGCTTGTGAACAACGTGACCATCTATGAAATCAGAATTCTCCCAACCGCGACTCCCGATTACATGCGTTCTGGAATGACGTCGAGTATTAAATTTGTTCAAGATCGAAAAACGGGCGTGTTGCTCGCTCCCGTTTCTTTTCTAAAATTTTCGCCCAATACAAAGCTCGATGATAAACAGTGTACGGTCCTGGTCAAATCTTTGGATTCGGGGGCTCCTCCAGAGGAAAAAACGATCACGATCGGGGCGACCAATGGCAAATTTTCCGAGATTATTTCTGGCCTAGACGAGGGGACCACGATCCTTCAAGCCCAGCAAACATCTGATGACGAGAAAAAATCTTCCAATCCGTTCAGTCCCTTTGGCGGTGGAAAAAAACGCAAATAGACCTCACAGAAGAGCACGGAAACAAGATCCATGACGAAACAACCTGTCATAACTATCGACCATATCACGAAGATATTTCGTATGGGTGACAACGTCCTAAAAGCCCTTGATGATGTGTGCCTACAGGTGGAGGCCGGAGAATTCGTGGCCATTGTCGGGCCTTCCGGCTCCGGAAAATCCACCTTGATGAATATGATTGGCCTTCTTGATGTCCCTGATTCTGGAAGTATTCGTGTTGCTGGCGCATCCGTTTCAGGATTGACCGACGACGAACTTTGCAGCCTTCGGGCAGAGTCGATTGGTTTTGTGTTCCAGCAGTTTAATTTACTAGCGCGAACGAGTGCAGCAGAAAATGTGGGCCTTCCCATGCTCTACAGCGGAGTGCCCTACGATTTAGGTTGGGCTCACAAAATACTTGCCGCCGTTGGACTTACGACTCATGCCACCCATACGCCGGCCCAGCTTTCGGGCGGCCAGCAGCAACGCGTGGCGATTGCTAGAGCCCTCGTCAATAAACCCCATGTTCTTTTGGCGGATGAGCCCACGGGAAATCTCGACAGCCAAAGTGAACGAGACATTTTGGATATTCTCGTGCAACTTAACCGCGCCGGAATTACCGTGGTGATCGTCACTCACGAGCAGGAGGTCACCCAAATCGCTGGTCGGGTGATTCGCATGCGTGACGGCAAGATCACGTCTGACGAAAGACAAACGCCAAAATATCTAGACGGCATGAAATCACAAGACCAGTCGGCCGACTCGTCCTTTCGCCTTTACGACAGCGGAAAACCTGTTCGGGACACAGGTACGAAGGCCCTGCTTAGAAAAGTAAAGAGCTACACCTCCGAGGCACTGCGGTCTCTGACGTCCAATAAAATTCGCTCGTTTTTGTCTGTCCTTGGCATCATGATCGGCGTTGCCGCCGTCATCGCGGTCCTTGGTCTTGGCGAAGGGGCTCGAAAAACCATGGAAAAAGAACTAGCAGGTCTTGGCTCCAATCTTTTAGCGGTCTACCCTGGCGGATCTGGGCGGCATATGGGAGGCGGCGGTGGCAGTAATCCCATTCGTTTATTTCCTGAGGATGTCACCGCACTTAAAATAGAATTAGAATACGTCACTGAAATCGCCCCCAGAGTTAACAGCAAGGCTGTGGTGCAATTTGAAGAAAAAATTTGGAGCACCAGCATTATTGGCACCACCAGAGAATACGCAAAATTGCGGGCTGCGGTGCCTGATCTGGGCCGAAATTTCACCAAGGAGGAAGAAGATTCCCGTGGTCGAGTAGCCATTCTTGGGCGCACGGTCGTCAAAAATATATTTGGCGATAAGGATCCCATCGGCTCAGAATTTAAGTTAAATCGCCTTTATTTTCAGGTAATCGGCATACTTCCAGCCAAGGGCTCGAATGGCTGGCAAGACCAAGATGACGTGGTTATAATTCCACTTGAAACGGCCATGCACCGAGTATTTGGCTTTGAAAGTATCCACATGGTCGACGTCCAAGTAGATAGCGCAGAGCATATGAGTGCTGTTGAAAGTCAGATCAAAGCCCTCTTACAACAACGAAAGAAAATCTCAGACGAAAAACTTGAAGACGCGTTTACGGTTCGCAATATGGCTGAAATTCAAGCGGCTATTTCATCGACCAATAAAATTATGTCTCTACTACTCAGCATCATTGCCAGTATTTCGCTGCTTGTGGGCGGTATTGGAGTGATGAATATTATGCTCGTTTCCGTGACTGAACGAACGCGTGAGATCGGGCTACGAAAGGCTCTTGGCGCAAAAAAATCAGATATTCTTAGTCAATTTTTAGTGGAGGCAGCCCTGCTCGCCATCCTAGGCGGGGCTCTCGGAGTCGCCTTAGGCTGGGGCATTTCGGCGGTTGCGGCCGCCATGACGAATTGGCCTTTTGAGGTATCTCCCGCAGTTGTTTCCATGGTGACGGGAATCACCGCTCTTGTAGGAATAATCTTTGGATTTTGGCCTGCAAAAAAAGCGGCCGCATTACAGCCCATTCAAGCCTTGAAGTATGAATAAAGTAAACCAATAATATTAGATGGTTATATTAAATTGCGGACGCATGCTTTTAGGCTTTGTGACGCGTTGGGGCAAAACCACGTTATTTGGCGCTTTGAGCCACGATAATCATTGATTTTTTCCGCCCTCCGATTCATATAGTGGCTGATAATTGTGTGTGTTCCAGACGGTAACCTGCTTGGGGATCTCACGAATCGGTGGCTCTTTGAACATCCTGTATCCTGACGCCTCAACTCTGGAGTGAATAAGCCAATGGACAAAAGTATTTCTCGCATTATGGAAGCCATTGAAGTCATTCGCAAGGGTGGCATGGTCATTATGGTTGACGATGAAGATCGCGAGAATGAGGGCGACGTAGTTTTTGCCGCTGAGCATGCAACAGCAGAAAAAATAAATTTCATGGCTAAAGAAGCGCGGGGACTTATTTGTCTTCCGCTATCGCCAGAATATGTAGATCTACTAAAATTACCGTTAATGGACGATGCCACAAAAGGTGCTGGTGGGCACACCACCGCTTTTACCGTAAGTATCGAAGCTCGTCACGGCGTGACCACAGGTATTTCTGCCGCTGATCGAGCCCACACCGTGCGCGCGGCAGTGGCTGATGGTGTTAAGCCGGAAGACCTCGTGGTGCCTGGCCACATATTTCCACTGCGTGCAAAAAAGGGTGGGGTTCTAGAGCGTTCTGGCCACACTGAGGGCTCAGTTGATTTAGCGCGCCTTGCGGGATGCAAACCGGCTGCGGTTATTTGTGAGATCATGAACGATGACGGCTCAATGGCACGAATGCCTGACCTCATAAAGTTTTCAAAAACCCACAAGCTACCAATCATCTCGATTGAAGACCTTATTGCGTACCGATTGACCCGTGACAGCTTAGTGAAAATCATCGATCGCGGCCACGTGGACACGACTGACGGGCGTTTTGAGACGATTATCTACGAATCAATATTGGATCAATCTCAGCATTTGGCCCTCGTCAAAGGCAAATCTTTGTTTGGTTCTGCCATTGTGGATGTGCGCGTGCACCGCCAAAAGACTTTTTTGGACGTTTTCACAAGAGGCCACAAAAGTGCCCATAATTTAATGGACTACGGCCTTAAAATGCTGGCGTCCTCCGACGCCGCCGCGCTGATTTATTTAAGCAGCCACGACCAAGCAGCCACTTTCCCTGACTTTAAGGAAATTCAAAATCATCCGATACCAGAGGATGCAAAAGGCCACGGTATGGACTCAAGGTTGCTAGGTGTCGGCGCTCAAATAATAAGGTCTTTAGGGATCAACAGAATGCGCACCCATGTAACCCAACAAAGAAATCTAAAGGGCTTGGCAGGATTCGGACTTGAAGTTACAGAGCACGTCATTATTCCTTCGCATTGAGTTGTATCGCCATTTGATAGCAAAAACGAATTGAATTGGAGAGACGAGAATCATGAGTAAGCCCACCGCTAAAAAATCATCCGACCAAAAATTCCTGATCGTAGTCGGTCGATTTAATGAAATGATCACCAGATGCCTATTATCGGGAGCTGAAGATGTTTTTAAGGCGGCCAACCTTTCGTCTCATATCGAAGTGGTTTGGGTTCCTGGCTGTTTTGAAATCCCCTTGGTGGCGTCCCTCGCCGCTAAATCAGGAAAATATGCCGCCATCGTGACCCTTGGCGCTGTGATTAAAGGGGAGACCCCACACTTTGATTTTGTAGCCGGCGAGTGCGCCCGCGGTGTCATGGAAATTGGGCTTCAAACAGGTGTTCCTGTTATATTTGGGGTCTTAACAACGAATACCGTTGAACAAGCTTTGAACCGCAGCGGCATAAAGTATGGGAATAAAGGTCGCGACGCCGCCCAAACCGCCCTTGATATGGTCCAAATCGTAGCTCGATTTTAATCCTAAAATCCTCTCGCAAACGCCTTTAAATAAACAGTTAGGAGCTCTTCAAATGCCAAAAACGAACCCAAACACCCAGGCCAGGGAATTTGCGGTACAATTTTTATATCAATGTGAAACAGAAAAGATTTTCTATTTCTCGGCGGAGCATTTTGACAACTTTATTAGTTATTTTAAAGTCGATGCTGTTTTAAGCTCCTACTTAGAGACGCTCGTCAAGGGAGTATTAGAAAACATAACTAAATTGGATGAAATCATCACCAAACACAGCAAAAACTGGAAAATATCCCGCATGCCGAGCACCGATCGTGCTGTTCTTCGTATGTCGACCCATGAAATTCTTGAGAAGATGGCACCAGATAAGGTAATCTTAAACGAGGCCATTGAACTTGCTAAGCGTTACGGTGCGGAACACTCTGGTGCTTTCGTAAACGGTATCCTCGATTCAGTTCTCGCAGAACTTCGAGCCTAGATTTTTTAGTAACGCTGCGAACGGTGAACGGCCATTGAATTTACCTTCAGCAGAGGAGCACAAGATGAACATTCAAAGCGACGCACAGGCAAAAGACGTTACGCCAATGACCACACTGCCTGAATCGGGCATTCGAATTACTTTAGCTGTTGACGACTTGGATATCATTGATCACCTTGTTGTCACGTTTGCAAAAAACGGAACCATCAAATCTCAAGACATGCTCGAGCAGGGGTCTACGTCCCACTTACTTTACGAATTAGAACGCCATGGACAAAACGTGACCGAACCTTTTTTGATGGCGATTGCTGGTGACGACGGTCAGGCTCGCCGCGTCTTCGTGACTCCTTGCCCAGGAGATAACTTTCGTGACTACGCCGTTTGGGTCGGACTGGTGACCGAAACGATTCTCAATCTAAAGTCTCGAGACATTGCCCTTTATCCCTGCATCGGAGCCATCAGCAATGCCAATGCGTTAGAACTAACGAGTCAGCTCGTTCGCTCCCTGATCGAAGCGAAGGCTGCCGACAGCGTCGCCTTTATCGTCGGGCGTTACGATTATACGAATCTGTTAAATATTGCGCTAGATCTGAAAGCGGAACTTCAAACCTCGAGTCATTCGATTCAAATTATTCACTGAGTGTTTTTATTCGAACTATTGCCTCTATATTTCTCGCAAAGCTGCCTGTAACGCCAGGCCGATTCAAAAGACAGATTCTAAGTCGGTTTTGGTGGATGATCCATCCCGTTGGCATATTTGTCATGATGCAAATCATCTGGACGTCAATCCTTGCGCTATGGGTTGTTTGGTTTGTTGCGCGCCGCCGAGAGCTGGAACACCTAACGACCCAATTGACCCCCACGAGTCCTCCCATTTATGACGGAAGCTTGTTGATACTCATTGTCATTGGAATCATTCTGCTTGCGATCTTGGGGGCTGGCTCCATTATGTTATTTATCTGGGGTCAACGCCAAACATCCTTAATCCAGCAACAGAGGCACTTTGTTTCCAGCGTCACTCACGAACTGAGAACTCCGCTTGCGAGCATTCAGCTGGCTTATGAGACGATGACCGAGCGGGCGTTACCCGAAAGTACCAAACAAAAACTGCTGAGCATGAGCCGCATTGATATCGAAAGGCTCATCCGCTTAGTGAATCAGATTTTGATTTCTTCACGCCTCGATAGGGGTCTTTCGATGTTTCAAGACGACATCGAAGAATTGGCCTTCCGTCAAACAACCCTTGAAATCATTCACTCCTTAACTCATCTGGACGCAAATATCGCTGGCCGCATTGAATTGAATGGTGCAGAAAACCTAACCTGGCGGGGCAGTAAGAATGCCTTTAATATTGTGCTAAGTAACCTGCTCGAAAATGCAATAAAATACTCCCCCATGAAATCAAACATAGTGGTTACGTCAGACACCATTGCGGGATCCCTGCATGTGACCGTAAAAGATCAAGGCATTGGTCTAAATAAAAGAGATAAGAAGAAAATTTTTAAAATGTTCTACCGCAGTTCTGAAGTCACCAAACAGGCGATCCAAGGCACAGGCCTCGGTTTATTCATTGTCAAAACAAGTCTTGAGCAGCTCGGCGGCACCATCACCGTGACTAGTGCTGGGCATGGTGAAGGAAGTACATTTAAGGCGACATTTCCCTCATGACAAATAACGACGAAAAATTCAAAATCTTGCTCGTCGAAGACGAACCGCATATCGCGTTTTCACTCATCTTAAATTTAGAGGCTGAGGGTTTTTACGTTGTCCATGCGGCAACAGGCCCCAAGGCCGTTCAAGATTTTGGTGCGGAGGGACCTTTTCACGCCATCATTTTGGATGTCATGCTTCCAGAGATGGACGGCTTTCAAGTAGCCAAGGCCATTCGGCTTCAGGATGCAAGGGTCGCCATCCTAATGCTCACGGCAAGAAGTGCGGAAAATGATCGCCTTCTTGGGTTTGAGGCTGGTGTCGATGATTACATTGCTAAACCCTTCCACTTAAAAGAACTGTTGGCTCGGGTGCGCAGAATGACGGAGCGGGCCAATCTATACATAAATAAAAAATCGCTAAACGGCAGTGACGAGATCACCGTCGGGACCCTTCACCTTGATTTCGGTCAGTTGCTATTGACCCACAATCAACAGTCCCACGCCGTCACGAAACTCGAAGCCGATTTCCTAAGAGAGCTCATGGAGCAACCTGGCCGTGTGGTTAGCCGCGAGCATTTACTCGAGAAAGTTTGGGGACTTCGCGCCACGACTGAGACTCGGACCATTGACAATTTCGTGGTTCGACTGCGAAAAATGATTGAAGTTGACCCAAAGAATCCTAAGTTATTACTGAGCGTACGCGGAAAAGGTTATAAACTACAAACCCCCACCACTTAATCCACTAAAAGGCCCCACAAAATGATTATCGAAATTGAAAAATGGCACGGCGCCAAAAACGATTTCATCGTCACGTGGATTCTAGCTACCGACCGCGACATGCTAGTCCCCACCCTAGAGCGGCTTACGCAGAAATTGTGCAATCGCGATGGTTCAGGGATGGGAGCCGATGGCATTTTGGTTCTCGTGGCCAAAACCTCAAAATCACCGCACCCAGAAGAACTCGTCATCATTAATTCTGATGGTAGTCAGGCAAAAAATTGTGGCAATGGGCTTCGCTGTGCGGCCATGAGTGCCAGAAAAAGAGCTCTACGCGAGGGCATCTCTGATTTTGACGGCGTCACGTTGACGGTCCAGGGTGTGGCGATTGATTGCAGATTTCTCGGCAAGGAAGGCTCACCGTTTGTGGCCGTCACGATGCAGGTTCCAACAATAAATACGGCTAATGACTGGCACCACGAAATACAGGACGCTGTTGCTCTTCACCAGAAGGCGAATTCAAAGCTTGCAGGCGACGTCGAGACGATTAGTCTTGGCAATCCTCACGTCGTAATTACCGTGAACGAGGCCACGGCAGATCTGGCATCCATTCTTGGCCCTCCACTACAAAAATGTCGAGGTGGAGACGGCATAAATGTACATGTCACGTCGGCTCTTGAAATCACGGAGAAAGACCGGCAGCGAGCACGCCGTGAAATCGGAGAAGAGATCGGAGAACTTTATAGAGTATTTCCGTGGGAACGGGGCGTCGGAGCAACACAGGCTTGTGGCACCGGAGCCTGTGCCGTCGGGGCCACTATTCTTGCAACTGGACTCGGCGAACGGTCCCTTTGGGTGGCCATCGACATGCCTGGCGGTCGACTGTACGTAAAACAAGCCGGCCAAGATGATTTGATCACCCTGGCCGGCCCTGCTCTGTTTGTTTTCACTGCTGCCCTAGATATTTAAAACATTGTAGTAGCCATACACATTATCCGTTTCTGCTGATTAGGGGCGTTTTTCGGCGGAAATCGGCGCATAACATTCGACAAGCGGAAGACCGAATTTAAAACAGGTATAACCATTTTCCCGCACGTATTCAAGCTCACCACCATGACTCTTTACAATCGTGCTAGAAATATACAAGCCTAATCCGGTACCCTTATCGGATGCCTTCGTAGTATAAAATTTTTCGAATATTTGCTCTCGGATATGATCTGGGATGGCTTCGCCAATATTTTTTACTTTAAATTCAACCTTTGAAGGCAATTTGGAACATTCAATAAACACGCTCGCACTCTTCTCCTTGTCTGTTGCATCAATGGCATTTGACAATAAATTGACTAGCACTTGAATTATTTTTGATGGCTGACAGTAAACCTCGACTAGGTCGCAATTTGTTCCTTGCACAACAATGCTAACGGCCGAAATTTGCGACTTTTGATCAAGTGCACCAATGGACGAGTTGGTCAACTCACTAAGATATACTTTCGAAAATTCGTCGTCAGCGGCGCCGCGCATAAGGTTGGAAAAAGACCTCACTATGTCCACTATGAGCTTCACATTCCTTGAAATCTTCCCAAGGACTACCTGCGTCTCAAGTTCAAAATCTGTCCGTTCTGCCAATTTATTAGTGTGATGTACCACTACCGTCAGTGGATTGCTAATGTCATGGACAATGGAGGCAGAAACTTCGCCTAAAAAAGCCAAATGCATAAGTCCCTTTGAATCGCGCTCGGCTTGCTGACTCCCCAGGCGTAACCTGCTTTGAATATAAAGTACGATCAGTGGAAGTCCATCGGCAATTACCTTTAATCGGTGTGCCGTAGCCATGATTCCAGTTCGCACTTTATTGCACGGCCCTACGACCAAGAAAAATTTATCGGGATCATTTACATTGACTTGAATAGATGAGCTTTCAGGTGAACAAAATGGGAAGTAAACTCTGAGCGCGGAAATATTAGTTGGGTCAAAATCCGCCAAAATAGCGGCTGACTCCACATCTTTGGTAGAATCTAACGAGGTTCCAAACAGATCCATTTTAAGGTTGCAATCGCCCGCATTTCCAGAAATTTTAAACAAAGTTGCATCTGAAAACCCGAAAAAATTGGAAATTTGACCCAGCACAATACTAGCCAGTCTAGACGAATCTACCGCTTTAGCGAGGACGCTATTTAAGTTCAGAAAAAACTCATTGTTGAGCATGCTATCACGAGCACTCATCTCAATATTTAGTTCTTTATATTGAGCAAGTAGAGACTCAAACAATTGGTTCGGTTTATACGGCTTCTGAATGAAATCATTGGCGCCCAATTTTACACAATCCATAACAGAATTTAGATCTGCAAAAGAGGACATCACAAGTATTCGCACCCCTTGATCAATCGCTCGAATGGCCCGGATCATATCAGGCCCAAGCATCAATGGCATAAAAATATCCGTCAATACAATTCGGATTGAGGTGTCCGCCATCCAGAGGTTCAGCCCTACTTGTCCGTTTTCGGCAACAACACAATTAATTCCTTTTTTGGCTAAAAATATTCGAATAAATTCATGAGCTTCCGAATCATCTTCAACTATTAGCACGCGTGACCACCACTCCTTCGGATCATTGGTCTCTGTGATTTCTGTGATCTCTAGCATACTCGTCCCACCCTGACCAATTGTGATTTAATTTCTTATTGGCTCAAATGTTCAGGAGAAAGCGCCGCAGTGGCAATAAATGGAAATTCTGTTAAAGGAACTGAAATCTGTGTAAAATCTGGCTCTGCCACATAGCTACTGTAGCAATTTTCGAGTGAGTCCATCGTCAAATGAATGACGTTGATGAACTTCTTCAATCGGAGATCTGTGTCGATATATTTTTTCAAGAATTTTTTGTTACTTTCCCAATGACCATCCTCGCCACCATCGGAATTAATATGAACTCGAAAGAACGTGACACCCCTCGCAGGTCTTTGAACTCCCCATTTTTTTAGGCAATTTTCTAGACATTGTATGAATTTCTGATCAAGGCGTGCCGTAAAACCCTCGATAGAAAATGGAACGGCAACATAGCTTAGTGGATCGTGATTATACGCTAATAGACTTTCTTGAATCACCATAAATTGCTGCGTGGGGATCGATGGAATCATTCGATTCTTGACAAAGTCGACAACGGTTGAATCAACTTGAGCCAAATCGGATTCGATTTGTATTTCGTGATCAATTTCTCCATTCAAATGCTCCAGAAAATGATTCCGCATGCCACTATCGTCACATAGAGACACCGCCCGACTAAGTATTCGGGTTGTCAATCGAACAAATTGATATAGATTGCCCAGAGTTTGGATGTATTGATGCTTCGTCATCGTTTCGGAGTATACCGCTTTAAACCATGGATTTTTAAAGAATTTATCGAGTCTCTCATTAACTGTGTCAACGGCCTCCTGCCCTAAATATGGTCGAAGGAAGTCTTTTACCTCGGGAGTCATTTGCGAAAAACACTGAGCCATAGACATCTCCAAAAATTGCGTACATGGGATGACTTTATTTTTCTGTGCCCCAGTCGGTATAAATGTCGGCAGGGATGGGATCACTTCGTATGACAAATGTCGCCTAGTCGACATTTCACCCTGTTCAACATACAAAAATGCTCTGGACCGTTTCCAGCGTCGCCCTTGTTGCATGGCCATATATAACATTAGCCCAGATAGACCAAATCCTCGATATTCCTTCCTGACCATCAATCTCGTCAAAACGATACCTGACTTCAATCGATCGACAGGTAATTCACTCATGTCGGCAAACTCGCCAACTTCCGCCTTATAAGTTTGAATGGCTGCGATGGGAGTGTCATCGCCGTTCAAGGTCAATACAATATAAACACCAAACTGATCATATTTTGAGGCCATTTCGCGGCTTAAAAAGCCCTTCTCGCAAACATATACCGAGTCTCGAAATTCGTAAAATTTATCGGTTAATTCCATTGGTGATAGGGTGGAAATTTTGCAGTCACCAAGAAAACTACTTAAACTTTGTGCATTCATATTTCAACTCCTTCAATCAGATTGAACAATATTCCCGAACACAGGATAGTCCAATCAAGTTAGCAAAGGAGAAATGGCATTTAAATTGTATTAATTACCCTGCGCAGTGGGTGTAGATACCCATTTTAGCCCGCACGAAATTAAATGGGCGAAAGACCTTCTCGAATGGCATATTTCATCAATTCAGAAGAATTCCTGATCGACAATTTATCCATGATATTTGATTTATGTCTATTTACTGTTTTGATGCTGATTCGAAGCGCTTCTGCAATTAAACTATTGGAATCACCCTTGCCAATACATTTAAGCACTTCGATTTCACGAGAGCTCAAATATCCCGACTTCACGATAGGCTTTCGACTTTGGTCATCGTAAACAGTAGAGACCATAAGTCGATCTTTGACTCGCTGGGAATAATAATGGCCTCCACTGGCTACCACTTTAAGGCAGGTCAATATTTCGTCTCTAGAATCTTCTTTCGTTAGGAGCCCAGCAACGCCCAGCGCCAATGAACTCCGAACAGTCGCATCGGTCAGATGAGCTGAAAAAAATATTGTTTGAAAATAGAGCCCTTGTTTACGAAGTCGGCCGATCGTTTCTACAATACACCCGCCAGGCATACAGACGTCCGAAAAGACAATGTCGGGAACATTATCGGCAATTGCAGTACGTGCCGTATATACATCACTACAAAGGTATATCTCCCAAGGCAAATTCGACGCGATAAGGTTACGAATTCCGTCTAAAATAACAGGATGGTCATCTGCGACAACTATTTTCACACAATCCCCACGATGCAGTAAATTGGGAAACCGACAATCTTTGGAGTATTGTGGCTAGCATGTCCAATTCAACTATGCAATTTTAAAAATTATTGGGACCGGCTTCATGCATTCATGTCACATTAAATGCCACGATCTCCATGCTTCGTCCGGTTTTTGTTGAAATTTTATAGGTTTACCATGCAATATTAGTTCATTGACCTCAAACATAAATAAATTTTCGGGAGTCCTGCGGATGCTATAGCCCGTCTCGGTAAAAATGATACAAAAGATGTAATTTATTTAGCATGAGAAACCTGTCTTTTTTTTAATTATTTTGTAACATTTTTACTGCGACTAATTTACAATTGTTTCGAATAAAAAATGAATAATATATTTAGAATTGGTGGCGAATAATGAAATCTAGACAAGAGCACTTTTCAGTTTCAACTAAGAGGAAGGCTTTGGGTGCGATCGAAAACGGCGCCTCTGTTGCTGCAGTGGCCATAGCCTATGGAGTTACCCGAGCAACCATATACAGATGGATGGCCAGGGCTTCGAATAATAATGCGGATGGACTAAAGCGCGTTAC